>JAZRCG010000029.1:0-61929 GCA_045659645.1 Bacteroidaceae bacterium | reverse complement strand
GCACGCAGAAATATAGGACTTGGCCAAATAAATTTGCGACTTTTTTCTGTTATTTAGTAAAAAATGAAGTCAGGTTTCCTTACGAAGGGAGTTTGGCGCTTGATTACGGCAAACATTCTCAACAATAGTTTAAACTTTATTGCATTGGCAACAACTCCGTAAGCTTTCCCCTCCGCCATCTTTCTTTCATAGTAATGTTTTATTTCTTTGTCATGGTTTATGCATGTTCTCACAGCACCGGTCATATCTGCCTTTAGCATCTTGGCGCCAGGTTCTACATGTGTCCTTCCTCTTACGCTTGTTCCTGATGTGTGCTCAAATGGTGCTACACCGATATAGCTGGCGTATTGCCTGGCATTATCAAACATCTCGAAGTTATGTGTAGCTATGATTGTATTGATAGCATTTACCGTACCTATCCCATCAACAGAGAGCAGCAGATGATAGTTGGTGTTCATACTCTCGTCAGTCTCTATAGTCTGGTCCATTTCCTCTTCTATGGCCCCAACCTGCTCTTCAAGAAATTTCTGCAGAGACTCAGTACGCTTTATGGTGCCAAGACTGGGGGCATGTTCTCCGGCCTCTTTAAGCTGGGTCTTACAGCGTGCTATCTCCACGACAAGGCTTTTTCTCTCTGCTATCAAGGACTTTAGCCTGCGTATGCTTTCAGCAGCCAGCTTGCTAAGTTTGATGTCATCACGATGAAGGTATGCATAGTATGCAATACGAGCGGCATCAACCTTGTCATTCTTGCCATGTGTCAAGCCGAATGAACGTTTCAGGTGAAGAGGACTCTGGACAGAGTAGGATACGCCCTGCCGTTCAAGAAAAAGACACAGTTCGTAGGTATAGGTTCCTGTTGCTTCCATACAGACGAGTGACTTGGAAAGAGCGACGTTCTGCTTGCGTAACCACCTTTTCATGTCTTTAAATCCTTCTTCGGAATTCTGAAAAGACTCATGGGGCAAAGAGGTGCTTCTATGAGTATCCTTGACAAAAATTGCCACATCAATAGTTTTTTTCGAGATGTCCACTCCGATGTAATGATCTTTTTTCATACCTTTGCGATGTTAAATTGTACATAGGTTAACCGGGAGTTGAACTAACTACATCCTTTATTAGGTCTCTGTACCTACAAATATAGTTGGCTCTTCCGTTCAACGGAAAGGAGAAGAGGACTGTTTCTGCGTATAGCTCTTTTAGCTGGAGAACGCACTAGTTCACCTCTCTCCTTTGGTTAACTTTTTACAAAGATAGCACTTTTTGCTTACCTTTCTTTTTCTTCGCAAATCTAAAGGAGGACGCAGAGAGCGCTGAGTTTTATTCCATTTCCGTATTTAACGCTGGCGCTGGAGGGTCGCAAACTTCGTTACGACGAGAGAACGCAGAGGTTACACTGTTACCTCACAGCAATGAAAAGTGATGAAGTCGGGGGGGCATCACTTAACCGCCAGAACTTCTATTTCTACCAATGCGCCCTTGGGCAGGTCCTTAACTGCTACGGCAGAACGTGCAGGGAAGGGCTGGGAGAAGAACTGGGCATATACCTCGTTCATGGCAACGAAGTTTGCCATATCGCTGAGGAAGACGGTGGTCTTCACAACATGAGACAGGTCGGTACCTGCTGCCGCCAACACCTGAGAGGCATTGGTGAGCACCTGGCGTGTCTGCTCCTGTATGCCACCTTCTACAAAGTTGCCTGTGGCAGGGTCTATGGGTATCTGACCGCTACAGAATACCATACCATTCACTTCTATCGCCTGGCTGTAGGGACCGATGGCAGCAGGCGCCTTGTCTGTACTGATTACTTTCATGGGTTATGTCTTTTAATTAGGTTTAATCGGAATACTCGGAGTAATATGAGTAATCTGAATGGGCGGACGTGCGGACGCTTTGTTTATTGTTCTAGGACGCAGCACGCTGCGTCCCTACCACGTTAATCGTTAAACTTTCAACTTTCAACTTTCAATACACCTGGCACTGCGTGCTGAAGCCGGCTTCCTGCAGGGCGGTGCGGATGGCCTCGACGTGCTCGTGATTACGGGTTTCCACCTGAAGCTGCAGGATGCAGTCGGTAACACGGTTGGAGTCGTCGCTACGCTCGTGGTTAACCTTCACCACATTACCTCCCATAGAGGATATTATCTGACTGACGCCAACGAGCTGACCGGGCTTATCCTCGAGGGTGATGGTGAGTTTGCAGATACGGCCGCTCTTTACCAGACCTCGGTGGATGACACGGTTCAGGATGGTAACGTCCACATTACCGCCACTGAGTATGCAGATGGTCTTCTTGCCGGCAATGGGAACCTTGTTGAACATGGCAGCAGCCACAGACACAGCACCGGCACCTTCCACCACCATCTTCTGCTGCTCGATGATGGCAAGGATGGCTGCACATATCTCGTCCTCGGTTACGGTGACAATACCGTCCAAGTGCTTGTGGCAGAGATCGTAGGTCAGTTCGCCTGGCTGCTTCACGGCAATGCCATCGGCAACGGTGCTCACGTTGGGCAGGCGCATGATATGGCCGTCGGCAACGCTATGGTACATACTGGGCGCTCCGGCAGCTTGCACGCCCCATACTTCCACGGAGGGATTGAGACTCTTAATGGCATACGCCACACCACTGGCAAGACCACCACCGCCGATGGGCACGATTACGCACTGCACATCGGGCAACTGCTCCAGAAGTTCCAGGCCTATAGTGCCCTGGCCTGCTATCACCTTCTCATCGTCGAAGGGATGCACGAAGGTGTAACCGTGCTCGTCGCGCAGTTTCAGTGCATGCTGATATGCATCGTCGTACACGCCAGGCACCAAACAGATTTCCGCACCATAGCGCCGTGTTGCCTCCACCTTGCTGATAGGAGCACCTTCGGGCAGACAGATAAGGGACTTCACCCCGGCATGTGTGGCACCAAGTGCAACACCCTGGGCATGGTTGCCTGCCGAGCAGGCTATAACGCCCCGTGCCTTCTCCTCGGCAGAGAGCTGGGAAATCTTGTAGCATGCGCCACGCACCTTGAAGGAACCCGTAACCTGCAGGTTCTCGGGCTTCAGGTAGATATCGGCATCCGGATTCAGGCGTGGTGCCTGAACCAGATCCGTACGGCGGATAATGCCGTTGAGCACATATCGTGCCTTGTATAGTTCGTCTAAGTTCATCGAATAAATATCGGACCCTCCCCCGCCCCCTCCGCAAGGGAGGGGAGTATATACTGCTTCTTGCTGCAAATGTAACCACTCCCCTCCCCTGCGGAGGGGTTGGGGGAGGGTCTGCCTATTAAATGCTTGCCAGCAGGGCCTTGAGGAACACCCAGAACTTCTCTACGCTGGGGATGTTGCAACGCTCGTCGGGGGTGTGGGGAGAGCGCATTGTGGGACCGAAGCTCACGAGGTCCATATTGGGATACAGGGCACCGATGATGCTGCACTCGAGACCGGCATGGCATACCTCCACCTTGGCATCCTCGTTGAAGCACTGCTTGTACACATCCACCATCTTTGCCACGATGGGAGAGTCGAAGTTGGGCTGCCAACTACCATACTGACCACCGAACTCAACCTTCATGCCCACCATGCCGAAGGTACATACCATCATCTCCTGCAGGAACTCCAGCTGGGTATCGCAACTGCTTCGTGCCAGGATAAGAATCTCGGCATTGCCCTCGCCAATGTTGATGATAGCAAGGTTGCTGCTGGTCTCCACCACTGTGGGGATACTGGGGATGAAACGCAGGACGCCGTTGTGGCATGCCATGATAGCGCTGACAAGATTGTCCTGAATCTCCACGGGAACCTGCTTTGCGGGCAGTTCCACCTGCTCCATGCTTACCTCTATGCTGTGCTCAACACCACGGTATTCGTCCACAAACTGCTTCTGGCAGAAGTCGCAGAGTTCCTTCAGGTCGTCCACGTTTTCCTTGGGCAGGGTGAGCACTGCCTCGGCAGTACGGGGAATGGCATTGCGCATGTTGCCACCGTGCCATGTGGCCAGACGTGCCTCGTCATCCAAGATGG
Source organism: Bacteroidaceae bacterium (assembly GCA_045659645.1). Lineage (GTDB taxonomy): Bacteria > Bacteroidota > Bacteroidia > Bacteroidales > Bacteroidaceae > Physcousia. The sequence continues at coordinate 57,906 of JAZRCG010000029.1, read as the reverse complement.
CCTGACGTACGATGCGAGCCAGCAGCTTGTTGGCATTCCCACGGCCTTCGTTGATTTCCAGACCGGAATGACCGCCACGCAGACCTGCCACGCTAACCTTAACTGCAACGTCGTCGGCATCGGTGTCTACCTCCTGATATTTCATTGTGGCGGTAATGTTCACGCCACCGGCGCTGCCGATGACGAACTCGCCCATGTTCTCATTGTCGATGTTCAGCAGGATGTCGCCCTTCAGGGTATCGGCACTCAGGTGGTTAACACCGTACATACAGGTCTCCTCGTCGGCTGTGATAAGTGCCTCCAGAGGTCCGTGCTCTATGTCCTTTGACTCGAATACAGCCATGATGGCAGCCACACCGATACCGTCATCGGCACCCAGTGTAGTGCCCTTTGCCTTGAGCCACTCTCCGTCTACCCATGTCTGGATGGGGTCGGTCTCGAAGTTATGTGTGCTCTCGTCGGTTTTCTGTGGCACCATGTCCATGTGAGCCTGCATGACAGCAGTGCGGCAATTCTCCTTGCCGGGGGTGGCAGGCTTGCGCATAACGATGTTCTCGGCATTGTCCTTGAATGCCTCTATACCACGCTCGGCAGCCCACTGCAGCAGGAATTCCTGTACCTTCTGCAAATGTCCGCTTGGACGAGGCACTTGTGTAAGCAGATGGAAGTTCTGCCAAATCTCTCTTGGGTTAAGGTCGTTGATAGTCATATTTATTGGTTTTAGGTTTTGGTTTTGATTAAGGGGGCTAGGAGGACCTAGGATAACATAGGAAGACCTAGGAAAGCCTAGGAAGATCTAGGAGGGTCTAGGAGAACCTAGGGGGGCCTAGGATGTCCTAGGATCCTATGAGGCCTATGAGGGCCTGGGATGATCTTTCGTTTTAATCATTCTCGTCATCGCCAGGGCTGCAAGGGCATAGAGGCCGAGGACCACGGTGAGCATGGTCTGAAGGGTGTGCACTATGAGGGCAAAGACGGCGGCATCGTTGTCCTGCACGCCATAGAGCACAAGAGCTGTTTTTACCACAAAGTGCCAGGGGCCTGCTCCGTTGGGGGTGGGAACCAGCACGGCAAAGCACCCTACAACAAAGGCCACGAGGGCAGCCACGGGACCAAGGCCGGCAGTGTACTCAAAGCAATAGAAGGCTATATAGAAGTGCAGGTAGTAACTGAGCCAGATGCCCACGCTATACAGGAGGAAAAGCCAGGGGTTATGCAAGCGTGCCACACTGGTCATGCCTTCCACGAGTTTGGCAAACTTGGCCTTGGTACGGGAAAAGAGTTTCAGTTTCTTCATAAGCAACACCATCAGCACGCATGCCGCCACGGCACACAGGGCGGTAACCCAATAACCTGTTTCAGAGAAACGCCCGAGGAAACCACGGAGGTCAAGCCCCGTCTCCTCGAAGAAGTCCAGAAAGACAGGTATCTGCGTGAGCATGGTCGCCATGGAAAAGAGGAACACCATGCTCATATCTACCACGCGCTCGCTCACTACGGAGCCGACAAGGCGTGTGAAGCTGATGTCCTCATACTTGGAGAGCACGCCACACCTGAGCACCTCTCCCACACGGGGAATGGCCAGGGAAGAGGCATAGCTGAGGAAGATACTGTTGCAGCAGGTGGAGAGACGGGGATTCTCGCCCATAGGCTTCAGCACTACCCTCCAGCGCAAAGCTCTGAACAGCTGTGCCGATATGCCAAAAGGCATACTCAGGAGCATCCACCACCAGTTCATGCCTCCCTCCAGGGCTGCCCACACGGCACCCCAATCCACGCCGCTGTACATCCAGTGCAGAATAACACCGGCCAGGAGCAGAGGCAATCCTATTCTAAGTATGTATTTTAAGGTTGTCTTCACAAAGGTATATCAAAATCAATTTTCAGAGCCTTCGGGCAATTTCACGGGGATTCCCTTGGTACATTTGCCAAATCTCCGTATCTTCGTATGCAAAATTACAAAAAAATACCATATATGGCCCTCGTTAAGCCGAAAAAGTTTCTCGGGCAGCATTTTTTGACAGACCTGAGCATAGCACGCCGCATAGCAGACACCGTGGACGCATGTCCCGACCTTCCAGTGCTGGAGGTTGGTCCCGGCATGGGTGTGATGACGCAATACCTGATGCAGAAACCACGACCGCTGAAGGTGGTGGAACTGGACTCGGAGAGTGTGGATTACCTCAGGCGCACCTATCCCGACTTTGAGGACAACATCATTGCCGACGACTTCCTAAAGATGCATCTCGACCGCACATTTGAGGGTGGCCAGTTCGTGCTTACCGGCAACTATCCCTACAACATCTCCTCGCAGATATTCTTCAAGATGCTGGACTACAAGGACTACATCCCCTGCTGCACGGGCATGATACAGAAGGAGGTGGCCGAACGTCTGGCAGCCAAGCCTGGGACAAAGGCCTTCGGCATCATCACGGTGCTCGTACAGCTGTGGTACGATGTGGAGTATCTCTTCACCGTGCCCCCAGGCGTATTCAACCCGCCACCCAAGGTACATTCTGCCGTAATACGCATGACACGCAACGGCGTCACCGACCCAGGATGCGATGTATCCCTGCTCACACGCATAGTGAAGCAGAGTTTCCAGCAGAGGCGCAAGATGCTGCGCGGTTCGCTGAAGGGACTGATTCCGGCAGAACATCCCTTCGGAGCCCTGCGCCCAGAGCAGCTTTCCGTGGAGCAATTCATACAGCTGACCAACGACATTGCAGCGCTGCGCTAAGGAAAACAGACAAAAGTCTTGCTGATTTAACAAAAAAAGACACTTTCGTCTGCTCCTTTTACTACTTTTTTATATATTTGTAGGCAATTTTGTCTGAACGGCATAAAAAACGTACTGAAGTGAGAACCTTCTGGAATACACAAAACGGACTCCGAGCCATAGAGGAGTGGACACCGAACTGCTGGGTTCAGGTGACATGTCCCGACGAGGACGACAGCATGTATCTGCGCGATACATTGGGGATACCAGAGTATTTCCTTGATGACATTGCCGATACCGACGAGCGGCCTCGCTACGACCGCGACGAGGGATGGACACTGATAATCCTGCGTATCCCATACGTAAAGGAAGTACGCTCCCGCACCCCCTACACTACCATACCACTGGGTATCATCATGAAGGACGACGTTTGCATTACCGTGTGCAACTTCGAGACAAACATGATGATTGACTTCGTTACCTACCAGCAGCGTAGAGGTCTTGGCTTTACTGACTCTGTGGATATGGTCTTTCGTCTGTTCCTTTGCAGTGCTGTGTGGTATTTGAAACGACTGAAACAAATACAGGCACTCATAGACCAGAGCAAACGCAACTTGGACCGCAAGGTGGACAATGCCGACCTTATAGCCCTGTCGCGCCTTCAGGACTCGCTGACCTACTTCATCACCTCCATTCGCGGCAACGAGACATTGCTATCCAAACTGAAGTTCAAACTGAAGGTGGACGAACTGGATGCCGACCTTATTGAAGACGTGAATATCGAGTTTGCACAGGCCCGTGAGACTGCCGGCATTTATGCCAACATCATGGACTCTACCATGGACACCTATGCCAACCTTATCAACAACAACATGTCGCAGGTCATGAAGATGCTTACCTCCATCTCCATTATCATGATGTTCCCCACACTGATGGCTTCATTGTTCGGCATGAACCTGATAAACGGAATGGAAGAGGTCTGGTGGGGCTTCCCAATGGCAATCATACTTACCGTCTGCATAACACTGCTCTTCTGGTGGTTCTTCAGACACAAGAAGTGGATATAGGGGAACGGAAAACGGAAAAGGGGAAAACTATTTGTTAGACACTCAACTTTCATCGTTAAACGTTAATCGTTAATCGTTAAACGTCCAACATAGAATTATGGAAAATATAGAAAACATACAGCTCAACACTAAAGAAGAGGTAGTGGCACGTGCACAGGAACTGGCACAGGCCGAGATCATCCCCGAGAAGGGCGATGTGGAAATGCTCAAGCAGCTCTTCTATCGTTATCACAACCAGGCGCTCCAGCAGGCACGCCAGGAGTACATTGAACAGGGTGGCGACCCCGCAACCTATGTTCCCGTTATGGACCCACAGGAGGAGACCTTCCGTCAGGCCATGCAGGCCATTCGTGAGCGCCGTGCTGCCGAACAGCTCCGTCTTCAGGAGGAGCGTGCCGACAACCTCCAGCGCAAGACTGCCATACTGGAGCAGATACAGCAGCTGACCACCACTCCCGAGGAGGTGGGCGCAAACTTCGACCAGTTCAAGCAACTGCAACAGGCATGGAAGGAGATAGGTGCTGTTCCTGCCGAGCAGAGCACTGAAATCTGGAAGAACTACCAGCTCTATACCGAGCAGTTCTACGACCTGCTGAAGCTGGGCCACGAGATGCGCGACTACGACTTCCGCAAGAACCTGGAGATAAAGACCGACCTCTGCGAGAAGGCCGAGGCTCTGCTGGCCGTGGAGGACGTAATCAGCGCCTTCGGCCAGTTGCAGGCACTGCACCAGCAGTGGAAGGAGACAGGTCCCGTAGAGCGCGACCTGCGCGAGGACCTCTGGACACGCTTCAAGAACGCTTCAACTGAGATAAACAAGCGCCATCAGGCACACTTCGAGGGCATCAAGGCCCGCGAGGCAGAGAATCTGGCACAGAAGACCGCCCTGTGCGAACAGGCAGAGGCATTGATCCAACAGACCGAGGGTGAAGGCAAGAAGATAGAATGGGACGCTCTCACCAAGCAGATCCTGGAACTCCAGGCACAATGGCGCACCATAGGTTTTGCTCCACAGAAGCAGAACGGCACCGTATTTGAGCGTTTCCGCCAGACCTGCGACCAGTTCTTCACCCGCAAGGCAGAGTTCTACAAGAGCATCAAGGACGGCCAGGCAGAAAACTTAGAAAAGAAAAAGGCTCTCATTGCAAAGGCACAGGAACTGAGCACCAGCACCGACTGGCGTGCTACCACAGATGCCTTGGTAGCCCTGCAGAAGGAGTGGAAGACCACCGGTCCCGTCTCACGCAAATACAGCGACCAGCTCTGGAAGGAGTTCACCACCGCATGCGATGCCTTCTTCGATGCCAAGAAGCAGGCCAACAGTGGCGAGCGCGACCAGCAGAAGCAGAACCTGCAGCAGAAGCAGGAGATTACAGCACAGCTTCAGGCACTTCTTGAAGCAGAGGGCGAGGTTAATCTGGACGAAGTGAAGGAACTTCAGGCCAAGTGGAATGCCGTGGGCCACGTTCCCTTCAAGGAAAAGGACCAGGCATACACCCAATACCGTGAGGTTTGTGACCAGCTGTACGACCGTGCCCGTGGTGCACGCATCCAGGCACGCACCGCCGGACGTTTCCAGAAAATACAGGAGGCAGCAGGCGGCGACCGCCAGCGCATGCAGCGCATCTACGAGCAGCTGCAGGCAGAAATACGCACCTACGAGAACAACATAGGCTTCCTCACAGCCTCTTCCAAGAAGGGCAACTCTCTGGTAGACCAGATGCAGAAGAAGGTCGAGGCTCTCAAGGCAGAGCTCGCCATCATGGCACAGAAGATGAAGGAGGCTAAGTAAGCCATACCTTATTTATACTAAAGCAAGCGGCGGAGTTACCTTTCAACAGGCACTCCGCCGCTTGCTTTGTATCACTCCAAAACCGATTTGGGGTTTACTCCTCCCTAAAAAGCACGCTTCGAAGGTTGCATTTTGGTCCTCGAGGACCAAAATAGGGTATCTATAAGAATGATGAGTTTACTACATGCTCCAGATGGTGTAGATGTACACCAAAGATGCAGGGATTGCAAGGAGACTGCTATCGAAGCGGTCAAGGAAACCGCCATGGCCGGGGAGCACGTTACCACTGTCCTTAATGCCAAGCTGACGTTTGATCTGGCTCTCCACAAGGTCACCCCATGTGCCGAAGATGGCAACAACAAGGGCAAAGCCCATCCACTGCAGCAAAGTGAGAGAGGGTTCGAAACGGGCAACTATCGCCGCCACACCAAGAGCAAGAAGAGTACCACCTACACTACCCACCCATGACTTCTTGGGTGAGATACTGGGGAACAGCTTGTAGGGTATTTTCCTGCCCAAAAGGGAACCAACACAATAGGCACCGGTATCACTGCTCCAAAGGAACAGGAATACGGCCAAGGGATACATGAAGACATAGGCTGTGCCAAGAGGTCCCATAGGATATGGAACAAAGGCTATGGAGTTGAGCAGGGCAAAAGGCAGGGCAACATAGAGCTGGGACATCATCGTGTATGCCCATGACTGCAGGGCTGTCTGCCTGCCAAAATACAGTGGCGCTACAAGCAGGTAGATGAGTATAGCCACATAGGGCAGGAATACGGACGAAGGCATTATCAGCACATTGGCATAGCCACAATTGTAGGCAAACAATGCCATGAACAGGAATATGCTTGCGATGGCACACATGAAGGTGTTGACACGTACACCCTCCTGCTTGTTGACAATATTGCAGAACTCTAAAGTAGAGAGCGCAGAAACTACGGCAAAGAGTGCGCCGAATGTGAAGGGGCTATAAACGATGGATGCTACCAATATCGCCACAAAGGCAGCACCGGTGATGGTACGAAGGATGAGATTTTTCATTTCAATTTGTTTTATTGACCTTAGGGACTTTAAGGAACCTTAGAGGCCTTAGGGTTGATAGGGAGTTATGGTATTTCGGGTGTAGGTTCGCTATCCAGCAGTTCTTCGGTGCGGCTGGCCCAAGGGCGCTTGCCAAAGATGTTTTCCACGTCCTCGGCAAAGATTACCTCACGCTCCTGCAATATCTGAGAAAGCTGGGCATGACCCTCGCTCTTCTCGGCGAGCAGCGCCTTGGCACGGGCATACTGTTCGGCTATCATGCGCTGAACCTCGGCATCTATCTGGCGGGCGGTCTCCTCGCTATAGGGGCGCTGGAACTGATACTCGTCGTTGTTGTAATAGCAGAGGTTGGGCAACTTGTCGCTCATGCCCATGTAGGCAATCATGCCATAGGCCTGCTTGGTGACACGCTCGAGGTCGTTCATGGCACCGGAGGAGATGTGACCGGTGAAGAGTTCCTCGGCGGCACGTCCGCCCAAGGTGGCGCACATCTCGTCAAGCATCTGCTCCTTGGTGGTAATCTGTCGCTCCTCGGGCAGATACCATGCAGCGCCCAAGGCACGGCCACGGGGAACGATGGTGACCTTGACAAGAGGATTGGCATACTGCAGGTGCCAGCTCACGGTTGCATGGCCAGCCTCGTGAAGGGCTATGGTGCGCTTCTCGTCGACGGTCATCACCTTGGTCTTCTTCTCCAGACCTCCGATTATGCGGTCCACGGCAGAAAGGAAGTCTTCCTTGGACACGGTGCTATGGCCATGGCGGGCAGCAATGAGAGCAGCCTCGTTGCAGACGTTGGCAATGTCGGCGCCAGAGAAACCTGGGGTCTGGCGTGAAAGGAAATCAAGGTCAAGGTCATCAGCCTTCTTGATGGGGCGCAGGTGCACCTCGAAGATAGCACGGCGCTCGTTCACATCGGGCAAGTCAACGTGTATCTGTCGGTCGAAACGTCCGGCACGAAGCAGAGCCTTGTCCAGAATGTCGGCACGGTTGGTAGCGGCCAGGATGATGACACCGCTGTTGGTACCGAAACCATCCATCTCGGTAAGCAATTGGTTCAGCGTGTTCTCGCGCTCATCGTTGCCACCGGTGCTGATGTTGCGGCTGCGGGCACGGCCAACGGCATCTATCTCGTCGATGAAGATGATACAGGGGCTCTTCTCCTTGGCCTTGCGGAAGAGGTCACGGACACGGCTGGCGCCAACGCCAACGAACATCTCCACAAAGTCAGAACCGCTCATGGAGAAGAAAGGTACGTCGGCCTCGCCTGCTACAGCCTTGGCAAGCAGGGTTTTACCTGTTCCCGGAGGACCTACGAGCAATGCACCCTTGGGTATCTTGCCACCCAGTTCGGTGTACTTGGCTGGGTTCTTCAGGAAATCAACAATCTCCTGTACTTCCTGCTTGGCACCTTCCTGACCGGCAACATCCTTGAACGTCACCTTGGCATCGTCCTTCTCTATCAAGCGTGCACGGCTCTTGCCCACATTGAAGATGCCCATGGGGCCGCCACCGGCATCACCGTTGGAAGAACCGCCTCCGCTCATACGGCGCATGATGAAGATCCAGAAGAACACGAGCAGGAGCATAGGACCTATGTTGATAAGGAAACTCCACCAGGGAGAATCCACCTCATGCTCGTAGCGCACCTCACCATTGAAGTTGCCATTGGCACGCTCTGCCTCCATGAACTCGTCCAATTTGTCGGAACTGGGATACTGGGTTATGACAGAAGGTTTCTGGCCCTTGAAGTCATTGGTTCCGGGAAAGACATCACGATAGTGCTCGGGAAGGAGTTGCAGTACGGCAGTACCCTTGTCCTTGTTGGCCAGGAGTTCCTTGCCATATCCCTTGCGCACACAATTCTGGAATTCGGTGTAACTGACCTCCTTGGTTGAGGAAGGTGTCAGCGATTCGGCATCGCCCGTTATAAACAGGAAGCCCAGAACGGCAAGGATAATAAGATATACCCAGGTAAAGTTAAAAGAGGACTTCTGTTTCTTGTTGTTATTAGCCATAACTGTAGACTTAAACTAATCCAAATCTGGTATCTCTGTAATTTCTGCATCTGCCCACAGATGCTCTATATCGTAGAAGGCACGCTCTTCGGGCAGAAAAATATGCACAATCACCTCGGCATAGTCCATTGCCACCCAATTGCTGTTACGCAAACCGTCTACTGCCAAGGGGCGTGCTCCGCAAACCTCACGAGCCTTGTCGCCCACGCTCATTGCCAGAGCATGCACCTGAGTGGGACTGCCACCCTGCGCAATCACAAAGTATGTGCATATGGTATCTTCTATGCCGCTAAGGTCTACAACTACTATATCGTGGCCCTTCTTGTCCTGAATGCCATCGATAATGGAATCGAGCAACTTATGTTTTCCTGCTTTATACATTATATATATATTATTGAGCCCCAAAGGTACGACTTTTAGAGGTCGTGAGCAAAAAAATACGTCGAATTGGCATCTTTTTTTACTTTTTTTCACGAAAATGTTTGGTCATATCAGAAAAAGGCTTTACCTTTGCACTCGCAAACAAGGAACAGCGCTTGCATGCAAGACAAACCTTGACGCTAACATGTTGATTGGGCTATGGTGTAATGGTAACACTGCAGATTCTGGTCCTGCCTTTCCTGGTTCGAGTCCGGGTAGCCCAACAGAAGAAAAGAGGATTCATCACAAGATGGATTCTCTTTTTGGTTTTGCAGGTTTCGCAGAACAGAATTCACTGAACTTTCGTTAAACGTTCATCGTTCAACGTTAACCCTCCAACACCGCCACCATCCCCATGGTCATGCGCCAGTTTATCTCTATGCAGGGATGCAGATGCCCGTCGGATGTAACAAGCATATCCACACCTACAGGTCCCTCATACCATGGCGCAAAACGCGGCAAACGCTCCTGATACCAACAACGGATGTCGCCAATGGCCCCAGGAGCCTTCAGCAAAGCAGACAGCAGAGCCTCCTTTTCCTGTTCAGAACCTTTGATATTTTCCAAGAAATGCCCATGGGCATCTGTACGAAAGACATTCAAACCTACATACTCTGCCTTACCACCCCTCATCCAAAACTCCATGGCAAAATCCTGCTTCTTTTCCAGAAGACGCTCCACTATGACACAGCCCTGCTGACGAAGGACACGCTCTACCCAACCCTGCCAATTGGGGTTGTCTGTCTGCATCAGGCCCTTGCCGCTACTGCTCCATGGCGACTTCATGATAACCGCCTCCCATTGCGAGAGGCACGACAACACGTCGTCAAGGCTATCGCAACACGTTGCATCAAGACCAAGAACACGTTGCACCTGCACCGTACTCTGGCGGCCGGAAAGAGTGCGGAGTTTATCCAGCCACTCCCTATCGGGCATCATGTGCCTGGGCACACCAGCAAGTTCCAGTTCGTGCACCAAGGCAGGAGACCATCCCCAAGGACAAATTTCCGGCGCCTTAGCCTCATCTCGGAAAAGATACCCCAATCCCGCTTCTCCATCCCATACAACATCCTCGGGAGCGGCCCACTTACGGGGCAGCTCCCAATGCTGACGACGGTAGGCACGGATATTGGCAGGTGGTGTGTAACCGGGCGAACCATTGGCCAGAGCCATATCGTTCTCGGGATTGAAGATGTGCAGTTTCACGGTGCAAATTTAGCGAAAACCGCAAGAATGACAATGCTAAACTTGATTGTTGCATCCGAAAACGAACACTTTACTTCTCTTTTACACATATTTTATGTATATTTGCACAAAACTACACACAAATATGAAGACCTACATAGACTGCTTTATTGCCTGGAGCGACGAGCAACAGGGGCAAGCAACGGAAAATGCTTTGAGGAGTGACAGCAACGTTGCCAACATATACCACCTGACAGAAAGCATAGGTAGCACCAAAACAATAAAATACATTGCCGAAACGGCAATAGCACCATACGTACTGCTTTATACCAAATACGACACCCTGCAACTGGGATACCATGCGCTGGACCGCATGCTGACCATTGCCAAGGACCATGATGCACTGATGCTTTATGCCGACCACTACATTGCCCTTCCCACAGGAGAGCGTCAGGCAATGCCACTGATTGATTATCAGTTGGGCAGCGTGAGGGACGACTTCCAAATGGGCAGCCTGCTGCTGATAAGCACAGAGGGACTGAAGCGCTACATCGCCCAGGAGAACCTGCACCGATATCAGTTTGCCGCCCTGTACGACCTGCGCCTGTTCCTGTCCAGAGATAAGTTGCCGGTGCACGTGCAGGAGTTCCTCTACACAGAGGTAGAGACAGACACACGCCTGTCCGGAGAGAAGCAGTTTGACTATGTAGATCCCAGGAACCGTGCACGCCAGGTGGAACTGGAAAGGGCTTGCACCAGACACCTCAGAGCCATCAATGCCTACATGCATGCCGGGGAGTTCGACACTATAAAGTTTGAGGACAGCAACAACTTCCACGTGGAGGCAACCGTGGTGATACCCGTGCGCAACCGTGCCCGTACTATAGCCGATGCAATAGAGAGCGTGCTGATGCAGAAGACCACCTTTGCGTACAACCTGATGGTGGTGGACAACGGTTCCACAGACGGTACTTCGGAAATAATAGAAAAATACACTGGCGACCCAAGGGTGATACACATTGTTCCCGAGCGCGACGACCTGGGCATAGGCGGATGCTGGAACATGGCGGTACACGACGAAAGGGTGGGACGCTTTGTGGTGCAGCTGGACAGCGACGACCTGTATAGCGGCGAGGACACTCTACAAAGGATGGTGGACAGGTTTGTAGAAGAGAATGCCGCCATGGTGATAGGCAGTTACAGGATGTGCAACTTCCAACTGGAAACCTTGCCGCCAGGACTCATAGACCACAGGGAATGGACACCGCAGAACGGCAGAAACAACGCCTTGAGAATAAACGGACTGGGAGCACCACGTGCTTTCTACACCCCCGTACTGAGAGAACTGCAGATACCGAACACCAGTTATGGCGAAGACTATGCCCTGGGGCTGATGATAAGCCGCAGGTACCGCATTGGGCGCATATACGACGAGGTGTACCTGTGCCGACGCTGGGAGGGCAACAGCGACGCTGCCCTGAGCCAGGAAAAGATAAACCGCAACAACCAATACAAGGACCAGCTCCGCACCCAGGAGATACAGGCACGCTGCCTGCTGAATGCCCTGTGGCAGCACGAGGTGAATGCCGAGGAAGTAGAAGAGTTCTTCCAGAGCGAACTGGAGAACTGGGACTTTGCACGCAAGAGCTATGAAGACCTGAGCAAGGTGCAGACACGCGAACTGGCCGTCCACACCCCGGAGGAAGAAACTGAGGGCAAGCGCGGACTGGCAGAGAACACACTGGCCGTGCAATGGAACCCGGCACGCATAGTCTCCACCGGCGCAAGCATAGAAGCCAAGGACATAAAGGAGCGCCCCTGCTTCCTATGTGACCACAACCGCCCCAAGGAGCAGCGTGCCCTGAAGATGGAGAAGCACTACCAAATACTGGTGAACCCCTACCCCATCCTGCCCCAGCACTTTACCATTCCATCAAGGCGTCATACACCGCAGTCTATCTGGACGCACTTCGGCACAATGCGCCACATGGCATGGACAATGCCTGGCCAGATAATCTTCTACAACGGTCCCATGTGCGGAGCATCATGCCCCGACCACATGCACCTGCAGGCTGGACAGAGGGGAATAGTACCCATAGAGCGCGACTGGAAGATATATGAGAACTACCTGCGCAAGATATATCCGCTGACAGGAGCGCATGCCGTGTCCATGCAGGAAGCCGGCAATACGAGCGACACCTGCGGACTGTACCTGCTGGAGGGATACGTTTGCCCTGTGTTCGTGATACGAAGCCTGCCTGCCGAGACAGACAGCATACTATGCCAGAGACTCTATCAGGCTCTGCCCATCATTGGCGAGGAGAGCGAACCAAGAATAAACCTTATCTCATGGCGCCAGGAAGGTGGCATAGGCAGAGAAGACGAAATCGTTACACTGATATTCCCCAGAAAGAAGCATCGTCCCGACTGCTACTACGCTGAAGGCGAGGGCAAGCTGGTGGTATCGCCGGGCACATTGGACATGGGCGGCCTGCTGATAACCCCACGCGAGGAGGACTTCCGCAAGGTGACTCCGGAGTGGTATGCCGAAATACTGAAGGAGGTAACCATGACCCAGGAGGAAATTATGCCCATCATAGAGGAACTGACCGATGCTCCGAAGGAAGAGGAGAAGAAGCCTGTGGAGGAAGTTGCATCAAGTGAAGAAGCCTTGCCGGGATATGAAATGGAGGAGGAGACAGAAGTTGCCGTAGGCGTGATGAGCGATACGAAACTGAACTTCTGCATAAACGGAGAATACACTGCCAAGGGACAGACCATAAGCGGAGAACAGGAGGTGGTACTGGAAGACGGTTCCATTCGTTGGAACGGCCAGCTCTACCGCAACCTGACCTTCCGACCTACCGAAAACGACGAGGGCACAGAACCCAGTTTCACACTGCACAATGTGACCATAGGCATACAGTTCCACTGGGAACGCCAGGAATCGCAGACCTTCCAAGGAACTCTGCGTCTGGTGGTGCACGAAGACAAGATTGTGGCTATTAACGTACTGTCGGTAGAAGACTACCTGGCCAGTGTCATCTCCAGCGAGATGAATGCCGACTGCCCGATGGAATTCATGAAAGCCGCCGCCGTGATAAGCAGAAGCTGGCTGCTGGCACAGATACAGAAGCGCAAGTCTTTGGGCGAAAAGCATCAGGCCTTCTTTGCCTTTACCAAGACAGACAAGGAGATAGTGCGCTGGCACGACCGCGAGGATCACACTATCTTTGACGTGTGTGCCGACGACCATTGCCAGAGATACCAGGGCATAACACGTGCCACCAATGCACAGGCCAAAGAGGCAGTATCGTCTACACGCGGAGAGGTGCTGATGTACGAAGGCGAAATATGCGACGCACGCTTCTCCAAATGTTGCGGTGGCAAGACAGAAGAGTTCCAGTATGCCTGGGAGAACATACACAAACCTTATCTGCAAAGCATAGAGGACCCGTATTGCAAGACATACGACCAGAAACTGCTGGCGCGAGTACTGAATGCCTATGACCAGGAAACTGCCGACTTCTACAATTGGGAGACGCGTATCAAGCAGGAAGAAATAACCAAACTTCTGAAAGACAGGTACAGCATTGACTTTGGCAAGGTATTGGAACTGGTTCCCATAGAGCGTGGTCCCGGCGGTCACCTGAGCAAACTGAAGATTGTGGGAACAGAACACACCATGACCATAGGCAAGGAACTGGAAATAAGGCGTGCACTGAGCGAGACGCACCTGCTGTCCAGTGCCTTTGATGCAGTTCCCTACTACGAGGACGGCGAAGAAGCACCTGCCGGTTTCACTCTGAACGGCAAAGGCTGGGGACACGGCGTTGGCATGTGCCAGATTGGCGCTGCTGTAATGGGGCAACAAGGACATCCGTATCAGGACATACTGAAGTTCTATTACAGAGGGGCAGACATCGTACGAGCATCAAAGTAACCCAGAGAAAGCAAGACGACCGTGAATCAGGACATTATCATAGCCGACAATCTGGAACAGAGTCTTACCGAAGCCATTGGCAAGCTGGAACACGACAAACTATTCGTACTAACCGACACGACTACGAAGGAACTGTGCTGGCCTGTGGTGAAGGACTATGCAGTCATGAAGGATGCCATCGTGATAACGATAGCACCTACAGACGAAGCCAAGACGCTGGAAACACTGGCAAGCGTGTGGACCGCCCTGCAGAAGGGCAGTGCTACACGACATTCGCTGATGGTGAACCTTGGAGGAGGAATGGTTACCGACCTTGGCGGCTTTGCGGCAAGCACCTTCAAGAGGGGCATGACCTACATAAACATCCCCACCACCCTGCTCTCGCAAGTTGATGCGTCCGTTGGTGGCAAGACTGGCATAAACTTTGGTGGTCTGAAAAACGAAATAGGAGTGTTCAACTGTGCCCAATGCGTGATACTAAGCAGTACCTTCCTGCGCACGCTGGACAGAGAGAACCTGCTTTCCGGTTATGCCGAGATGCTGAAACATGGTTTGCTGAGCAGCAAGGAGGACTGGGCAGAGCTGCTGTGCTTTGACATATCCGACCCTGACTATGCCACGCTACAGACCTTGGTAGCAAAGAGTGTGAACGTCAAAGAACAGATTGTGAACGAAGATCCAACAGAGAAGGGCATACGCAAGGCGCTGAACCTGGGGCATACTGCCGGACATGCTATTGAAAGTCTGGCCCTGAAGGAGGGAAGAACCGTGCTCCACGGATATGCCGTGGCATGGGGACTGCTGATGGAACTGTACCTGAGTGCACGCAAATGCGGTTTCCCTGCCAAGGAGATGCACCAGATGGAGGCCTACGTAAAGGAGCATTACGGCAAGTTCCTGTACGAGTGCAAGCATTACGATATGCTATGCGACTTCATGTCACACGACAAGAAGAACCAGGGCAGCAACATCAACTTCACCTTGCTGGGTGGCATAGGCGACATCCGCATAAACCAGACTGCATCAATGGAGGAGATAGAGGAGATGCTGGGCTATTACAGGGAGAGTTGACATAGTACAGGAGTCATGGCTTCCATATAATAGAGACTCTCTATATGGCTTGTAAAAGCACACAAATTGCTGCCCTTATTTAAACCATTTGCATACGCGCGTGTCCCTTATAATATATATGCGCACATTTTACACCCCCCTTATGAACAAGAAACTCGTCTTCCTGCCCATAATGGTACTGCTTTTATTGGCATGTCCCATGGAGAGTTGGGCACAGAAATTCACCATCACAGGTAAAGTAACGGAACAAAGTAGCGGAGAGGTTCTGCCTGGCGCCACTGCACTGCTACTTAATGCCAAGGACAGCACACAGGTTACCGGTGCAGCAACTAACAATGATGGTCTGTTTACTATCTCCCCTAAGAAAGGGGGAGAATATATCCTACGCATCAGCTACATGGGTTTCAAAACCTATACGAAGAACCTGACGTTAAACAAGAAGACCGAGAAGACAAACCTTGGCAACATAGCCTTGGCAGAAGATGCCAAGCTGATGCAACAAGCTAATGTCGTAGCCAGACTGGCACAGGTGGAAATGAAGGCGGATACTTTCGTATTCAATGCCGATGCCTTCCGCATGCCCGAAGGAGCCGTACTGGAGGAACTGGTAAAGAAGTTGCCAGGCGTAGAAATAGCCGAAGATGGCACCATCACACACAACGGCAAGACCATCAAAAGGATTATGGTGGATGGCAAGGAGTTTTTCGGCAACGACACCAAACTGTCCATGAAGAACATCCCCACAAAGATGGTGAAGAATATCAAGGCTTATGACAGACAAAGCGACTACAGCCGTGTGACCGGCATTGACGACGGAGAGGAAGAGGCCGTATTGGACCTGACCGTGAAAAAGGGAATGAAAGAAGGGTGGCTTGTAACCGTAGAGGGAGGTTATGGCACACAAGACAGATACACCGGCAGACTGAACGTGATGCGAATCCTGGACAACCTGCAGTTCGCTCTCTTTGCCAATACAGACAACTCAAGCAATGGCGGCGGCATCGTGTCTAACCAGATGGGAGGCCTGAACGTAGCATGGGAAAACGGCAAGCGCCCCTATGAGGCAGGCCTGCTGAAACTGGGCGGCAGTGTAAGGGCAAACCGTTCCTTCCGCGAGAACTATTCAAGAAGTAACTCAGAGACATTCCTGTTGGGAGCCAGCAGCACATGGAGCAACTCCATGAGTTCAAGCGAGAGTCTGAACTGGGGCCTTAATGCCGACCTGTTCCTTGAATGGATGCCAGACTCTATGACCAACATAATCTTCCGTCCCTCATACTCACACTCTGAGGGCAAATCGGACTCGCAGAGCGCTTCGGTAACCTTTGATGCTGACCCATACGAGGCCGGCATGGATTCTCCCCTTGCCGAATTCAACGACTCCACAGATACCGATAATGACGGAAAGAACGACCACCAGATATACGAGGAGATTCTGGTAAACAGCAATGTGAACAACAGCATGTCGCGCAACGCCTCCAACAATGCCAACGGCTGGTTCCAGATTAACCGCCGTTTGGGCAAACCTGGCAGAAACATAACACTGAACCTGAACGGCAGCTACTCTAATTCGGGAAGCGAATCATGGAACTCCTCGGACATCAGGTATTACAAGACCGACTCCAGAACATACACCAACCGCTTCAATGAAAGTCCAAGCACCAACTGGAACATCAACACACGCCTGAGCTATACTGAGCCGCTGACAAAATACATGAACCTGCAAGGCAGTTATCAGTTCCAATACCGTTTCTCGGATAGCGACCGTTCCATGTACGACCTGCATAAACTTTTGGAAGAGCATCCCGAAATTAACGGTTTCACACCACTTACCGCCGAACAGCTATACATGGGATACATTCCAGGAGTGGATACATTGAACTGGTTGCTAAATAGGGAGAACTCGCAATATGCCACATATAACGAGTACAACCACAATGCACAACTCCTGCTACGCTATACACGCAAGTTCGAGAACGAACAGGAACTGCGCTTCAATTTCGGAGCATCCTTCCAACCTCAGACCACGCACATGGATTATGAGAAGAACAAAATAGACACGACCATTGTGCGCAACATATTCAACTGGGCACCGAGAATACATGCCCGCTGGAAGATAAACAAGGGCAGCCAGTTGCAGTTCCGCTACAACGGACGCATGTCGCAACCCAGCATGACCAGCTTGATAGAGGTAATGGACAACAGCAACCCACAATACGTGAGCATGGGTAATGCCGGACTGGAGAGTAGCTGGACAAACAGTGTGAACATGAACTACAACGGTTCGTACACAGAAAGACACATGAACTGGTCTGCAGGAGCCTCATACTCCACAACCGACCGTTCCGTATCGTCTGCCACCATCTACGATGCAGAAACAGGTAACAGATACAGCCGACCCATGAACATAGACGGCAACTGGAATACGTCTGCCAATATAGGTTTCAATACGGCACTGGATACCGCCAAGCACTTCTCCATGAACCTGCACTCCAACATCCGCTACTCCAACAATGTGGGATACATCTCATCGGCCATCAACGGGTTGAAGACACCAGAGACAGTAGAAGACATGCAGGCCCTTTTCAAAAATGCACTTGAAAGAGGAGAACTCAACAAAGCAACAACCAAGGACCTGGGCATAGGCTCAAGCCTAAGATTCAACTACCGTACAGAATGGGGCGAGACAGGTTCCATAGAGGTGGGGGTGAACGGCAGCTTCAACTACCAACATGCACGTAATGAGGACAACACCAGAGCCAATATGGATTCATGGAACTTCAACTATGGAGGTAACTTCACCATCACTGCACCATGGGGCACAACCCTGCGTTCAGACATAGGTCCCAATTACCGCAGGGGATATGCCGATGCAAGCATGAACACCACGGAACTCATCTGGAATGCCAGTCTGCAACATGCTTTCCTGAAGAAGAAGAACCTCATCGTCAGCGCACACTGGTACGACATTCTGGGTGAACGCAGCAACATCTCACGTTCAATCTCTGCCACATCACGTACCGACTCGTACACAAATGCCATCTATTCGTATGTTATGTTCCGCGTATCATACCGTCTGAACCTGCTTGGCGGAAAAAGCAGTCAAGGTTCTGGCAACAGACGCGGTCCTGGCGGTGGATTCCCAGGAGGAGGATATGGCGGAACTCGTGGCGGCGGCATGCGCCCCTGGTAAAGAACATAGCCACATCACACATGAAATGCTTCAGCCACATGGTCGCGACCAATGTGGCTGAAGCATTTCATATTTAGCAGACAATCTTACTGAAAGAAGGAGAAGTTGACGCTACCGTAATGACGATGCTCAACAAAGCGGGGATGGTGGCTGAAATCGTGGTCCTTTCCATGCTCAACAACAAGCAGTCCGTCATCCTTCAACAGATTGCGTTCCAAAATCATATCAGGAAGTTCTGGTATTTCCTTCAATACATAAGGGGGATCAGCAAAGATAAAGTCGAATTGTTCCCTGCACTGACTGATGTATTTGAACACATCACCCTTAATAGGGATGGCAGAAAGATCCTGCAACTTGTCGATGAACTCCTTTATGAACTTGAAGTGCAGAGGGTCCTTTTCAACGCTGATAACGCGGGAACACCCACGGGAAAGCAGTTCAAGCGTTATGCTACCTGTACCTGCAAACAAATCCAAGGCAACGGGTTCCTCCTCCCAATCCATATATGAATTGAGCACATTGAAAAGATTTTCCTTGGCAAAGTCGGTAGTTGGACGCGCCTTAAACGTGCGGGGAATGTCGAAATGACGACCTTTATATTTACCTGTGATTACTCGCATTGTCTTGGGTTTCTTATATGTGACAGCAAAGAGATAGGTCTATTGTCTGACTATATGGATAGTTCACGTATATCTACATTTGCCAAATACTGACATACATTATTATATAAGTCCTCGTCTGCTCCATACAGCGTACAGGAATCGTGCCATGCATCCAATGAGAGGTTTTTCCATACGTAAAGCATAAAGTACAATATGTCGGCATTGCCAGGTGCATGGAACACATTGGCAAAATGCAAACGTCCATGCCGCAGAACTGCAACCATCAAGCCGCCTTCCAGAACTATTGCATGGAAACTGACAGGCAAGGTGCTACCTTGCTGCATTTCTGCCACCTGACAAAGCATAGTTCCATAGAGCCCTTGTATCATGGCACTTGGATAATAATGTCGCAAAGCTTCTGCTACAGGTGCAGGAATAGTAAAAATCTCTACTACATCCAGATTTGGAAGCACTTGAAAGCACATATCTTCTGGACGTACAGATACACCAGCAAAGGTGATTCTGTACACAGCCAACATATCTTCTCTTCGAAACTCGTCCAAAGGGATTCTGGTACTTGGAGATGTGGAATAGAGTATGACCCTCTCGTATTGACGGCCACGCACCCTTGGCAACTGGAATCCTCGTTCCAATACATCTGCCATGGTCTCGCCTTGTTCACAATGTACACTCTCCTGCAACAACAACTGACCAGAACCAAGACTATGTACAAGAAAAGAAAATCCATCCGTACAAAGACGGATGGATAGACTATAGCTTAGTAAAGACTTATTCCCAGTTACCGGCATTGTTATTCCAGCCGTTACCGGCTTCACCTATCTTCAAACCTGCATATTTGCCCATTTCCTCTGCTTCAATGGCAGTATTCTTAATCATTCTGTCACCAAGCTTGCCCATACCCTTCAGGTAGCTGGCCATGGGAGCATTACACTCCATTACTTGAATGATTGCACCGCTCTTGGTAGTATTGGGGCATGCGATAATCTCAAAGGTATCACCCTCTGAGAAAGGAATGTAGCGCATGGAATCAATATTGAGGTTCTGACCTTTGTAAAGGCTGTCCTTCAAAGAAACCCAGATGGTATCGCGACGGAAGCCCTCCAACTTGAATTCTGCTATCTTTTTGGCATCACCACTATTGATAATCTCTGCAGCCTTGGACTCGGTCAATCCCTTCTCCATCTGTTCGTCGCTCAGTACACCTTCCTTGATAACGATAGGAAGCTTGCCGTTCTTAACAAACTCAGTCAGCACATTCCAATCTGAGCAATATGCACTCTCGGGATGCTGCTGCTTGTAAGCCTCCTCTGCATCCTTAATTTGAAGAAGACGTGCTTTCACCTGTGCCTCACGATAGGCGACCTCTTTGTCAAAGTTGATGTCGTCCTGAATGCTACGCCAGCAGATAATGGCCAACAACACTACGCATACAGTCAAAACTGCATTAATTAACTTTTTCATGTCTTTATTTCGTTATATTTTTGTACATTCGCATCGCAAAGTTAATAAAAAGAATCCAAGTAACGACATTTTCCATCCTTTTTTTCTTAAACTTTTATGATAAGCGAGGATTTAAGGTCACTGATAAGAGGAAACTTTGTGCATGTTCCTACGGAAGAGCAGGAATATGTGATAGATTTGTGGTGCCGTTTCCTACTGAACAGGAACAACGATTGCATATTTCTTCTGAAAGGTTATGCAGGTACAGGAAAGACCTCGCTGGTTGGCGCTTTGGTGCGCACTATGAAGATGCTCAAGCAACATGTTGTGCTCTTGGCTCCAACTGGCAGAGCCGCCAAGGTGATGGGAGGGTATGCCGAGTGCTCGGCAGGAACCATCCATAGGCATATTTACAGACAGAAAACCTTTGGAGAGGAGAATTTCACTGCTGCACCAAACCTCAAGGCAAATACCCTTTACATCGTAGACGAGGCATCAATGATTGCCAACGAGGGGTTGGCTGGCAGTGTTTTCGGAGATGGACGCCTGCTGGACGACCTTATCCAATTCGTCTATTCATGTCAGGGATGCCGGCTTATCCTTATAGGAGACACTGCTCAATTGCCACCAGTGGGAGAAACTTTGTCTCCAGCCTTAGAGACATCAGAACTTGGCGGATACGGACTGGACGTAATGGAGGCCGAACTGACCAGGGTAGTACGCCAGATGGAGACTTCAGGTATCCTATGGAATGCTACCCGCCTGAGAAAATGCCTCTCTGACGGAGGACAACTGCCTTTGCTCCGGATATCCTTCCCGGATATCCATGTCGTTTCTGGCAACGAACTGATTGACAGCCTTGAACAAAGCTATCACAGATGCGGCAAGGAGGGAACAATTGTGATAACAAGAAGCAACAAACGCGCCAACATCTACAACATGGGCATACGTAACCGTATCCTTGACTACGAATGCGAACTGGGAGGAGGTGACATGGTAATGGTGGCTAAGAACAAATACCTAAACGGCAAAGACCTGATTGCCAACGGCGAAATGGCCGTTGTACGACGAATACACAACGAGAGGGAACTATATGGTTTTCATTTTGCCGACGCATCCCTATTACTAACCGACCGCACAAACTCTACCGACGCAAACAACGAGAATAGCGTTGTCACCGAACTGGACACCGTGGTTCTACTGGACACCCTACATAGCGAAGCTCCTGCTCTGACACGGGAACAGCAACAAACCCTCTTTCTCAAAGTATGCGAGGACTATCCCGAATTACGAAACAAGCGCGATTTGTTCAAAGCCGTAAAAGAGGACCGTCACTATGGAGCTTTACAGATAAAGTATGCCTATGCCATCACATGTCATAAGGCACAGGGCGGGCAGTGGGAGGACGTCTACATTGACCAAGGATACATCACCGAAGATATGCTTACTGAGGATTACCTCAGGTGGCTTTACACAGCCATTACCCGAGCCACAGGCAATGTCTATCTGGTAAATTGGCCCGAGGAACAAACAGAGTTAGTTTAAAAATCATTAAATACGGACATGCCCATGCGCGTCCTATTGTTTTTTTATCTATATTTGCAGTGAAGTAGAATTTAAAATCAAGAAATATGGATATCAAGCTTATTGTCCTTGACGTTGACGGCACATTGCTGACCAGTAATCGTGAAATGAGCGAACGCACCATAAAGATACTGAAGAAAGTCCAACAAAATGGTGTGCGCATAGCCTTGGCAACGGGCAGACCCACATATGGCGTCCTGCCGTTTGCAAGAGCAATTGATTTGGATTTCAACGATGGTTTCATAATCAGCTACAATGGTGCCAAGGTACTGGAAGCCAGTACAGGCAAAGTCATCTTCGAGAGAACAATTGACCCCAAGATGATTCCGTACCTGGAGAAACAGGCAGAACGTTGCGGATGTGCCCTTGCGTATTACGAGGGCGACGAGGTTGTTGCAACTGACACCGAGAATCACCACATCGTAGACGAAGCCCAGATGAACAACATGTCCCTGCGGCATGTAGACAGCATCTCTGCTGCTACAGAGCATTTGGCAGAAGACAAAACCGCATGGCCCACAGAAGTTATCTTCGTAAACGACGACGAAGAGGTCCTCTTGGGCATGGAGGAGCATCTGCAACGCCACCTGAATGGTGTAATGGACACCATCCACTCCAATCCATACTACTTGGAAATTGTAGGGTATCAAGTGGGCAAAAGCCATGCTATGAGTGCATTGGTGCAAAAGTTAGGCATAAGCATGAAGGAGGTTCTTGCCTTTGGAGATGGCCGTGCCGACATCAATATGCTACAGATGGCAGGCATGGGCATTGCCATGGGCAACGCTCCAGAGGAGGTAAAACGTTGCGCTGACTACACCACCCTTAGCAACGACGAAGATGGCGCAGCTATTGCCATTGAACGCGCCTTTGAAGAAGAGCACGACAAACCGGAAGATGACCAAGAAGTTCCCGTTGACGTACTGAACGCCCAGAACAAAAACACTCTGATGGGTGCTTTGGGCATGCAATACACCTTTGCCAGCCCTCACCGTGTGGAGGCCACCATGCCCGTAGACGGACGCACACGCCAACCCTTCGGCATATTGGCAGGCGGAGCATCCTTGGCTTTGGCAGAAACACTGGCTGGTCTTGGCAGCATGATAGCATGCAAACCCGGGGAAATGGCTGTTGGCATGCAGGTTTCAGGCAACCACGTCTCCAGCGCCCACGACGGAGACACTGTGCGAGGTGTTGCAACACCCGTACATTTAGGTCGCTCCAGTCATGTATGGAATGTACAAATCTTCACTTCCACAGGCAAGCTGGTCAGTTCCGTAACCGTGACAAACTCCATAATGAACAAGAGATAAGTCGGACTTCCGCACCAATACCTTATATATAATAATAACTGACACGCGTTTGCCTTATCCCCAAGAGAGGCAGCCTGCCGTGTCTTGTCTCTGGGGGTATGCACATATAGGAACCAAACACAAACCTATGCCCTACCCACACCTCTTTTGCATGATTAAGACACGATTTTCAGGATAATGCTTGCCATATACAGAAAATATGCTACCTTTGCACGACATTTGACTTTGCATGCCCAATCTGTTCTAATGACAATTAAAGAGAGCATATAAATGGAGCTTTGAGACGTACTGCATACGTCCATATTAGTTTATTAAAAGAATCTACATGGATATACAACACAAAATAATAAGCCTAATCACCATAATTCAAGAAGCCGGCCACGGACTTTCCAAAGAACAATTAAAGGACATTCTGACAGGTAACCCTACCGAGGATTTACTGCAACAGGGATTGGACAAGCTGGAATCATTCGGTTGTGCCAAAGATACCGACAAGAAAGACTGGGACATCATAACAGACAGGGCATTAGAGGAAGGGTTGCTAAAAATCAAGAACCAAAAGCTACACACCCTGACATATACTCCCGAGGGCAAAAAGTTCTGTAAGAAGCCTCACGAAATAACCATAGGCGAGAAGAAGAAAGAGCAGAATTTTGAAGGAATGGAGGCCAACGATCTGGACGCAGTTATGCACGGTGCACTCCTGGGCAAACAGAATAAGGAGTCGTTGCATGTTACGGAACGAAGCAAATTGCAAATCAAACTAATCCAAGCCATTGACCGCAAGATTGCACTGGATGTATTTGCCGAAAGCGAAAACGTGGACCTGGACGAGGTACTAGATGAACTGGAAGCTCTCCTTCGCCACGGCAAACGCATGGACATCACCTACTTCACTGACGAAGTCATTGGCAAGGAGGACATTGAAGAGATACGTGCAAGTTTCGCCAACAAGAAACTCACCATGGATGCCTTGTGCCAAGAATGGGACGATGTGTATAACGAGGAGGAACTTCGTCTATTGTTCTACATCCTGTCATAAAGACTTTTTCAACGTAGCCGTTCTAATTTTCATTTGGCAATTACGGCATAAAAAAGAGGTTGGTTACCGACATACGGAGCCAACCTCTTTTACGATATTCTATCAATATGCAAGCATAGAACAGAGGCCGTTCCCTACCCCCGTTTTTGGCCCTCCCGAGGACCGGACCGAAAGAACCAGGAACTCTCGCCTTGGTCCTCCCGAGGACCAGGTCCCGTCCTCGGGACGGCACATAATCCAAAACAAGCAATGCTGGCATTACCTTGGCACAAGCAATGAGCATACTAATGAGTGTTAACCCAAATCGATTTGCTTTTTAGCAAGAACCGTTACTTTAATGCACTCCCAGCCATCATTGCCGCACATTCCTGAGGCGATGCGCCCAAACTTACTGCCTTGCGAAAATCTGCAACGGCAAGAGCATCCTTGCGGAAATCCTTATAAAGCAAGGCACGGGAGATATAGAAGTCGGGATTAGTAGGTTGCAACTCTATTGCATGGTTCAAATCAAGCAAGGCACGTTCGTACTGTCTTCTCTTCTGATACATTCCTCCGCGGATGGCATAGACATCTGCATCATCAGGCCAATACCTGACCAGCACATCCATGTGCTCCATGGCCTCCTGCGGACGTTTGTCCTTATCGCAAAGCAAAGCCAAGCCCAAACGTGCCTGCCGATTTCGCGGCTGCAGAATCACCAGTTTCTCGTAATCAACACGAGCCTTCGCATTCAAATGCTGCTCAGCAAAGATATAGGCACGGAAGAACAAAGCCTCGGCATGCTCGGGATTCAACAAGAGCAAATCGTTCAAATCATCCAATGCACGGGCTTCGTTGCCCAATTGGATATACAATGAAGCCCTGTCCAAAAGCAAACCTTGCGAAGCAGGTACTATTTTAAGACCAGAGGAAAAGGCCTCCATGGCTTCTGAATAACGCTTCTGGCGGGTCCTTATCTCACCTACATACTGATAAAGTACGGCACTGGCATTGTCTGAAGGCTTCATGTTTATGGCCTCCAAAAATATTGGTTCTGCCTTGGATAATGAATCCGCCTCCAAAGCCTTCATGCCACGCTTTATAAGTTCGGCATATTCCTCCGCACAGGCAGGGAGCGACGCAAAGGACAAGGCAAGAAATAAGACAGCAGGAAAGACCTTCATCATTCGCTCATTATTCTGCAAACCTCCATCGGGTCCTCAGCTCCATAAACAGCCGAACCTGCCACAAGCACATCTGCACCAGCCTCGCGCAGTTGTTTCCAATTGTCAAGGCCAACTCCGCCATCTACCTGGATAAGCGCCTTGCTACCTGTGCGCTCTATCATCTTGCGCAAAGCACGTACCTTCTCAAAGGTGTGCGGTATGAACTTCTGCCCACCAAAACCTGGATTCACACTCATCAGCAAAACCAAATCCACATCGCAGATAATATCCTCCAGAACACAGATGGGAGTGGCAGGGTTCAAAGTGACACCAGCCTTCATTCCCGCATCATGGATCTGGCTAACAACACGGTGAAGATGAGGACATGCCTCGTAGTGAACATTCATAAGATAGGCCCCTAATGCCTTCACCTCAGGAATAAACTTCTGCGGTTCCACGATCATCAAGTGAACATCCAAAGGTTTTTGAGTCAACTGAGCCACATACTTAAGCACCGGAAAGCCAAACGAAATATTAGGAACAAAAACACCGTCCATAATGTCCAGATGTAACCACTGGGCAGCACTACGGTTAAACCACTCCATATCTTTCTGGAGATTGCCAAAATTGGCACTTAACAATGAAGGTGACAACATAAATATAAATTCAGTATAAGATTATGCACAATAAACCTATGCACGACATCATGCATATGACGCAAAGGTACGCTTTTTCCTACTGCCACACAAATAAATAGCTGTTTTTTAGGAAAAAAGTAGTCTAAAGTGCTTGCCAATTTATGGAAAAGTAGTACCTTTGCACGCCGATTATTATCAACGGAGCCTTGAAAAGGTCCCGTGGTGTGTGTGAATAGGACGCTGATTGGCCTCGGCTCCGGTTCGTGAATCGCACCGAAACAATGAAGTAATCAATTAGCAACAAACAATTTTAACAAAGAACAATGGACACATTGAGTTACAAGACCATCTCTGCCAACAAGGCAACCGTAAAGAAGGAGTGGGTTGTAGTAGACGCTACAGACCAGGTCCTGGGTCGTCTGGCCAGCAAGGTGGCAAAGATCCTGAGAGGTAAGTACAAGCCCGAGTTCACTCCCAACGTGGACTGTGGCGACAACGTGATTATCGTTAATGCTGAGAAGATCATCATCACCGGTAACAAGATGACCGAGAAGGAGTACCTCCGCTACACCGGTTATCCCGGCGGTCAGCGCAGCGAGACTCCTGCCGACATCCTGGCCAAGCCCAACGGCGCCGAGAAATTGATCCGCCGCACTGTCAAGGGTATGCTCCCCAAGAACAAGCTGGCTCGTCAGATTATCACCAATCTGTACATTTATGAGGGTGCAGAGCACAAGCATGCTGCTCAGACTCCCAAGAACATTGACATTAACCTCTACAAGTAAACAAGAAGATGGCAGTAGTAAATGCATTGGGCCGCCGCAAATGTGCCGTAGCCCGCGTATACGTTCAGGAAGGTAGCGGTAAGATCACCATCAACAAGCGTGACCTGACCGAGTACTTCCCCAGCACCATTCTGCAGTTCGTAGTAAAGCAGCCCCTGAACCTGCTGGACGTAGCAGAGAAGTATGATATCAAGGTTAACCTGCAGGGTGGCGGTTACACCGGCCAGAGCCAGGCTCTGCGTCTGGCTATCGCCCGCGCACTGGTTAAGATCAATGCCGAGGACAAGAAGGCACTCCGTGCCGAAGGCTTCATGACTCGCGACAGCCGTGAGGTAGAGCGTAAGAAGCCCGGTCGTCCCAAGGCACGTCGTCGCTTCCAGTTCAGCAAGCGTTAATACATTATATATATTATATTGTATTCACGTCTCCGCTAAACGTTAAACCTTAAACTTTAAACTTTAAACGTTCAGCACCCGGAAGCACGCCGAGTTTAGTATCTAAACTGCCGGGACTCCCAATTGAGACTACCCGGTGGTTGTTCCCTCGCATAACACGAGGAAAGAAAAGAAAGTAAACAACACAAAACAAAACACAAATGGCAAGAACATCATTTGAAACCCTATTGGAGGCTGGCTGTCACTTCGGCCACCTCAAGAGAAAGTGGAATCCCGCTATGGCTCCCTACATCTTCAAGGAGATGAACGGCATCCACATCATCGACCTTCACAAGACCGTTGGCATGGTAAACAACGCGGCCGAGGCTCTGAAGAACATCGCCAAGAGCGGTAAGAAGGTTCTGTTTGTTGCAACCAAAAAGCAGGCCAAGGACGTAGTAGCCGAGAAGGCTCAGTCCATCAACATGCCTTACGTTATCGAGCGCTGGCCCGGTGGTATGCTGACCAACTTCCCCACAATCCGCAAGGCTGTGAAGAAGATGAGCACCATCGACAAGCTCATAGCAGACGGCACATACAGCAATCTGTCTAAGCGTGAGTTCCTTCAGGTTACTCGCCAGCGTGCTAAGCTTGAGAAGAACCTCGGCTCTATCTCTGACCTGACACGTCTTCCCAGCGCATTGTTCGTTGTAGACGTAATGAAGGAGCACATCGCAGTAGCAGAAGCTAATCGTCTGGGTATTCCCGTGTTCGGTATCGTTGATACCAACTCTAACCCTGACAACATCGACTTCGTAATTCCCGCTAATGACGACGCAAGCAGCAGCGTAGAGGCTATCCTGAACGCAGTTTGCGGTGCCATCAACGAGGGTTTGGAGGAGCGCAAGGCTGAGAAGGCTGACGAGGCTCCCGCAAAGAAGGAAGAAAAGGCTGAGGCTTAATTATAGAGTCCCGCTTTGAACTATAAGGGTTGGAGGACGCACACAACATGCATTCTCTAACCCTTTTTCTTCAAGAAAAGCATAAATCATTAACAAATTAAAAGACATACGACTATGGAAGTTACAATGAGTGACATCAAGAAGCTCCGCGAGATGACCGGTGCTGGTCTGGCCGACTGTAAGAAGGCCCTGGCTGAGAGCGAGGATATGGATGGTGCTGTAGCATACCTGCGCAAGAAGGGTGCTGCTGTTGCCGCAAAGCGTAGCGACCGCGAGGCTGCCGAGGGTTGCGTACTGGTAAAGGCTGAGAATGGCTTTGCTGCTATCATCGCCCTGAAGTGCGAGACCGACTTCGTTGCTACCAACGCTGATTTCGTGGCTCTGACCCGCGAGATTCTGGATGCTGCAGTTGCTGCACGTTGCAAGACTCTGGACGAGGTTAAGGCTCTGCCCATGGGCGACGGCACCATCCAGGACGCCGTTATCGCTCGTAGCGGTATCACCGGTGAGAAGATGGAGTTGGACGGCTACTGCGTTATTGAGAGCGAGAACGTGGCTACCTACAACCACATGAACCGCAACGGCCTGTGCGCTATGCTGGCTTTCAACAAGCCCGTTTCTGACCCCGACTGCGGTAAGAACATCGCTATGCAGATTGCTTCTGCTGCTCCCGTTGCTATCGACGAGAGCGGTGTAAGCCAGGAGGTTAAGGACAACGAGGTAGCTGTTGCTATCGAGAAGACCAAGGCTGAGCAGGTTCAGAAGGCTGTTGAGGCTGCACTGAAGAAGGCTGGCATCAACCCCGCACACGTTGACAGCGAGGATCACATGGAGAGCAACATGGCTAAGGGCTGGATCACTGCTGAGGACGTGGCTCGTGCTAAGGAGATTATCGCTCAAACCACCGAGGAGAAGTCTGCTAACCTGAACGAGGCTATGATTCAGAACATCGCTAAGGGTCGTCTGAACAAGTTCCTGAAGGAATCTTGCTTGCTTTCTCAGGAGTACATCTGGGACAAGAACATGACCGTTGCCCAGTACCTGCAGAGCGTAGACAAGGAACTGACTATCGTTGACATGAAGCGCTTCACATTGAAGGCTGAATAATAAACGAACTACAAACAAACACAAGAGGTTGTGCTAATAATATTGCACAACCTCTTGTTGTTTTTACGTACATAACACATCTAATAATACACAACCTAAACCACCTTGCAGGTCAGTACGCTTTGGAATAGTTCAACGGCGTGGCGTTTCTTTTCTATCGGAAGAGCTGGAGTACCCTTGAGAGGATATTCCATGTCCATGTACTCGTACTTATGTTCGCCCATCACATGATATGGAAGGATGTCCACACGCTCTACTACGCTATACTGGCTGACATAGCGTGCGACAGCCAAGAGATGCTCGTCATCGTCGTTGATGCCTGGTGTGACCACATGGCGAATCCATACAGGCTTGCCAATGCTTTGCAGATAATCCATCATCTGGTGTGGATGGGTGCGATTATGTGCAGTAAGGCGTGGGTGCAATTCATCGTCCACGGTCTTTACATCGAGCAAAACCAAGTCGGTCACTTCAAGAAGACTGCGTACGGCATCGTTGAAGATAACTCCGCTGGTATCCAGAGCCGTATGTATGCCCTCCTTCTTGCATAAGCGGAAGTATTCTTCCACGAAGGCGGCCTGCACAAGAGGTTCACCACCAGTGCAAGTAACGCCACCTGTCTTGATAAAGTTGCGATACTTTAGCGTTTCCTCCAGCAACTGCTCAGCTGTCCATTCGTATTTGACGGGAGCCTTGAAGTCCCATGTATCAGGGTTGTGACAGAAGAGGCAACGCATGGGACAGCCCTGCATGAAGGCAAGAAAACGTATACCTGGCCCGTCGACCGTGCCGAAGGATTCCAGGGAGTGGATACGACCGATGTTCATTAGAGTAGGGATTAGAGTACAGATGAAAGATGAAAGAGTACAGAGTTGTTCGTTATACATGTAGGGACGCTGCGTGCAGCGTCCGAGCAAGATTTCTCCAGAAGTCCGCCAAAGACGTTGCGTGCAGCATCTGCCAGAAGTCCGGACAATATCTCGGCAATGAAAGAGCCTCTCACCTTATTTATATATATAATAGGAGAGAGGCTCTTTGATATTACATTACGTGTTTCGCAAGACTAATTACGAATAACGCTTTTCTTACAAGCTCTGGTTGATAGTACGGCTCAGCACGTCGAGCTGCTGCTCGCGGGTCAACTTCACGAAGTTAACGGCATAACCAGATACGCGGATGGTGAGCTGAGGATACTTCTCGGGATGCTCCATAGCGTCGATGAGCAGCTCGCGGTCGAATACGTTCACGTTGAGGTGCTGGCCACCGTCGGGAGTGAAGTAACCGTCCATCAGGTTAACGAGGTTCTGCTTCTGTGCCTCGCTGTCCTTACCCAAAGATGCGGGAGTGATGGCGAAGGTGTAAGAGATACCGTCCTTAGAGTGATGGAAGGGCAGCTTGGCAACAGAAGCCAGGGCTGCCACAGCACCCTTGATGTCACGAGCATTCATGGGGTTGGCACCGGGAGCGAAGGGAACACCAGCCTTGCGGCCATCGGGTGTAGAACCTGTGTTACGACCGTAAACCACGTTAGAGGTAATGGTCAGCAAGCTCTGGGTGGGGATAGCGTCGCGGTATGTACGGTGCTGACGCAGGTACTCCATGAACTTCTCGGTGATCATAACGGCAATCTGGTCGGTCTCGTCGTGGTTGTTGCCGAATGGGATGTACTCGCCCTCCTCAATCTGGTAGTCAACAGCCAGGCCGGTCTCGTCGCGAATGATGCGGATCTTGCAGTTCTTCATTGCGGCGATAGAGTCAGTAACGATAGAGATACCAGCGATACCGGTAGCACGTGTGCGCTGAACGTCGCCATCATGCAGAGCCATCTCGAATGCCTCGTAGTCGTACTTGTCGTGCATGTAGTGGATGATCTTCAGTGCGTTCACGTAGGTCTTTGCCAACCAGCGCATCATCTGCTCGAAGCGGGGCCAGAACTCCTCGTAGGTGAGGTAGTCGCCGGTGATGGGGCTGAAGCGGGGAGCAATCTGATGACCGCTAACCTCGTCGCGACCACCGTTGATGGCATAGAGCATACACTTTGCCAGGTTGGCACGTGCACCGAAGAACTGCATCTGCTTACCGATCTTCATGGGGCTTACGCAGCATGCGATACCATAGTCGTCGCCAAGTTCGGGACGCATCAGGTCGTCGTTCTCATACTGCAGGGCGCTGGTGTCGATACTTACCTTTGCACAGTACAGCTTCCAGGGCTCGGGCAGACGCTCTGACCACAGGATAGTCAGGTTGGGTTCGGGAGAGGGACCCATGTTGTACAGGGTGTGGAGCAGACGGTAGTCGGTCTTTGTAACCATGCTACGGCCGTCGATACCCATACCGCCGATGCTGGCAGTTGCCCAGATGGGGTCGCCAGAGAACAGGTCGTTGTACTCGGGGGTACGCAGGAAGCGAACAATACGGAGTTTCATTACCATCTGGTCGATCATCTCCTGAGCCTCCTCCTCGGTGATAACACCGTTCTTCAGGTCGCGCTGGATGTAGATGTCAAGGAAGGCAGAGATACGGCCGATAGACATGGCAGCACCGTCCTGGTCCTTAACAGCACCCAGATAGCCGAAGTAGGTCCACTGGATAGCCTCGCGAGCGTTGGTAGCGGGCTTTGTTACGTCGAAACCGTAAGAAGCACACATCTGCTCAAACTCCTTCAGGGCATTGATCTGGTCGGTAATCTCCTCGCGGCAACGTACGATCTCCTCGGTGAACTCCTGGATGTCGATACGCTTGTGGAAGCGCTTCTTCTCCTCAATCAGGTTGGTGGTACCGTAGAGGGCAACACGACGGTAGTCGCCGATGATACGGCCGCGGCCGTAAGCGTCGGGCAAACCGGTGATGATGTGAGCGTGGCGGGCAGCCTTGATGTCATCGTTGTAGGCAGCAAACACACCCTCGTTGTGAGTCTTGCGGTACTTGGTGAAGATAGCCTTTGTAGCAGGATCCAACTCGTAGCCGTAAGCCTTCAGTGAAGATTCCACCATGCGGATACCACCCTTGGGGAAGATACCGCGCTTCAGAGGAGCATCGGTCTGCAGACCAACGATAACCTCACTATCCTTGTCAATATATCCAGCACCGTATGTGCTAACGCTCTGGGGCAACTTGGTCTCTGCATCGTAAACGCCCTTCTCGCGCTCTACCTCGAACATCTTTGAGAGGATGTCCCAAAGTTTCTTTGTCTTCTCACTGGGACCAGCCAAGAAACTCTCGTCGCCATTGTATGGCTCGTAGTTGTTCTGGATGAAGTCACGAACATCAATCTCGTGCTTCCATGCTGTGCCCTTAAAATCATTCTGTAAGTTCTGCAATTGCATAATTAGAAGTATTTAAGTGGTTAATACTTTATTTTCGCATACAAAGATACATCTATTTTGTAACAATTACAAACATTCCTCGAGAAAAGAATTGCAAAAAGTCGTTAATTGCTCTTGGTGGTTTAAGCAAAATGTCGTACATTTGCACGATTTATTTTACAAATGACATCAAAAACATCAATGTATGAACAAAATTAGAGTAGCAGTAATAGGATACGGTAATATTGGTAAATCCGCCATTGAAGCATTGGAGAGTGCTCCCGACATGGAGATTGCCGGTATCGTCCGCCGTGCCGGACGTGAAAACTGCCCCAAGGAGATTGAGGAATATACCATAGTAAAGGACATCAAGGAACTGGACAAGGTGGACGTTGCCATCCTTGCCACCCCCACCCGTTCGGTTGAAGAGCATGCCCTTGAATGCCTGAAGCTTGGCATCAACACCGTGGACAGTTTTGATATCCATAGCCTCATCGTAGACCTCCGCCGCACCCTGGATAAGGCAGCCAAGGAGAGCGGTGCCGTGAGCGTGATTGCCGCCGGCTGGGACCCGGGCTCGGACAGCGTGGTGCGCACCCTGATGGAGAGCCTTGCACCCAAGGGACTGACCTACACCAACTTCGGTCCCGGCCGCTCCATGGGACATAGCGTATGCGTACGTTCCAAGAAAGGTGTAAAGGATGCCCTGTCCATGACCATCCCCGTGGGCGAAGGCATACACCGCCGTATGGTGTATGTGGAACTGGAGGAGGACGTTTCCCTGGAGGAGGTTACCAAGGAAATCAAGGCCGACCCCTATTTCTCCAACGACGAGACCCACGTCTTCCAGGTGGAGAGCGTGGATGCCCTGAACGATGTGGGCCATGGCGTGAACCTGGTGCGCAAGGGTGTCAGCGGCCAGACGCACAACCAGATGTTCGAGTTCAACATGAAGATCAACAACCCCGCCCTCACCTCGCAGGTGCTTGTCAATGCAGCCCGTGCCACCATGCGCCAGCAGCCAGGTGCCTACACTATGATAGAAATTCCCGTAATTGACTATCTGCCCGGCGACAGGGAGGAACTGATCCGCCATCTGGTATAAACGGCTTTCCCCGCCACACACGGGCACACATACACCAGCGCATCCGCCGGATTATGATATCCATGGCGGATGCGCTGATTGTTTTATCTCCGTTCGTGTATGATAAAAAACTGACATCTGCCTGCTTGTCTCAAGTGCAGGAAACCTGTTCCTCACGACAAGCCTCCCAAGTCCTCCCGAGAACACCCTTTGGTCCTCGGGAGGACCGACCTTTGCCCTCGGGACGTCAAAGCCTTGCCCTCGGGACGTCTCACGTCCGTCCTCGGGAGGATAAAAAGGCATGTGTTTGATACCGCGGGCATACTACTGACAACAGACTGATAATCAAAGTTCTATATCACAGCCATGTCGTTACGAGACAATTCTGCCTTCAACCTATTGCCGTAGAGGAATTGTCGGGTATATAGGCAAAGCGTTATCGCATTCCCGGAAATGGACATGGACGAAAAATCTTGACTCTATGCGGCAAGTGGCACCAACTATGCGTCAGGGCAGAAGCGTTTCTTCAGTTCCTCCATAAATGGAGCCGAGTGTTCAAAGAAACGCTTGTATCCTGAACACAGATAGTTCAAGCCGGGTTCTCCGTCCTTTGTTTTGGCGAAACGGTTTCTTGGGCACTCGCCATGGCATGCAAATTGCCACTTGCATTGCTTGCATTGTGTAGGCAAGCCACGAGTTTTCATGTCGGCAAATGCCATCTGCCTTTCGCTGTTCATCATGTCCAGGATGCCACGGTTGCGGATATTGCCAAGATAGTATTCCGGGAATACGAAATGGTCGCAACAGTATATGTCCCCGTTGTGCTCCATCACGGCGGCATGCCCGCACCAGTCGGACAGGGTGCAGACACCTGGCGTAACCCCTGCCCAGTTGGCCAAGGTGGCCTCGAAGGTTTGGACGAAGACCTCTCCCACGTCATTCCTGTACCATTCGTCAAAGACGGCACAGAGAAATTCGCCCCATGCCTCGGGCGATACGCTGAAGGGAGCCACGTCATACTCCTCTCCGTCCATGACATGTGCCAGGTGGCGCCCGTCGTTATGCCTGTGTATTCTTTCCACCACCGGAGTGAATTGCAGATAGCGGCACTCCAGTTCGTCACGGAAGAAGCGGTAGAAGTCCAGGGGACGTGATGCCGTAATATCGTTCACAACGGCCATGGCATTCCATTCCACACCATAGCGATCCAGCATCTCTATGCCCTGCATCACCTTTTCCCATGTGGGAGCGCCGTTGCGCCGTTTCCTGTATGCATCGTGCATGTCCTGAGGCCCGTCTATGCTTATGCCCACCAGCCACCCCTCGTCGTGCAGGAAGCGGCACCATTCCGGAGTGAGCAATGTGCCGTTCGTCTGCAAGCAGTTCAGAATGGATTTCCCCTCGGCATACTGACGTTGCCAACGAACCACCTTCTTGTAATACTCCAGTGGACGAACCATAGGTTCGCCGCCATGCCAGGTGAAATTTACCTCACGGCCGTATTGCGACTGTATGTATTCCCTGATGAAAACTTCGGTCAGTTGGTCCGACATGACGTGTTTCTCGCCGTTTTGATACAACTTCTGCTTTTCCAGATAATAGCAGTAGTCACATGCCAGAT
Organism: Bacteroidaceae bacterium; assembly: GCA_045659645.1. Classification (GTDB taxonomy): domain Bacteria; phylum Bacteroidota; class Bacteroidia; order Bacteroidales; family Bacteroidaceae; genus Physcousia. Next base: position 22,431 of record JAZRCG010000029.1, on the reverse strand, counting down.
TGCAATGCGCACCTGCCGGTTTAGTCATAACATACAACGGACGTGCAAAAGGATTTATAATATTGCTCATTTGTGCGTGATTATGTGCCGTTTAGGGTTATAAAGGCTCTACATGCTTACAAAGGTAAGGATATTTGAAAAAAATACTGTTCTCATTGTAGGGCTTTTTGTCAAATATCTGTATATTTGCGACCGTATAACTATTATTAACATTTAACACACGCTTATACGTGTATGAAACAGACTATAGTAGATTTATTTGAGAGTTCGGTACAAAAATACCCGAACAACACTTTTCTTCTGGAAAAGACTGATGGAAAATTCCGTCCCACCACCTACATAGAGGTGCAGAAACAGGTGTACCGCCTGGGTGCAGGCCTGCAGGCCTTGGGCGTGAAGAAGGGCGACACCATGGCTCTGCTCAGCGAGGGACGCAACCTGTGGGTCATCGGCGAACTGGCCATGTTCTATGCCGGTGCGGTGAACGTGCCACTATCCATTAAGCTGGAGGAGAGCAACGACCTGTTTTTTCGTCTGCAGCATGGCGACGTGAAGTTCGTGATGGTATCAGGCACACAACTCAAGAAAATACGCCAGATCAAAGGCAGCCTGCCTCTGTTGCAACAGATTATTGTGCTGGACGCTCAGACAGAATATCAGGAAAAGGAAATCTCCGTAGACGAGGTCTTCCAGATGGGCGACAAGTTCCTGAATGAACACACCATGGAGGAGTTCCTGGCCGTAGGACAGTCCATACAGAACGACGACTATGCCACCATCACATACACCAGCGGTACCACCGCCGACCCCAAGGGCGTGGTGCTCACTCACCGCAACTATACCGCCAATGTGGAACAGGCCTGCACCCTGGTAGACATAGACGAGACATGGCGCACTCTCATCATCCTGCCCCTCGACCATTGCTTTGCACACGTCGTTGGCTTCTACATCATGATGAGCAAGGGCGCTACGGCAGCCACCGTACAGGTGGGACGCACTCCCATGGAGACACTGAAGAACATTCCTCTGAACATCAAGGAGGTAAAGCCCCACTTCATCCTCAGCGTTCCTGCCCTGGCAAAAACCTTCAAGAAGAACATAGAGCAGGGCATCCGTGCCAAGGGCAACGGCGCCGTAAGACTGTTCAACTGGGGCATGAAGATCAAGCAACTATACTATGGCGACAGCAACCTTGACTTCAAGGGATGGCGCTATGCACTGAAACCCCTTTGCGCCCTGTTCGACAAGATACTGTTCTCCAAGGTGCGCGACAACTTCGGCGGCGAACTGAAGTTCTTCATCGGTGGCGGCGCCTTGCTGGACAAGGACCTGCAGAAGTTCTACGTGGGCATAGGCATACCCATGTATCAGGGTTATGGCCTGTCCGAGGCAACTCCCGTAATCTCCAGCAACGGTCCCGAACTCTACCGTTTCGGTTCCAGCGGCAAACTGGTAAAGCCTATCGAACTGAAGATTTGCGATATGGACGGCAAGGAACTCCCCGTGGGCGAGATGGGCGAAATCGTTGTCAAGGGCGAAAACGTGATGGCCGGCTATTGGAAGAACCCCGAATCTACGGCAGAGACCGTGCGCAACGGCTATCTCTATACCGGCGACCTTGGTTATATGAGCAAGGAAGGCCTGCTCTATGTGAAGGGCCGTTTCAAGAGCCTGCTCATCTCCAGCGATGGTGAAAAGTACAGCCCCGAGGGCATTGAGGAAGCTCTGGTGGAGAAATCACCCTTCATTGACCAGGTAATGCTCTACAACAACCAGTGCACCACCACCACCGCACTGATAGTAGCCAACAAGGACGCTCTGCGCCGCTACCTGAAGGACAACAATCTGAAGGCTGAGAGCGAAGAAGGCCGCAAGGCAGCCCTGATGAAACTGGAGGGCGAACTGGCACGCTTCAAGAAGGGAGGCGAGTTCCAGGGCATGTTCCCCGAACGCTGGCTGCCCAGCAGCTTTGCCGTATTGGCCGAGCCTTTCACCGAGCAAAACCAGATGATCAACTCCACCATGAAGATGGTTCGTCCCAAGATCGAGAAGGCCTACAAGGAACGCATCGACTACATGTACTCCAGCGAAGGCAAGCAGACACTGAATCCACAAAATATGGAGGCAGTGCTTTAACCCAAATCGGTCATTAGACTGTTCTGCGCTAATGAAACCTTCTTTTTGTCATCTGTTTCGTCACTTCTCGGTTACAATGGAACCCCATTGCGCCCTCATAGTGGCAAAACATCTGTTCAAAAATAAAAGCTATTATCATCATAACGCTAATGACCGATTTGGGTTTAAGCGTTGCCAGTAAATACAATAATCCTAACGGACGCTGCACGCAGCGTCCCTACCCTCATCTATAATAAAAGCCCACAACCAAATGAATACAAAGCGGCTTACAACCTGCAACAATCCCCTTGAAGCGCACATGCTTCAGGGGCGATTGGAGGTGGAGGGCATTCCCTCAATCCTCGGTGGTGAGATAATGAGCGGCTACCCTCCTATGAATGGGGTAAACGTCTTTGTTTATGAACAGGATTGGGAAAGGGCAAGGGATGTTCTGCTGAACGTTGGCACAGAGTAGACGGAATTCACCTCTGCCTACAATAGGGACGCTGCAACGTCTGCAAGCAAGTAGACGCATAATCCACAGAATATGGAGGTTGTGCTTTTGGAACTTTGCGTTGCGCCATGGCAAGATGATGGGTCACGAAAACAGGAAAGTACAACACAAAAACAAGATAGCAGAAAAGAGGGTGTACACACATCCTCTTTTCCTTTGTCAGCATTACCCGACTGAGTTTCAACTTGCCTCCAACCATTTCGTGCAACTGTACGAAACAGGCAGGTTAGGAGTTGTCTGTTGAACCCAAAGCACATCCAAAGGATAAAATGCAGGGCTTATCACCACTTTCTTCCGTTGAAACTTGCATTTTCTCTCACCTTATACTATTTTTGTACGGATTTTATAGCCGTTTACCAAAGAATTAACATATACCTATATAATAATATGAAGCAGAAGAAACATCAGTGGAACTACGAGAATATAGGTGGTTCTACCAGGGTTAAAATCACAACAGGAGCCGACATCGCTCACCTTGACCAACTGGATCCCAAAATGTGGACCGTGCTCTCATGCCCCACAACGGGCCTGGAGATTGAGGAAAAAAGTCTGAAGTACATTGATGCCGACAGTGATGGACGTATACGTGTGAACGAAATAGTTACAACGGCCAAGTGGATTACTGCGGCCATCAAGAATGCCGACCTCTTGCTCAAAGGTGCCGACAACTTTGACATCACCGACTTTAATCAGGAGAACGCCGAAGGAAAGAAACTCTATAACTCCAGCAGACAAATTCTTGCCAACCTCAACAAGGAGGGCAATGTAATTTCGCTTGCCGACACGGCCGACATAGAGGCCATATTTGCCAAGACACGATTCAATGGCGATGGCATCATCACGGAACTTACTGCCGATGACCAAGACGAGAAGGCTACCATAGCCACAATAATAAAGACAATGGGCAGCGTTGCCGACCGTAGTGGCGACAATGGCGTGAACACCGAATTGATAGAGAAATTCTACCAGTCCCTGGCTGACTATACCGCATGGCAGGCTGCTGCCGTAGAAGCACCCTATGGTGCTGATACCGACAAGGCCATAGAGGCTTACAATGCTTTGGATGCCAAGGTCAAGGATTATTTTGTGCGTGCCAAACTGGCAGCATTCGCTCCCGAGAGCACGGCAAAACTTGATGTGCAGACAACCCTCATCGAGACAATCAGTGCCGATAACCTTACTGACAAGACCTGTGAGATTGCCTCATATCCTTTGGCACGTATCACCGACAAGGCCGAATTGTCTATAGATGCAGCAATCAACCCTGCATGGGCAGCACAGTTCAATGCTCTCGTTTCTATCGTTAAGCCTGCAGAAAAGTTCTTTACCGAGGAGTCATGGGCGGCTATCGGAGGCTCCTTTGCCGCATACAATGCCTGGAAGGCAGCCAAGAAAGGCGCAGAAGTGGAATCTCTTGGCATGGAGGCCATAGAGAAGTTCATCTCAGATGACAGGAAGCAGGCACTGCTTGACCTTGTGGCACAAGACAGTGCCCTCAAAGAGGAGGCGGAAAGCATCGAGATGGTTGATAAGTTCCTTCATATCTATCGCGACTTCTACTGCTTGTTGCGCAACTTTGTTACTTTCCACGACTTCTACGACAAGAGCAAGTCTGTGAATGCCATTTTCCAGAGTGGACGACTCATCATTGACCAACGTGAATGCCGCCTCTGCATAAAGGTTGCTGACATGAACAAGCATAACACCATGGCGGCGGCAAGTGGCATGTATCTCGTATATTGCGACTGCACCAGCAAGACCACTCCAGCCAAGGAAACCATTGTGGCTGCTGTTACCGTGGGCGAGATACGTGACCTAACCGTAGGAAAGAATGCCATTTACTACGACAACAAGGGTATGATATGGGATGCTGTCATCACAAAGGTTATAGACAATCCCATTAGCATAGGTCAGGCCTCCTGGTCACCTTACCGCCGTATGGCTGTTGCCATTGAGGATTTCATCAACAAGAGTGCTGCCGACAAGGATGCAAACATGATGAAGGACATGACTTCAAAAATCAATGCAGCACCTGTGGCGGATGCTGAGGCGGCAGATGCCAAGGCGGCACCTCCCTTTGACATAGCCAAGTTTGCCGGTATCGCTGCTGCCATAGGCATGGCCGTGGGCATGATTGGCACTGCCCTCACTTCTCTATTCAGGGGAATTCTTGATCTTGATTTGTGGCAGTTGATAGCCGCCTTCGTAGGCATAATACTTGTTATTTCAGGCCCATCTATGGTAATGGCATGGCTGAAACTCCGACGTCGCAACATAGCCCCTTTGCTCAATGCCAATGGCTGGGCAATCAATGCGGCCTCCAAAATCAGCATCCCCTTCGGTGAAACCTTGACTGACACCGCCAAGTTCCCCAAACTCAAACTGAAGGATCCATACGCCAAGAAGGGAATGCCCACTTGGCAGAAATGGGCTGTCTCGCTGATTGCGCTTGCCCTTTTGTTTGCCGGACTTTGGTTGGCAAACCTCCTGGCATGGGCCCAGCTCCCCTCTCCCATACCATGCTTCAATGAGGCTAAAGAAGAAGTAGTGGAAGTAGTTGAGAACGTGGAAAGCGTGGATAACGTGGAAAGCGTTGAAACCGCCAATACCGCAGAGGCTGTTGCCAACGACAGCACTGTAGCAGAGTAAGTACATACATGATATTGAATATAGGGCGTGTCCGTCGTTTGGACACGCCCTATATTTGTTTTGCAAAATGGTCTTTTGCCTCCACGGAATGGAGAGGGAAGGGGACAGGCAGGCTATGCTTTGTCCGCCTGTCAGGTCTTGGGCAAGGTCTTGTGCAATATCAGAGAACCTAAAATGGCACTGGTAACAGTACCGCACAGGATGCCCAGTTTTGCATCATTCAGGAACACGCGCATAATCTCCGGACTTTGTCCTTCAAGATCCATGGGATAGGAGAGTTCTGCCATGAACATACTTACGGTAAAGCCAATACCGCAAAGCATGGCAATACCTGCCAACGAGGGCCAGGTGGCACCGTCGGGCAATTGTACTATCCTTGCCTTGATACTTAGCCAGCATGCAAGCATGACACCGGAGAACTTGCCTATAACCAAGCCCAGGAAGACGCCAAGTCCCACACCCTGGGTGAGGTTGTCTGCACTCATTCCCTCGAAGCAGACACCGGCATTGGCAAAGGCAAAGATGGGGATTATGAGTATGCTGATGGGGTTGCGAAGCACGTCCTCTGTGTCCTGCAGGGTGGAAATCAAGTGGTCGGAGGCAGATTCTATGGCACGGAGGTCCTGGATGTCCGTTTGCGTGAGCATGTGCGGAGTACGCTTGTCGTGGGCGGTAACCTCGTACTGGGGGAACTTGTCTATCTGTACACGAATCTTCTCTATGTAATACTTTGTGCCATGACTCAATTTTGCAGGAATGCAGAAAGCCAGCACTACACCTGCTATGGTGGAGTGAATGCCGCTTTGGAACATGAACCACCACATGAACAAGCCTATGGCGATGTAGCCAAACTTGCTATGCACCTGCCGGTAGGAAAGGTACAGGCATGCCAGTATGCAGCCGAGCACTCCGCCAAGATGTGGCAGGGAAATATGTTCGGTATAGTTGATGGCAATGACAAGGATACCTCCGAGGTCGTCGGCTACGGCCAGTGTGGCAAGGAATACCTTCAATCCCGTAGGCACGCGCTTGGAGAACATGGCCAGTACGCCCAGCGAGAAGGCAATATCCGTGGCCATGGGGATGGGCATGCCACGCTCCATGACCTCCATGTATGTTGCATCGCCTGTCAGGTAACACGCTATGCCAAACACTATGGTGGGCACAATCATGCCGCCTATGGCTGCAAGGACGGGAAGCAAGGCTTTGCGCAAGGAAGACAGTTCGCCTCCACAAAAAATCTCTCTCTTCAGTTCCAGGCCCACGGAGAGGAAGAAGATGGCCATGAAAAAGTCGTTGATAAAACCGCCTATGGTCAGGCTCTTGCCGTTATGGGCAAGCAGGTCAAAGCCTGCAACAACGAATTGTAGGGGTTCTTGCCAGAAACTGCTGTACAAGTCACGAGTTGAAGGCAAGTTTGCCGCAATCAGTGCGGCGATTGTTGCCACTATCAGGAGTTTGCCGCTTTCGGCATACTTCCTGATAGTGGACATAAAACTATAGTTCTGTTTCATTCATTTGTGCTCCGCTTTGTGCGGGGCGGTACATTACTTCAGGCAATCTGCGATGAATGCCTCCATCTCAGGCTCGTGCTTTTCAATGCTGAAGAGCAGGTGCAACTGGTTGTTGGCACGCACGAAGTTGTGGTTGGCATACTGGCACTTCCAGTACTTGTCGCCGCTGAGATAATCCCACAGGAAGCGTACGCACTGCATGTAGGGGAAGAGCTTCACGGCATAGGGCAGGTTCTCTATCTCCACGCGTGTCAGGAAACTGCTTGCACTTGCCAGATAACCCTCGGTGAATGCCTTGAAGATATCCACGTCGAAGCAAACGGCATCCATGTCCTGGAAGTCCTCTGCCACCTTGTTGGCACCTGTGCGCAGGAAGTCGCCATAGTCGGAGAAGATGAAGTTGGGCATCACGGTGTCCAGGTCGATAACGCAGAGGACGTTGTCCTGCTGGTCGAACATCATGTTGTTCACCTTGGTGTCGCAATGGCACACACGCTTGGGCAACACACCCTCGCGACCCATGCGCTCTGCCTGGCACATGTACTCGGCACGAGCGTCGATTTCCTTCAGCATGGCCTGCACCTCGGGTTCGGCAACACGTCCGACGGGATCCTTGGCAATAACCTCGCGCAACTGCTGCAGACGGAACTCCATGTTGTGGAAGTCTTTGATTGTCTCGCCCAACTCCACGGGGATGTCGGCAAGCATGGCCTGGAACTGGCCAAAGGCCTTGCCAGCGGCACGTGAACTCTCGGGATTTACGGCCTGCTTTGTTACGGCATTCTCAATGAATATCATCATACGCCAGTACTGGCCGTCCACGATGGCATAGAGTTTTGTCTCGTCGTCCTTGGCGGGCATGAAGGTCAGCACCTTGCGGTCAATCTCTGTCTCGCCAGCAGCCTCCAGTTTCTTGCGGATGTGTGTGGTCACGGCATAGATGTTGCGCATTACCAGGTCCACATCGGGGAATACGTTGGTATTCACACGCTGCAACACGTAGTTGGGTGCATCTGCCTCGGCGGTGGTAACCAGCAGGGTGTCGTTGATAAGGCCTGCACCCAGGGGCTTGATGTCGCTGACTGTGCCACGGATGGCGAAGTGGGAAACGATGTTCTTCAGTTCGTTCTGTTCCATAGTATTGATAGGTTTATAATGTTATGCGTAGGCAAATTTACCAAATTATTACGACAAACCCTCTTCAAGCGTGAGGAAATTATACTATTTGTGTCCATTTTGAGCAATATTAGTTCACATTTCCACACTGAGGAGTGCCGTCGGGAGCCCAGCCTTCAGCACTGATCTGCAGAATGCTGGACGAGGAGTTGTTATAGAGGCTTATTGTTGCCTGTCCGTTGGAATCCAGCCTTACATTGGGGTTCCAGTACAGGGTGCGGCGATAATCCTCCTTTGGCAATGGCTGCTTGGAGTAGTCGGGAGAATAGAACTCGTCGGGTATGGAGAAACCCTTCATCCTCCAGAAACGGTTCTTGCGGTAGAGCCGCTCGCCATCGGCTTCCAGCAGATGCAGGTCGATGGTTACACTGGGCAGGTCATTGCCGCGATACTTGCCGCTCTGGTCCTTGCGTGGGGAGTAGCCGGTAAATACCACCACCTTGTCCAGGTTCCACAGATAATTATACTTGTCCAGTTTGGTGTCGGGCATGTTGTATCTGTCTTCTGGTATGGGTTCCATGCCGGTTCCCTTAGTAGTATTTGTTTTTCTCCTCTGCATAGCCGTGTTGCTATTATATAACTTTCCGTCAAACCTGTAGCCGACATCGTATCTGCGGTCGGTCTTCATGTCGCCTATATAGGTGCGCGCCACGTCCTCGCCGAAACGGTTAGCGCCCATAAAATAGCCCGGTGCAAAACCTGCATCGCATGTGGCATTGAAAGCGTCGTATGCATCAATGATGAAGGCAGGTCGCCAGTGTCCGAATCTCCGGCGTCCGTTGCGTCTGGCACCGATGGTGACCTCCGAAAGCATGCGCACCTGTTCGTTCATGCTATTGTAAAGGGGATTGTCCTTAGGCATAGGCGCCAAGTGCGACTGATAGTAGTCATATGGCTTGGGGAAACGTGGATAAACGGGATCCAGTTTGACGTAAAACTCCGGGAATTCCAGTTCGTCACGCTTTGTCCTGCCGTTCTGCACCCACACAGGAGGCTCACCCTTCTTCCATTTTGTGGTGTCGCTGGCGGCAAGGAAGAACAGGAAGTTTTCGTAATATCTGGGGAAGTCCAGGGCAAAGGTGCCCTGACTGCGCATATCTCCCTCCACCCCTTCGTTACCCGGTTGGGAGAACTCGGCGTGCAATGCGACGGGGTACTTCAGGCTGTTTTCCCTTTTGTTAAAGCGATCTCTGGAGTCGGTAAGCCCAGTATTGCCATTAGCCGCCACCTTCTCTTCCATAGTTTCCTCCCCGTCCTTTTCCTCCTGCTCTTCATCGGATGAGGAGTCGTCATTTCCTGCATCCTGCTCCTTCTGCATCCTCTGCTCAAATACGCTCAGCACCTGTTCCGCCGAGTAGTTGTGCACCTGTCCTGTCCAATGGGGATAGCGGCTCTCGGGCATGTGAAGCAACTGGAACTCGCCCTGAACGGCCATTTCCTTCCACACATACCTGCGCCATCCCTGTACCATGAGCAAGAGGTCGAGGGCCTGCCGCCTCTGGGGCTCGTCCTTCTGGAAGAACCATTGCGGCTGGGGCACAAAACCTTTTATCTGGCTGGACAGCAATGATTCGGTTAGCATATTGCCGGTATCGTAGACATACTCGCTCTTTGCTGCATCCCTGATTGCCACTGACATGCTGGCACCAGGTGCACCATGCAATTCTATGGCAACAGGTTCAAAGGCACTGTAGTTTCCTGTCTTTATGCCCGAGAATGTAACGTTGGAGGATTGGAAGCCTGAGGGCAGGTAGAAGCAGAGCCTGTCGGCATACACGCGTCCGTCCTGATTAAATACCGTAACCTGGTACACTCCTGCCTTTGATAGCGGCAGATGTATCGGGGCGGCGTCTATCTTCTGGAAATGCATCAGTATTCCCTTGCACATGACGGTTATGCCCAATTCCTCCTGCGAGGCAAGGCCTGCCGTGGCACACGAGATGCTTATCCCTGCGGTATCCGTATCCACACGCAATGCCACGCCATCGTCCTCTGCCTTCAGCATTGTTGTGGCAGGAAGTGTGCCCGTGGGATTGTCGTGGCTGGCGGATGGGGTGAACTCTGCCGTTAGACGTTGGCTGGCAGGTACGGTTACCTCAAAGATCCCGCGTCCGCGGTTTATGGTTTTGGACGCTATGATCTGTCCGTCGGGGGTGGTAACACGGAGAGTGCCCTCCAGGGTCCTGCCCTGCTGGTTTCTCACTTCCCATGCCACACGTTGCTTGAGGCCGGCAACGAGGTTTCCTCCTTCCGGAAACAATTGCAATGTGGTTTCGGGGTCATCGGCAGGATTCTTGTAATATGCCGCCAAGGGGCGCAGAGTCATGTCCTGAGAAAAGTCGCCCGGAGCCAGAGGCCTGTCGTACACGGGGAAGACGCGCGAATAGAGTTTCTCGTAATCGCGATAGTAATCGCGTGCCATGTCATTGCTGAAGAAGTATTTCTCCGCCCATTGGCTATGCGGCTGTTCCGTAACGCCCCAGTTCAATTGCCACTTGGTATAGGCTCTCAATTCATAGTATCCAGCATACAATGTCGTGTCTGCCAAGGAGAAATTACCATATCCTTCTCCCTTCTCCAATGCTATCATCTGGCGTTCCACAAGATAGCCATCGTCATTGAGAAGTTCACAATACAGGATTCCGCTCAGGTTTGTTGGCTTGCCGTTATCTCCACGACTTACATACGCCTTATAATATAAGGTATCGCCCAGATAGTAGCCGGTATTGTCCAGATGCAGGAACACCTGCTCCTGTGGCAACTTCGCCCCGAAGGCCTTAAGCCTGTTGGCCATAAGTTCCAGCCCCCCCTGAGCATGCGCAGCACTAAGGGTCACAAGGAACGTGAACAACATAAATAAATACTTCTTCATGAGAACGCCTTTTATGTTTTTTGCAACAATAAGAACTCTGCTACAGCCACCCTGCTTCCTTGTACCACTCTATTGATGCCTTGACACCACGCTCCAGTGTCCATTCGGGATTGAAGCCGAAGTCGCGGCGTGCAGGTTCCAGTTCGCATCGCCAGTTGCGTTGCGACAGGATGTTGTACTTGTCTTCGTTCAGCACTATCAGTTTGCCGGTCATGCGGCCTATGGTACCGCCCACCTTGCATATGCCTTTCAACAGCCATTTCGGTGCCTTTATGCGAAGAACCCACGGGTTGCCAAGTTCCTGCTGCAGAAGGTCGGAGAAGCGGCGCGAGTTGTATATCTTGCCGTCGCTCAGGAAGTACGCCTTGCCCAGGGCGGCAGGTGCGTCCATGGACTTGAAAATCGCCTGTACCACGTCCAGCACGTAGATGAATGTGATTTCCTGTGGCTGGTATCCCACGGCAAAGTCGGTATGCCCTGCTATGCTCTTTGCCATCACGAAATAGTCCTTTTCCCTGGGACCGTAGACACCCGTGGGGCGAAGGATTACGTAGGGGAAGAGTGCAGGGTCAACCTGTTGCAGGTATTTTTCGGCACGTAGTTTGCTCATGCCGTATGCCGTGTTGGGCTTGGGTGTGTCGCCAAGCATGATGGGGCTGTAGATGGATTCCTCCTCGCGGATTTCCTCGCCCTTGCCATAGCCCTGGCACTTGGCCTTGACGGGAGTTTCACGTATGGCTCCGAACACGCTCAGGGAACTTACGAAGACAAAGCGCTCGGGCACCATGTCCGTCTCCTGCAGGGCCTCTATGAGGTTTATGGTGCCCTGCGTGTTTGTGCGGTAGAAGTCCTCTATGTTCAGGCACTTGGTGGCTCCTGCGGCATGCACGACGTAATCCCACTTGCCGTTCATCTGCTCCCTGTACGAGGCCAGTTGGCTCTTTAGTTCCTGCTTGTTGCCCAGGTTCAGTTGGGCAAACTTTATGCGCTCGTCCGTCAGATACCCCTTGGAACTGGTTCCTCGCATGCCTGCCCACATCTCGAAACCCTTCTCCAAACCCTCGCTTACAATGAAACTGCCAATGAAACCACTGGCACCTGTTACCAAAATTCTCTTCATATGGATAATTATTTCTTGCAAAGATACTAAAATATATTAAGAATAATGATATAACGGGAAAAAAGCGTATCTTTGCGATAACAAAACATAGGGTTTGGCCCTTTGCAAAACATAGGGCCATGCCTTAGCAAAAAGACATCACCATGGGAAAGAAGAAGACAGGAGGAAAGTACATCAGGAAAAGAGACCTGATGCAGATGATTATAGACCTCTTCCAGCAGCATGCCGGAGAGGTGTTCGACCTGAAAAGGCTGTTCCGCGATTTGCAAATGAAGACGCATCCCTCCAAGATGCTTTGCGTGGATTGCCTGGAGGATCTGCTGGCAGATGACTACATAAAGGAAACCGACCGTTTCTGCTATACCCTGAACGCCCCGTCGCAGGTTATGGAGGGCACCTTCCGTCGCAAGTCCAACGGCAAGAACACCTTTGTGCCCAACGATGGCGGAGAGCCCATCCTGGTGGCTGAGCGCAACTCCATGCATGCCATGGACGGAGACCTGGTGAAGGCTTCCATGGTGGCACGTCGCAGGAACCACGTGCGCGAGGCTCAGGTCATAGAGATAGTGAAGCGCTCGGAGAAGCAGTTCGTGGGCACGCTGAAGGTTAGCAAGGACTATGCCTACCTGCTCACCGAGGACCGCACCCTGGCCAACGACATATTCATCCCCAAGGCCTACCTGAAGAAGGGCAAGAGCGGCGACAAGGCCGTTGTGCGTGTGGTGGAATGGCCCGAAGGTGCCAAGAACCCCGTGGGCAAGGTGATGGACATCCTTGGCCGCACGGGCGAGAACAATGCCGAGATGCATGCCATCCTGGCCGAGTTTGGCTTGCCTTACACCTACCCCAAGACGGTGGAGGCCATAGCCGACCGCATTCCCAAGGAAATTCCCCAGCAGGAGATTGACCGCCGCCGCGACATGCGCGATGTGCTCACCTTTACCATCGACCCCCACGATGCCAAGGACTTTGACGATGCCATCAGCATACGCGTGCTCAAGGATGGCGGCGAAGCAGGCAAGACGCTCTACGAGGTGGGCGTGCACATTGCCGACGTGAGCCACTACGTTACCGAGGGTTCTGCCATAGACAAGGAGGCCCTGAAGCGTGGCACCAGCGTCTACCTGGTGGACCGTACCATTCCCATGCTTCCCGAAAGCCTTTGCAACAACCTTTGCTCCCTGCGCCCCGATGAAGACAAACTTACCTTCAGCGTCCTTTTCAAGATGAACGAGAAGGCCGAGGTGAAGGATTACGAAATCCTGCATACGGTAACACGCAGCAACCGCCGCTTCAGTTACGGACAGGTACAGCAGATTCTGGAGGAGGAGCACGAGGCAAGCGAGCAGGATTACAACTCTCCCGGCGATGTGCTCGTTCCCATAGAGGACCACGTTCCCACCACCACCTTTGCCCCCGGCACCGACGAGCGCAAACTGCTGCTCGTGCTCAACCGCATGGCCAAGGAACTGCGCCGACGCCGTTTCCAGAGCGGTGCCGTGGATTTCGACCGTTGCGAGGTGCGCTTCAACATAGATGAGAAGGGCAAGCCCACCAGCGTCTACTTCAAGGTGGCAAAGGATGCCAACAAACTCATCGAGGAGTTCATGCTCCTGGCCAACCGCACCGTGGCGGAGAGCATTGGCAAGGTGCCCAAGAACCACAAGGCCAAGGTGATTCCCTACCGCATACACGATGTGCCCGATCCCACAAAACTGATGAAACTGGGCGACTTCGTTAGCAAGTTCGGCTACCGCCTGAAGACTCAGGGCACCAAGGGGGAAATATCCAAGAACCTGAACAAGATGCTTGCCGACGTGCATGGCAAGGCAGAGCAGAACGTCATAGAGATGGTAACACTGCGTGCCATGATGAAGGCGCGATACAGTGTGCACAACATCGGCCACTATGGCCTTGCCTTCCAGCACTATACCCACTTCACCTCGCCCATACGCCGTTATCCCGACCTCTTGGTGCACCGCCTGCTTACCAAGTATGCCACGGGCGGACGCAGTGTAAGTCCTGTGAAGTACGAGGAACTCTGCGAACAGTGCTCCGATGCCGAGCAGACGGCTGCTCAGGCAGAACGTGCCAGCATCAAGTACAAGCAGGTGGAGTACATGAAGGAGCATCTTGGCGAGACCTTCGAGGGCACTATCTCCGGTGTTACGGAGTTTGGCCTTTACGTGGAGGTGAACGAGAACAAGTGCGAGGGTTTCGTGCCTCTGCGCGACCTGGACGACGACTACTACGAGTTCGACGAAAAGAATTTCTGCCTGCGTGGCCGTCGCCGCAACCGCTCATACAACCTGGGCGACCAGGTGCACGTGCAGGTGGCCCGTGCCGACCTCTACAAAAAGCAACTCGACTACAAACTGGTTTATCAAACGGAAAACGGAAAGGTGAAAACGGAAATATAGCTTAACCGCTCACCCGCTCACCTCAGTTTTCCGATTTGACTTCGTCGAGCCTGCTCCCGCTCGGCAATTCAAACAAGTTTGATTGCTCTCGCTTACTCGCAGCATTCCGATTTCCGATTTCCGATTTCCGTTTCAATTATGCCTCTCTCTCAAGTCCAACAACAGAAACTCACGCAGGAACAGATACAACTACAGACGGCCATGCAGGTGCTGGCGTCCAAGTTGGTGGAACTCCCCCTGGAGGGATTGCGCGAACGTGTGGAGGCAGAACTTGCCGAGAACCCCTATCTGGAGGCCAGCAACAGCGATGGCGGAGACGGCTATATCCAGGATGAAAGTGGCGGCGGAGGCGCCTCCGATTACGATGCCCGCCAGGACTACTCCACCGAGGACGACATCCCCGACTACCTCCTGCACCAGCCTTCGGGCGCCGAGGCAGAGAGCATGGACAGTGCAGACACACAGTCCTTCTACGATCAGATGATGGAGCAGGTGGCAGGTTGCGGCCTCTCCGGGCACGACCGCCAGATACTGGAATACCTGATTGGCAACCTTGGCGACGACGGTTTGCTTGCCAAGCCTCTCTTCCAGATAGCCGACGAACTTAGCATCTACCACTACCTGGACACCACACCCGAGGAGGTGGAGCGTGTCCTGCAAACCCTGTGGCGCTTTGACCCTCCAGGTGTGGGTGCACGCAACCTGCAGGAATGCCTAATCATACAGTGCAAGCGCCGTGGCTACCGCAGCGTTCCCGGGCACACACCCCTGTTGCTGAAGGTCCTGGAACGCAACTGGGAGGATATAAGCCACAACCGTTGGGACCTGATACAGCAGAGGTACAAACTCTCCGACCAGCAGGTAGAACTCCTGCGTCACGAGATAAGGCGGCTGAATCCGCGCCCGGGCAGTTCCATGGGCGAAAGGGCAACTTCCTCGGAAACGCACATCACACCGGATGTCATCGTAGGCATAGATCAGGAGGGGGGCATAGAACTGACCCTGAACGACGGCGACATGCCCACACTCTCCGTCAGCGACGATGCCATGGAGATGATAGACGTGGATTACGTACGCGACTATGTGAACCGTGGCAAACTCTTCATCGGTGCCATCATGCAGCGCCGCCACACCATCATGCGCACCATGCAGGCCATCGTAAAACTACAGCGCAAGTACCTGCTTACGGGCGACGAAACCCTGCTCCGCCCCATGCGCCTGGAGGACATTGCCCAGATAACGGAACAGGACCTCAGCACCGTGTCGCGCGTGTGCAACAGCAAGTACGTGGAGACACCCTATGGCACCTATCCCCTGCGCTGGTTCTTCACCTCCCAAGCCAGGACCGCCGAGGACGAGGACGTGTCCATCAGAAAGATACACCAGGCACTCAGGGAAATCATCGCTCAGGAGGACAAGGGCGCACCGCTGAAGGACGACGAACTTGCCGCCATGCTCCAAAACCAGGGCTTCGATGTGGCACGACGCACCGTAGCCAAGTACCGCGAGCATCTGGGCATACCCACAAGCAGAATGAGAAGAAGATGAAACTGACCAGATACCTTGCCCAAGTGCTTGCCGTGGCGTTCCAGCCAGCGTTCTATCCGCTGGTGGGCTTCATCATCCTGTTCACCCTCACCTACCTGAGCATGCTGCCGTGGGAGTTCAAACTCTGGGTACTGCTTGCCGTGTACGTGTTCAGCGTGGCCATACCCTATGTGATGACCTTCCTCATCCGCAAGACCAACGGATGGAGCAAGCACGACCTTCACCAGCAGCACCGCCGCTACATTGTCTACCTCATAAACATCATCTCGTACCTCAGTTGCATGTACGTGTGCCACAAACTCTATCTGCCCTCCTTCATGGGCGCCATACTGGTGGTAAGCCTGCTTGTGCAGTGCGCATGCGTGATAGCCAACATGTGGTACAAGGTGAGCATGCACTCGGCCGGCACCGGGGTAATCATCGGTGCCCTCTTGGCCTACAGCCACATCTTTGCCTTCAACCCCACGTGGTGGCTCTCTATTGCCATCCTCCTCTCCGGAGCCGTCATGAGCAGCCGCATGCTCCTGAAGGGCAACACCCTTGGCCAGGTCCTCACCGGCACCGCCATCGGCATCGTATGCGGCGTGGCGGGAATAATGGTGTGGTAAGGGCAAAACGGACTGAGGACTGAGGACACTGAGGACACCCCAAGACCCTTACGGACCCCTCCCCAACCAGTCCGCGCGTCGCACTGGGGAATTTTCCTCGCGTCGCACTGGAGAGTGCTCCCCTCAAAGGGCACGAAAGTATATTCAAGACTTTCTCTAAAGGCCCTTTTCGCCCCTCCCGAGGCACAGATGGACATTCAGTCCATCTTCTAAAGACCTCGCTCGCCCCCTATGGGACGGAGTAGTTACAACCGCCAGCACCGCGCCAGCAAAACTGTCCCCCTGAGACAGGCGGGACGAGGAGCGTAGCGACGGAGGGGGTGGATGATACAAACGGACTTGCGGAGCTTGATGAGCGTAGACGACTGCTTTAGCTTGATGAACCAAAGGTGAATAATAAAGGTGAACCGAAGGTCGACGCCCGAAGGGACTAAAGTCAATTCTGTGAATCCTGTGTGAAATATATTCTCTTCTCGCGATGATTATTTTTCTCACGCAAAGACCGCAAAGAGCGCAGAGTTTATTTCCCCTTGTTTTTCACGCTTGCGCTGGAGTGGTCGCAAACTTCGTTACGACAAGAGTGCGCAGAGAGTTTTATCCACCCCCTCCCCCCTGCGGGGTACTCGCCCCTGTCTCAGGGAGAGAAAGTGGGTGATAGCGTTACACAGTTGTAACTACTCCCCTCCATACAGGGCGAGCGAGGTCTTCAGGAGAAGCACTGAATGTGCTTCTGTGCCTTGTGAGGAGAGCACTCCCCAGTGCGACGCGCGGACTGGCTGGGGAGGGGTCTGTTCTTTTTGATACTGCAAAGATACTGCACAAATTTGGCGCATTGTGAGATAGAGCGAGATAGAGCGAGATAATGTGCACTGAGGGCGCATTTATAACTAAATCTGTGATAATCCCGTCAAATCTGAGTCATCTGTGGTCAGCTCTCCGTCCCCTTGTGGGGGTCCATACTCCAAAAACTTTACATCCCTCCGTGCCCGGTGCAGGGCGGGAAAATCCTCGTATCGTCAAGGCTCGGTCCTCGCATGAAATCAGCCGTGAACATGAATTGCCAGGCGCATGACAATATGTCAGCATCTCACTGGCGATGTGGCAACGTAAACGGCATGGGTACTTGTACGTTCTCTCTTGCTTGCAAGGAGCGCATAAATGCGCTGAATATCAGTGATTAAGCGTGGTTGAACAAGCAGGTATGAGGCGTTCAACGTTAAACGTTCAACGTTAAACGTTTGGTGGTGCGCACCTCTGTTTACTAACTATGTTTTAATGAAAAATCATTACACAGTTTGAAAGGTGTTCCTCAGTTCCTCATTCCTCAGTCCGAAAACGACAAACTGCTATTTAGACGTTATAATATTATTATAAACTTATTTTCTCAATCCAAACGTAGCGTAAACAATGGACTGAGGACTGAGGAATGAGGAAACTATCCCCCAATGTTATATTAAGATGTTGAAATTAAGCATCATACACTATCTGGCACTATCTTTAACCACTTGCTCATCGCCCAAATCCATACTGAACGGGTTGACTTTTCTGCCCATGTTCGTTGACTTTTGACGGGATTTTGAACGTTTAACGTTTAATGTTGAATGTTGAACGAAGAGGGATGGAAAATAAATACAGCGGAATGCTTGCGAGGGAGGAGGGGGATTTTGTATCTTTGAGTCAACTCGAAGATACTCACGCTCGGAAAAATAAATAAAATTTGCTTTTTCGCTCGCTTATTCGTATCTTTGTGCGTGCAAGTGTAAATGGAAGCAATTAGAATATTCTAATCTCTATTTTTATGCCTAAACGTAAGGAAATAAGAAACAGCACAGCTGAGTTCCTCATCTTTCAAGTAGAGGGAAAGGAGCAAGGTGTTGAAGTATATTACAAGGACAAGACAGTATGGTGTACCCAAAGGGCGATGGGGATGCTGTTTGACTGTTCGTCGGATAATATCGGATTGCACCTAAAGAATATCTATGAAAGCGGCGAACTTATAGAAAGTGCAACTGCCGAGAAAATCTCGGTAGTTCGGCACGAAGGAAGCAGAGAGGTTAACCGTAGCCTCCAATTCTATAATCTTGATGCTGTTATCAGTGTGGGGTATCGCGTGAACAGTATCCGCGCCACACAATTCCGCCAATGGGCTACGAGCGTATTGCGCGACTATTCCATACGGGGATATGTATTGGATAGAAAAAGAATGGAGAATGGGGCGTTTCTTGATGAAGACTATTTTGAACATCTGTTGGCAGAGATTCGGGAAATTCGCCTCTCGGAACGTAGGTTCTATCAAAAGTTAACCGATATATACTCAACGGCCATAGATTATAATCGGGATGCCCCTACTACACGACTATTCTACAAGACGATGCAGAACAAGATGCACTATGCCGTGCATGGCAGGACGGCTGCCGAACTGATAGTGGCACGTGCCAATGCCGACAGGGAGCATATGGGACTTACTACTTGGGAGAACGCTCCTGACGGAAAGATTGTGAAGACCGATGTCGTTATAGCTAAAAACTACCTAAGAGAAGTGGAACTGGCTGATATGGGACAGCTTGTGAGTGGTGTGCTCGAACTGGCTGAGCGTATGGCAAAACGCCATATTCCCATGACCATGGAAGACTGGGCCAAGCAGATAGACACAATCTTAATGGCTGGCGGCAATGATGTGTTGCAGACATCGGGAAGTGTTTCTGCTCAGGAGGCAAAGGAGCATGCCGAAACGGAATATGAGAAATTCAGAGTCATACAAGACCGCATGTTCATAAGCGATTTTGACAAGTACCTTGGAAAATTGCCATTTGAAGACGAAACAAACTGACCCCCAAGCCCCAAAACCACTTAATGACTATGATTGACAACCCATTTTCTCCTATCACTGAGGCAAAATACAAAGAATACGGCTACGACATCCAGAACGGCAAGGCCATCATACCCGAATGGGAGACAGAGATAAAGGAGGAGGCGTTCTGGAGTTGCGAGGAACTAACAAGCGCAGAATTACCCCAGTGGATAAAGAAGATTGGGAAAGAGGCTTTCAGTGGTTGCGAGAACCTCACTGAAATCACTCTGCCCGAATGGGTGGAGGAGATTGGAGAAGGCGCTTTCTATGATTGCAAAAATCTTAAAAGTATAACCCTTCCTCGGTGGGTGAAGAAGATTGGGTACTATGCTTTCTCAGATTGCTCCAGCCTCACGAGCATCTCCATCCCCCCATCGGTAACGAAGATTGGGGACAGTGCTTTCTCTGGTTGCTCCAGCCTCACTAGCATCTTCATACCACCATCGGTGACGGAGATTGGGCAAGGCGCTTTCGATGGTTGTTCCAGTCTTACGAGCATCACCATCCCAGAATCGGTGACGGAGATTGGGAGCAATGCTTTCATTGGTTGCTCCAGCCTCACTAGCATCTTCATCCCTTCATCGGTAACGGAGATTGGAATCCAGGCTTTCTCTTATTGCTCCAGCCTCACAAACATCTCCGTTTCCAAGGACAACAAGGTCTATGACTCGCGAGAGGATTGCAATGCCATAATACATACAGAGAACAATTGGTTAATCGGAGGTTGTAAGAACACTATAATCCCTCCATCGGTAACGGATATTGGGTTGGGTGCTTTCAATGGTTGCACCGACCTCACAAGCATCTCCATTCCCCCATCGGTGACGGGGATTGCACCATCGGCTTTCTCTGGTTGCTCCAGCCTCACGAGCATCTCCATCCCCCCATCGGTGACGGAGATTGGGCACGATGCTTTCAATGGTTGCTCCAGCCTCACGAGCATCTCCATACCCCCATCGGTGACGGGGATTGCGCCGTGGGCTTTCTTTGGTTGCTCCAGCCTCACGAGCATCTCCATACCACCATCGGTGACGTGGATTGGATTAGATGCTTTTTGCGGTTGCTCCGGCCTCACGAGCATCTCCATACCACCATCGGTGACGGAGATTGTGAGTGGCACTTTCTCTTGTTGCTCCAGTCTCACGAACATCACCATTCCCCCCTCGGTGACGAAGATTGGGGAAGGTGCTTTCTATGGTTGCGAGAGCCTCACGAGTATCTCCATACCACCATCGGTGACGGAGATTGGATTCCAAGCTTTCAAAGGTTGCTCCAGTCTCACGAACATCACCATCCCCCCATCGGTGACAGAGATAAAGAAAAATGAGGATGGTGACACTTTCTCTGGTTGCTCCAGCCTCACCGAAGTGCGCATCCCTAAGGGGTGCTATGTGCATGGATCTGCCTTCAATGATTGCCCCAACGTCCAGATCATCCGCTATTGATCCTATCTCCCTCATTTTCAAACACCCCTAAAATTTGCCCCGGAATGGGGCATTTTTTTTGCTTGGAAAGTATAACGACATTAGGATGCTGTATTGCTCCCCTCTGCTTGTGTTTTCAAAATTATTTTGTATCTTTGAGATAAACTCGAAGATACTTTCACTCGTTGCAAAAATATTCAAGCAAGCTTGATATTATTTCACTCATTTATTCGTATCTTTGCGAAGTAAAGAAATAGACCAAAGATGAGCGAAAAGAATACTGTCCCTACAACAGAGATGCATAGTGCCTTCGTGGGTGAGGTCTGCGCCATTGTAGAAGAAGGGCGACAGAAGGCCTGCAGTGCCGTAAATAGCGCAATGATAGAAACCTATTGGAGGGTGGGTCAGCGCATCGTAGAGGAAGAGCAGAGAGGCAAGGAAAGGGCTGAATATGGCGAACAACTTATCAACCACTTGTCGGCAAGACTGACCCACGAATATGGTGCAGGTTTTTCGGCACGCTATCTAAGGGCTTTCCGAAAGTTCTACATCCTCATGCCAGATATAGAGATATGGAAATCGCGGTTTCCAAATCTGACATGGACACATATATTCCGCTCTCTCAGGGTTGGAGACGATACCGCCATACGATGGTATCTGCAAATGGCTTCGCAGGAGATGTGGAGCGTACGGACATTGGATTGCAACATCAGCACGCAATACTTTGAACGTCATTTCAAGCAACCGCAATTGCCCGTAAAAGAGGAACTGCCAGATAAGTTGGAACTGCTCAAGAATCCCATCGTGGCAGAGTTCCTGGGATTCAAACAAGATAACAGTTTCTCGGAGCAGGAACTGGAAACGGCCATCATCGACCATCTTCAGGAATTCATCATGGAATTGGGGCGTGGCTTTGCCTTTGTGAAGCGCCAGCAGTTGATTCGCACCGATGCCAAGGACTATTTCATAGACCTGGTCTTCTATAATGTCATACTGAAATGCTACGTTTTGATAGACTTGAAAATTGGCGCCATAACCCATCAGGATGTTGGCCAGATGGACATGTACAGACGCATGTATGACGATTTGAAACGAACTGAGGGAGACAACCCAACAATTGGCATAGTCCTGTGTTCGGACACGGATGCCGATATTGCCAAATACTCCATTCTGAACGGAAACGAGCAGTTATTTGCGGCCAAATACCTGCCTCTGCTTCCGACCAAAGAAGAACTTAGGCGAGAGATTGAACGCCAAAAGACAATATTTGCTCTCCAGCAAGAAAAATAACTAGAAATAAAGCAAACCACCCGAAAACACTACTATGGCAAAATACAAAAAATACGGCTATGACATCCAGGATGGCAAGGCCATCATACCCGAGTGGGAGACGGAGATAAAAGATAAAGCGTTCGAGTATTGCAAAGAACTCACGAGCGTAGAATTACCTCAGTGGATAAAGAAGATTGGGAAAGAGGCTTTCTTGGGTTGTGAGAACCTCACGGAAATCACTCTGCCCGAATGGGTGGAAGAGATTGGGGAAAGTGCTTTTCTTCGTTGCGAGAACCTTAAAAGCATACCCCTTCCTCGGTGGGTGACGAAGATTGGGGATGGAGCTTT
>JAZRCG010000028.1:0-47041 GCA_045659645.1 Bacteroidaceae bacterium | reverse complement strand
TTTGGACATTCCTGAGGAATAATAGTCACGAAGAATTAATAAGCGTTCTTCTTCACTGTAACGTTCGCATTTCTTTCTCATACTGTTTACACATTTTATTAATTGTTATCAAATGTGTCTACCTATATCAGTATAAGACAGTATAGGTCAACCCCATCGCAAAGTTGATGCCTGATGCACTTATTCCACTGGAATAAGACCGATAGCGTCGGTCAGTAATATTCTCGAACGTAGCATTTATGGATAGCCCAAAGTTCAAGTCATAGGACGCTCGCATATTCAGGGTTATCCATGCCGGAGCATAGGCATTACCATCGGCATCCAGTGCATATATTTCAGTCTTCCCTTTTTCTTCTTCAGGGATATCCGAAGCACTGCACTCGTCCTGGAAAACAGTATAGGCCTCTATGCTGAAGGCATTCCTTTTGAATCCCAAAGTAGCACGGCCAAAGAGCGGAGCAACATGGCGCGATGGCGATACCTGGCCATTGTCCAGTTCCTCGAAACCCCGTTGCCAGTTGACATTGGCCTTCACATAGAAGTAACGGGCAAAGCGCGAATCCAAGGCTGCCTGTATGCCCCACACGTTTGCCTCGGCAGCATTCTGCAGAGCCTGCACCACACACTCCTCGCCCTGATATTGCATGGTGGGACTTCCGTTGAAAAGATAGTCACGACGCACTATGGCATTGCTCAGGTGGGTATAGTATGCCGTGAGGTCAAGCCTGAGATAGGGACCGAAACGCTTTGATATGCCCAGTTCTATGTTGTCGGCATATTCCGGTTTCAACGATGGATTGGGAACGGTGACACAACCATCCACACTGTCGAACAGTTTGCCCATATCGTCCACATTGGGAGCACGGAAACCTCGGGCATAGTTTACTCTGAAGAGCCAGTCCGGCAAGGGACGCCAATTGAGACCGGCACTGCCACTCACACTACCTGCATCTGAACTCTGCAAGGGGGCAAACGGGACATCGTAACCCACCGTAGAGAAGTCGTTACGGACGAAGTAATGGTTATAGCGCAGACCAGCCTCGAGGTTCAAGGTCCTGTGCACACGCCATTCTGCCTGTGCATAAAGTCCTGCGCTATGCCATGATGCCTTGGGGTAGCGTGCTGGGATGACTGACTTCTCACCCGTAGTGACATCATAGCCCTCACCCCGTGAACGTACCATATTAAGTACGTACTCCATACCATAGGACAAGGTAACATCATTAGTTAGGTTCTTGCTGAAATCCATATTGGCACTCCAAGCATCCAGATCTTCGGTCTGTATCTCCCTGAGAGGGTCGTTGAGATTGCGACTTATGCGGCTCTCCTTGAACATCTGCATGGCAAGGTTTATGCGCAATGAATCGTACACGGCATTCTGTCCCCAGTGCTCCACACACAGATGGTTCATGGTCCATTCCTGGGGACCGTAGTTCCACTCGGCATAGCGTGGCTTGCCATTGCGCATGCGCAGATGACGGTCGTACCTTGCATACTCGGATGTTCTGCTCATATGGAAGGCATACTCCATGTTCCAGCGCTCGGACGGAGCATAGCGCACCTTCTGCATGAAGTTGTACTGCGAATACCCGCTCGGCGTCTGCAATCTGGCATTGCCATTGGCCAGCACATGGTCCTTCACCTCGCCGCCCATACTGTATTCGGGGACAACGATGTATGGCATGATATACTCCTCGGGACCATGCAGACCTTGTTTAAGGTCGCCGAAGGAGGAGGCCGTAAAACTTGTAGTGAAGCCCCACCTGCGCCACCCAGCCCCAAGGTGCAGGTGTCCGGTGAACTCGCTTGATGCCGTAGCGCCTCGCAATGTTGCCGAACCATAGAAGACGGACGAGCTGTCCTGAGACAAGCGGGGCCGCAAGGTATTGAACACCATTGCTCCGCCTATGGCATCGCTGCCATAACAGACACTGCCCGGGCCAAACAGAACCTCGGTGGATGATACGGCAAACGGGTCGAGCGAAATTACATTCTGCAGATTACCTGCCCTGAATATTGCTGTATTCATGCGCACTCCGTCCACACAGTAGAGAAGTCTGTTGGCAGAGAATCCGCGTATCATGGGACTGCCACCGCCATACTGGCTCTTCTGGATGAAGACCTCACCGGTAAGCCCCAGCATGTCCGCCGCTGTCTGCGGATTATAGGCATTAGACTGTTCAAAGGCAAGACGCGACACCTTTACGGGCTGTTCCTCGCCGGGTCTGTACCATCGGCTGGCCGAAACAACAAGTTCGCCAAGCGAAGAAGTGCTAAGAGAGTCTTGTGGGGGAGCGGATGAGCGGTGAGCGGTGAGTTTAACTGCATGCACACAGAACAGAAGCAAGATAAGGGGAACTATCCTTTTCATAGTCAGCACACCCCTTTATCTACCCTTCACCAGCAGTTTGCCAGTTTTACGGTATCCTGCCTGGTCGGATGCTATATAGTAATACACTCCCGCAGGATAGCCTGAGGTGGAGACGTCTATCCTGCCGATACCGCTTTCCCTGGCCATCATGCGTCCGGCAGAGTCGTAGAGCGTAATGGAAACAGTACCTTCAAGACCACGCGGAACAAAGGAGAACCTCTCCCCTGCCATGACCACATTACCGGAAAGAAGCAGCAGGTCGTCCTCGGACATCTGTTCATCCACACCGGTTGCATCATCGGGAACGGGCTTGCTGCCCTTTATCATGGCCTTGACGCACTTGGTGTCCGTACCGGCCGGAGTGGTTACCGTCAGTGCAATATCGTATGTCTGGTCCGGTTCAATGACCATGACAGGATTGCGTGTCTCATAAGATGTGATGGACAATGGTGCAGGCTTGATATCCCAGTGCCACTGCACGTCGTTCTGATTCACTATGCTGTAACTCTCCAACTGTATTTCGCGTGGGTAAGTGGACACGGTGTTGTCGCCCGAACCGGCATTCAGTATCAGGGGTTGGGCTACGGGCCTAAAGTCTGTATCAACAAGATCGCGTTGCCAGATGCCGTTGTTTGTAGCCAGGCGTATCACGCCGTCCTTATAGAAGGGGAGCATGCGGTTCAGGTTCATCACCTTTTGCAGGCCATCGCTGAAGTTCACCCACCCGTCGGTAGTATCGTCCCTGTACAGAACCCTGCCTCGGGTTGTTGTGTAACTCTCGTTTAGATAACCCTTGGTGAATGCTATGGCATATGCTGCATTCTTCTCGTTTCCGGTCAGGAAGAAACGCCCTATACTGTGCGCTTCCATATTACCTTCCCAGTTGGGAATAGTCAGTCCGTCGTCCAGTTTCTCCCAGTTGGCTCCGTTGTCCTGCGTGCGCCAGAAACCACCGGCATTACCATCGCTCACCCAAATCTCGTCCTCGTTGGTGGGATGGATGGCAATCTTGTAGGTGATGCTGTATGTCATCTCGTCTGGAATAGGATACTCTTCAAACGTTGCACCTGCATCCATGGAATAGAAGATACGCCCCCAAGTGGATACAACGATCTTGTCCGGATTGGAACGCGACAGCGCCACGGCATTGATGGGCTTGTCAAAGGTGTAAACTGTAGAGAAAGATGCACCGTCATCGCGTGTGCGCCAAAGTGTTCTGTGCTCTTCGTCGCCTATGCCCTGCACGATATAGAAACACTGGGCATAGCGTGGGTCGAATTCAAAGCCTATGCCATGCTGCGATGACTCCTTGGGGTAGGTCCAGAAATCGAGGAAGGGTACAAATTCGTCCTTCCAGTCATCAGGCATGATGACATTCTCCGAGTCGCTGAAAGCCACCTTACGGGGATTGGACAGGAAGATGTATCCTGTTGGGCGCTCTGAACCTCGCATAGACAAAGTCACACCATTGTAACGGTCCAATTGAGACATGTTTCCGTTGTGATTGCGTCCGCCCACCATCACATCCTCGTTCCATCCCAAATCAAAACCCCACATCTCCGAGGCATAGAGTCCGTTCAACCGGGCCTCGGCATGCTGGTTGAAGAAATCGTTGCTATAGATGACACCACCGTCGGTAGAGAGCCATGTATCGCCAGCACCATTGGTCTGTATGCTCTGCATGTCGCAATGCAGGTCAAACCTGCCATAATAACCGCCCACGTTCTCCAGCGTCTGTCCGCCATCGGTGGAGCGATACAGTTGGATTATGCCCACAAGCAGTTCCTCGGGATCTGTGGCAGAGGCCGTGCAAACGAGGTCGTAATAGCCCTGACCGCCGTTCTTGTCAACTGCTTCCATCTGGGCCGTAGGGTCAGTTACGCTAAACGTAGAACCTCCATCGGTACTTTTATAGAGCAATGGCGGACCACTGAAGTACAAGGGACCTGGCTGAGAGAGATGATTCCTGCGGCATGCCCACATGTAGACATAGTCTGCTCCGCCGAGAGCCTCGCTGAGGCCAATACGGGCACTGATCAGAGGTTGGCCGTCCAGAGAGAGCACATTCCATGATGCTCCGCCATCCTGACTCTTGTAAAGTTTTACGGTATTCTCCTGCTCAATGGCCACATAGCACACCTGCGGATTGTGGCGAGAGAATCTGATATCGAAAACCATACCTCCCATCATCCATTGCCAGGTGTCGCCAGCGTCCGTGGTGCGCCACAATTGGGTACGGTCGCCAAAGACTATTATGTTATCGTCCGCGGGATGGAACTGTCCAGAGCTGCTACGAGCATAGGCTGACTTCTGGGGTGTGATGTTTTTCCATGTATCTCCACCATCGGTGCTGAGCCAACAGACACCTCCACCACCGGCTATAACCTTGTCGGGATTGGACGAACTGATATCCACGAAGGTTATCTCGCCAGCCATCCACTCGCCATCGTTACACGGAGTCCAGGTCTCGCCCTTGTCAGTGGAGCGGAACACCATTCCTGTCTCCGAACCGCAATAGAGAATGTTGGGATTGGAGCGGGATGCTGCCATACGCTGGATGTTGGATTGTGCAGGAGAAACCTTCTTGGTAATGTAGTCGTATGTGACAATGGGCGAAATCACCTTCCATGGCGCAGGAGCATCGCTGTCCTGAGATATGCCTGTGGCTGTACGGGCAAGAGCACGGGAGTATGCCACCTCCTCTTGGGCCTTGTCCATTTCCTGATGGTAGGCCGTTGCCTTGGGCAATCGGATAATTCCGTCAGCCTGTACATATGGAAGATAAGCCTTCTGGAAACGACGGAAGTGATTGACCACCTGCTTGGTATCGCGCGACTTGCGACGAGCCCCGGGGGTGTTATGCAGATAGACCTCGAAACTGTCCACCATGGCATTGTAGTCAAGCCCTTCGGGCGAGGCCAGCCTGGCCATCCACACCGGAGAACCTGCCGGCAAGTAATTCAAACGGTATGGCACGAACAAAGTGCCGTCATGCTCCTGGGCGCAGACATTGCCAATTGCCAACGACAGAAGCATGGAAACGAATATTCTTTTTATTGTCTTCATATACATTGGTTGTGTTTGTCTTATATATTATAAATAAGGTATAGAGTTATCTGATTGAGAACTGTCCGAAGAACTTCTGTCGGGCATTAGTTAGCTGGTAGATGTACATGCCCGATGAGAGATGGTTCAATGGCACATTCAGTTGGGGCTGTGACACAGGAACATGTGCACTATGCATGAGCCTGCCCTTGAGGTCGTGGATGGTCAGCTTGGAGTCGGAGTCCAGTCCGGTGGTGGCAACAACAAGGTTCTCGCCTTGCTCCAATATGTTCTTCTGCAAGCCAACCTCGCCCACATGCGATGCGTCTATGCCGGTGGAGGAGTTGATTGTAATCATATTCCTTATTGTTCGGGACGATGTTCCCGATGGGGTTGTTACCGTGAGTGTGACATCGTAGCTGCCTGCATTGCCGAAGACTACTCGAGGGTTGCGTATGTTGGCATCGCTCACATATTGCGGCTGGGGCGAGAATGTCCAATGCCATTTCGTATGCTCGTCCTGGCGGACAATGCTGTAACTGTCGAACTGCACCTCTTTCCTTGGATTGGCAGTAAGGTCGCCACTACCAAGGTTCAAAGCCATAGGTTGGGGAACTGCAAGGAAAGTACGATGATATAACGGGGCCTCCCACAGACCCTGGTCGGTGGCCATGCGCAATACCCCGTCCTTATAGAAAGGCACAAGTTTGGAGATACGCGCTCCCGGATTCAAACCGCTTGAATAATCAATGAAGTCTTGCATAGTGTTGTCCTTGAAGTACACACTGGCTCCATCATAGGTTGTAACATAACAGCTATTGTACTCGTCCCCAACAAGCAGAATCTGGTGAATGCGCTTATTGGCGAGTGTCCCCAAGTCAAAAGGCATCCAACTTGCGCCACCATCAAAAGTCTCGCTAACTAAGCCTGGCAGGTCATGGCATATTACCAGAAGGTGGTCCTCATCGTTGGGGTCCAGGACAAGACGGGTGAAGTGCATCCCATCTCCAAGTTCGGGGAAAGGTCTGGCAGGACATTCACGGAAGGTCTCGCCTCCATCGTCCGAGCGCCAAACGCACCAGGTGCCGGAAATGTAAACCCTATCGGGATTGGAACGTGCAAAGTCGTAACTATAGAAGTCCTCGCCCTCGCTATCGAACACCTTTTGGAAGGATGCCCCTTCGTCCAAGGAGAGATAAGCCTCCTGCGGATTAGTCATATCTTGAAGAAAGACCTTCAGTGCATAGCGCGGGTCTGTAGCAATTTCGCCATTTATGCGCAGAGCCTCGTAGGGTTTCTTGTCTGAGAACCATGTACGATGGTCCTCCTGAATGGTACCGTCCATGGCACGCGGCATGATGCGTGTTCCTGCATCGGTGAAGTAAACCTTCCAAGGATTGCTCCTCATCACATAGCCCGTGGCGATCTCCACACCGCCCACATGAACGGAATTGCCTTCGCCATAGGTGGAGGCATGCACAACATCACCATTGTGCCAACGACCTGCCGCCATAACGTCCTCGTTCCAACCTACTCCCAAGCCCTGATAGTCAGAGGCATAGATGCCATCGTAGCGGTCCTCGCCCTTGGTCTCAAAAAAATCGCGCGAGTACTTGATACCGCCATCGTTGCACACCCATGTATCGCCACAGGGATGTATGGCTATGTCCTGTATGTCGCAATGCATCCAGTCGGAACGCTGATAGCCTCCAATGGCATGATTGCGGAAGTTGCATGTACCCTCCTCAGTGGAACGGTACAGGGAGGTAAGTCCAAATAGAACATGGGCAGGGTCGGATGCCGAGGCTCCAATCATCATGTCGAAGAAACCCTGACCGCCTGCCTCATCCATAATTGGCGAGAAGGTATTGTCCCAATGTCCGCTGGTCTTGTAAACAGTTTTGTCCTGCCAAGTGCGTCCTGCGTCCTTGGACAGAAGCACATAGGGTTTGCCCTTTCC
Organism: Bacteroidaceae bacterium; assembly: GCA_045659645.1. Lineage (GTDB taxonomy): Bacteria > Bacteroidota > Bacteroidia > Bacteroidales > Bacteroidaceae > Physcousia. The sequence goes on along the minus strand of JAZRCG010000028.1, from coordinate 39,665 downwards.
TCCCTGGGGACCGGCATCGTAACCCCAGCCGTCACAAGTTACGAGTGCATATACATAGTCTTCTCCACCCGGAGCCTCGGATACAGCCAAACGACCGCATATCATGTCGTAAACAGGGAGTTCCGTAGGTTGCCACGTCATGCCTGCATCATCGGAGACATATATACCTGCCCATGGACCTGCACCTTCGCGACGTACAAGATAGATGCGACGGGAATTGCCGGGTTGGAGTTCATGGTCGAAGCAAATGCCGGTCAACGTGCAGAAGAAGGAGTCTCCCCCGTTCTCTGAGATATAGAAACCGCTACCCGAACGTTCCTCGTGCTTGCTTCCCACGGCTACGGTTATGCGGTTGTGGTCGGTGGGGTCTATGCGTATGGAGTTGGCACGACTGATGATACCTTCGCACCGCTTCCATGTATTGCCTCCATCTACACTTTTCCACAACCATGGTCCTCCGCCAACATAAACAATGTCCTTGTCCTCGGGATCTACAGCAATACTGAATATGGAACCACCGAAATTGTGCTGAGGAGCACAGGGCTGCCAGGTGTGACCATGGTCCGAAGTCTTGAACACCACACCGGATTCCGTGCCACAATAGACTGTGGCACTATCACTAAGGGCCACGGCTATACGGAAGACGCATACCTGAGAGTCCTTGCGCTTGAGTTCGCCACTTTGGCTGGCATACGTGCGGTTAGGACCTATATTGCGCCACAGGGGCGTCTCGGCAGAACCCGTTGACAACCGTACCTCGGCTGTCCTTTTGTTCATGGAATCCACCTTGGCGGTATAATTGCTCATCTCTGGCAAACGAATAGTACCGTCAGGTTGGGCATATTTACGATAGGCGCTCATCCAACGACGATAGTAATTCACCACCTGCTTGTTCTCTACTGTCCTCACACGTACATCCACGTCCTGTGCCTTCCATTCATTGAACAGACGTTGCACCTCCAGAAAATTCACTCCGGATGGATTACGTTCAATCTCCCTCATCCATTCAGGAGCCTGATTTGGCAGTTTTTCCCACATATAGGGATCATATAGCACCGGTTCACCTTTTACCAACATGCTATCCTCCCTCGCTTGAAACACAGGATGCGTATCTTGTGCAAAGATATTCATGGCAAACAAAGGCCATGACAATAAGGCTGCAATTATTCTTTTGACGTGGTTTTGATTAGTCATATGATGTCTTATATGCTGTTTCGTTCTGCAATGATACAGAAAATAGTACATTAAGAACAGCTGTACACAGATTTTAACCACCATCCTCAACATTATTTAACTACAAAACCATTAGTAAACTTAAAGAAGAAACACCAGTTAACAAAAAAGTATAAGGGATCAGAGATGACTCATCCCACTTTATATGAAACATTAGAACATGCGTGGAGGATAATATAAAAATGAAGCCATTTTGGGTCCTCGGGACGTCAAAGACCGGTCCTCGGGAGGACTGAGGCCTGACGTCCCGAGGAGTTAAATAAGGACTCTGAGAGCTTGAAGAAGAAGGAGAGGAGAATTACCTGAAATACTTTCCCACTACGGGCAGATTGCGGAGAGGAAGGTCGTGGTATATGATGTGTCCCACGAAGGCGATGACCAGCATTGTATTTATTCCCATTCTCAGTATTGCGGGCCATTCCTGTGGCAGAATCTGCATAATGCCGAAGAAAAGGCAGGTAATGGCCACGTAAACCGCCATGCTTTTCATGGGATAGCTGATGGGGTTCTTCTTCTGTCCGACGATATAGCTGAGCACCATAGCCGTGCCATAGCCGGCAAAACCGCCCCAGGCGCATGCCATGTAACTGTATCGGGGGATGAAGATGATGTTCACGGCAAACAGTACGGCACAACCTGCCAGTGAGAACCACGCTCCATAGATGGTCTTGTCTATGAGTTTGTACCAGAAAGACAGGTTGAAATAGATGCCCATCATTATTTCTGCCGCCATCACTATGGGGATAACCTTCAGGCCTTCCCAATAGTCGCTTCCCACCATGTATTTCAGCAGGGGCAGATATGCCACTACGCAAAGGAAAGCCAGCAGGGTGAAGATAAGGAAGTACTTCATGCCAATGGCATAGGTTTCGTTCTTGTCCTTATCCTTGCTTTGTGCGAAGACAAAAGGTTCGTAGGCATAGCGGAACGCCTGCGTAATCATGGCCATGATCATAGCCACCTTCCCACAAGCACCGTATACGCCCAGTTCTACCACGCCCAGTGCACGGTCGGGATAGATGAGCGGGAAAATCATCTTGTCGGCGGCCTGGTTCAGGATGCCTGCTATGCCCAGAATGAGGATAGGCCATGAGTAGGAGAGCATGCGACGAAGCAGGCTGAAGTCTACCTTCCACTTTATTTTCAGCATTTCAGGCAGGAAGAAGAAGGTTATTATGCCGGTGCATACAAGGTTTAGGGTGAAGACATAAAGTACATCGCTCTTGCCCAGCCATACAAAATACAGAAGGTTAAGACCGATGTTGAGCACGATGAAGAGAAGTTTGAGTGAGGCAAACTTGATGGCCTTTTTCTTGTATCTAAGGTAACTGAACGGTATGGCCTGCAGGGCATCCAATGCTACTACAGAGGCCATAACCATAATGTATTCCGGATGCTCGGCATAGCCCAGCAGTTCGCTTACAGGTGTGATGAAACCGAAGATTCCTGCAAGGAACACGCATGCCAACGAGGCAATTACCGCCAGCGAGGTGGAGAATACGGTGTCCGGGTCTTCGCCCTCCTTGTTGGCAAAGCGGAAGAAGGTTGTCTCCATGCCGAAGGTGAGCAGTACGAGCAATAGGGCAACATAGGCGTAGAGGTTGGTGACTATGCCATAACCGCCGTTCTCCGCACTGATAACGTGAGTGTAGAGGGGAACGAGCAGGTAGTTCAAGAATCTGCCTACTATGCTTGACAGGCCATATATTGCCGTATCCTTGGCAAGGGCTTTCAGATTTGCCATGTGGGTTGATCGTTCAGAGTTTAGTGTTTAACTGTGAGGGGGCCGATATCCGTTTTTTCTAAATATCGCTCAATAATGTAGGGACGCAGCGTGCTGCGTCCGCTTTATTTGCTGTTGTCGGACGCTGAGGCAGCGTCCTTACCATGCTTCTGTTCTCGCTTACTCGCAGTTTTCCGTTTTCCGTTTTCACCTTTCCGTTTAGAACAGTCCGTACAGTCTTTGGTCAATCTCTTCCGTCACCATACGGAAATCCTCGGGATTGTCGCCGAACTTGCATGTGTCTCCGTCAATAATAAGCACTTGTCCAGGGTAGTTCTTTATCCATCCCTCGTAGCGGTCGTTCAAGCCTTTCAGGTAATCTATGCGGATGCTCTGCTCGTATTCACGTCCGCGCTTGCTGATTTGTGCTATAAGGTTGGGGATGGTGCTGCGGATATAAATCATCAGGTCGGGCAATCCCACGAGGGACATCATCAGGTCGAAGAGGTCGGTGTAGTTCTCGAAGTCGCGGTCGGACATGTAACCCTGTTCATGCAGGTTTGGGGCAAATATACGTGCATCCTCAAAAATGGTACGGTCCTGGATTATGGTACGGTCTGTTGCCTTGCTTATCTCCACCACGTCCTTGAAACGCTTGTTCAGGAAGTATATCTGCAGATTGAAACTCCATCGTGCCATGTCCTTGTAGAAATCTTCCAGATAAGGATTCACGTCCACAGGTTCAAAACGTGCTTCCCAGCCATATCTCTTGGCCAGCATCTTGGTGAGGGTGGTCTTGCCACAACCAATGTTTCCTGCTATCGCTATGTGCATATCGGTATTGTTTTACTTAGAGATTGATATTATTTGTTGGTTTCTTCGGGGAATAGGCCATAGAATATGCGGTCTATCTTGTCCGTGATGAGCATGAAGTCGTCGGGGTTGTGCAGAAAGTCCATATTGTCCACTTCTATGGTCAGCACCTTGCCTTCATACTTATTATAGATGAAGTCCTCATAACGGTTGTTTAGATTCTGCAGATAGTCAATGGGGATGCTCTGCTCGTATCCACGACCGCGCTTCTGGATATTTGCCACCAGATGCGGTATGGAGGCACGGAGGTATATCATCAGGTCAGGTGTGCGTGCCACGCTGGTCATCTGTTGGAAAAGTTCCATGAAGGTGCTGTAGTCGCGCTGCTCCATGTTGCCCATTGCCTGGTTGTTGGCGGCAAAGACATGCACACCCTCGAAGATACTGCGGTCCTGTATCACATCCTTGTCGGTCTGCGATATGGCAAGAAGGTCTCGGAAGCGCTCCTTCAGGAAGAATGTTTCCAGGCAGAAACTCCATCGGTGAATGTCCTTGTAATAGTCCTCCATGTAGGGATTGGAGGCTACGGCCTCGAACTTAGGTTCCCAGCCATAGTGCTTTGCCAGAAGTTCTGTCAGTGTGGTCTTTCCTGCTCCTATGTTTCCTGCTACTGCTATGAACACGATGTTATGCTTGTTTTAAGTGTTGTTTATCCGAAAAATGCGTATGCTATGAATATTGCCGCCACCACACCAATGAGGTCGGTGATGAGGCCTGCCGCCACGGCATGGCGTGTATGTCGTATGCCCACGCTGCCGAAGTATACGGCCAATATATAGAAGGTTGTGTCTGTTGCTCCCTGGAATATGCAGCTCAGTCGTCCCACGAAACTGTCCGCTCCGTAGGTAGTCATGGCATCCACCATCATGCCTCTGGCACCCGAACCGCTCAGCGGTTTCATTATTGCCGTGGGCAGGGCGGGTACAAAGTCGGCATTCAAGCCCATGGATGCTACCAGCCATTCCGTGCCGGATATTATGACATCCATAGCACCCGATGCACGGAACACTCCTATTGCCACCAATATTGCTACCAGATAGGGTATGATGCGCACGGCTGTTTCAAAACCGCCCTTTGCTCCCTCCACAAAGGCCTCGTAGACATTTATCTTACGCTTCATGCCTGCCACGATGAAACCTATGATTATGGTAAACAGCAGCACGTTTGCTACGGTGGTGCTCCATAGGTTCATGGTTTCCCTGTCCACTTGTGTGCCCAGCCATACCACTCCGCTTATGAGTAGGCAGATTCCCAGCATGGTGCCCAGGATGGCACGGTTCAGCAGGTTTATCTTTTGGTAGAGACTTGTAACGATAATGCCTCCCAGTGTGGCAATGGTTGTGGCCAGCAAGATAGGTATGAAGATGTCCGTAGGTTGTGCCGCTCCCATCTGTGCGCGGTACACCAGTATGCTGACAGGTATGAGCGTGAGGCCCGATGTGTTCAGCACCAGGAACATTATCATGGGGTTGGAAGCGGTGGTGTTCAGTTTTTCGGCCTCTTCGCGAGACAGCCCCAGTTCCCTGGCCTTTCTCTCATTCTGTGTCCTGTTCTCCTCCTGCATGGATTCCATAGCCTTCAGTCCCAATGGTGTGGCTGCATTGTCCAAGCCAAGCATGTTGGCACTGATATTCATGAACATGTGTCCGTAGGCAGGATGTCCCTTCGGAAGGTCAGGAAAGAGTCGGCAGAATAGAGGCGACAGCAAACGGCTCAATGCGCTTACAAGTCCGCCCTTTTCACCAATCTGCATAATGCCCATCCACAGGGACAGGACACCTGTCAGGCCCAGTGAAATCTCGAATGCCGTCTTGGCAGAAGAAAAGGTGCTGTCCATTATGGCAGGAAACACCGAGGTGTCGCCCATAAATACTAGTCTTACCAGTGCTATGAGGAATGCTATGAGGAAGAAACCTATCCAGATGTAGTTGAGAACCATGTTAGAAACGGAAATGTAAAAACGGAAAACTGAAAACTGCGCCTATTTAGATAATTCAGAGTATTCAGAGTATTCCGACAACTCAGACAACTCAGACAACTCAGACAACTCCGATTACTCAGAACACTCTCAGAAGTCAAAGAGACTCTGCTGGCCGTTTGCGGCAAGCGGTGTGCGCCCCAGGTGCTGGTATGCCAGTTCGGTCACCTCTCTGCCTCGTGGGGTGCGCTTTATGAAGCCTTCCTTTATCAGGAATGGTTCGTACACCTCTTCCACCGTGCCGCCATCCTCGCCAATGGCAGTAGCAATGGTGTTGATGCCTACTGGGCCACCTTTGAACTTATCTATGATGGTGAGCAGTATCTTGTTGTCTATCTCGTCAAGGCCATAGCGGTCGATATTCAGTGCCTCCAGGGCATAGCGTGCAATGCTCACGTCTATCTTACCATTGCCTTTCACCTGTGCAAAGTCGCGTACTCGGCGAAGCAGGGCATTGGCTATACGTGGCGTGCCACGACTACGGCTCGCTATCTCGGCCGCGGCCTTGCCTTCAATGGGAACACCCAGGATGCTGGCGCTTCGCAGGATAATCTTCTGCAATGTGGTGCTGTCGTAGTATTCCAGATGCAGGTTTATGCCGAAACGGGCACGCAACGGGGCGGTTAGCAGACCGCTTCGTGTAGTAGCGCCCACCAGGGTGAAGGGTGCCAGGTCTATCTGTATGGAACGTGCCGAGGGGCCCTTGTCAATCATTATGTCTATCCTGTAGTCCTCCATGGCGGAATAGAGATATTCCTCCACAACGGGGCTCAGTCGGTGAATCTCGTCTATGAAGAGCACATCGTTGGGTTCCAGCGATGTCAGTATGCCGGCAAGGTCGCCAGGTTTGTCCAGCACAGGGCCAGATGTCAGTTTGAATCCCACGCCCAGTTCGTTGGCTATGATGTTGCTCAACGTGGTCTTGCCCAGACCTGGAGGTCCGTGCAACAGGGTATGGTCCAAGGGCTCGCCACGGTATTTGGCGGCCTCAACGAAGATGCTCAGGTTCTCCACCACCTTCTTCTGCCCGCTGAAATCCATAAACTTCAGCGGTCGCAAGGCGTTCTCATAATCTTTCTCGCGAACCTGCCCTTCGTGTCTTATATCGAAATCTTCCATAATAGACCGCAAATATAGCAAAATTAAGCCAATCTTCGGGTGTGTCTGTCAATAAAAATGGTGCTGAGGGTAATTATACATTAAATATGTGATACTTGAAGTTGGGCAAGCCGATGCTTATCCGTATATTTGTCAATCAGATGACAAACGAAGAATTTATAAAGCAGCATCGTCATGATGATGTCCGTACCCTTGCCTTACGTAGGGCAGAGGATAGTGTGGACATAAAGTGGTGTCTGCAACAGATAGAGGGATGGCAGAAGGCCTGTGAGAAACTTCCTCGCTGGTCGCAAGTGGATGGCTTGTGGTATCCGCCAGCCTTGTCCATGGAGCAGTGTTCCAGCGAACTGACCGCCAGGTACAAGGCTGATATTGTCTCGCGCCTTCTTCCTGAGTGCTCGGAGCGCAGATGTTTTGCCGACCTTACGGGTGGCTATGGCATTGATTTCAGTTACATGGCATCGCTGTTTGCCACATCTGTCTATGTGGAGCGCAATGCTGAACTTTGCCGCATAGCTGAGCACAACTTTGCCCTGCTTGATTTGCTTGGTTCAAGCGTTGTTTGTACTGATTCCTCCGAGTTTTTGTGTCAACGCATCGCTCCGTGCAACCTCATCTATCTTGACCCTGCGCGTAGGGACAATGTGGGCAGGAAAACCGTTGCCATAGCCGATTGCACACCAGACGTTGTCCAGTTGCAGGACAGGCTGATGGAGGTTAGCCGATACGCAATGGTGAAGTTGTCCCCTATGCTGGACATCAGTGCAGCCTTGTCGGTTTTAGAGCATGTTTGTGAAGTACATGTGGTAAGCGTAAAGGGCGAGTGCAAGGAACTGCTCTTCGTCCTGGATAAGATCCATGAAGGACAGCCTGTGTACTATGCTGTAAACCTCGGGCTTTCCGATCAGGTTTTCACATGTACACACGAGGAGAAGAATAGCGCCCTGTTGCGAGTGGCATCGGAACACGTTGCGAGTGCCTCCGCAACGTGTATCTACGAGCCTCACGCCAGTATCCTAAAAGCAGGACTTCAGGATGTGCTTTGTGAAAGATACGCGGTAGAGAAACTTCATCCTATGAGCAATCTTTTCGTTTCTTCATCTCCCGTACAGGATTTCCCGGGACGTGGCTTTGAGATTGTTGCTTCGTGCGGTTTCGGTAAAAAGGAATTGCGTGCCATGCTTGCCGGGGTTACAAAGGCAAACATTACGGCAAGAAACTTCCCTACCAGTGTGGCGGAACTAAGGAAAAAACTTCGCTTGGCAGAAGGTGGCGATGTGTATTTGTTTGCAACAACCGTGGCAGATGGGTCACACCGTCTTATTCGTTGCATCAAACATGGCTGATGCCTGATTGATGTCTCTCTGAATCTGTGCCTTCAGCTCTTCTAGCGAGGCAAACTTCTTTTCCTCGCGTATGCGCTCAATAAAGGAAAGGTGCAGTTCCTTGCCATAAAGGTTGCCCTCATAGTTCATTATGTGTACCTCTATGGAAAGGTTCGTGCCGTTGTTCAGCGTAGGGCGTCGGCCAATGTTCATTATTCCGGCTCCCAGTTCGGTCATCACTGCATAGACACCAGTGGCAGGAATAAGTTTGTTCTCAGCAATATTAAGGTTGGCAGTAGGGAATCCTAGTGTGCGCCCCACTTGGTGCCCGCTTTCTACGGTACCGGTCAGTACATATGGATGGTTTAGCAACTTTGCAGCATCTCTTACGTTTCCTTCCGTCAAGAGCCGTCTTATCTCACTACTGCTGGCATAATGCTGCTCAAACTTTTTGGCAATAATCACCCTTATGCCGCATTCCTCTCCCCAGCGGATATAGTCCTCATGCTCACCGCCACCGTGCCCGAACCTATGGTCATATCCCATTACCAAGGTGCTCACATCCAGTCGCTTGCGCAGAACCTCCTTCATGAACGTGCGTGCGTCCATCTCCGCCATCTTGCGGTCAAACTCCAGCACCTCCACATGCTCTATGCCGCTTTCCCTAAGCAGGGCCATCCTTTCCTCGGTGGTAGTAAGCAGGCATGGCACATAATCCGTTGCCACTATGGTCTTCGGGTGCCTGTCCATGGTGATGGCCATGGAACGCAATCCCTCCTTGCGAGCCTGTTCCAGAACCTGAGATATCAGGAACCTGTGCCCACAATGCACACCGTCAAAAAAACCTATTGTTGCAACAAACATAGTGCGAAGGTACAAAAAAAACTTGAATATTGCTTGCAGTATCGGAAAAATGTTATACCTTTGCACTCGCTAAGGAGAAATCCGAAGGCTCGGACTTGTAGCTCAGTTGGTTAGAGCAACAGACTCATAATCTGGAGGTCCCTGGTTCAAGCCCAGGCTGGTCCACACAAAAAATCAAGCAGTTACGAAATTTCGTAACTGCTTTTTTCTTTATTTGCGTAAACAATGCGTAAACATTTTATTTCAGTCTCCCCTTTTCGGGCACAGATAGTCACAGAGATTCTGCGACATTCAAAATCCTTTGCTGTAGTCATTATTAGACCTGTATGGCACAGAGTCAAGCAATAAATGGCTTGCCAGAATCAAAATGTGATACATTAGAACAACTTAAACTTTTAACCTCAGACAAATGTATTCCACCTAAAGAATCTGGCTCCATAATTACAAAGTCTTTATTTTCTCCTGTGCAACGATAATAGCATCGTTGCACAAGTCCCGTTCCTGCTCATCTTCAACAGCATCAATGAACTTGTCTGCTAACCACAAGGTAAGCATTTCCTTTTTATCCTGATGAAGATACTCCGCAAGCTTGATGACCTGCTCACGCTTTGCTCTTCTGTCACCACGTTCAATCTTACTGAACATTGGGGTGTCAATCTCTAGGAATGCAGCCAACTGGCGTTGTAGCAAACCTTGCTCTTCTCTGAGCTCTTTAATCTTATCTCCGAATAACATGTTTATATCTATTTTTAGTCCTTCAGCAAGTTACCAGCAAGTTACCGGCAAGTTAAACTCAATTATTTATCTTTCTCAATATCAGTAATTTGACAGTATTACAAACTTTATTATTGGTGTTTCGGCAAGTTGCCAGCAAGTTACCGGCAAGTTAAATCTATACCCAAATTGGGATATACTTCATATAACGAGGAGCTGTATTTGGGTCAAGTACTTTTATTAAGTTCTTTCCAATCGCTTCCTTGATTAATCTAGAAGAACTGCTGGATGATGTTTCAGGAATGCCAAACCTGTCTCTAAGCGACTTGTTTGTCAAAGCATCACCTTGTATATACATTAGACAAGCATGTAGATAGCATGACCACAGTTTGTCCTCCATCGGAATATTGCTAAACTCCATTTCAGAGAAAAGAGTAACCTTGGTGCTATCTTGGAAAACTTCAATGCGAGGAGCTGGAAGATATTGAGCTTCACAAGCCAGCACCATTCTGTCCCAACCACGGCCAAGTTCTTCACACATCTTCAATCGACGCATGAGAGAAGCTAGTTTCTCGTTTCGAGACTTCGGAGGGTTATCAATGATACGAAGTACATCTACCAATGGAGTACCAGGATTCGTCACCTCAATACGATTGTCGAATATCTCAACTACAGGAGCAGTCCCTGTTATGTACAGGTCTTGATGAATAAGACTATTTGCGATGGCTTCTCTTACTGATGGCAACGGGAATTTGCTTGTTGTTGACAGTTGGACAGCATTGACATCCTCGTTACCTGGCAATAGAGCATTCACATAACGCACGATATTCTCGAAGCAAACAGCATAGCCCTGTACAAATGTTTCTTCTTTCTGAATCAGCAAGCGGTTGATACCCTTATACTGAACCACACGCATGGCCTTACGTCCTAACCTTGCAAATTCGTTCAAGTCCTTTGCAAATAGCAGAGCACCTAAGTTTGTTATCGAATAAAGACCATTGTCCTGCTTCTGGATGATTTCGTCCTCATTTAAATAATGCACAACAGCCTCTTTCTCTGCTGGCTGTGGTATCTTCAACAAGGTAAAGTATGCATCCACTTGGAGCAATCTGATAATATCCTCAAACCTTTGGTCTGTCTTTACACAAACGTCTTCAAACTGGGCATGACGTAGCTTGTCCCATAACTGAGCACGGAATACGGGAAACTCATGCAGCTTCTTGGTGTAGCTACCACTGCGAATATAGTCTATCTTCTGGAATGAAATAGGTTCATTGAGTGCCTTGTGGATTCGAATCAACTCCACATGCTTCCCATCTATGTCTGCACCATAGAATTCGAAATCAGCATTTTTGGAAAGAAGGTAACGAAGCCAGTTCTCCAACTCCTGTTCACCTTTCTTTTCAAGTTGAAGACGTACCTTAGTACCAATAATCTCATGAGTACCATCATCCACGCCCCAAATCATATAGGCATAATCACGATCGTTTAACGTCGCACTATTTGCGAGAGCACTAATATCCTCACCAACCATTGTTGGCTCACAATTGTTATGTTTAAACTCAACCCAGCCAACTTCCTTGGGAAGCTTGCAAAGTTCTTTTACCAGTATGTCGATATTTCCAATCATATTATTGCTTCACGTGTATTATTAATTCCCCACTAATAATGCTGAGTATTCTATTATAGATATTCGTTGAACAAGAATTGGTTTATTACGAATTCAAACATGTGGTTGCTTATCCGAAAAATTATGTCAATTCTATATTTGATCATCAAATAATCCTTGCTGAAATTTCCCTTTCAGTCGATAATAAATACGATTTCTTACTTTTACTTTTTCGGTTTGTTGCATATTATCAAGATAGCGCTTCATCTTATCATCCTTCCAATCAAGATGCAACCGACTGTTAATCTCCTTTGCCGTTATCATTTCAACACTGCTTAATACAGCGATTAAATCAGAATCTAGCTTCTCTTTATTTAATTGTTCAGGGGTCTTTTGCTCTTCTGGATTTAACGACAAAGTCTTACCCATAGCATCTACAGCAGAGGCACCTTTTTGAATAAGAAGCAGATTTGCATTCTTTTCATTTTTTTCTGGGTATCTGACAAAAATTGGACGATTCTTTCTTAAACCATCTATTACGCCAGCCCAAGTACCTCCTTTATCATCACTTTGCGCTACGAAGATTTCGGATGCCATACCGTAAATAATTGGATTACGCGACATGGCAAACTCTACTGACCAAGGGGCTTTAGGAGCAAATGTACTCATTACCAAGACTTTTCCTTGAGCAATATGCTTAAAATAGTGTTTAAAGCCAGACCCAAAAGTCATAATTCCTTGTGGAAGCACTATAATACTTTTCCCATTTGCTACAAGTGCTGAATCTAACGCTTGACGATCTACGCCTTTCGCAAATCCACTAACTACCACTTTATCTTCTTCTGCGGCTTTTTTTGCAATATTGTCGGTAAAATAGAGGGACTTTGTATCCGCTTTTCTTGAACCTACAATTGCTATAGAGGGAGACTGTAATAACGATTTATTACCTTTAGTGTATATTACAGTGGGTGCATTGAACTTTAGATTATCCTTCAATAATCTTGGATAATCTTTGTGAGTAATAGGAAGAATATCGTAGCCCTGAGCCATTAACTCCTCAACAAGAAAGGAGTTGTTCGCTAATTGTTGTTTTGCTTCTTCAAACTGAATCTTTTCAACATCATTTAAACCAACAATCTCCCAGTTTGCCGAATTGTCAAACAAGTCAATGATGGATATTTGTGGAATGTGCTGAAAACAATTCACATAAATCTCATTCTTGCGTTTCGTCCAAATCTTTGGCATTGCCGCGAGTGTTACCCAATACGTCAATTCTTGTTTCATCATAATGTACCTCCTACCGTTTTTGCGATTACTATTGGAACAATACACTTTGCTCCCTTCTGAGTTAATAATTTACCAGCTTCTTTTAATGTTGCGCCACTATCATAAATATCGTCAAGCAATATTATATTTTTCATTTTAACGATTTCCTCATCTACATCAAATGCGCCAGCGACATTTTCTTGTTTGCTGTATGAATTTTGAAACATTTTCTGTTCTTGCGTAACGCGAACCTTAATTAGATCATGACTAATTGGAACTTTTATTACATGAGCGAACTTTGTGGCAAAGTTCTTTACTAGGTCACCAGACTTCGTCGGAGGTAAGTACATGACCAAGTCAAAATGAATTCCTCCGAACTTCTTGCCAAATACAGACAAAGTCTTTTTTAAGAGGAAATCAGGAAAATCCCCTCCGTTTTCATATTTACTCCTGTGTAACGCCGAACCTATATTAGAAACTCCATAATATGATGCTGCATATCCATTCACCAAACGTGATGCCTTTCCTAAATGGTCCTTTATTATCTCTATTTCCTCTCTAGTATAATCAGCCGCATTTATTTTGTTGTGATATTCAATAACAGGACGTTCTATCACCACTTCATTTTCATCTTTAATAGTTCTCTCTACTAATGTCTTGTTTGGGGAAGAGAAACAAACTCTAAAGCCCCCTTTCCTAACTGTCCAAGACGCAAGTTCCAAAACAGGGAAGTAAGTTTCTCTAAACTCTTCCAATTTTGCAATCAAAGCAGGAGAATGGGCAACGTGGAGCTTCTCTAAATTAGTGTTATCACAATTAGAGTAAGATGTCTGTTCGTCACTATCAAGAAAAGCACACAAATATTTCATTCTTGGCTGATCTGTATATATATACTGTTCCATCGAATGAAGGTCTTTTAATTTCGCTTCTCTAAGTTCCTCAAAAAGTTTTGTACTTAATGTTGGAGCATCAAACTGGTATTCATATTTTTTCGTCTTACCATACAGTACTTCCTTTATGATTCCTTGATCTATTAAATCGGCCTTAATAACTCTTACTTGTGTTTGTTTGAGATTAGCTCTTTTCATTACCTCTCTCTCAGATAGCGGTTCTTCTTGAAGTAAAGAAATAACTTTTTGATATTTATTTATCGTGGGACGCGCACCTTCAATGAAGGAAAGAGGGAGCATTAAGTCTGAGGCGACTCCACTTTCGTTATTATTATTCTCATTGTAAAACAAAATTATACGTGTTGGTTTCCCATCACGTCCAGCACGACCAATCTCTTGGTAGTAGTGAATAGGCGATGCTGGCATTTGAGAATGTATGATAAAGCGAATATCTGGTTTATCTATACCCATACCAAGAGCATTGGTTGATACAACACACTTCCATTTGTTCTTCATTAAACCAATCTCAATAGACTTGCGAGTTTCAGCGTCAAAACCTGCATTATAATCAGTGGTGTTAACACCCACGAATTGAAGCCATTTCGCATAAATCTCCGTGTCGACCCTTGTTCCTGTATAAATTAGTCCTGTACCATCTAATGTATTCACATTCTGAGCCAACCAGATCATTTTCTCATCTTCCGACTGCACCTTAATTACTTGTAGTTTGAAATTCGGTCTTACAAGATTCCCTCTAATAGTTGTCAACTGTCCTCCTATCTGTTGCTCTATATCATACTGAACTCTTTTTGTTGCTGTCGCTGTAGTTGCAAGAATTGGCAAATGTTTAGGAAGCAACTGTACTAAAGTAATAATCCTGCGAAATGAAGGTCTGAAATCATGTCCCCATGTAGATATAGTATGGGCTTCATCAATCACAATCATTGATAGTTTTATGTGACGAGTGGCCTCTATCCACTCATCGTTCTCTTGTCTTTCTGGTGCGGTGCAATGTATAAAATCTTAATCTCATTATTAAGTGCTCGCTGAATAGCTTTTTGATTCTCTTCGTAAGATTGTTCTGAATTTATATATGCAGCAGGAATCCCTTTATTGCAAAGGTTTCTTACTTGATCACGCATCAGCGCTATCAATGGAGAAAAGATGACTGTAACACCATCGAACTGAGTAGCTGGAAATTGGTAACATAGAGATTTGCCGAATCCTGTTCGTTCAATCATTAGGATTCGTTCTCCTCTGAGTATTCGCTCAATTGCATTCCATTGTTCATCATAAAAATGGTCTAAACCAAAGATTTGCTTCAGTTTAATTTCTGCCTCTTGCCGATTTACTATATTTTGCATAGAAATGTATCAATAATCCGTTTCATTAATATATCCCAGGTTTTAGCTATTATCACTAAAGCCACTATTCTTGTTTAGAATTGTCAAATTTTGAACACAAAGATAATAATAAATAATGTAAAAGCTGCAATGTTATGTAAAAAACTATAGTATTTTTTGCAGAATTAACAATAAAAGGCAACTATAGGTGACATTATTTCTATAGTTGCGCTTTTGAATAGAGACTTTCCGTTTCACTCCCTATAAGATTCAATCAGTACTTCAACCACTGAAGGGTCATTTGCAAAAGGCACCAGAGTGAATATAGCGAAGTGGCGTATGAGATGCCAGCCCACCACCAGAATACCTTGGGCGACAGGAACACTCCTTGACAAGACTTAAAGAAAGACATGATTTCTTCGTTCTGATTGCGAAATTCTAGCAGCTGCAACCTTCTATGGCTGGCAAGTAGATCGGTCTCAGACTGAATCAGTTTTTCTCTTGCAGATTGGATGGTGGTTAAGCACTCATCGGTCATTTCAACCTTTAAGGCTGTCGCCTCGGTACGGGTAACGGCACGGCAGAATGTGAAAACAGTCATATCCATGCTATCGGTGGCAGCCTTCATCGCAATTACCATATCTGTTCCGTCTTTGCGAGCCTTCTCAACTTTTTGAATGCTATCGTGCAAGTTGCTTATAGCTTGCTTAAGAAGTTGAAGTTCATTGTCAAGATTAGCCTTTTGCTCCCTGACCTCTTCCTGTTGTCGATTCTTCGACAAGATTACTATACTTGGACATATCTCTAATGTATTTAACGGTGTGGACCTTTATATTTTCTAATTGGTTTGCATAGCCAGTTGGCATGTTGGGCGCAGCGCCGAGCCCTCTCACGCTCATCTTCATCATCGTCTTTTCCCCAGTTTGATGGTGTAGAGCCACCGCCACCACAGGAATCAGAAATGGTTGTGGCAGCATCAACGTAGTTCATGAACAGTAGCATAGCCACATTCAAGACGTTCTCAAACGGCACAGACTCGTCAGGTGATTCGATGCTCTCCTTCATAGCCTTGTAAGCATCCACTGGCATTGCGATGGAATAATTCTTCCCACCAACAGACAATATCTTCCTGAATACAGATGGCGCTTCTGGCTTGGATTGGGCGACGCTCTGACGTGCAGAATTGTGTTCTGTGAACGACTTTCGTTCTGTAGTCTGAGAGGTGCCAATAGTATAACCCGGCTTGTCAACACTTGGAGCTACAGGATGAAGTTTCTTCCATGTGGCTTCAAGTTTAGGAACGGACAAGTTACGACCTTTGCCCAACGTGGATGACTTGAAACGGGAGTTACCACGAAGTATGGTATATCCATGCAAGATACCTTGTTTGTCATACTGCTCATGGACTTTGTAACCACGACTTTCAAGACCATGTTTATAATTGCTCCAGTCGTAGTTCGGCATTCCACGAAGAATGTCATAACATGCTTCCGTTATCTCCTTTTCGTGAGTCTCATGAATATCCTCGGGCAACTCCCAGCCACGTTCAACATTGATGGCATGGGCAGCCTTGACGGCACTATCGCCAATGAAGGAGTCGTTCATCAGGTTCCCGTCAAGGTCGATGCGGTTGATGAGGATGTGAAGATGAGGAATGCCTTGACAAAATTCAAAGAGAAATTCTTCAGTTTAACCAATTGATAGAACCTTCATATGCTCCAAGAGTGTCCGTTGAAGAGGTGGATGGTAAATATGTAGTGGTGATTTGGGCTACCGCAGGTCACAATCGTCCATATACAGCACCTGCGGATGTAAACGCCAAATTAAAGAAACCTGTTTTCTATATTAGATACGGGACATCCTCAATAGAAGCAAAAGGGGAATTCCTGGATCAGCTAAGGGATATGGCAAACAGAGTTCCATTTGATGATCGTGGTAATGAAAATATCAGTATTGATGACATTTCGCCTCTATTACTGAAGGACTATTTGACCAAGATAGATAGTAGATTGGCTAAAGCAAACTTTGCAACTGATATAGAGACAATATTGGATCAGATGCAACTGTATGATGGGCCAAAAGAGAAAAGGATTATCAAAAACGTTGCAGCAATGATGTTCTCAGAGCATCCGGAAAAGTTCTTTCCTACAACACAGGTCGATATTGTTGTCTTCCCAAAAGGACGAGAAGTTGATCCCGAGAACTTTATTGAGGTTCCACCAATTAAGGGACCTGTGCCTATGATGATACGAAATTCTCTGGAATATCTGCGTACCAACATCATTAAGGAGCGTATAACCAAACCTACTGATGATGAACGATCGCTAAAAGTTTTCAATTATCCATTCCAAGCATTGGAAGAAGCTGTTGTCAACGCCTTATATCACAGAGATTACAAGGAACGTGAACCAGTGGAAATTACTATTGAACCAGATAGAATCAGCATACTCAGTTATTCTGGTCCTGACCGTTCTATAAGTTTGGAGTCACTAAAAGAGGCCAATATGCTCAGATCTCGCAGATACCGCAACCGTAGGTTAGGAGATTTTCTCAAAGAGTTAGACCTGACAGAAGGAAGAGCTACTGGTATCCCTACTATACAAAAGAAACTCAGAGAAAACGGTTCGCCTAAGGCAACAATAGAAACTGACGATTCACGTTCATATTTTCTCATTGATATTCCTGCAAGGAAGGATTTTGTCCAAGATGCGGATAAGATAAGAGAGTCTGATATAGAGCGGATTAAGCTCAATGTGTCCAAGATGTGTCCAAGATGTGTCCATGAACGAATTAGGCTTATTGGCAATTTGTCTACTGAGAGCTCAAGAAGAAATTTCTGCTCAGGACATGCTGAATGGTATTGACCGGGTTTCTTTTAAGCAGAAGAGACGAAAGTACCTTGATAAGTTACTTGAGATGGGCGCAATTTCAATGACAATACCCGACAAACCAACCAGCAAAAAACAGAGGTACATACTTTCTAAGATTGGATACGACATAATTCATATGCTGTAAGAAGCCATTATGGCAGAATTATAAAATATTTCCAGACCTCTGCCTTTTCGTTCTGCATTACTTAAATATATCCAACCTACCTCGCTACAGAGATGGGTTGGATTTATTAGCATTTGGTGTGGGGGTAGTAGTGATGTTTAAATCACTCCGCGCACCTTGTCATCGAAGGCGGAGAGGGCGGCTTTGGCGCCTTCGCCCATGGAGATGATAATCTGCTTGTAGGGTACGGAGGAGACATCGCCAGCGGCATAGACGCCTGGGATGCTTGTGCGGCAATGGGTGTCGATGATGATCTCACCGATGCGGGATTTCTCCAATTCATCGAAAGGCTGGCTGTTGGCACTGAGTCCTATCTGTACGAATACTCCATCCAGGGGCAGGTCGTGCTCGGCATCGGTTGTGCGGTTCTTCAGGCGAAGGGCAGTTACCTTTTCGCCATTGCCAATGACTTGCAGGGTTTGGGTTGAGGTGAGAATCTCCACATTGGGCAGACTCTTTGCCTTGTCCTGCAGTACCTGGTCGGCCTTCAGTGTGTCCATGAACTCGAAGACGGTAACCTTCTTGCAGATTCCTGCCAGGTCTATTGCTGCCTCGACGCCCGAATTGCCACCGCCCACTACGGCAACCTCGCGTCCGGCATAGAAAGGACCATCGCAATGCGGACAGAATGCTACTCCGCGACCTATGTATTCCGCTTCGCCCTCCACATTAAGTCGGCGCCAACCGGCACCTGTGGCTATGATTACGGCAGGAGCAGAGAATACCTCGCCACCTTTTACCGTGATTTCCTTCTCCTTGCCAAGCAGGGAGGTGCTCTCGATGCGGCGGTTCTCGAACAACTCTATGGTGGGGTAGTGGGCAAGATGGGTGCGCAGGTTGTCGGCCAGTTCGCTACCCGTGGTATATGGTATGGATATCAGATTCTCTATGCCCACGGTGTCCTTCACCTGTCCGCCAATACGCTCTGCCACCATGGCCACCTTCAGTCCCTTGCGTGCAGAGTATATGGCCGCCGATGCACCGGCAGGGCCTCCACCAAGTACAATGACATCGAAATGTCGGTGTAACGGGGTGTTTTCATCGCTTTCGGTTTCTTGTGATGGCGGAAATGCCTCCTCCAGTTTCTCCAGCAGTTCTCCCAGGGAACCACGTCCCACGTGTATCATCTTGCCTTTGCAGAAGACGGCAGGAACTGCCTGTACGCCCAGTTTGTCCACCTCGCTCTGGAAGAGTGCGCCGTCCACCATTTCGTGACGGATGTTGGGGTTGAGCAGGGCAAAGATGTTCAGTGTCTGCACCACATCGGGACAATTGGTACAGGTAAGCGACACGAAGGTTTGCAGATGTATGTCGCCCTTCAGGGCACGGATGCGCCTTGCCACTCCCTCGTCGGGCAGGTTCTTGCCCTTGCCATCGGCATTCAGTATGGCCAGGAGCAGGGAGGTAAACTCATGCCCGTTGGGTATGCCACGGAAGTAAATGCCGGTTTCTTCGCCATTTTTCAGCAGGGCAAAGCCAAAGGTGTCGCCATCGGTTTCCTGAACCTCCACATTGAGGTGGGATGATGTACCCTGAAAATCGTTCAGGAACTCTATCAACTGCTTGCTTTCCTCTCTTTGGGGAGAATGGCTGATGCGAAGGGTATAGTGGGCTTCCAGAGTGCGGAAGACGTCGGTAACTTGTTGGAGAATGGAGGTATCTAACATATAGAATCTGTGTTTAAGGGTTGGTTTAAGTTAGGGGCAGACATCTGTCCGCCCCCTACCGAATGTATTAGATTTATAGTTTGCCTACAAGGTCGATGCTGGGTTTCAGAGTGTCGGCACCCTGCTTCCACTTGGCGGGGCAAACCTCGCCGGGATGGTTGGCAACGAAGAGGGCTGCCTCAACCTTGCGTACAAGTTCCTCGGCATTGCGACCTATGCTGTTGTCCTGAATCTCGGCAATCTTTATCTTGCCCTCGGGATTTACCAGGAAGGTGCCACGGTATGCCATGCCATCCTCCTCGATCATCACGCCGAAGCCACGAGAGAGAACGCCGGTGGGGTCGGCCAGCATGGGATAGTTGATCTTGCGGATGCTCTCGGAAGCATCGTGCCAAGCCTTGTGAACGAAGTGAGAGTCGGTGCTAACGGAATATACCTCCACGCCCAGGCTCTTGAGCTTGTCGTACTGCTCTGCCAGGTCAACCAACTCGGTGGGGCACACGAAGGTGAAGTCGGCAGGATAGAAGAAGAACACTGCCCATTTGCCCTTTACATCGTTGCTGGATACTGTGGTGAAGCTGCCGTTGTGGAAAGCCTGTACGTTGAACTCGGGGAGAAGAGAATTGATAATAGGTGTCATAATCGTTTTCTTATTTTTAGTTGTTAATTGCTATTTGTTTTGTTTTCTCAATGCAAAAGTATAGCAATATTTCCGACTAAAGAAAGAAAAACGATTGAACGATTTTATGGGTCGATAGATGGTGTCTATAACGTGGCGTAAACTGTTGGTTTCTAGCTTGGTGCTTAGGATTTTGAGTGCAGATTCGTTCAACTTTAATCGTTAAACGCTCACCGCTCACCGTTAATCTACACCAGTGCTTGCCCAGCATTAAGTTTTAGCATGCTCTTGGGTATGCATGCCTGTATCTCGCCAACGAGCACATTCAGTAGCGTCTGGCGTATGAAATTGTGGTTGGTAAGCAATACCAGCTCTCGGGTAGGTATGGGAATAGCAAACGGGCGAACCAGTTCCTTTTGCGAATCACTTAGTTGCAGGGAGGCAAGTTCGGGTATGAACGTGATACCCATGCCGCTCTCCACCATGCGCATGAAGGTTTCCATACTGCCCAGGCCATACGCCAACTGGCTGGTTTGTGATGCCTTCATCTGGCAGAAGCGCACCATCTGGTCGCGGAAGCAATGCCCCTCGTCCAGCAACCACAGCTGTCCGCTGGCGGACACATCGGAGGTGCGGATGGATTCCCTAGCAAACAAGGGGTCTTCTCGTGATACATAACCCACGTACCTTTCATAGAAGAGCGAGGTTTGGGCATAGTCCTCCAAACCGTCAATGGCGGCAAGTATGCCGGCATCTATGTCGCCCTGTAGCAGGGCACTCTTTATCTCGTGCGTCTTCATTTCCTTCACCCTGATATCCAAAGAAGGATACTTATTCATCAGTTGAGGAAAGAAGCGCGGAAGCAGGTAAGGGGCTATGGTAGGCAGGATGCCCAGGCGGAATGTACCCTGCAAAGACTGCTGCTCCTCCAAAATAATATCCTTGATGCTTTCTGCCTGCTCCAGCACTTCGCGAGCACGGAGTATGACCTTCTCTCCAACGGGTGTGGGGCGAATGGGCTGACGGTTGCGGTCGAACAGTTTTGCCCCCACCTCCTCTTCCAGTTTTCCTATCATGGCGCTGAGCGTTGGTTGGGTTACATTGCAAGCATCGGCAGCCCGTCCGAAGTGGCCGTATCGGGCAACAGCCAGGATATATTCAAATTGTTGCAGGGTCATAGTTGTGTGATTTCTATACCAAAGGTAAGGAAACTATAAGAAAAGTGCAAGAATACAAGAAATAAAGATGCATTATTCTTTAAGAAACGGCAATTGTCACAATAATGCCTCCAGAATACTGATTTGGGTCCTCCCGAGGACCGAGGTCTGTCCTCGGGAGGCACTTTTGGGATGTAACGAAAGGTATTTGAGGTTAGCCCTATCTACTTGGACGCCCAACCAATGTAGTTATCTCTGCTTCTGCACACCTTGGAGGCATATTCCACTCCATTTGCAACGAGTTCTTCCCAATGGGAACGATCCATGGCTGGGAGCATCTCCTTGCGGATACCTTTGGCATACATGGCACAAAGGAAACCTGCGTTGAAACTGTCCCCCGCTCCCACTGTACTCACTATCTCATGGGCAGGTATCTGTGGGACATGAAATTCATGAGTGACACGGGGAGTGCATATAAAGATTTGTCCAGAACCGGCTGTGCAAATAAATATGGGACAGTATTCTGATATATGCTTGCTGTAAATCTCTTCTGGATTTCGTGTACCAAATAATATATCGAAGTCGTCGGCACTTCCACGTACTATGCTGCTGAGCATGCAGTTTTCCTGAACCACAGGGAGTAAAGCCTCCTTCTCCGGTTGATGGGAACGACGAAAGTTTATGTCGTAATAGACTATCGCTCCAGTATCATGAACACTTTGCAGTATATCCCTAACCTGAGTTCGCAAGCCTGGAGATATTGCAAAGTATGAACCATACAGGAAGTAGTCCGTTGGCATAAACTTTGGTTTCAAATAACGTGCCGAAGCAACAGGTGTATCCTTATAGAAAACATAGTCGGCATCGCCATTGCTGTCCAGATAAGCCAGGGACAGAGCTGCACGCTCGTCCTTCCTGACCTCGAAGTAATCGGTAGAGATACCATTGCTCTTCATGAAGTCCACGATCTGATACCCCACCCTGTTTGCACCTGTGTATCCGATAAACAGACAAGGTATCCCGCTTCGTCCAACTGAAACCATGCTGTTGAACGAACTGCCACCCGGCACGGCAGCAAAGGGTACAGATTCACGTACTCCGTTGCACTCCTGCTCGTGAAAAAGGATATCGAGCACAGTTTCTCCCATTGCTATTATTCTTGGGTTCATATAAACTATACCTTATTATATATAATACATGCTGAATCCGTCGTAATCAACCAAACCCCTCTCATACCTTACAATGGCGGTGAGAGGGGTTTGATATATATACCATACGTTCATTCAAATGAATCTTATGGTATATCAACTGCTCATATTAGTCAGCTATGATGCTGAACTCGGCGCCGCTGGCAAAGTCCTGACCGTTCTGGCTGGACAGAGCGCGGAAGCGGAAGTAGCGTGCCTTGACGGGAGCCTTGAGCATAACCTTCTTCTCCTTCTGGTTGTTCTCGAAGGTGCCCTTCATGATGGGCTCGCCCCAGTTCTTGCCATCTGTGCTAACGAGGATCTCGTAGTCCTTGATGTTGCCGTTGGGACCGTCTTGACGGGGCAGGTAGATGAAGCCCTTGATGTTCTTCACGTCGCCTGCATCGAAGTCAACCCAGTGAGGATACTTGGCCACGGTAACGCTGTACATGGTATGCCAGATGCTGTTGATGTCGCCGTCGGTGAGATGAGAGGCATTGCCCTCGCCAGCTTCCTCGCTGCTGGTGAATACCACCTCGGTGTTGATCTTCTCTATCTTGGCATAGGTCATGCTAACCTGCAGTTCGGGGTTCTCCTTGTAGAAGGCAGTGATGGTGCCACCGTCGCGGAATGCGATAGGACCGGTGTACTCCTTAGCCTTCTTGTCCTTGTTTGCCTTATACATAATGGTAGCGCCCTCGATACCGCTCTCGATGGTAACGTCGCCATTCTTCTGCTGCATCATGAGCAGAGGCTTCTGGCTAGCAGTGCTAACCTCTACGCCACCCTTGGCACCCACGGGACGGATGATGAAGCCCATGCGTGTGGGAACACCGAAGGCACGGTCGTGAGGCAGAGGACCACCCTGACCGCAAGAGTTACCGCCAAGACCTGTTACCATAGCATCGATGGTGAGGTAGTTGATGTCGCTCTTTGGCAACTTGTGGGGATGGGTAGCCATGGTCATGTCCATAGCGTTGTGGTTCAGGGCAGAAACGGCATAAGGCTTCTCGTTCACTACGAGTATACCCTTGCCCTTGGCATTGCTGAGAGAGGTCCAGCGTGTCTCCTCGTGGTTGCCCATCTGCATGGGCTTGGGCCAGTTGGTGAACTGCTCGGCAACGGTAGAAGAGTATTGCTGTATGAACTGGCCGGTCTTGCGGTCGTTATAGTTGTCCACGGGACCACGGCCATAGTATGCAAAGCGGTCATACTGTGCAGGAACGCCAATCTCGTAACCCAAGCGTGCCAATACTACAGCGGGGTTATTAGATGTGATGGCTGCCTGAAGTTCGATAGAACCGTCGGGATAGATTGTCCAGATCTGGTTGGTGGTGAACTTGAAGTCGTCAGGACCGAAGGGACGGTCGGTATTCTCCTCCAAAGTGTGGAGGCCACTATCGTAACGTCCGTTCTTGCTCTGCAGACGTGCAGAGTTGGGAGCCTGAGATATGACGGTGAAGGTAATCTTCACGTTGCCGTTCTTCTCCTTGATAACCTGTGCATTCTCGGCACGGTGCTTCAGGTTGTGCAAACCGTTGGCAAACCAGGGCTGATAGCACCAGTTGTCGTTGCTAACGAAGGCACGGAAAGCATTCAGACGGGGACCATAGCCGGGAACGATAACGCTCTCGCCGCCGTAAACCAGCTTGTGGATAGTACCCTGCTGCATGTCGAACTGAACCTCGAAGCCTTCACCCTTGATGGTCTGGAAAGCCTTGTCGGCATCGGCAGAAACCACGGGCTTGCTGGCCTTGTCGGCAACCTGGCTGATGGCAGGTGCTGCTACAGAGGGACTTGCCACGAGCAGCTGCTCCTCGAACTGGGGATATCCCTGCTTTGCCCAAGGCATATCCTGACCCAGGAGGAACTGTACCTTCACGAACACCTCGTCCTTGGGATTGAGAGAAGCGAAGTTGTAGGGCAGAGTGTAAACTGCCTTCTGGCGGGGCTGGAGTGCCATGCGGGGACCCTGTACGGGCTGGTTCTGCTGTACGCACTTGCCGTTAACCCAGAGTGACCATACGATTACATAGTCGTTGAGGGGAGTGTAGTAGTTCTTGTTGAAGATCTCCACCTTGCCCTGCTTGGCATCGAGCATCTTCACGCCAACGTACTGGTAAACCTTCTTCACCTCGTAGTACTGAGGCTTGGGCTCGCGGTCGCCGAAGATGATACCGTTCATTACGAACTGGCCATCGTTGGGAGTGTCGCCGAAGTTGCCGCCGTATGCCAGATAGCGTGTACCGTCCTTCTCGTAGTTGTACATTGACTGGTCAACCCAGTCCCAGATGGCACCACCACAGAAGAAGTTGGTGCTCTCCATAGCATCCCAGTAGTCGATGAGGTTACCCACGGCGTTGCCCATGGAGTGTGCATACTCGGAGATATGGAAGGGGTACTTGATGTTGTACTTGCCGGTAACAGCACCGCGTGTCCAGCCGATAGAGGGATACTGGTTAGAACCCATATCCACGATGTCGTTGTTGCGCTCGTACTGAACGGGGCGAGTAGCATCGAATGCCTTCAGTGCATCGTAGGCAGCCACGAAGTTATTGCCAGGACCTGCCTCGTTACCCAAAGACCAGATTACGATACAAGCATTGTTCACGTTGGCATGAGCCATTTCCATTACACGTGCCACGTGAGCCTTCTTCCACTCCACGGGGTGAGAGATGGAAGCTTCGCCATAGTAGTACTCGTGGCTCTCAATGTTGGCCTCATCCTCCAGATAGATACCATACTTGTCGCAGAGGAAGTACCAGTAGGGATCGCAGGGATAGTGTGAGTTGCGCACGTGGTTGATGTTAGCGCGCTTCATCAGCATAACCTCCTCGTGCTGCATCTCGCGGGTGATGGCATGACCTACGGCAGGATGGCTCTCGTGGCGGTTAACACCCTTCAGCTTCACGGTCTTGCCGTTGATGTAGTAGTAGCGGCCAGCCAAACCGAACTCGTCCTTGTCGGCAGGAGTGTCCTTGATCTCTACCTCGCGGAAACCAACGATGGTGGAAACGGTCTCCAGAACACGGCCCTTCTTGTCCAGCAACTCACCAACGAGAGTGTAGCGATATGGAGCCTCGGCGGTCCACTTGTTGGGAGAAATCATGTTCAGCTTTGCATTGACGGTAGCCTTACCTGTAAGCTTTGACAAGGTGAAGGGTTCGCTATATGCAACAACATCGGTAGGCTTGTTGTCGTCGTTGTACAACTCGTGTGCATAGAGAGTATAACGCATCTTCAGGTCCTTGATGTTCTTCTTTGAGGTGTTCAGCAGGTCGGCGCTGATGTTCAGTACACCGTTCTGGTAGTTCTCGTCCAGGTCGGGCTTAACCACAAGGTCGCGTACACGAACTGTAGGACGGCTCTGGATGGCCACGGTGCGGAAGATACCGGGCAGACGGAACATGTCCTGAGCCTCCAGGAAAGAACCGTCGCTTGAACGGTAAACCTCTACGGCTACGGTGTTCTCGCCCTCCTCGTTCAGATAGGGAGTGATATTGAACTCGGCAGCATTGCGTGAGTTCTTTGAGAAGCCCACATACTTGCCGTTGATCCACAGGTAGAAGAAAGAGTCCACACCATCAAAGGTGATGAACACCTCGCGGCCCTTCCAATCGGCAGGCACGCTGAAAGTGCGCAGGTAAGAACCCACCTCGTTGCGGTGCTTGTAGGTTGTCCAGTGTGTGGGAGGAGTGCGCATAACGCCACCCTTCCAGTCGCCCACGGCCACACGGTGCTGGAAGATAACGGGTTGGTTCACATAGATGGGGGTACCATACTTCTGTGTGCCATCCTTCTGAAGGCCCACAATGTTCCATGAAGAGGGAACGGGGATGTTGTCCCAGGCAGAGGCATCAAAACCAACCTCGTGGAAGTTGGCAGGACGCTCGTCGGGATTGGGAGCCCAGTGGAACTTCCAAGTGCCGTTCAAAGACTGCCAATACTTACTGTTCTCGGGCAGAACCTTACGTGCCTTCTCCACGTTCTCGAACGAGAAGAACCATGCATGAGGCTGCTCCTTGTTGAGGGCGAGTTCCTCTACGGACTCCCATTCCTTGCCAGTTGGCGCGGTCTCGTTGCCGTACTTGAAGCCCTCCAGATTGTCGGCACATGCCATACCGGCGATACCGGCCAACATGGTGCACACTGTCAGAAACTTTTTCATCATATTAAAATAATTGGTTTTAGGTATATACGTTTGGTGCAAAGATAGCAATAATATTCCGAATTCTATAGTTCGCCGGCAATTATTTCATACTGAGCCGGTGAAATCTTCTTTCGTATGCGCTCCTTCCTCTTGCGTATGGTGGCGCTGGTGGTGTGCCCAAGATGCGAAATGAGGGTGTTGGAGCATCCGAGATGCATGCACAGGATGCAGATGAGTTCCTGCTCGTTGAGGTCGCTTTCTGCGAGCAAGCTATGGCATGCCTCGGCAAAGCATTCCAGCAGGGTACGCTCTATGTTCCGTCTGGTCTCGGAATTTATTGCAGGCAGTTCCCTTTCATTCATCTTCATGGCATTGATGTCGTGGCAAACGGACGTAGTGGCAAACGCCTGGCATCCTTTCGCCAAAGCCGCCTTCAAGGTTTCTGCATCCACGGCAGGAGCGGAATTAGGCAAAGCGCTATCTGCCGAAACTGCAATCTCAGTGAAAGCATTGCTTTTCTTGCGTTTGCGATAAAATACGTATGCACATGCCATGCACAGCACCGCCAAGCCTCCTGCAACTGCAATCCACACGGACACGCCGTCTCCATCGTCCTTGGACGAGGCAAGGATGTCGGTTTCCAACTGGCTCTTTAGTTCCTCCATGCTCATGGGTTCGAAGGCTCGGCTGTCACGTATGTGCATGTGCAGAGCCTTATGCCTGTGAGCAGAGTCGGGCATTTCGCGACTCTCATATATGTTCCACAATATGTGATGGCAGATATACTCTATCCTGTCCTGTGGTGTATGCGGAGCCTCCAGTGCCTTGTAGGCATAGTGTACAGCAGAGTCGTGCGCTCCGAAATGCCACAAATCATCGGCCTTGTATGCCAGACAGGTGGGGTAACTCTCATGCTCGGGACCTACGATTTCAAGATACTGGTTAAGGTATTGCAGGGCCATGTCGTAGTCGTGCCTTATGTAGGCAGCAATCCAGCGCAAGGTAAAAAGAGCATCGGCACGCAATGTATCGTTGGCATCACTGCGCACAACGATGTTGGCAAAATGCAGTGCCGCCTTGTCATACAGGGCATTGCGTTCCTCCGCCTTCTCCACGCTTGTCTTGTTGGCCTGCCACAGATAGTCGTGCGCCAGGCGCTGCTCCTGCTCGGGCGTGTGTGCACCCCGGCAACATACAATGGATACAAGCAGTACGAAGGAAAGCAAAAGATAGGTCAAGTTCTTCATGGTGTTACGGTTGTTTGGATGCAAAGATAGGCAAATTGTAGCAAACACCCCTTCTCCTTAGCGTGAAAAACGTGTGACAATAATGTGACAAGACACGCATAGCCCCGACCTGCATACAAGTCGGGGCTACGGATGCAACTACATATAGTTGTTTTTATTTCTCTATCACAGTACCCATGCTGGCCTCTATGTCCATGAAATGTGTTATGACAACACGCTTTACACCCGAGGAAATGCTGTCGAAGGCATTGTCCAGTTTAGGTATCATGCCTCCAGAGACAATGCCGTCTGCCTTCAGTTGGGCATAGGACTCGGTATTTATCGTGGGAATAACGCTGTCGTCATCGTCGGCATCGGCCATCACACCGGGTTTCTCGAAGCAGTAGGTCAGCGTAACCTCAAACTCCTCGGCCAAGGCCTTTGCCACGGTGCCTGCCATGGTGTCGGCATTGGTATTGAGGATATTGCCCTTTCCATCGTGGGTGAGGGGTGCTACTACGGGCACAACGGCTTCCACTCCCTCCTGGGGTTTGATGAGGGCAGCCAAACGCCTACCGTTAGCAAAGTCCACATCACCAACAAAGCCAAAGTCTACCAACTGCTTGCTTCCATCATCCATAGTCACCATCTTAGGCTCACGCTTATGGCTACGGATAATGTCCATGTCGGCACCCGTCAGACCTACGGCATTGACACCCTTAGCCTGTAGGGCAGCTACGATACGCTTGTTTACCAGACCTCCGTATACCATGGTAACCACCTGAAGCATATTCTCGTCGGTAATGCGTCTGCCACCTACCATATGGCTTTCTATACCCAGTTGTGCTGCTATCCTGGTTGCAGAGCGTCCACCGCCATGTACCAGTACCTTGTAACCGGGCATGGTGGCAAACTGGTTTATCAGTTCCTTCAGCGAAGCCTCGTTCTCCACTACGGCTCCGCCCACCTTTATTATATTTATCTTGTCCATCCCGTCCAGTCTCCTATTCCAGATAAGTGTAGCCATAGAGTCCGGCACGGTAGTTGCTGATGAACTCCTTGCCCTCTGTCTCTGTAATCTTGCCGTCCTTTATTGCCTTGCTAACCCAAATCTCCAGACGGCGAACCAGTTTCTTTGGTTCATACTGTACGTACTCAAGCACATCTGCCACGGTTTCACCGTCGATAATCTGCTCTATTTCGTAACCGCCATCACTGTTAATGGAGATATGCACGGCATTGGTATCGCCGAAGAGGTTGTGCATGTTACCCAGGATTTCCTGATATGCACCTACAAGGAACACGCCGATGTAGTAATGGTCGCCATGCTT
Source organism: Bacteroidaceae bacterium (assembly GCA_045659645.1). Lineage (GTDB taxonomy): Bacteria > Bacteroidota > Bacteroidia > Bacteroidales > Bacteroidaceae > Physcousia. The sequence goes on along the minus strand of JAZRCG010000028.1, from coordinate 10,337 downwards.
GATGCTATGCAAGGGCAAGTAGCTTGTCTGCTGTGTGCCGTTCACGTAGGCAGAAATCTTGCCGTCCGAGTCGCAGGTAATATCCTGCAATGTTGCCGAGCGTGTGGGACGTTCCTCCAGTCGGGCAATAGGCATGATGGGGAACAGCTGGTCGATACCCCATGAGTCGGGCAGGCTCTGGAACAGGGAGAAGTTGCAGAAGTACTTGTCAGCCATCTGCTTGTCCAGGGTGCGCAGTTCGTCGGGAACATGCTTCTGATGATGTGCCAGTTCTGCCACCTCATGACTGATGGCCCAGTAAAGGCTCTCTATCTGTGCACGGGTCTTCAGGTCGATGATGCCATGGCGGAACAGGTCCAGCGCCTCCTCACGAATATCCTCGGCATCGTGCCAGTCCTCAAGCATGGAACGGTTGGACAGCTTGTCCCAAATATCCGTCAGGTCATGTACCAACTTATGGTCTTCTGCCGTGGGTTGGAAGTCCTCGGGCATCTGAGGTGCCGTCACACTTTCCATTACATCCAGAATCAGCACTGAGTGATGTGCCGTAAGGCTGCGGCCACCCTCGGTGATGAGGTTGGGATGAGGAATATTGTTCTTGTTTGCAGCCTCGACAAAGGTATAGACACAGTCGTTGACATACTCCTGAATGCTATAGTTTACAGAGCTTTCCGAGTTGCTGCTTCGTGTGCCGTCGTAGTCAACGCCAAGACCACCGCCACAATCGACAAACTTGATATTGTAGCCCATGGCATGCAGCTGTACATAGAACTGGGCAGCCTCCTTCAGTGCTGTGGATATACGGCGTATCTTGGTTATCTGGCTGCCGATGTGGAAGTGGATGAACGTCAGGCAGTCTTTCAGGTTCATCTCCTCCAAAGTCTGCAAGGCAGTGAGCAGTTCGGAGCTGTTCAGGCCAAATTTGCTGGCATCGCCGCCGCTCTCCTGCCACTTGCCGCTACCACTTGAGGCCAACTTGATACGTATGCCAAGATTGGGACGCACACCGAGTTTCTTTGCCGTGTCGGCAATAATCTTCAGTTCGGGCAGTTTCTCCACCACCAGGAACACACGCTTTCCCATCTTCTGTGCCAGCAGCGCCAGTTCTATGAAGTTCTGGTCCTTGTGGCCGTTACAGATTATCAGGGATTCTGTGTCCATGTGTGTTGCCAGCACGGCATGCAGCTCGGGCTTGCTGCCGGCCTCCAGACCCAGGTTGTATCTCTTGCCGTGGCTGATAATCTCCTCAACCACGGGACGCATCTGGTTCACCTTAATGGGGAATATGATGAAGTGCTCTCCCTGGTAGTCGTACTCCTTGCCGGCCGTGCGGAAACAGGCGTCCGTCTTCTGTATACGGCTGTCCAGTATATCCGGGAAGCGCAGGAGCATAGGTGCTGCAACATGCTTGGTGGCAAGGCGGTCCACCACCTCTTTCAGGTCTATGCGTGCACCGTTCTTCTTGGGTTCCACATAGACATGTCCCTTATCGTTGATACCAAAGAAATTTACACCCCATCCCTTGATGTTGTAAAGCTCTTCCGAGTCTTCAATACGCCACTTTTTCATTTATATGACAGGATTATTGCCAAAGGCGGTTGTTGTTGTTATGATTAGTCTGTATGATAAATATTATTGATAATATGCATGCCTGCCGGCCTATATGCCGGTTGCCTCCCTGAGCAGTTTCACGCTTTCCGCCACCTTCTCTCTGGAATTCAGCAGGTCCACGTTGAAGATGTGCTTGGCCTTCATGTAGAAGGGCTCGCGCTGGTCGAGCATGTTCTGGATGTAGTCGGTCAGTTCCTCGTCGGTCTTGCCCAGAATGAGGGGGCGAACCACCTTGCCCATCTTCAGGTGGGCCGCCAGCACTTCTGCCGATGCCTTCAGGTATATGGTTTCGCAGAGCGAGTTCATGTAGTCCATGTTGTCGTAGAAGCATGGCGTGCCGCCTCCGCATGAGATGATGACGTTCTCAAATTCTGCCACCTCGTGGAGCATGTTGCGCTCCATCTCGCGGAACCCCTCCTCGCCACGTTCCTCAAAGAGCTGCGCCACGGTTCTGTGGAAACGCATCTCTATGTACCAGTCCAGGTCGTAGAACTGCACTCCCATCTCCTTGGCAAGTGCATGACCCACGGTGGTCTTTCCGGCACCCATGTATCCCAACAGGACTATGCTCTTCATCTCTGCCTACTTCTTTCTTCTGACAGGCTTGGCTGCCGGTGCAGGTGCATTGTTGATAATCTCCATGCACTCCTCATAGGTCAGCGACTCTGCCCTGTCGTGCATGTTCTTGGGCAGCTTGTAGTTCTGCTGCTTGTACGAGAGGTATGGACCATATCTGCCGTTCATTACCTCCAGTTCGGCATCCTCCTCAAAGGCCTTCAGGTGCTTCCTGGCCTCGTCCAGGCGGTACTGCAGGATTATCTGCACGGCCTGTTCCAAAGTGATGCTCAGGGGATCGGTGTCCTTGGGTATGGATATGTAGGACTTGCCTATATTTATATATGGACCGAACTTTCCGGCGCCTATCTTCACGATGGAATCGTCGTATTCTCCCAGTTCGCGTGGCAGACGGAACAGTTCCAGTGCCTCCTCCAGGGTTATTGTCTCCAGGCTCTGCTCCTTCTTCAGCTGGGCGAAGCGGGGTTTCTCCTCGCTGTCCGTGCTGCCTATCTGTGCCACGGGACCAAAGCGTCCAATCTTCACCATCACGGGTTCTCCGCTTTTGGGGTCGGTACCCAGGATGCGCTCGCCCACTCTGCGCTCGCTGCGGCTGTTCATGCTCTGCTCCACCTTGGGTTCAAAGTCCTCATAGAACTTGCGTATCACCTGTGTCCACTCTGCCTTGCCCTCGGCTATGTCGTCAAACTCCTTCTCCACCTCGGCGGTGAAGTTGTAGTCCATAATCTCGGGGAAGCTGACCTGCAGGAAGTCGTTCACCACTATGCCGGTGTCGGTGGGCAGCAGTTTGCCTCTCTCGGCACCGATGGTTATTTCCTTTTCCGTCTCGGTGATGTTGCCGCCGTTCAGTGCTATGGTAGTGTATGGAACCGTTTCGCCCTGCTTGTCACCCTTCTGTACATATTCGCGGTCCTGAATGGTGGTGATGGTGGTTGCGTATGTGGAAGGACGGCCAATGCCCAGTTCCTCCAGTTTCTTTACCAGAGAAGCCTCGTTGTATCTTGGCGGACGCTGGCTGAAGCGCTGTGTGGCAAGGACCTCGCTGCCTGCCAGCACCTGTCCGTTTGCCAAGGTTGGCAACAGGTTCTCGCCTGCCTCGTTCTCCTCGTCTTCCATAGAAAGGTTCTGTGCCTGATATACCTTCAGGAAACCGTCAAAGGTAATCACCTCGCCCGATGCTACAAACTGGCAGTCGTCCACTCCGCTAATGGAGATGACGGCCTGTGTGCGCTCTATCTGTGCATCTGCCATCTGGCATGCTATGGTGCGCTTCCATATCAGTTCGTACAGTCTCTTTTCCTGTGCCGAACCCTGGATCTCGGTCTTGTCCATGTAGGTGGGGCGGATGGCCTCGTGTGCCTCCTGTGCACCCTTGCTGCTGGTGTGGTACTGGCGTGTCTGCGCATACTCCTTGCCCATTGTTTCGGTAATGTGCGCCTTGCTGGCTGCCAGACAGAGTTTGGACAGGTTCACGCTGTCGGTACGCATGTAGGTGATCATACCGCTTTCATACAGGCGCTGTGCTATCATCATGGTCTGTGCCACGCTCAGGCCCAGGCGATGTGCAGCCTCCTGCTGCAGGGTGGAGGTGGTAAAGGGAGGCGCCGGAGTTCTTTTTGCCGGTTTCTTCGTCACTTCCTGTATGGTATATGTGGCTCCCTTGCACTGCTCCAGGAATGCCACCGCCTCTTCCTTGGTCTGGAAACGGCGCGACAGTTCTGCCTTCACCTCCTCGCCCTTCTCTGTCTGGAACAGGGCGGTGACACGGTACGATGCTTCGCTCTGGAAAGCGGTTACCTCTCTCTCTCGCTCCACTATCAGGCGCACTGCCACACTCTGCACACGGCCTGCCGACAGGGCTGGCTTCACCTTGCGCCACAGAACGGGGCTCAGCTTGAAGCCCACAATGCGGTCCAGCAGACGGCGTGCCTGCTGTGCATTCACCAGGTTCTCGTCTATAGTGCGTGGATTCTCTATGGCCTCCAGTATGGCATTCTTTGTAATCTCGTGGAACACAATGCGCTTTGTGCGTGTGGGGTCCAGTTCCAGCACCTGCTGAAGGTGCCATGAGATGGCTTCTCCTTCGCGGTCCTCATCGGAAGCCAGCCATACGGTCTCCGATTCGGTTGCCATCTTCTTCAGTGTCTGTACTATCTTCTGCTTGTCGGCAGGTATTTCGTACTGGGGAGCAAAGGTATTGGTGTCTATGCTGAAGTTCTTCTTCTTCAAATCACGGATGTGCCCATAGGAGGACTGTACCTTGTATTCCTCGCCAAGAAACTTTTCTATAGTCTTTGCCTTGGCAGGGCTCTCCACAATTACAAGATTCTTGTTCATTATACGTGCTTTTTAACGATGCTGAGCGCAAAGATAAGTTATTTTTCCCACAAATACCTTATTTAATTATTAAAAAAGTTCCCCAACATTTTGCACATTCTTTCCTTTTATATACCTTTGTCTATGACAAAAGAAAATATAGTATTCCTACAAAATAACTCTTATACCTATGACAAACGCTTTCTACGAATGGTACAATGCCCTGCCCTCCCCTCTGCAGGTGTACTGGGTGATAGCATTGGTTACCTCGCTGGTCTTCCTGATCCAAATGGTGCTTACCTTCATCGGTATCGGTGATGCTGATTCCGACATGGACTTCGGGGGCGATGCCGACTTTGGCGGGGATGCCGACTTTTCCGATGGCGATACCCTGGACACCGGCGGTGCCATGCAGCTGTTCACCATCCGCAACCTCATCAACTTCCTCCTTGGCTTGGGTTGGGGCGGCGTATGCCTTTACTCGGTCATTCCCAACACCATAGTCCTGTCCCTCGTGGCCATACTGGTGGGCTTGCTCTTCGTGTATATATTCCTTATTATATATAAGCAGCTGCGCAAGCTGGAAAGAAACGGCGCCTACCATATCGACGATTGCGTGGGTCAGACCGTGGACGTGTATCTCACCATCCCTGCCAACCGCTCCGGCAAGGGCAAGGTGCAGATCAGCTTCTCCGGCTCCGTGCAGGAACTTGCTGCCCTGACAGACTCCGAAGACCCCCTGCGCTCCGGCTCCAAAGTGCGCGTCCTCGAGATCATAGACAGCACTACCGTGCTGGTGGAGAAGCTGTAGCCCCCTGGCCCCTCTGGCCCCCTCCTAGGACTTCCTAGGACTTCCTAGGGTTTCCTAGGTCTTCCTAAGCCCTCCTAGGCCCTCCCCCCAATAACAAACAACCTAAAACATACCCATTATGATTGAACCTATTTATTTGATTATCGTAGGCGTAGTGGTGTTCGTTATGCTCGTTATGGCCATACTGAACCGCTACCGTCGTTGTCCCTCGGACAAGATCCTTGTTGTGTATGGCACCACTGGCGACCGTGGCTCTGCCAAGTGCGTCCATGGTGGCGGTACCTTCGTGTGGCCCGTGATCCAGGACTATGCCTACCTGTCGCTGACCCCCATTGGCATTGATGCCAACCTTACCAATGCCCTGTCTCGCCAGAACATCCGTGTGGACGTTCCCTGCCGTTTCACCGTGGGTATCAGCACCGAACCCGATTCCATGCTGGCTGCTGCCGAGCGTCTGCTGGGCCTTCAGTCTTCACAGATTCAGGAAATGGCACGCGATATCCTGTTCGGTCAGTTGCGTCTGGTTATCGCTACCATGAGCATCGAGGAACTGAACTCCGACCGCGACAAGTTCCTGGAGGCCATCACCGCCAACGTGGAGGTGGAATTGAAGAAGATTGGTCTTCGCCTTATCAACGTGAACGTTACCGACATCAAGGACGAGAGCGGCTACATCGAGGCTCTCGGCCAGGAGGCTGCCGCCAAGGCTATCAACGAGGCCAAGGTTCGTGTTGCCGAGCAGGAAAAGGTGGGTGAAATCGGCCGTGCCGAGGCTGTCCGCGAAACCCGTATCCGTACTGCCGAAGCCAATGCCCAGGCCGTACAGGGTGAGAACGAGGCAAAGATTACCATTGCCAACTCTGATGCCAACCGTCGTGAACGCGAGGCTGAGGCTCAGCGCAAGGCCATCGCTGCCGAGAAGGTTGCCCAGGCTCAGGCTCTGGAGGAGGCTTATGCTGCCGAGCAGAAGGCCGAGGATGCACGTGCCGACCGCGACCGTGCCAGCCAGAACGCCAACGTCATCGTGGCTCAGGAGATTGAGAAGCGCCGTCTGGTCATCGCCGCAGAGGCAGAGGCAGAGCAAAAGCGCGTGAACGCCAAGGGTGAGGCAGATGCTATCTACGCCAAGATGGAGGCAGAGGCAAAGGGTCTGTACGAGATCCTTACCAAGCAGGCTGATGGTTACGACCGCATGATCAAGGCTGCCGGAGGCGATGCCACCAAGGCTTACACCCTGCTTCTGCTGGAGAAACTGCCCGAACTGGTCAAGACTCAGGTGGATGCTATCAAGGGTATCAATATCGACAAGGTTACCGTTTGGGATGGTGGTGCTGGCAATGCCAATGGCCAGACCTCTACCGCCAACTTCCTGTCTGGTCTCATGAAGTCCGTTCCTCCCCTGAACGACCTGTTCGACCAGGCTGGCATGGCACTTCCCGAGTACCTTGCCAAGAAGAAGGACGAAGAGAAAGACGCTCCTGCCGCCAAGTAAGCAGGACCTGCCTTTATAATATTTCACAGCACGTGCATTCCATCACTCGGAATGCACGTGCTGTTTTTCTTGCCTAATCCTTTGGTAGTTAGGCAGAAAATGCATACCTTTGCACCGCTAAAACTATCATCTATACACCATGACTCAGCACAGCGCCCTAACCACCACTATGCCCACACTCCGTGGCCTTGCCCTGCAAGCCAAGGCTTTACGTGCTGATAATCAATCATTTACCCCCCCCTATTTCTGCGGATTAACCTCGTCTCCTGCCATTGGCAGAAGCGATAAACATACAAGGTTCATGTCATCGTCCCACGTGGCGCTGGCATGAACCTTTTGCGTTTGTATCATAGTCCTTCCCAAGGACATCACTATAACTAACTAATAACAATACAACAAATAGATTAAAACTTATGAAGAAAACATTACTTTTATTCGCAATGCTCCTCGGAGTGGTGGGGGCATGGGCACAGCCCAAAGTTTCAGATGCGCCACAGGGTGATCAGTGGAACGCAAACACCACTTGGTTTGTTATAACCCTTAAAGGTACGAATAGTATTTTAACAACAACCTTTACTGACAACGAAAATGCATTAAAGATAGAGGGTCAGACAACAACTGCTCCTGGTGATGGTGCTTTATGGTGTGTTGTTGGCGATGCTACAAACGGTTATAAATTCTACAACAAAGCTATTGGTACTTCTAAAATATTGGGTATTACTGGTAGCGAAGGTGGTGCTCGTACAAGAATGGTAGCAGATGCTACTGATGGTTATACAACAACTTTTGACTTTAAATCATCGGGCGTAACTGGCGGAACTTTTTGGTGCATAAAAACACACGAGTTGACTACGACTAATAATTATTTAAATAATCGTGGCGGATATTTAGCTTTGTGGGCAAATAACTCAGCATATGGAAGTAATGGTACAGGTTCTGCATTCCTGTTTGAGGAAGCAGTTATCGAAGAATTAGATATAGAGTTTACCGATAATACCGGAACTATACATTCAGGAATGGGAAAGTGTATTAAAAATACTGATGGAACTTTCAACTCTCGGTTTATAATTGCAGGCATACCTTCTGAATGTCTTAAAGACGTTAATATTGAGAATGGTAAATATAAGGCTACATTAAACCTGCCCTTCCCTGTATCTAATGCAGAGGTAACTAAAAAGATGATGATTAACGGCTATACCTATAGTAAGCAGAATTTTAAATGGTATGCAAAGGACAATACAGAAATTAAGGTAAATGAAGGCTCTGCACCCACAGTTGCTAATGTTGCTAGTTACCTTTGGGCAATTTATCCGTCTTTTAATGATGGTGTATTTACTTATGCTATCAAGAATGTAGCAACAGGTAAATACATAACGTCCTCTGCTACAGTTGGTGCACATGCAAATAACACTCTTGGATTTAACGAGACTGGCATTTCATTTGCGTTGGTGAAAGACTCATGGGGATATGCATTTAAGGTAGCAGACAAGATATTGTATTTGTCAATAAACTCAAGTCAAGATGATAAAGGAGAGCAACCTTTGGGTCTTCACGGAAACACCCACGATGGAACCACATTGAGTTTCATTCCTTATGTAGTGAATTACACACTCACAGACGCAGCAAACAATACCTATACAGGTGAAGGTGAAGGTTGGGCAGGATTGCAAATTGAACCAGTGTTTACAGGTGCTGCAGGATATAGCCTTACAGATAAAGTTTGGGATGGCAATACGTTTACCGCCACCATCACCTTCCCCTTCCTCGTATCAAGCGAAACCGTATCTAATCCTACGATGATTAGTTCATATAATTACAACAAAATGCCTGCTGGAAACTTCAAGTGGTATGCTGAAGATAGTAAGGTCAAGGTGGATAAGGAGGAATTTAAAAATGCTGGCGGAAGAGGAGTAACTTCGTCAAATGTAGCCTCACATCTATGGCTTATTTATCCAAACTTCAACAATGGAGCATTTACTTTCCAAATAAAGAATCTGGCAACAGGCTTATTCATCAATACTGAAGCCTCTGGTCACAACCAACATAATGCAGATTCTAAAGTCGTTTTGTCAGAAAGCCCAACAGACTATACTGTTGGTCAGCGCGGTGACGAGGGTTCAGAGTTTATTGATATTAGAGGATTGCGCTTATCCGTTAATACTTCTCAACCTGGTAAGGATGTTATTCAAACCGTTGGAACCTATAACAGCTCACACAGTGGTACAGCACTTACCTTCCCTACACCAGAATATGCTGTTACTATAGGTGCAACAGGCTATGCAACTCTTTACTCTCCTATAACCGTTCGTCCAGAGGACCAAACATTGGAAATTTATCAAATTGAGTCTGCTCCAGAGAATGGTCGCATAGAACTAACTCAGATGTTTCATGTATACAAGAATCAAGGTGTTATCCTAAAAGGCGCAGAAGGCACTTATAGATTTGGTTTAACGGAAGATTACTGGGAAGGTTTTATTGAAGATAGTATGTGGGACAATAACAAACTCAAAGGTTCTTTCACAAACACCTACGTTCAAGGCGACGCATACGTATTGTCTGCTCCAGGTGGTGTTGAAAACGTTGGTCTCTACAAGGCAGAGTTGAACAAGAACGCAAACGGTGAAAGTGGTGATACCCACTTCCTCAACAACGCGGGTAAGGCATATCTCCCTGTTTCTGCCCTTACTCCTGAAGCAGCAGAGGCTCGCTTCTTCGTATTCGACTTCGGTGGCAATGAGACCGCTATTGAGAACGTAGAGGCAGAGAATGCAGAGCAGAATGCTGTCGTTTACGACCTCGCCGGCCGCCGTGTTCAGGGTGCTCAGAAGGGAATCTTCATAGTGAACGGCAAGAAAGTTGTACGTTAAGTGAGAGCAGAAGCAAAGTTAAAACTTTGATTATGCCGAACGCAAACAACTTGAACGAAGTTAAGGTTGTGCGTTAATGACAACGAAGTAAAAGAGATAAAGTAAAGTTTTTTTATAATTGTTTTGATTTATAGTTTATTAGATGGTGTCTTCGGACTCCATGTCCCCACCCCCTCTGCTCCCTTGCCGTGAGGCACGGGACAGGGCGGAAAGGACAGAAACATAAATCGGAACATAAACAACGAATGACGACAATGAAAAAGACATATATCGCCCCCTCCGTGGAGGTAATAAAGGTAGGTGCCATCAGCATGCTGGCAGCAAGCATGGGAATTAGCGACAAAGAGGTAGATACCGAAACCGACCAGCTTGGCCGTGAGGACAACACCCCCTCACGTCCCAACCTGTGGGACCAGGGCTGGTAAACCATGGATGTACTCCATAGCAATCCCGACGGAGTACATTACCCCAAACCACAATTAAGGATAAAACACAGCAGCCGCTGTGGCATAACGCCATAGCGGCTGCTGCATTTATAAGAGGTGCAATTTTTACCCTCCCGAGCCCGGACCTCGGTCCTCCCGAGGACCGACCCGAGAGTTCCCGGTTCTTTCGCCTCGGTCCTCGGGAGGACCGAAAGGGGGGGGGGATAGGAGAGCATAGG
>JAZRCG010000027.1:0-26424 GCA_045659645.1 Bacteroidaceae bacterium | reverse complement strand
TCCATCACCCAGATAATTGACAGAACATTGGAATACCTGAATCGTATGCTTGTTATGCAGACGATTATAAAACCCAAGGATAGTAGCAGAAGCCAAAAGTTCTTTACCTATCCATATCAAGCATTGGAGGAGAGTGTAACGAATTCACTCTATCATAGAGATTATCGTGAATGGGAACCCGTGGTTATCACTGTAGAACCTCAAGGAATAACCATACAGAATGTCGGTGGCCCTGATAGAAGCATATCTGCTGCTGATATCTCAAGATGCGAAATTTTGGTATCTAAGCGTTATCGTAATCGCAGGCTTGGTGAATACCTTAAGGAATTGGATTTGACAGAGGGTCGCAGTACAGGTATCCCAACAATCCAAAATGTTTTGGAAAACAATGGTTCACCACGAGCAACTGTAGTTACAGACGATGAACGTACCTTCTTTAGAATAACTATTCCTTGCCATGAGGCTGCTGGTAATATTATCGCTGACATTGCACACAAAGATGGTTCATTAAAAGCTTCAAAACGAGGTGTACTCAAAACTGGACTACAAAGTGGACTCGAAAGTGGACTGAAAAGTGGACTGAAAAGTGGACTGAAAATATTGGAACAGATACAAAACAATCCGCAATCTACATTGATGGAACTTGCGAAACAAACTGGCTACTCAAGAAGTTGGGTTGCAGAAACCATGAAGCGACTCCAAGAACAAGGAGTCATAAAGCGTATCGGTTCTGACAGATCCGGTTATTGGGAAATTATAGGTAATTAGTAAAATAGAGATAAAGATGCTGTTAGGACAAAAGATAAAAGAATTAAGAATGGAGAATGGAGTGCTACAAAGACAATTGGCCTCTCTTCTTGAGATTGACACCCCGATGTTTTCAAAAATCGAAAGAGGTGATAGACGTGCAAAACGTACACAAGTTATTCAAATAGCCAACTATTTCAATGTTGACGAAAAAGAACTTCTCACTCTCTGGGTCGCAGATAAAGTCCTCGATGCAGTGGAGGATGAGGAAGAATTAAAGTCAGAAGCAATCAAAGTAGCTCAATCAAGCATTGCGTTGTAATTACAAAACACGGGAACTCTATGGTATCAATTCATAAAGTTCCCGTTATTGTATATCTAATTTTCAGAGTTATATGTTTTACATTTCGGTTCAAGCGTGGAGCCAGACTTCTGCTCTTTCCACGTCATAAAGGCTCTCACATTTTCAATTATAAGAATAAACATAACTGAAACTGAGCTAACTGAGCTATCGAACGGAAAACGAAAAGATGAAAACCATCCACCCCCTCCGTCGCTACGCTCCTCGTCCACCCTGTCTCAGGGGGACAAAGTGAACGGGAAACGGAAAACTAAATAGCGCACCCTCTGTCCCTGGAGATGGGAATATGAGGGTGCGCTGGGGGAGCTATGAACCAATATTTCTTAACGGATGAGCGGATGGGGATTGCCCTTTGCTTATCGCTTCAGGTAGAGGCCTGTCTTGCGGTAGAGCTCTTCGCCGGAGCCGGGGAGGGAGTTGGAGAAGAGGGTGATGTAGCCGCGGTGTTTCCAGTTGCTGAGCATCTTGGAGGTGGAACCGGTGGTGATGCCCTGGCTCTGGCGCAGGAGGTGCACTTCTTCGCGTGTGAACTCGTCGGGGAGCAGGTCGAGCATGTTCTGGGGTCCGCGGTGGCCTTGTCGGCGCATGGCTATCTCGGCCTCGTCCATGTCGTTGGCAAAGAACTGCATCTTGCACCAGAGGTCGTAGTGCAGCGACCAGGTGATGAAGTCCTCCAGGGTCTTGTCCCACTTCTCCCCTCCTGCTATGTAGAGGACCATGGCCTTGAGATAGGCGATTACGTTGGCACGGAAGGAGAGGTTCTCGTAGGAACGGCTCCCGGAGAGCACGGCAAAGTCGGCACAGCCCTCGATGAGGCGTTTGGAGAGAGCCTCTGCCTTGGGGCAGGTCACCAGCCCTCGTGCCTTCTCCAGGCGCTCTATGTAGGGGCGCAGCTGCTCGTCGAACTCGGCATCGTAGGTGCCAAAGACCGGCATGTCGGCACCTATCTCGCGCTCGGGTATAGTGCAGAAGTTTATGCGGCTGACGGGACCGTCGGTCAGTACCTGGTTGAAGTACTTGCGCCCCTTCTGTATGGTGGTGGAGGCGTTCCAGTTGAAGCGTATGCTCACTCGCTCGCTCACCGAGCCGCACCCCACACGCGTCTGTCCGTAGGTGTTGCCGTGGTCGAATGCCAGGCACATGATCTGGAACTGCGCCTTGCTACGGCTGGAGGTCTTCAGGGCATCGAACTGGTCAATCTCGTTCATCTTCGTGTAGAGGAACCGCTCTTCGGCATCTGCCAGGCGCTGAACGAAGGCAGCGTTGGTCATATCGGGGTCTATCTCCTGGATGACGAGCCCCTCGGGTCGCTGAGGCTTGTCCTTGTTGGCACCCTTTGCCTGCACAAGCTGCTTCCACTCCTTTTCGCGGCGGAGGTTCTCGCGGTCGCGCTCGCGCATGTTTCTGAGAATACGGTTTATGGGTTCCGAGATGCAGCTCTTGCCCGCTCCGGTGGGAGCCATGAGCACGTTCATGAGCGTGGCCTCGTGCAGGGTGTTGTCCACATAGCGGAAGCGTGTCCTCCACAAGTAGGAAGCCAAGGCGGGGAATACGGCATGCGCCACGGCGGGCTTATAGATATCGGGCGTGCGGCTGGTGAGGAGCTTGATGAGCGGCGGCAGCCTCTTGGGCATGGCTGGAGGCATGTTGCACTCCTGGGCACCCATCTCCACGAGCAAGTCCATCTTGCAGGCCTCCAGGGTCTTTTGCATGATGCGCGACATCTCGGGCTTCTGGTTGCGGTTGCATGCCTGGCGTATGTCGCCCAACCACTTGTCGTGCTCCTGTCCGTAGGTGGGCATTATCCCGGCTATCCACTCGGCATTGTCGTCGCACACATGGCGCAGGTGGCATGCCATGCAGAAGATGAAGTTGGAGCGCATGCCCGGCTCTGGCGCTCCTCCCATCTGTCGCTCCAGCTCGCGAACTATGCTGGTGCAGCATTCGCCCATGGGGAGGTAGGGGATCTCTATGCTTCCGTCTTGGCCGGAAAGGGTGTAGTGTGTTGGGAACTTTACTGGCACGGCTTTTGCCAGGGTGGTAGAACTGGTGTTTGGATTGTTCATAGCTGATTTGAAGTTTTTAAGGTTGGTTTAATGTTGGTTCTCTTTGATACGGGCTGGGGCCACTTGGCACAGCATCACGCTATGCTGGGGCGCGACAATCCCCTTCCCCATGGGACAAGAAGTCCATAGAGCACAGGCAGAGCTCCGGCATGCCGCATGGCTACGGCACGGGATATGGCAAGGGCTGGTAAAGGCCACCTGTCTGCCAGGGAAATGATAACGGTAAGGGGAGAAAAGAGAGTGCTGAAGTGCTGGTGATACTTAACTCTTCTTCGGTAAAATTCTTCTTCTGTTTTCTGTCCTCCACGTGTAAAGCGGAGGTCTTCGGCAGAGTCTTTCTTCCTTCGAATTTCCACTTGCAAAGATACAACATTTTTTCGGCTTTGTCAAGTGTTTTGCCATTTATTTTTGCAGAATTTTTACCCTCTCAGTTTTTCGGTTTTTCGTCCTCCGTTTTCCGTTTTCACCTTTCCGTTTTCACCTTTCCGTTTTCACCTTTCCGTTCGATAGCTCAGTTAGCTCAGTTTCGGTTATTTTTATTTCGCAAGGCACCTTTGGAGGCATCGAGCGAGGAGATGGAGGAGAAGAAGATGAAAGGATGATATTTACTAAATAATTAGTTATATTATATAATATAAAATTTCTTTGCAGGTGCAGGGGGCATGGTGATTGCAAAAACAATTACTGAAACTGAGCTAACTGAGCTATGTGCCGACTGACGGGGACGACTCAGTTAACTCAGTTTTCAGTTAATTTATTCGTGCATGCATGGACACGGTTGGGCGGGTGTTATTATTTTTCAACTTCCCACTCCATCCGTAAGACTCCCTTACCACGGGCGTTTGTTAGGCCAGGAGTTGGAGCTGGGGCAATGGCAGTGCCTTGCAACAACCCTGCTATGTTGCTACAAATCAAGCATATACAAAGTGAATAGTACCCGTGCGACATGCCACCCGACACGTTGCCCGGGGCCTCGTAATGCAAAGGAAAGGACATCGTGACGTGGCTCTGCCAACAAAGTGAGGACGACCTTGATTTGACACGTCGCCCGTCCGCCAACAATACATCGTCCCCAAAGTCCGGAAAAGACACACTTGGCGGTGTAAACATTTTTCGCACCGCAGCAAAGACAAGGGGAGCGTGCTTCTGCAAGTGATATTGAGTTGAGACATTAAACCAAGCCACCCATTGGCTGATGATGTACTTTCAAAGTACCCCATCGCAGGTGGCTGTCTAAAAAACGTGCCACCACCCCACCCTGCGGACAATGGCGGCAAACAAATATAGGGGGATTACACACTATTTAATATAAATAGAGAGGCAAAGTCGTATTTTTTTTAATATCTTTGCACCGATTATCCCACGAGGAAAAAAACAGATAAAACCAAAAAACAAACAGATACAATGTTACGCAAAACATTTTTAGGCATTTCGCTGCTCTGCTCCGTGGGAGCATGGGCAGAGCCTTGGACACTGCGCGACTGCATACAGCATGCGTTGCAGAACAACATCGCCATCCGCAAGAACCGTGTCAGCGAGGAAAGCGGCGAGGCTACCCTGAAGCAGAACAAGAGCGTTCTGTGGCCCTCGCTCAGTTTCAGCACCAACCATGGCGTCAGCTACCGCCCCGGACAGGACACCGACACCTACCGCAACGTGGACGGTGAGATAGTGACAACGCCAAACACCACCGTGAGCAGTTCGTATGGCATAAACATGAACTGGACGGTGTGGAACGGCGGCATAAACCACAAGAACGTGCAGGCTCAGGAGGTGGCAAACGAGATCATGGAACTCAGCACCGAAGCGAGCGAACTGAACATCCAGGAGCAGATAGTGCAGCTCTACGTGCAGATAATGTACACCCTGGAGGCACAGAAGGTGAACCAGTCGCTGGCAAAGACCGCCAAGGAGCAGTACGACCGTGGCGTGGAACTCTACAAGGAGGGACAGATGTCCAAGGCCGACCTGGCACAGCTGGAGGCACAGCTGGGTAGCGCACAGTACGACGTGGTGAACAGCGGCACACAGGTGCTGAACTTCAAGCGCCAGCTGAAGAACCTGCTTCAACTGGACATGAGCACAGAGTTTGACGTTACGGGCGAGGTGCCAGCGGACGATGCCATCTCTGGCGAGGTGATTCCTGCGGCAGAGGCGGTGTATGCACAGGCACTGCTCTCGCGCCCCGAGATCAGAAGCGCCGAGAAGAGCATAGAGAGTGCCGAACTGCAGTACAACATTGCCAAGCGCGGCTACTACCCCACCATAGGCCTGAATGCCGGCATCTCGGACAGCCACAACACGGCAAGTTCAAACGATGTGGGCAAGCAAATGAAGAACAACCTGAACATGAGCGCATCGGTGAGCCTGAGCGTGCCCATCTGGGACCAGCGCCGCACAAGCACCAACAAGCAGAAGGCCCGCCTGCAGAAGACCACCGCACAGCTGGACCTGGAGGACAAGAAGAACGCCCTCTCGAGCAGCATACAGCAGTTCCACCTGAATGCCGTGAGCGGACAGGCCAGGTTCATCTCCGCACAGACAAAGTGCCAGAGCCAGAAGACCAGTTTCGAACTGGTGGACGAGCAGTTCAAGAATGGGCTGAAGACCGTGGTGGACGTGCTGCAGAGCCGCGACAACATGCTCTCGGCCGAGCAGGACAAGCTGCAGAGCAAGTACACCTTCCTGCTCAACCTGCAGCTCTTGAAGTTCTACCAGGGTGAGGAACTGACTCTCTAAGCCTCCCCCGAGACACACCACCCGACTAACTCAACACACAAAAAAGACTCAAAAACATAAAGAAAAGATATGAAAAAGACTTTCATCGCATCTATGTGCGCCATTGCCATGCTATCTGCGTGCAAGAGCGGACCTAAATTCGAACACACCGAGGGCGAGGTGACACGTGGCGACATCACCACCAGCGTAACCGCCACTGGCACCATAGAACCCGTAACCAGCGTGCAGGTGGGTACACAGGTGTCTGGTATCGTGAGCAAGCTCTACGTTGACTACAACAGCGTGGTAAAGGCAGGACAGGTGATTGCCGAACTGGACCGCACCAACCTCATCTCCGAACTGGAGAGCGCAACATCCCTGCTGCGCAGTGCCGAGAGCGATCTGGCATACCAAAAGACCAACCACGACAGACACAAGAACCTGTACGACAAGGGCCTCGTATCTGCCAACGACTACGAGAAGGCACGCCTCTCCTACCACCAGTCGGAACAGAGCGTAATCCAGCGCAGAGAGAACGTCAAGAAGGCTCGCACAAACCTCAGCTATGCCACCATCACCAGCCCCATCGACGGCGTGGTGCTGAGCAAGGAGGTGGAAGAGGGACAGACGGTGGCTTCAAGCTTCAACACCCCCACCCTGTTCAACATTGCACAGGACCTGACACAGATGCGTGTGATTGCCGACGTGGATGAGGCCGACATAGGCGAGGTGCGCGAGGGCCAGCGTGTAAGCTTCACCGTGGACGCATTCCCCAGCATGGTGTTCGAGGGCAGCGTTCAGCAGGTGCGCCAGGAGGCAACGGCAGAGAGCAACGTGGTGACATACGAGGTGGTGATCTCTGCTCCCAACGACGACCTCAAGCTGAAGCCCGGCCTTACCGCCAACGTGACCATCTTCACCATGGAGACTCTGGGCGTGGTGGCAGTTCCCTCCAAGGCTCTGCGCTTCACTCCACGCGAGATGATGCTGAACGACGGCGAAACCATAGAGGACTGCCAGGGCAAGAGCAAGGTGTGGATGCGCCAGGGCAACACATACAAGGCAGTGCCCGTGGAAACAGGCGTGACAAACGGCATGCTCACCGAGGTGAAGAGCGGCCTGAAGCCCGGCGACATGGTGGTTACCGACCTGCGTGCGCAGATGCCCGAGGTGGAGCAGCAGCAGACACAGAACCCCTTCATGCCCGGCCCACGCAACAGAAACAACAACAACAACAAGAACGCCAAGAAATAAGGTAATCAACCAGCAACGTTGAACCCACCTTATAAAAATAAACTAATTTATAGAACCTACCATAAATACATATTATGGCTGAATTCAAGGAAAACACCAATGTGGACGAGCACGGACGCAAATGCATCATAGAATTGCAGAACGTGAAGCGCGAATTCCACGTGGGAAGCGAAACGGTAAGGGCTCTCAGGGGTGTTTCGTTCAAGATACATGAAGGCGAGTTCGTTACCATCATGGGCACATCGGGTTCGGGCAAGTCTACCCTGCTCAATCAATTAGGATGCCTGGACACTCCCACCAGCGGCGAATACTTCCTGGACGGCGTGCCCGTCAGGAAAATGAAGCGCAGGGAAAGGGCGGTGCTCAGGAACAGAAAGATAGGCTTCATCTTCCAGAACTACAACCTGCTGGCCAAGACCACGGCCGTGGAGAACGTGGAGCTGCCCCTGATGTACAACAAGAACTACAACTCGCGCCAGCGCCGCGAGGCGGCTGTTAAGGCTCTGCAACAGGTGGGCCTGGGCGACCGACTGGAGCACAAGTCCAACCAGATGTCGGGCGGACAGATGCAGAGAGTGGCCATTGCACGAGCACTGGTGAACAACCCTGCCGTTATCCTGGCCGACGAGGCAACGGGTAACCTGGACACTCGCACATCCTTCGAGATACTGTGCCTCTTCCAGGAACTGCACCGCCAGGGACGCACCATCATCTTCGTGACGCACAACCCCGAGATAGCGCAGTACTCCAGCCGCAACATCATGCTCAGAGACGGAAAGATACGCTCCGACGTGACTAACGACAACATCCTCAGTGCCAAGGAGGCGCTCGATGCCCTGCCCTTGCCGCAAGATGACTAAACACACCGATAAACAGAACATCAACAATGAGTTACATAAATCTATTGAAAGTAGCACTTCGGGCCATACTCAGCAACAAGTTCCGCTCCTTCCTGAGCATGCTGGGTATCATCATCGGTGTTGCCGCCGTTATCATAATGATGGCCATAGGACAAGGCTCTAAGGAAAACGTGAAGGCAGAACTGAGCAAGATGGGCACCAACCTGCTAACCATACGCCCAGGTGCCGAACGACGCTTTGCCGGCGCACGCCCCGACCCCGCAAGCATGCAGACACTCAAGGACGAGGACGTGGAGGCCATCCGCCGAGAGGCTACGCTGATAACATACGTCTCTGCCGAAGTGAGCGCAAGCGGACAGGTCATCTACGGCAACAAGAACACCACGGCCACGCTCTATGGCGAGAGCCCCGACTATCTGGAAATCAAGAAATGGGAACTGGCCGAGGGCGACTGCTTCACCGAGGAGGATTGCATAAAGAACGCCAAGGTGTGCCTGGTGGGCACTACGGTGGTGGAACAGCTCTTCGGTGACAAGAACTACAACTGCATAGGCAAGAACATCCGATTCAAGAACATCCCCTTCCGCATCGTGGGCATACTCAAGTCAAAGGGCTACAACAACTGGGGCATGGATCAGGACAACCTGCTCATAGCACCCAACACCACGGTGATGAAGCGCGTGGCGGCACAGACATGGTACTCCTCCATTGCCGTGAGCGCACTGAGCGAGGAGACATCTGAAGCAGCCATCGAGGAACTGAAGGAAATCCTGCGCCGAAGCCACAAGATAAAGGAGGGCGACGAGGACAACTTCACCATCCGCTCGCAACAGGAGATGATGGACACCATGTCATCAACCATGGACGGCATCACCCTGATACTGGTGGTGGCGGCAGCCTTCTCCCTGCTGGTTGCCGGCATAGGCATCATGAACATCATGCTGGTGAGCGTGACGGAGCGTACCAAGGAGATAGGCCTGCGCATGAGCGTGGGTGCCAGCGGAATGGACATAATGTCGCAATTCCTCATTGAGAGTATCATGATTTCGCTGACCGGCGCCTTCCTCGGCGTTGCCCTGGGATACGGAGGCTCGTTTGCCGCCAAGACCCTGCTGATGATGCCCTGCGAGGTACCCTTCTGGTCGGTATGGCTCAGCTTTGCCGTTTGTGCCTTCATAGGCATATTCTTCGGCTACCTGCCCGCCCGCAAGGCCGCCCGCATGGACCCCATCGAGGCAATCAGATACGAGTAAGGTACACACCATACTTTTACCCCCCAAGACCCCAAAAATGTTTCCATATCTTCCGCATGGAGGCACTTTTGGGGCCTTTTGTCTTAAAAAAGAATAAAGAGCAACCCGTATCTCATTTTTTTTTTGTAAGTTTGCATTTGAAAACAACATCGACAATACACAACAACAATACTAAAACACGTACAAAGATATGAAAAAGACCCTTCTTCTTCTGATGCTCCTTATGCCACTCATGCTAATGGCACAAAAAACAAAGGTTGACAAGAACGACCCCAGATACCTGAAGGGTGCCGTGCCCGTGGAAAACGGTGTGGTAACATTCAAGAAGACCTTCCATGTACCCGGGCAGACAGACGCACAACTGTATGAAAACATGCTCTTCTTCGTGAAGGACAATCTCGTGGTAAAGGGCATCGAGGATGCATGGACACGCATGATCAGCGACGGCAAGGAGGATGGCATCATCGCCGCACGTGTGGAAGAATGGATGGTTTTCAACAAGAAATTCCTGTACCTGGACCAGACACGCCTGCGCTACCAGATAAGCGTTACCACCGGACAAGGTGCCGTAAACATCAGTATCACGCAGATTTCCTACCTCTACAACGAGGAATGGGAAGAGAACAAGCCCACTGGCACTGAAGGCGAAAGATACCGTGCCGAAGAATGGATTACCGACGAAAAGGCACTGAACAAGAAAGGCACCAAGGTTCTGCCCATGAGCGGAAAATTCCGTCGCAAGACCATTGACCGCATGAACGAAATCTTCGAGAATGCCATGGACATGTTCGAGACAAAGGCTCAGGAAGAAAAGGCCAAGGAGGAGAAAGCCGAAAAGGTACAGAAACGCCAGTTCGTGGTTGAATAAGGACACATCCATATATTTTAGGTATGGCAAACGAGAATTTAAGTCTGGAGGAACAGGTTGAGCGCATACGTGCCAAGCGCAATGGTTCCGGTGAGTGGAAAGACCGTGCACGCAGAATCCTGAACAATGTCTTCCTTATATTATCCGCTTGTGGAGTGGTTACCTATCTTTCTGGAGAGGAGCACCACATAAACGGTCTCATAATTGTAGGAATAGGCATGCTGTTCAAGTTCGCCGAAATAATCATCAGGATTATAAGATAACCTCTTGTATTGCAAGACTAATCCCACATCATTTTGAGAAGAATACTGACAATATTGACATTGATAACAGTGGTGGGCCTACCTTCGTGGGCCCGCTTTTCTGTATCGGGTCAAATAGATGAACACTTGCACGAGGAGGACGATAACACGGAATATTCCGAGTACAACAACAATTCCACTTCCTGGGGACGCGATACCACACGAGGCAAGGAGGTCCCCATACCTATGGGAGTGTTCCAGTGGAAGATAGACAGGCGCCTGGGTACCGTAATACCTGCCGAGAATACGGACACCGTGGTACACAACTTCCAGAACTGGAAGATGCAGGACGGCATGAGGGGAACCTTCTCACACACTGGTAATACAGGATCCGCTCGCCTGAATCGTATCTTCATGGATAGAAGGGAGGACCGGGACTTTATCTTCCTCACCCCATTGGACTACTTCCGTGGAAGCGTGTCTGACTTTCTCTTTACCAATACTAAAAGCCCCATTACCAACCTTGCATATCACTCCACAGGAGGCCAGACCAACGGAGAAGATCGCGTCAGAGGCAATTTCGCCACAAACATAAACAAGGTGGCAGGTGTTGGTTTCCTTTTGGACTACAACTATGCTCGAGGCTATTACTCCAACCAGCAAAACAGCCAGTTCGGGGCTATTCTGTATGGGTATTACAGGGGAGAACGCTACAACATGCACACATACTTCAATGCCAACCACATGAAGAATGCTGAAAATGGTGGTTTGACAGAAGATACCTATATTACCGAACCATGGAAATATCAACAGAAATTTGATAGCAAGGATATTCCCGTAAACATATCTTCCACTTGGAATATGAATGATGACGAGAATTTCTACCTCACGCATCGTTACAACCTTGGATACGACCGCGAGATAGAGGTTCCTGATTCCCTGAAACCCACACCACCGTCCGATGCAGAACTACTTGAAGAACTTAGCGACTCTGTGCGTGTTGCACTCTCCTCGGACAGTATTGCCAGGCAGTTAATTGTGGATTCATTGCGCACAAAGTGGATTAGCGAATTGGTTCCGCCCACCGAGTTTGTTTCTGTAGCAAGCATTATACATACCTTCCAGTTACGACACCTGAACCACACTTTCCACGATCAGGGCAAGAACTCTGACTTTTATACAAACCAGTACTGGGGGCACGTTGGCCATATCAAGGACCGTACAGATATCTTGAGCGTACGCAACACCGTGGGACTGTCCATGAACGAGGGGTTCAGAAAGTGGGTAAAAATGGGAATGGTGTTCTTTGCCACACATGAATACCGTAACTATGGTTTGCCTGTGCATCTGCCCGACACCATGTATCAAAATTACGACAGCGAACACGAAATCCTTGTTGGTGCAGAGATTAGAAAGGCTCAGGGCAATACACTGCACTACAATGTGGATGGCGAACTTTGCCTCGCTGGTCCTAATATCGGCGACTTTGACATCAAGGGTGAGGGCGAGCTGAACTTCCGGTTGGGCAAGCGCGATACAGCTACCTTGGCAGTAAGGGCGCACCTTCAAAACCAGAAGCCTACCTACCTGTTGCGTAACTATCGCAATGCCTACGTGCAATGGAACAACAACCATCTGTCACGCCAATTCCGCACCGGCATACAGGGTGAAATAAAGTACAACCGCACGCGCACCAAACTGAGATTCGGGTGGGAAAACCTCACCAATTACACCTACCTGGCCATGGAGAACACACTCAAGCCCAATGCTTTGCCCGAGAGTGTACTGCCTGCTGACTACACACATAACGTTGCTGTACGTCAGAGCGATACAAGCATAGAGGTGTTTACAGCATCCCTGTCGCAGGACTTGGTATGGAAGTTCTTTGGCTGGGAAAACGAGGTCACTTTCCAGTATAGTACCAACAAGGACATACTGCCGCTGCCTGCCATCAACATTTATTCCAACATCTATCTGCAATTCCGTATTGCCAAAGTGCTGAATGTGCAACTGGGCGCAGACATCAGATACTTTACCTCATACCATGCACCTGACTATTTTGGTGCCGTAGGAATGTTTGCCGTACAGGACACCAATCACCCCAGAATAACTATTGGCAACTATCCCATAATCAATGCCTATGCCAACTTCCATCTGAAACATTGCCGTTTCTACGTCAATGTGGCTCATCTCAATGCTGGGGCTGGCAACATGTTCCTGGTTCCACACATGCCCATGAATCCGCTGAACGTGAGCCTGGGCCTTTCCTGGAATTTCTTTAACTAAACCGTACATGATGAAAAACATACGTTGGGGCTTTATAGGATGTGGCGAAGTCACCGAGCGCAAGAGCGGACCTGCCTTCAGCCAAATAGAGGGCAGCAGTGTGGTGGCAGTAATGTCGCGCAGCAAGGAAAAGGCACAGTCCTATGCAGAACGTTTCAACATACCCCGGTGGTATACCGATGCCTTATCACTGGTCAACGATGCCGAGGTAAATGCCGTATACATAGCCACCCCACCCTCCTCGCATGCCACCTATGCCATCCTGGCCATGAAGGCCGGCAAGCCCGTCTATGTCGAGAAGCCATTGGCGGCTTCCTACCAGGATTGCCAGCGTGTTATGCGTGTGAGCGAAGAAACCGGCATGCCGTGCTTTGTGGCTTATTACAGGCGCAATCTGCCGTATTTCAACAAAGTCAGGGAACTGCTCTCCCAGGGTGCCATTGGCAAGGTCATCAACGTGCAGATACGCTTCTCCGTACCTCCGCGCGACCTGGACTACAATAGCACCAGCTTACCATGGCGAGTTCAGCGTGACATAGCAGGTGGAGGATATTTCTATGATTTGGCTCCACATCAGATAGACCTCCTGCAAGAGCTCTTCGGACCCATAGTCTATGCCAGCGGATTTCATGCCAACAGGGGCGGATTGTACCAGACGGAAGATACCGTTTCGGCAGCATTCTCCTTTCAAGACGGCATGCCAGGTAGCGGCAGTTGGTGTTTTGTAGGACACGAAAGTGCCCGTACTGACCAGATAGAACTTATTGGCGAAATGGGGCGCATTTGTTTCTCTGTTTTCACCTACAGTCCCATAATACTCCAGACCAGCCAGGGAAAACAGGAGATTGTCATTGAGAATCCTAAGCACGTCCAGCTCCCACTCATCTCTCAAGTGGTCAAACATCTGCAGGGTATTGGCATATGCGAAGCAGATTGCACCTCTGCCACATCAGTAAACTGGGTAATGGACCGAATCTTGGGAAAAATATAGAATCATTGCCATCTCAACCTCAACCCCAAATGGCACTCTCATCCTTTCTACGAGAGTGCCTATTTTGTATCATGAAACAAAGGGCATTGCAACGTGAAGCGGCAGCCCCCGCATCGGGAAGCAATAGGCATTGCATCGGGTAACGTATCTTAGCCTTGCACCGATGGCAATAAAGAGTCCTCCTGAGGACCTGGACGAGACGTCCCGACGTCAAAGGCTTGTCCTCCCGAGGACCGAGGCGAGAGTTCCCGGTTCTTTCGGGTCGGTCCTCCCGAAGACCAAAACAGGGCTTATATAGGACCACAACAAGGCCTCTTGAGGACTTGCCCCCTCTCGCTGTTTTATTTTGCTTCTACTGCCTACGTTTGGGGTATTCTACAATGACTTATTCGTACGATAAGCGTATGAGGTTAGGCATTCTTGTTCGGAAATAGCAGAATAAATTTGCTTATTCTCCCAGTTATTCGTACCTTTGCATAGCAAAACCATATCATGCCATGAAGCAATACGAGATTCGTACACATGTGAATGTGCTGGGAATGGAAGAATTGAGCGCACAGGAGCGCGAACTGGTGGAGGCGGCCAAGAAGGCGACGGAAAGCAGTTATTCTCCCTACAGCCATTTTCAAGTGGGCGCTGCCTTGCGCTTATACAGTGGAGAGATAATCACGGGTAGCAATCAGGAGAATGCAGCATACCCCGTGGGCAGTTGCGCAGAACGTACTGCACTGTTCTGGTGCGGAGCCAACAGGCCTGGAGAAACCATAACCTCCATAGCCATAGCGGCACAGACGGGCGGACGCTTCACAAAAGACCCTATAGCACCGTGCGGAATGTGCCGGCAGGCACTGCTGGAGGCGGAACACAAGCAAGGTGCGCCCATCAGGGTGCTGCTTTATGGCGAAGACGGCACGCACTGCATAGAGAGCGTAGAGGCACTGATGCCCTTGACCTTCAACGCGGAAAGCATGGACATTTAGTCTCCTTTAAGGTATAATTGTTTAAGGATAACTGACATACATACAGGAAAATGATTACACTAAGCAACATAGCCGTACAATTCGGCAAGAGAGTCCTTTACAAGGACGTGAACATGAAGTTCACAAGCGGAAACATCTACGGAGTAATCGGTGCCAACGGTGCCGGCAAGTCTACTCTGCTGAAGGCCATCAGTGGCGAGTTGGAACCAACCAAGGGTACCGTGGAACTGGGCCCCGGCGAACGTCTTTCTGTACTTTCGCAGGATCACTTCCAGTACGACCAGGAAACGGTACTGAACACCGTTCTCATGGGTCACACAACCATGTGGGATGTGATGAAGGAGCGCGAGGCCCTATACAGCAAGGCCGACTTTACCGACGAGGACGGTATCCGTGTGGCAGAACTGGAGGACAAGTTTGCCGAGATGGGCGGCTACACCGCCGAGAGCGATGCCGGCAGCCTGCTCTCAGGCCTGGGCATCAAGGAGGCTCTGCACCATCAGCTAATGGGCGAACTCTCTGGTAAGGAGAAGGTGCGCGTGATGCTGGCAAAGGCCCTGTTCGGCAACCCCGACAACCTGCTGCTTGACGAGCCCACCAACGACCTTGACCTGGAGACCGTACAGTGGCTGGAGCAGTACCTGAGCGAGTTCGAGCACACCGTGCTGGTGGTCAGCCACGACCGTCACTTCCTGGACAGCGTCTGCACACACACCGTGGACATTGACTTCGGCAAGGTTACCATGTTTGCCGGCAACTACAGTTTCTGGTACGAGTCCAGCCAGTTGGCTCTGCGCCAGGCACAGAACCAGAAGGCCAAGGCCGAGGAGAAGAAAAAGGAGCTGGAGGAGTTCATACGCCGATTCAGCGCCAACGTGGCAAAGTCCAAGCAGACAACAAGCCGCAAGAAGATGCTGGAGAAACTCAACGTGGACGAAATCCGTCCCTCTACCCGCAAGTATCCCGGCATCATCTTCCAGATGGAGCGCGAACCTGGCAACCAGATTCTGGAGGTCAAGGACCTCAAGGCCACTATGGAGGACGGCACCGTTCTGTTCGACAACGTAAGCTTCAACATAGAGAAGGGCGAGAAGGTGGTATTCCTGAGCCACGACCCGCGTGCCATGACCGCCCTGTTTGAAATCATCAACGGCAACCGCCAGGCACAGGCAGGCACATACAACTGGGGCGTAACCATCACCACGGCATACCTGCCCGTGGACAATACCGACTTCTTCCAGTCAGAACTGAACCTTGTGGATTGGCTCAGCCAGTTTGGCGAGGGCAACGAGGTGTACTTCAAGGGCTTCCTGGGCCGCATGCTCTTCTCTGGCGAGGAGGTGCTGAAGAAGGTGAACGTGCTCTCCGGTGGCGAGAAGATGCGCTGTATGATAGCACGCATGCAGTTGAAGAATGCCAACTGCCTCGTGCTGGGCACTCCCACCAACCACCTGGACCTGGAAAGCATCCAGGCCTTCAACAACAACCTGAAGCAGTACAAGGGCAATGTGCTCTTTGCCAGCCACGACCACGAGTTCATCCAGACCGTGGCAAACCGTATCATCGAACTCACTCCCAACGGCACCATAGACAAGCTGATGGACTACGATGACTACATCGCAAACGACCAGATCAAGGAGATGAAGGCAAAGATGTATGCCCAGTAAAACTGACAGAACTACACATTATATATAATATAAGAGTGCCTAAATGACATGAAACGTGCCAAAACCGACAATGGCACGTTTTGTGCGATAAATGAGGCAGAAACAAAACAAAGAAAAGACAGCATGGCAACAGAAGAGAAAATCAATAGCGAAGAGCAGTTGCAGGAGGAAAACATAACCGCCCAGACAGAGGAGACACAGCAGGCTTCAGAACAGCAGGATGCCGCCAAGAACAGCGCAGAGGATGCCGCTGGAACACCCGAGGTGGAAATTGACCCTCTGGAGGCTGCTCAGGCAGAGATAGCCGAACTGAAGAAGCAGATTCTGTACAAGGTGGCAGAGTTCGACAACTACCGCAAGCGCGTAATCAAGGAAAAGGCCGACCTGATTCTGAACGGCGGCGAAAAGGTGATTACCGCCATACTGCCCATCGTGGACGATATGGAGCGTGCCCTGGAGCAGATGCGCAAGGCCGAGGACGTACAGGCCGTTGTGGAGGGTGTGGAACTTATCCAGAAGAAGTTCATTGGCATACTGGAAAAGCAGGGCGTAAAGCCCATCGAGACCAAGGACGCCGACTTCGACGTGGAGGTTCACGAGGCCATTGCACAGTTCCCCGCTCCATCCGAGGAACTGAAGAACAAGGTGGTGGACTGCACTCTGAAGGGCTACAAGCTGAACGAGAAGGTCATCCGCCACGCACAGGTTGTCGTGGGCATCTGATTACAAGGCAGAAACGCAGATTTGGATTACATACCACTCCATAACCAATAAAGAACATGGCAGAAAAGAGAGACTACTACGAGGTGCTTGGCGTACAGAAAGGCGCTTCGGAAGACGAGATAAAGAAGGCCTACAAGAAAATGGCCATCAAATACCACCCCGACCGCAATCCGGGCGACAAGGAAGCCGAGGAGAAGTTCAAGGAGGCTGCCGAGGCCTACGACGTTCTCCGCGACCCCGACAAGCGTGCACGCTACGACCAGTTCGGCCATGCCGGCATGGGTGGTGCAGGCGGTTTCGGAGGCCAGGGCTTTGACATGAACGACATCTTCTCCATGTTTGGCGACATCTTCGGTGGCCACATGGGTGGTGGCGGAGGCTTTGGCGGTTTCGGCGGCTTCGGAGGCTTTGGCGGCGGAGGCAGCCGTGGTGCACAGAAGCATCAGGGCAGCGACCTTCGCCTGAAGGTAAAACTCACGCTGGAAGAAGTGGCAAAGGGTGCCTCCAAGAAGTTCAAGGTGAAGAAGGACGTAACCTGCACACATTGCCATGGTTCCGGTTCTCAGGACGGCAAGACCGAGTCCTGCGGCACATGCCACGGCACTGGCTACGTTACACGTCAGGTGAACACCATGTTCGGTCGCATGCAGCAGCAGAGCGTGTGCTCTACCTGCGGTGGCCAGGGCACGGTAATCAAGAACAAGTGTTCTCACTGCTCGGGCACTGGTGTAACAAGCGGCGAAGAGGTCGTTGAGGTACAGATACCCGCCGGTGTTCAGGACGGCATGATACTGACCGTCCAGGGCAAGGGCAATGCTGGCCGCAACAATGGCTATGCCGGCGACATACAGGTGTATGTGGAGGTTGAGCCCCATGCCGAACTGAGCCGTCGCGACAACGACCTTGTCTACAATCTGCTCCTTGACCTGCCCACGGCAGTACTGGGCGGACCTGTGGAGATACCTACCATAGACGGCCGTGTGAAGATAAAGATAGAGCCCGGCACACAGCCCGGCAAGACCGTGCGCCTGCGTGGCAAGGGTCTGCCTGCCTTGCAGGGATATGGCTATGGTTATGGCGACCTGATAGTGAACATCTCCATCTACATCCCCGAGACACTGACCAAGGAGGAGCACTCCGCCTTCGAGAAGATGAAGGAGAGCGATAGTTTCAAACCCTCGCAGACAACCAAAAACTCCTTCTTCCAGAAGTTCAAGAACCTGTTCACCTAAACACAGGTAAGACACTCTTTTACAGACACTTTTCACTATGACATATAGCGAAGCAACAGAATATCTGTTCACCTCAGCCCCGTTGTTCCAAAACATCGGGGCTGGTGCATACAAGGAGGGACTGAGCAACACAGAGGCCCTGGATGCACACCACGGACACCCTCACAGAAAGTACCTGACCATACACGTTGCCGGAACCAACGGCAAGGGCAGCACCAGCCACACGCTGGCAGCCATTCTGCAAAGTGCCGGCTACAGGGTGGGCCTGTACACCAGCCCGCATCTTGTGGACTTCCGCGAGCGCATCCGTGTGAACGGCGTGATGATACCCGAGGAAAGGGTTGTGCGCTTTGTGGAAGAGGAGCGCGAGTTCTTCGAACCCCTCCACCCCTCGTTCTTTGAACTGGCCACGGCACTTGCCTTCAAGTACTTTGAGGAGGCCGGCGTGGACATTGCCGTCATAGAGACCGGACTGGGCGGTCGCCTGGATTGCACCAACATCATACAGCCCATCCTGAGCATCATCACCAACATCAGTTTTGACCATGTGCAGTTCCTGGGCAACACGCTTCCTGCCATTGCCCGGGAAAAGGCTGACATCATCAAGCCCGGCATCCCTGTGGTCGTGGGCGAAACGGGCGGCAATGCCGAAGTCAGGGATGTGTTTGCCACAAGGGCACTGGAGACCCGCTCCCCTATCTGCTTTGCCGACGAGGCGGAGCATCCCGCCAGGGAGACCCAACTGAAGGGCTTCTGCCAAGAGAAGAACACCAGCACAATACTCAGCGCCCTGGAATTCCTGAAGGAAAGGCTTGACCTGAGCGACTCTGCCATTGACCACGGCTTCATGAACGTGTGCGAACTCACTGGGCTGATGGGCCGATGGCAGATACTGAAGAGCAAGCCGCTGACGGTGTGCGACACTGGGCACAACGTAGGGGGCTGGGAGTATCTGAGCAGACAACTGGAGCAGACACCAGGCAATCTGCATATAGTTATCGGCATGGTTGGCGACAAGGACGTGCGGAAGGTCATCTCCATGCTGCCCAAGAGAGCCCGCTACTACTTCACCCAGGCAAGCGTGGCACGCGCCATGCCCGTCGGAGAATTTGCTGAAATAGCACGGGAGTTTGGCCTCGAAGGCAAGAGTTACGACAACGTAATGCAGGCCTACAGCGAGGCAAGCAGGAATGCCACGGCCGAGGACAGCATTTTCATCGGCGGCAGCACCTTTGTGGTAGCAGACCTGCTGGCAAACACGCTCTGAGGGCACGGTTTGGCCACCTTAGGCAGGATTTCGCCAACTTTTTCCATTGCCAAGTATTGGTGGAATTAGGATTATTTTGTACATTTGCAACGAAAGACTACACTTTAAACACTAATTCCCATGGAAAAGAAGTTGATTTCCGGCCTGAAGCGCGAAGACTTTCAGGCCGTGGTACAGGGCAAGGAGACAGACCTGTACACTCTGACCAATGCTCAGGGCATGGAAGTAAGCATAACCAATTATGGCGGTTCGCTGGTATCCATCATGGTCCCCGACCGTGACGGCAACATGGCCAACGTTATCCAGGGCCATGACTGCATCCAGGATTGCCTGAGCAGCCCCGAACCCTTCCTCTCTACCCTTGTGGGCAGATATGGCAACCGCATCTGCCGTGGCAAGTTCACCATGAACGGCAAGGAGTACAGCCTGACCATCAACAACGGTCCCAACCACCTTCATGGCGGTCCCACCGGATGCCATGCGCGTGTATGGGATGCCGAGCAGATTAACGAGCAGGAACTGGTTCTGCGCTACACCTTTGCATACTACGAGGAGGGGTTCCCCGGCGAAGTTAGCATGACCGTGAAGTACTCGCTGACCAACGACAACGAACTGGTCATCGACTATCGCGGCACTACCAACAAGAAGACCGTAGTGAACATGACCAGCCACGGCTTCTTCTCGCTCACTGGCATTGGCACTCCCACTCCCACACAGTTGGATACCATCCTGACCATCAATGCCGACTTCTACGTTCCCATCGACGAGAACAGCATCCCCACGGGCGAAATCCGCAAGGTAGAAGGCACTCCCTTTGACTTCCGCACTCCCAAGCCCGTAGGCCGCGACATTGCTGCTGATGACGAGCAGATAAAGAACGGCACTGGCTATGACCACTGCTACGTGCTGAACAAGCGCGAACCCGGCGAACTCACCCTGGCTGCCTCTATGGTAGAACCCTCTACAGGCCGTACCATGGAGTGCTGGACCACAGAACCCGGTGTTCAGTTCTATAGCGACAACTGGGCAGACGGCTACAAGGGCCAGCATGGCGCCACTTTCGGCAAGCACTCTGGCCTGTGCTTCGAGGCACAGCACTTCCCCGACTCTCCCAACCGTGCACACTTCCCCAGCACTCAGTTGAAGCCCGGCGAGGTTTATGTGCAGAAGACCGTCTACAAGTTCGGTACAGACAAATAAGAAATACACCCCCAAGGCCGCTCTTTCCCCACCACGGGAAGGGGTGGCCTGCACTGATTATATTCACTTATTTATTAATAACTTAAACAAATCAATTTAAACTAATGGCTCAAAAAACAAAACAATGGGGCGCTATTATCGTGATGATTGCGCTCTTCGCTATGATTGCCTTCGTGACCAACCTGTGTACACCCATGGCAACCATCATCAAGAACCAGGGTGAGATTTCTAACGTTCTTGCACAGATTGGCAACTACGGCAACTTCTTCGCTTACCTCTTCATGGGTATTCCCGCAGGTATGCTGATTGCCAAGTTCGGTTACAAGAAGACTGCCCTCATCGGTCTGGTTGTAGGTATCGTTGGTATCCTCATCCAGTGGCTGAGCGGTCAGTTTGACCCCCAGGAGAACCTTGGCCTGGTGTTCGGTGTTTACCTTGTTGGTGCTCTGATTGCCGGTCTTTGCATGGCTATCCTGAACTGTGTGGTTAACCCCATGCTGAACCTGCTGGGCGGTGGCGGCAACTCTGGCAACCAGTTGATCCAGATTGGCGGTGTGTTCAACTCTTCTGCTGCTGTGGCTTGCTACATCCTGATGGGTGCTTTGATTGCCGACGCATCAAAGGCTAAGATTGCCGACGCTACTCCCGCTCTGTTCATTGCTTTGGCCATCTTCGTGATTGCATTCATCGTTATCCTCTTCACCAAGATTGAGGAACCCGAGCAGGCTCCTGTTCGTGTTGACCTCATCAGCGGTGCCATGAGCCACCGTCACTTCGCACTGGGTGCCTTGGCTATCTTCCTGTACATGGGTATCGAGGTAGGTGTGCCCAACGCTGTTCAGCAGATGCTCACCTCAGACCCCTACTCTATCCCCGCTGCTACCGTTGGCATGATTGTGGCTGTTTACTGGGCTATGATGCTCGTAGGCCGTCTGGTTGGTGCATCTATTGGTGCCAAGGTTAGCGCACGCGCCATGATTACCACCGTTTCTATCGCTACTCTGGCTTTGGTAATCTTCGGTATGTATGCTCCCTCTGATGTACTCGTTAACTTCCCTGGCGTTGACTGGGGCAAGCTGGAACTCATCTGGCAGCCCGTTCCCCTGGGCATCTTCTCATTCCTGCTGGTTGGTCTGTGCACATCAGTTATGTGGGGTGCTATCTTCAACATGGCTGTCGAGGGCCTTGGCAAGTACACCGCTATCGCTTCTGGTATCTTCATGACAATGGTGTTCGGCTGTGCCGTAATGATGGCCATCCAGGGCTACGTTGCCGACCTGACCGACTACATGACCAGCTTCTGGGTTATCGTATTCTGCGCCGCTTACCTGCTGTTCTACGCCCTGGTTGGCAGCCGCGTGACAAAGCGTTCTGAGTAATAATATAATGTATGGCAGGCAACCTCAAAAAAGTTGCTTGCCAACTACATAAAATCAAACTTTATAAAACCTAAATAAACTATGAGACTTACAATTGACGACGTAAGAAGTCGCTTCATCAAGCACTTCGATGGTACTACAGGCAGTGTCTATGCTTCTCCCGGCCGTATCAACCTGATTGGCGAGCACACTGACTACAACAACGGTTTCGTATTCCCCGGTGCAGTACAGCAGGGCATGATTGCCGAGATCAAGCCCAACGGCACTCGCAACGTCAATGCATATTCTATCGACCTGAAGGACAAGGTTACCTTCTCTCTGGACGATCCCGAAGGCCCCAAGGCTACCTGGGCTCGCTACATCTACGGTGTTTGCCGCGAGATGATGGCTCTGGGCGTTCCCGTTGAGGGTTTCAACACCGCTTTCGCTGGTGATGTGCCCCTGGGTGCCGGCATGAGTTCTTCTGCTGCCCTGGAGAGCACCTTCGCATTTGCTTGCAACGACCTGTGGGGCGACAACAAGATCGAGAAGATGGAGTTGGCACGCGTAGGCCAGCGCACCGAGCACAAGTACATCGGCTGCAACTGCGGTATCATGGACCAGTTTGCCAGCGTACACGGCAAGGCAGGCAGCCTGATGCGCCTGGACTGCCGTAGCGGCGAGTATGCATACTTCCCCTGGAACCCCGAGGGCTACAAGCTGGTATTGGTGAACAGCTGCGTTAAGCACGAGTTGGCAGGCAGCCCCTACAACGAGCGCCGTCTCTCTTGCGAGCGCGTTGCCGCCGTTATCAACAAGCACCACCCCGAGGTTGAGACCCTGCGCGATGCCAACATGGCTCTGCTGGACGAGGTTAAGGCCGAGGTTAGCGAAGAGGATTACAAGCGTGCACGCTACGTCATCGGCGAGGTTGACCGCGTACTGGCCGTCTGCGACGCTCTGGAGCGCGGCGACTACGAGACCGTAGGCCAGAAGATGTACGAGACCCACTATGGCCTGAGCCAGGAGTACGAGGTATCCTGCGAGGAGCTGGACTTCCTTAACGACATTGCCAAGGAGGCAGGCGTTACCGGCAGCCGCATCATGGGTGGCGGTTTCGGTGGCTGCACCATCAACCTGGTTGCCGACGAGCTGTACGACAACTTCGTGAAGGTTGTTAAGGAGAAGTTCGCCGCCAAGTACGGCAAGGCTCCCATCGTTATCGACGTTGTCATCGGCGACGGCTCTCGCAAGCTCTGCTAAGCCACTTCGCAATAGACAGACAATCAGTAAGCATCCGATAAACTACAGGTAGTATACCAATCTATACAACAATAGCAACATATGCTCCACGTGAGTAATTGTTGCTATTGTTTTTTATTGGTGTCCGATTAAAGTTTAAACGTGTAAAAAAGTGAGTCTCAATCGCAGTATTTATGCGGTTGAGATTTTTATTTTCAAATTCCCCCCCCCAATTCAGAAAAGAGTTAATTGATGTGGCGAAAATTCATCAAAAACAGCCATGTTCTCCCAGTCTTTCTCCGGATTGTTGAACAAACTGTAGAAATCCACATAATACATCAGTGCTATTCTGACCATTGTAGCCAGTCCTGAGAAACGTAAGCATCCGATAAACTACAGGTCAGTGTATCTATACTACCAATAGCAGCGATTACCCATTTGAGATAACCGCTGCTATTGTTTTTTGATGTAACTATATGTGTTATATTTGCTGTCAATCAGGATTCATACGATGCAGTTTCCATTTATGCGGCAGCAGTTCTACGAGTTGCTGATGAGTGGCCTTCTCCATGTATGGCATTCTTGCAATGATGTCACTAAGATATTCACGCGGATTCACTCCATGATTCCTACAAGTAGACAGAAGCGATATGACAACACACATATTCTCTGCTGCATCATGATTGCCACAGAAAAGATAGTTTTTCCTTCCTAGCGTGATGGGGCATATTTCATTTTCGGCAAGATTGTTGTCTATTCTGATTCTTCCGTCTTCAAGGTAGCGCATCATGTTGTTCCATCTGACATAGGCATATCCTGCTGCCTTGCCCAGCAGAGTGCCGGAACCGTACTTCACCGCCACCTGTTCAAGCCATCCTTTCAGTTCGCCCATGACGGGCTTTGCCTTAAGCTGCCGTATTTCCTTGCGCTCGTCATCTGTCTTTTCCTTTTCGTCGCATTCCCTCTCTATCTGATAAAGCTGGCCTATCCTGGACAAGGCATATCCGGCATTCTCCTTGTCCTGCTCCAGGGCATATTCAAACTTGCGCCTGATATGGGCCATACAGTTCACAAGGGACACGTCCGTGCTGGTCTTGAAGGCGCTCTCGTAGCCTGCAAAACCGTCACATTGCAAATATCCCTTGAAATTATGCTCCTTAGCCAGCCCCTCTATCACACATCCTGCACGTAAGCCTTTGTCATAATGGAATAGCACCAGCCTTTCCATTACCGCTCTCACCATCCAGAGATATTCCTTGGAGGCCTTGTGCTTTTCCTTGTCTACAACAGGAGTGGTTGTCTCGTCCGCCTGGCAGTAGTCCGACTTGAAGACTTCTTTCTTCAAGGCTCCGTACAACGGTTTCAGGAGCAGCATCACCTGCCTGTACCATCCGTCTATTGTACTTTCAGTAAGGCCTTTGATGCCAAGATGTTCAAACTGCCTGATCTGACGATAAAATGGCATGTGGTATTCATACTTTTGCAGGAGTATCTCCGTCAGCAGGCTTGAGCCGGCTATTCCTTTATATATAGGCAGCAGAGGCATAGGGGCTATCTTGACTCCCTCGCCTGTCTTGACCGGTTCTGTTGTGTCTATGAGTCCGTACTTTATCCGCACATATTGATGACGGTAGAGTTTGCCCGGCTCAAATTCTACTACCTCAGTGATTTCTTCACCTATCTTTTTGTATCTGGCCAGGTCAATCCCGTCAACATCTATTATATCACGCTTTAGGACTGGCAGGTTTTCAAGCATGGTGCGGTTGCGCCGTGCCTGCTTCTTGTCTATGGCTGTTTCCTTTATGCTGGCAGTCTCTTCTGTAGCGGGTTCAGCTTCTATAGCGGGGGCGTCCACAGGAATATCAGCAAACAGGTCCATCTGCAGAGGATTCTGTGCCTGCAGCTTTTCTGATTTACGGCCAAAGAGCTGACGGTTCAGGTATGCTACCTGGGCCGACAACTCTTTGATTCTAAGTTCTAGAGATGCAATGGTCTTTGCTTGAGACTCATTGGTTTTAGAAAGAGATTCAATTGTTGTATTCAGTGCCTGAATAGTGCTGACAAGTATATCTTTCTCTTCCATTTGCCGTATCTCTTATTACTCTACAAAGTTACGAAAAAATACGGATATTTGCAAGTAATTCATTAGATAATAACGTGCATGAAAACAAGTATTTTTGCTCAGACAACATACTCATTCCGTTCTGCCCTCAGGCGCCTAAGGCGTTGTCCGGGATCCTCCTTTATGCCTTCAACCATTAGCACAAGGTCCCTCCATTCCATGCTGTAGGTGCGTGACTCTGAATTATACTCTGGCAGGCGGAATCTGCCGGCTTCAAGACGCTTGACATACATTACCATTCCTCCATCCTCGGCATGGAGCAGCTTCATGAGTTTTCTGCTGCTGCCAATAAAGATGAAGACATCACCGTTCCTGACATCACGGCCCATCTGCTGGTGAACTACGCCAATTAGAGAGCTAATACCTTTGCGCATGTCTGTCTTGGAAGGACAGAGATAGTAGCACATTGTGTCATTAAGGCAAAACATGGTTTGAAAGACTTTTCTTAAGAATTTCCATAAGTATATTTTCTGCTCCCCTGCCAAAGTGTGCCCTCAGGCCATTAGGGAATAGCAATGTGGTACCAGATGGCACATCATTGGGAGAGACAGGAGATACTGACTCATTCTGTCTTGTGTCCATAAACATAATGGGAGCAAGTTCTTGAGGCGCATCAGCAGACTTATACTTCTTGTCCCAACAATGGTTGTTGGAGTAGCATATGCCACTGTCCTTAAGGAACGCCTTTAAACTCTTACCACTCTGATGGTACTGGAGTTGTAGTGATGTAAACTCGTCTTTAGTCATCATAATAGCAGTTTTAACATTGTTGCAATTTTGCAGGGCAAAGGTACAACAATAATAAAACTGCTAAAATATGTAGTTTGTCGGATGCTTACTGAGAAACTCCATTTACGCTCCAGCCGCCTCTGCATCACCATCAGCAGCAAGTTCGCTATCAATGTTACCCAAATCTGTATCTTGATGGCATTGGGGCTTTCGCCATAGAAGTATTTCAGCGGGAAGTTCTGCTTGATTTGCTTGAAA
>JAZRCG010000026.1:0-216564 GCA_045659645.1 Bacteroidaceae bacterium | reverse complement strand
AGGTCGCAAAGATTTTACTATTAACGCTATCGCCAGAGAGGTCGCTGGCTCCGCGCGACAAGAGAACGCAGAGGTTGGCAGAAACCAGTAGTTATTTACAATATTCGTTTGTCATCCTGCCTCTGCGTTCTCCCGTCGTAGTGAAACTAGCGACCTCTCCAGCGTCAGCGTGAACAGTATGGGAAATAAAACTCTGTGTTCTCTGCGCTCTTTGCGTGAGATAAAAATCACCACACAGATGTATTCTTCCCGCACGCAGAGGACGCAAAGGTCGCAAAGATTTTACTATTAACGCTATCGCCAGAGAGGTCGCTGGCTCCGCGCGACAAGAGAACGCAGAGGTTGGCGGTAATCAGTAGCTGTTTACTACTCGCTTGATGCCATCTTTGAGGTTAATGGAGTTGAAGTTGATGAGAAGTCCCACACGTTTATCCATTATCCTCAAATAAGTCAGCAACTGCTTATAGTGAAGTGGTTTGAGGTCTTCAACAGATTTGAGTTCAACAATAAGGGTATCATCGACAAGAAGGTCTATTCTAAATCCGTTGGTAATGTTTATGCCCTTATAATTGACATCTATATCGACTTGTGTCCTTGCAGGAATGCCATTCATCGACAACTCGTGAATAAGTGCTTGTTCGTAGACACTTTCCAATAGTCCGGGCCCAAGGACATTGTGTATCTCTATTGCACATCCTATAACCTTATATGTTAGTTCATCTATGTCTTTCATACAATATTATCATTGATTGCAATCACAAAGATATAAAAAATACGTTTATAACATAAGCAATGCCATATATTTCTGCCCTCTCTGCGTTCTCCAGTCGTAGTGAAACTTACGACCACTCCAGCGCCAGCGTGAACGGTATGGGAATTAAAACTCCGCGCTCTCTGCGCTCTTTGCGTGAGATAATAATCACCATATAGATGTTTTATTTCCGCACGCAGAGGTCGCAGAGAGCGCAAAGAATTTTATTATTAACGCTATCGCTGGAGGGGTCGCTGGCTCCGCGCGACATGAGAGCGCAGAGGTTGGCGGTAATCAGTAGCTATATAGTATATCTGTTTGCCATTCTGCCTCTGCGTACTCCCGTCGTAGTGAAACTTACGACATCTCCAGCGCCAGCGCGAACAGCAGGGAAATAAAACTCCGCGTTCTCTGCGCTCTTTGCGTGAGACATATAACCACCACACGGATGTTTTCTTTCCGTTTGTTTCTCGTTTCCCGTTCGTATTTGCGTATTTGCCATAAAAACATTATATTTGCATTCAGAAACTATAAACTGGGCAGATTATGAAGTACCCTATAGGCATACAGCAGTTTTCTGAATTGCGTTCAGGCGACTGGGTTTATGTAGACAAGACGGCACTTGTTTACCGTTTGGTGGATAACGGGAAGTACTACTTCCTCAGCCGTCCCCGCCGCTTTGGCAAGAGTCTGCTGATCTCTACCCTGAAGGCATACTTCGAGGGTCGCAAGGACTTGTTCCAAGGCCTTGCCATGGAACAGCTGGAAAAGGATTGGAATGAGTATCCCATACTGCACCTCGACCTGAATGCAGAGAGGTACACGTGCCATGCCGAACTTGCAAACATCCTTGACACCTATTTGCGTCAATGGGAGGCAGAATACGGTTCGCAGGAGGGGGGCAATCCCAGCCTTTCGCAACGTTTTCATGCCGTAATTCGTGCTGCCAAGCAGAAGACTGGGCGCAATGTGGTGGTTCTGGTGGACGAGTACGACAAGCCTATGCTTCAGGCTATAGGCAAGGACGAGTTACAGGACGAATTTCGTGCCACTTTGAAATCGTTCTATGGGGTGATGAAGAGTGCCGATGCGGATATACGCTTTGTTATGCTCACCGGTGTCAGCAAGTTCAGCAAGGTGAGTGTGTTCAGCGATCTGAACAACATAGAAGACCTGTCCATGAGTCCTGATTATTACAATATATGCGGTATCTCCGAGCAGGAGTTGCGAGATGTATTTGATGAAGAGGTCGGTGAACTTGCCAAGGCGAACGGGCAGACCAAGGAGGAGGCATACGAAATGCTGAAGCAGCGTTATGACGGCTATCATTTCGCTCCAGATACTTTGGGTATGTACAATCCGTTCAGTGTGCTGCTTACCCTGAAGAACCAGCAATACGGCAGCTACTGGTTCAGTACTGGTACGCCAACCTACCTTGTGGAACTGATGAAGGAGGTGGACATGAATCCCACGGAACTGTCGGGCTACGAGGCCAGTGCCAGCGAACTGGACAGTGTGCAGATAAAGGTGGACAATCCCATTGCGGTGCTATATCAGAGCGGTTACCTTACTATCAAGGACTATGATCGCAGCGTCCGCCTGTACACTCTGGACTATCCCAACGAGGAGGTAAAGGAGGGTTTTGTCAGTTTCCTGATGCCTTACTACACCCCCATTTCACAGAATGACTCCCCGTCGTTTGTAGGCAAGTTCGTGCGTGAGGTAAGAAACGGTAAGGTGGATGCCTTCATGTTGCGCTTAAAGGCGCTGATGGCAGATACACCATACGAGCTGATACGTGATCTGGAGGTTCATTACCAGAATGTGATGTTCATCTTTACCAAACTGATGGGCCTCTATGTTCAGGCAGAATACCGTACTTCCCGTGGCCGTATAGATCTGACGATAGGAACCGACAAGTACGTTTACATCATAGAACTGAAACTGGACGGCTCTGCCGAGGAGGCTCTGGCACAGATAAACGAGAAGGATTATGCTTTGCCCTTCGCCGTGGATGGCAGGGAGGTTGTCAAGATAGGCGCAAACATCACCAGCGAGACCCGCAACCTGGAACGCTGGGTGATGGAGAGTTGAGCGTTTAACGAGGAGTGGGGGAATTATATTTCACGCAAAGAGCGCAAAGATCGCAAAGAATTCTAAAAATGTTATCGCTTGAGCGGTCGCTGCCTCTGCGCGACAAGAGAACGCAGAGGTTGGCGGAAATAAGTAGCTGTATAGTATATCTGTTTGCCATCCCACCTCTGCGCTCTCTTTGTCGTAGTGAAACTTGCGACCACTTCAGCGTCAGCGTGAACGGCAAGGAAATTATAGCTCCGCGCTCTCTGCGCTCTTTGCGTGAGATAATAATCACCATACGGATGTTTTCTTTTTGCACGCAGAGTGCGCAAAGACCGCAAAGATTTTATTAAACAACACTTGCGATAGAGAGAGGTCGCTGGCTCCGCGCGACAAGAGTGCGCAGAGGATGGTGGAAACCAGTAGTTATTTACTATATTCGTTTGTCATCCTGCCTCTGCGCTCTCCCGTCGTAGTGAAACTTACGACATCTCCAGCGCCAGCGCAAGCAGCAGGGGAATTAAAACTCCGCGTCCTCTGCGCTCTTTGCGTGAGATATATAATCACCACACGGATGTTTTGTCTCCGCACACACATTTCACAGAAATGACTCAATAAGTGATGAAGTCAGGAGACATACATCCAATGCAGACAAGGGGATATACAATACGGACGCTGCACGCAGCGTCCCTACTTTGCTAACTACTCACCGGTAATCTATATAGAGTAAACTGCTGTAGGCACTCTGTCATGACGGCTGGCGTGGCGGTAATGCAAAGGTTGTGTGGTATAGGGGGGGATTATAGTCAGAAAAGTTTTTCTGCTGCCTCGCGCCCCATCTGGTAGACGCGTTTCATCTTTTCTACGTTCTGTTCGGTACGGCCTATGGGCAGGGTGTCGTCGGGAGCTATGACGGTGATGCGCCCTGCCTTTTCTTCCTGTGCAAGGTATTCCAGTTGGGCATTGTACATGATGTGGCGGCGGTTCATCACCTCTATGACAGCAGGATACTTGCGCATGAGGGTATGGAACAGAGGCATCAGTTTGGTGCGCTTCTTGGTAAAACCCTTTGGCTGTGTCAGGATGACGATGTTGTGCTCGTAGCCCAGGTTTTGAAAATACTTCAGAGGTATGCTGTCCGACATGCCCCCGTCCAGAAGCTGTCTGCCCTCCAATTCCACCGGTATGGACACCAGTGGCAGAGCAGAGGAGGCACGAAGCCATTCCATGAAGTCGTAGTCTACGGGTGGTGTGAGATGCTTGTAGACAGATTCGCCAGTAAGCACGTCTGTACACACGACGTGATATTCCACTGAACTCTTGTTGAAGGTATCCTTGTCAAAGATGTCTATCTCGTCGGGTAAGGTGTGATAGGCAAACTCTGGGTTCATGAGATTGCCGGTGCTAAGCAACGGGCGTAATCCCATGTAGCGCGGTTCTTTGGTCATATTGATGTTGTAGCGTAGGATCCTGCCTGGTTGCTTGGATACGTAGTTACAGCCAAAGCATGCTCCGGCCGACACACCTACGATGCCGTCCACCTTTATGTCGCGCTCCATCATCACGTCAAGAACTCCGGCGGTAAACAGACCTCGCATGCCGCCGCCTTCAAGAACAAGTCCAGTCTTCATTGGAAAAAAAATTAGGGTCTTTAGGGACTGTAAGGTCTTTAAGGACTTTAAGGTCTTTTGGGACTTCGGGGGGGGCTGTTCTTTACATCATGGCTCCCAGAATACGCTGGAAGAAACCGGGATGCTCCTCCTTCCAGTGCTGTACGGCATCGTTCAGTGCCTTGACATCCACCTGTTCGGGCAGGAGGACGCGGCCGTCCTGCATCTTTATGGTGATGTTAAGATTTTCGTCCGAGGTGGAACTCTCTATGCCTGCATAGTTCAGAACCAGATGGCCCTCGCAAGCGTCGGTGAGGGCAGTGAGCATGTTCAGTGTGATTTCGTCCATGTGTGTATGGTAAATACTTAAGTTGTGATGCAAAGTTAGTCAAATAAATCTAAAAAGCAGTAAAAAAGTGTAAATTAGGTCAATTATGAGGTGATTTTGTTGGAAGGTGTACGATATTTGTGTTACTTTGTGCTTGTGAAAATTACCATGAACATTTATTGCAAGATGAACAGACTGATAAGTACAATTTTCCTTGCCATGGCATTGCTCATGCCCATGGCAGTGGGTGCACGTGAGGACGAACTGGCCCAGATTCTGGAACAATGCCTGCTGAGGGAGGCCAATTCCCCAGACAGCATAGAGTATAACCTGCAGTACCTGGAGAAGGTGAGGGAGGGCAAGAGCGGAACTGCCCGAGCCGTGTATTCGGCAGCATTGGGCCAACTGTATGCCAAGCGTGCCTATTCCGATGCTACGGGGGCGTGGCGCCGCAGAAGTCTGGAACTCTTCCGTGAGGCACTGGCAGAACCGGAACTCCTGTACAACGCTCCCACCAAGGACTGGCTGCCCGTGGTGAAGCGTGGCAAGGACGAGAAGATATATGGGCGCAACATGCTGTATGTGGTGTGGAAGGCAGCATACAATTGGGTTCCGGTGGACTCGGTGATGAGTGAACAGGAACTGATAGATTTCTATACGGCTCATGGCAACAAGAAACCTGCTGCCGTGAAGGCAGAAAAGGAACGTCTTTGGGCTATCCGCGACTCCATACGTGACGCTGCTCCGAAGCTGAGGGTGTACATGGCAAAAGTCTATTATCCTGGAGACTCCCTGAATCTGACCATAGAGGACTCTGTCAACGTGAAGCAGGTGCAGTGGCGTTTGCTGGACAGCCGTGGCAGGCTGCTGGACAAGAACCCGCTTGTCGCCCCCACCAAACCTGGGAGCTATATAATGGAGTTCAGTTGCAAGACAGATGTCCGTCTGAGGGAGAAACCCAAGAAGTTGAAGAAAAACTTCGTGGTATCGGCCTTGCAATACTTTGTTACGGATATGCCCGGCAAACAGGTACGTGCCACTGTGGTGGATGCACGCACAGGCAAACCAATTCCCGAAGCTACGGTGATAAAAGGCAAGGAGAAGAACACGGTACGAAATACCGTGCGTGTTGTCCTGGGTGCGGACAGTTGCCTGCCGGAAATTGCATACTATGACAGTTATAATTACAGTGCACCGTCTTCCAAGGAGCAGTCGCGCGTGGCCATTTATACGGACAGAAGCATATACCGTCCAGGCCAGAAGGTGCAGATGTCTTCCATCCTGTATAGCATGAAGCACTGGGAGGCACAGGTCCGGCAAAGTACCGAATGCAGGGTTCAGCTGCAGGAGCAGAGGACTCGTAAGGTGCTGGCGGACACGACGCTTCGCTCGGACGATTTCGGTACTCTGAGCGCAACAATGGAGATTCCCATGGATGCGGAACTGGGCAACTACTGGGTGCGTGTGGATGGTACGGTTCACGACATACGGGTGGAGGAGTACAAGCGCCCGGTGTTCTACGTGGAGATGGACGAGAGGGATATGGAAGTGAGTGTCCTGCCCATGGAAGAGGAGGAAGAAGAGGAAGGTGAGGAAGAAGAGGTTAAGGATAGCATAATATACATGTCTGGACGTGCCATGAACTATGACGGCACACCTCTGAGAGGCGGCAGGGTAACTGCCACTGCAAGGAGAATGACTTGCTGGTGGTGGCGAGGAGTGTCTGCTGACGAGAGCCGCCACTTGGATACCGTCTATACAGATATGGAGGGAAGATTTGTGCTGGCGGTACCTGTGAGCCGGGCCTATACCTATCGCTACGCTCCCAGGGTGAAGGTGGATGTGTCTGTGCTTTCCGCCCAGGGCGAAACTCAGACCGACTATGCCTTCGTGCGCCTGTTTGCCGATCCCCCAATGGTGGAGACTGGGAAGAGGGCCAAGGAATGGCTGGAGTGTCCTGTTGATTCCTTTGATGCCCAAACGCCTGCCAGGTTGGAGTTCAGGATGCCGGCAGGAGAGCAGCGCTATGTCTTCCTGACCGCCTTTGCCGGCGAGAGCGTGGCAATAGATACAGTGATGCTGCTGACGGATACACTGACATGCATGGATATTCCAT
This sequence comes from Bacteroidaceae bacterium, assembly GCA_045659645.1. Lineage (GTDB taxonomy): Bacteria > Bacteroidota > Bacteroidia > Bacteroidales > Bacteroidaceae > Physcousia. Next base: position 209,683 of record JAZRCG010000026.1, on the reverse strand, counting down.
ATAAGGACAGTTATGCCGACGGCCTTCGCCTGATGGCAACATACGTGCTGGATGGCATGGTGCGTTCCAAGAACATTCCATTGTACAAACGGCTTCCTGATACCAGACTTCATCTGCATTGGGAAACTTTCCGCGACTTTACCCAACCAGGTGCAACAGAGCAATGGACCATGCGTGTGACTGATGCCAAGGGACAGCCCGTGGATGCCAATGTGATGCTGGGTATGTACGATGCGTCCTTGGATGCGTTTGGCGCTAATGAATGGAAGTTTGTTCTGCCCATGAACCACTACTTGCCCTATACTCAGCAATGGAGCATGGGATGGTTCTATAAGTTGGACATGTTATGCGAAATGAAATTCTATGTCTGGTATCCCAAGATTCCCCAATATGAGTACAGTGCCTTTAACCAGGATTACTTTAACCGAAAGAATGTAACCATGCTGTTTGAAAGGACATTTTCCGGTGGTACTCAAAGGTATATCAAAGTTAATAGTCCAAGTGCCGGTATGGCAGGGATGGAAGAATCGGCACAAATTCAGGAAGATGACATTTTTGCTGGTGTGGATGTGAGAACGGATTTCAGCGAGACCGCCATGTTCATGCCTCAGTTGCGCACAGATGCCGAAGGTAGGGTGTCGATAACATTCACCATGCCCCAGAGTCTGACCACATGGCGTCTGAATGGCTTGGCACATACCAAGGACATGCGCTCAGGCACATTATCGGATAAGGTGGTGGCACGCAAGGCTCTGACCGCAAAGCTGCACTTGCCAAGGTTTGTACGTGAGAAGGACCATCTGTCGTTCTCGGTACAGGTGTCCAATACTGGCGAGGCGGCTCAGCAGGGCAAGGTACAGGTTCAGGTAATGGATGCACAGACCGACAGGGTGCTGATGAAGAAGACCATGGCATTTCTGGTAGACAAGGACAGGGACAGTGTCCTCGTGTTCTCGTGTGACGTGCCCGAAGGCATTGAGGGACTGAAGTTCAAGGCTGTTGCCATTGCCGGGAAGGACAGTGATGGCGAGCAAAGGGAGATTCCTGTGCTCTCTTCTGTAGTGGAACTAACAGAAAGCAAGGCCCTAACCTTGGAAGCAGGGCAAAGCGAAACGGTGAATCTTGCTGACCTCTTTCCCAACGGAGCACAGGATAAGCGGGTGATAGTGGAGAAGGTCTCTGATCCCGTGCAGGTGGCTTTGGATGCCTTGCCTAAGGCGGCACAGCCCTCAAACGGAGATGTCCTTTCCTATGCCGCTGCCTACTATGCTGCATGCAAGTTGGGTCTGCCCGACACCACCTTATATATAAATAAGGTATATACCATGCAGAAGGAAGATGGCAGTATGCCATGGTTCCCCGGCCTGGCAGGCAATGCTTATCTGACACGCGAAGTGGGCTATCTGCTGGCACGTCTGGGTTCCGCCAACGCCAATGCCAGAAGGGTAATGACTGGTATCAAGCGCTATCTGAAGGCTTCCCTGGAGAAGAGCATTGAGAAGCGTAAGGAGCACAACAAGGACTGGGTGCCTTATCTCTCCGACTTGCGAACCTTGTATGTCTTGACCAAGGATGGCGCTGCCGACAAGGAAACACTGCAACTGTTAAAGAAGGTGCTGAAGCGTCTGCCCGACAACATGGAGGAGATGGACAGTGAGTACATAGCCATAGCCATGATAGTGAAGCATGCTCTGAAGGAAGCGGTGCTTAAAGATGCTGTGGAGGTGTTGAAGTTCCGCCTGAACCATAATGACGGAACTTATCTGGCATACCGTGGTGGCAGCTGGCCAAGCATAGACCGCCGCCTGCATATCCACACACAGGTGATGGAGGCATGGCATACGGTATGTCCTGAAGACACTGCCACCATCCGTGGCATGCAGTTCTGGCTCCTGAACCAGAAGCGTACACAGGGATGGAAGTCACCCATAGACTGCATAGATGCCGTGTATGCCCTGACTGGCGGCAAGATGCAGAAGAAGGCAGAGCCTGTCTCTGCTGTGGTGCAAAGAGATACACTGGACGTGGCCAGGAACAAGTCTGTTGTCGTAAAGAATGATGGCGAGAACGTAATGTGGGCAGCCGTATATGGCGAGTACACCCTGCCTATGGAGCAGGTGAAGAGTGCTGGAACGGACTTCGCTCTGGAACGTACATTCAGTACCATGGAACCCAAGGTGGGAGACCGCATAAAGGAAAGAATAGTGATAGATGCCAAACGCGACTGTGAATACGTGGTGCTCAGTGTGCCCCGTGCCGGATGTGCTGAACCTGTAAGCAAACTGTCGGGCTGTGCCTGGCAGAAGGGGTTGTCGTACTATATGGAGGTTCGTGACGACCGTACGGACTACTTTATTCCTGCTCTGCCCCATGGCAAGTATGTGCTGGAAACGGAGATGACCGTAGAGCGCAAGGGAAATTATGCTTCTGGCGTGCCAACGATAAAGTGCTGCTATGCCGAAGAGTTCAGGGCGCATGGAGAGAACGGCATCCTGATGATAAATGAGTAAGAACAAGAATAAAGGCGAGAAACCATGAAACGTATTGTATGGACGCTGCTGGCAGTACTGCTGGTTGCATGTTCGGGAGAAGGAGAGAAAAAGAAAGTGCTGGTAAGTTCCAAGGGTTTGCCCAGCGAATTGCTCTTGGTGGTGGATAAGGTAGTGTGGAACAGTGACTTGCAAGATTCCATAAACGGCATAGTGAAGGCACAGGTGCCGGGACTGATGCAGGTGGAGGAACTGTTTCGTGTGACCAGGATTCTAAGTCATGACTACGAGGCTACACATACGACATTTCACACCAAACTGTTCGTAAAGGTGGATAAGGACCTGGACAGGCCTATGATGGGAACACGTCGCAACGAGTATGCCAAGCCTCAGTTGGAACTGGTGGTGGCAGCACCCTCGCTGGATGTATTACGTGAATACCTGACGTTGAATGCCGAACGTATAAAGGAAATACTTGTGGAGTCGCAGATAGAGAAACGTGTGGAACTGCTTAGAAAGAAGTACAGCAAGAAGGTGGATGATGACCTGAAGGAGGTGCTTGGCATGTCGGTACGTGCTCCGGAGAACATGAGGGCCACCAAGAAGGGCGAACGTTTCCTGTGGGGAGGCACCAACCTGCTGGAGAAGGACCTGAACCTGGTGGTCTACACATACGACTGGCACGGCGAGGACCTGCAGAATGTTGGCCGCTATGTGGAAGTGCGCGATTCTGTGATGAAACACAATATCCCAGGTTCCAACGAAGGCCAGTGGATGCAGACTGTACGGGAGAAGGAGAAAGGCAATCCGATAGTGGAATGTGCCGAACGTGTGATAAATGGACGTAAGGTGATGGAAGCGCGAGGGCTGTGGGAGATGAGGAACGGAGCCTTGGGCGGCCCATTCGTAAGTCTGTCCCGTGTAGATACTGTGGCACGCAAAGTAATTGTGGGCGAAGGATTTGTATATTCCCCTTCTACGGAAAAGCGCGACCTTGTACGTCAGATGGAGGCTGTGCTAAGAACCTTGAAGTAGGTCTTGCCATTCCGCTTTTGCCTGGATAAATTTGGTTAATCTGCCACTTCTTTGTATCTTTGCCAGTGATATGATTAGAAAAACGATATTCACATGCATGCTGCTGTTGGGCATTACGGCTGCAGCACAGCCTCGTTTTGTGGCCGATTCGGACATAATAAAAACGGGCGAGGTGCTTTTCCAGAAACCGTATGCGGTGGTGTTTGGCTTTACCAACAAGGGAAACAAACCGCTGCATATCAAGAAGGTGGAGACTTCGTGCGGATGTGCCAAGGCAACCTATACCCGTGGCAATATAGCCCCAGGTGAAAGGGGAGAGATAACAGTGGAATATGATGCTGGAATGCTGGGCACGTTCAATAAATATGTGGAGGTGTACACAAACATGGGCAGAGAACCGGAGTTCCTAACGTTTCAGGGGCGTGTTGTTGCCGAACTGTCGGACTATGCTACGGGATTCCCCATAGACTTGGGTAATGTCAGGATGAGTACCAACTACATTGAGTTTGACAACGTCAGGAAAGGGCAAGTGGTTTATGCCGATTTGAATGTAATAAATACGGACCGTACCGTATACAGTCCCGAACTGATGCACCTGCCGCCATATCTCCGTGCAGAGTACCTGCCAGAGGCCATTCCGGGTGGCAAGACGGGTGTGGTGCGCCTGATATTGGACAGCAAGCAACTGGCATCATTGGGATTGAACCAGACGAGTGTGTATCTGGCCCGATATTCTGGCGACAAGATAGGGGAGTCCAACGAGATAGTGGTATCCGCTGTGCTGCTTCCCTCGGCAGAGACCGCAGTCTCTTCTGGCAGGAAACCCAAGATGAAACTCAGTTCCGAAGAAGTGGTCTTGCAGAACTCATCAAAGAAGATGAAGGCAGAGGTGATGGTTACCAACGAGGGCGATTCTCCGTTGACGATACATAATCTGCAGTTGTTCAACCATGCCGTAGGCGTGTCCCTGTCGGACAGGGTTCTTCAGCCTGGCAAGAGTGCCAAGATGAAGATTACGGTGAAAAAGAACTTGCTGGCTCGCTTCAAGTCTCGCCCCCGCATACTTTTGGTAAGTGACGATGCCGAAGAGCCGGTGAAGATTATAAACATAACAGTAAAGGACATAGACTGATGCTTCCACAGGTGGAAGTGTCATGTATAAAGACATTGCTATATGGAACATCCAGAGAACAGTTCAGAGTATGCAGGGTTGGTTGTGAACAAGGGTGTGGAACAGCCGTCAAGTATCAATCCGTATCTGAAGCGTGGCAGGTTTGTAAGGCGCAGCCTGACGGCAGGGGACTATGTGGAGGGTATATTGAAAGGGGACCCATCCATCCTTGGTCAGGCGGTCACCCTGGTGGAGAGTACTTTGCCGGAGCATATCTCCATTGCACAGGAAGTGATAGAGAAGTGTCTGCCATACAGCGGAAAAAGCGTGCGTGTGGGTATCAGTGGCGTGCCTGGGGCAGGCAAGAGTACCAGTATAGATGAATTTGGTGTGCATGTCCTGAAGGAGTACGGCGGAAAGCTGGCCGTGTTGGCTATTGACCCCAGTAGCGAGCGTACAAAGGGCAGTATCCTTGGCGACAAAACCAGAATGGAGAAACTGTCGGTGCATCCCAATTCCTTCATCCGTCCCAGCCCCTCGGCAGGTTCATTGGGCGGTGTGGCGCGTAAGACGCGAGAAAGCATCATATTGTGCGAGGCTGCCGGGTATGACAAGATCTTCGTGGAAACTGTGGGTGTGGGTCAGAGCGAAACGGCATGCCATTCCATGGTAGACTTCTTCCTGCTGATACAATTGGCTGGCACTGGAGATGAGTTGCAGGGCATAAAGCGTGGCATAATGGAAATGGCCGACGGTATCGTCATAAACAAGTGTGATGGCAACAATGTGGAAAAGAGCCAGCTGGCTGCCAGCCATTTCCGCAATGCATTGCATCTGTTCCCAACACCGGAGAGCGGATGGGAGCCCGAAGTGTTGTGCTACAGCGGTTTCTACGGTATTGGCATAAAGGAAATCTGGGATATGGTGTACCGCTATGTGGACTTTGTTAAGGCCAACGGGTACTTTGAGCACCGCAGGGCGGAGCAGGCAAAATACTGGATGTACGAGAGCATCAACGAGAGTCTGCGTAACAGTTTCTTCCAGAACCCCACAATAGAGACTATGCTGCACTTGGAAGAGCAGGCGGTGCTGAATGGTGAGAAAACCTCATTTGTTGCCGCCAAGCAACTGCTGGATACGTACTTTGCACTCCTCCATTAACCATTTTGGGGTGCTGGTAGCACCGCATATGCCAACGGAAGAACAATCTTGCAGCCAGCTTGGGTCCACCTCGCTGGCTGTATCTATCATGTAGCTGCGTGGGTTGACATCCAAACATTGTGAGAAAAGGACTCTGCCGTTGCTGCTCTTCTTGCCACAAACAAAAAGGATGACGTCATGACGGGAAGAAAACTCTCGTATATGAGGCATACGGTTGGCCACCTGGCGGCAGATGGTGTCGGCATACTTGAATGTGGCTTCGGGAGATATGTGGTTCTGTATGTAGTCAACGATTTTATGGAAACCGGCCAGCGGCTTTGTCGTCTGGCTGTATAGGCAGATGTCGCGGTGGAAATCCAGTTGCTCCACCTCCTCTGGTTTCTCTATGACAATGGCAGTGCCTTCCGTCTGGCCTACAAGTCCAAGGACTTCGGCATGTCCGTTCTTGCCGAAGATGACAATCTGTTTCTCTCTTTCGGTGTCGGCAAGGTATTCCTTGCGTATGCGTTCCTGCAAATGGAGTACTACGGGGCAGGTGGCATCTATGATGTGTATATTGTTCTCCTGAGCCTTCTTGTATGTAGATGGTGGCTCGCCATGCGCGCGTAGCAGAACATTGGCATCATGAAGAGTGTTGTATGTGTTGTGGTCGATGGTTTCCAAGCCAAGTTGCTGAAGACGGCTGCACTCCTTGCCGTTGTGCACGATATCTCCCAAGCAATACAGTTTCTTTCCATTGCCCAGTTCCTCTTCTGCCTTTCCTATGGCGCGGGTTACTCCGAAGCAGAAACCACTTCCTTCGTCAATTTCAATAACCATTCCTGCTGTTCGGTTATAGTCATGTTGCTGTTGTCCAAAACTATGGCATCTTCGGCCTGTTTCAGAGGTGAAATCTCTCTGTGGGAGTCGATATAGTCACGCTCCTTTACGTTTTTCAGGATGTCGTCGTAGTTGCAGTTTTCTCCCTTGGCTGTCAGTTCGTCATAGCGCCGCTGTGCACGTATCTCGGCACTGGCGGTAACGAAGATCTTCAGTTCTGCATCGGGGAAGACTACTGTGCCAATGTCGCGGCCGTCCAGAATTACTCCCTTCGCCTTGCCCATTTCCCTTTGTTGTGCTACCATGGCTTCGCGTACAAAACCAAGTGTGGCTATGGGACTGACGTGGTTGCTGACTTCAAGGGTGCGTATCTTGTTCTCAACACATTCTCCGTTGAGATAGGTGTCGGGACGCCCGGTTTCCGGGTTGAACTTGAAGGAGATCTTTATGTTTGGCATGTCAGCCAGCAGGCGCTCGGTATCTATCTTTCCTTCTGCATCTATCATGCCGTTCTGCATGGCATAATATGTGACGCTACGGTACATGGCGCCGGTGTCGATGTAGACATAGCCTAACTCCTTTGCCAGATTCTTGGCCATTGTGCTTTTTCCGCAGGATGAGTGTCCGTCGATAGCGATGGTAATCATTGCTGTTATTCTGTTTTTGTTTGAGTTATTGTATTCTTTGCTGTGTTTTTCTTTTCCTTGGCAAAGGAATATGCTAAGGTAAATGATAGGGTGGGCGCACCGGCATGATAGTTTCCAAATGCTGCGCCAAACTTGATTTTCTTAATATTAAGACCCGCACCGACTGTTAGTCCGGCTGCGTGGGAGCTGCCTCCGGCCATCATTTCATATCCTCTGCGGAAATTATATCCTAAACCAATCCAAAAGCGGTCTTTATAGAATGTCAAGTCCGCTCCAAGGTTTAGATGGTTGAGGAATAATTGGAAACCTCCGATTTCTCCGTTCGGTGAGTAGAAATCCTTATTCCAATGCAGCATGTCATAGAACATAATGTGAAATCGGAGGGGCAGCTTTTTTAACCCTTTGCTGAGACCCAATTGCAAATCTATAGGAAGGGATTCGCCAATATCTCCGAATGCAGTGACTTGTCCGCCGAGGTTTGCTGCTACAAAAGAAATGGAAAGGTCATGGTCACTATGAAAATAATTTATACCCAAATCCACAGCCAAGGCTATACTGGAATATCCTGCATAGTTAGAATACAGGAATTTGCCATTTACACCGCCAGCCCATTTGTCGCTAAGCAAATAACTATAACCTCCAGAGACATTTAGATCCAGAACTGCCGACGAACCTATGATGTCGCCCCATTCGTTTGTTTCGGTAATATTGCCGTAGCCAACGAATTGTGACATCGCTGCCCATGTACCTCTATCTCCTGTAGCTTGTACATAACTAAGATTGCCAGCATTGCTCCCTTGCATGTATGTGATGAAGTTGAAATTTAGTGTCTTGTCACTGACGGAACTCATCAAAGCGGGGTTGCTGAAGACGAGCGATGCATCGTCTTCAATCAGAGAAATGTTTTTTCCTCCCAATGCCATGGCATGTGAGGACGTGGGGAGGTTTAGAAAATCAAAAATACTTGCTCCGCCCTGTCCTGTTACTTTGGTAGAAAATAAGAACAATAGAACGATGTATGCATAAACGCTTTTTAAGCTCATGGTAAATATAATTTGGTTTCAAAGATAGTGCTTTTGATGCAATATGTTTGGCAAGACGGCATAAAAAAGTGCTTTGATAAAAAAAAAGTGTTATACAGATGTCGGTATGTGGAAAAAAAGTCCTACATTTGCCGTTGCAGTTGTGCTTAAAATAAAGAATAATTATATAATTATGGAAACAATCAAGACAATTAACGAGGAACTGCGTGGCCAGAAATCAACAAATCTTTTGATTGGATATGTTGTGGTATTGGCAGCCATGTTCGTAGCTTTCGAGTACACTACTCGTGATGTGGTGGTGAAGGAAGAAGGCAAAATTTATGAAAGTGTTGTTTTGGAAGAGGACATGATTCCCATTACACAGCAACAGGAAATTGTTGCACCTCCACCAGCAGCAGCTCCAAAGGTGGCTGAGATTATCAATATCGTAGAAAACGATACTGAACTTCCCGAGGAGGAAATTGAGACCAGTGAGGAGGTGAATCAGGCCATCACCACTGTTGTGGGTACAGGCGCACCCAGTGCGGTTGCTACAGGTCCTGTGGGCCCCGTTGTTGAAGAAGTGGATGACGACCGTGTGTGGGAGTCTGTAGAAGAAAATGCTTCTTTCCCAGGAGGTGAGGAAGAGTGCATGAAATGGCTGAGAAAGAATATTAAATATCCCAGCATCTGTCAGGAACAGGGTGTGCAAGGTCGTGTGATTGTGGCGTTCGTTGTTAATCGTGACGGATCTATCGTTGATGTTAAGGTTGTACGTTCTCCGGACGAACATTTGTCTGAAGAGGCTGTTCGTGTTGTTAAACTGATGCCTAAGTGGAAGCCTGCACGTCAGGGTAACAGAACCGTTCGTTCACGTTTCCATTTGCCAGTAATGTTCCGTTTGGGATAATTCATACAATTAGTGTTGTAAGAAAGAACTTTATTATGTACAGTTCAGAAGAAATTCTGGCTATGATAAACCAAGGGCTGGCGGAACTCCAACTGGAGCGCCAGCCCTTCGGACTTTATCAGCCAATACGTTATGTCTTGGACGCAGGGGGAAAGAGAATACGTCCTGTGCTTTTGCTATTGACTTATAATATGTATAAGGAAGACCTGTCTCCAGCGATGCCTTCGGCCATAGGTATTGAGACATATCATAACTATACGTTGTTGCACGATGATGTCATGGATAGGGCTGAGGTAAGACGCGGCAGGGCATGTGTTCATAAGGTCTGGGACGAAAATACAGCTATACTGAGTGGAGACAGCATGCTTGTAATGGCATACCAACTCATGGCCAACTGTCCGGAAGAACATCTAAAAGAGGTGCTGACCCTGTTTACTGATACTGCTCTTGAGATAGGTGAGGGTCAGCAATACGATGTTGATTTTGAGAAAAGGTTGGATGTGAAGCCCGAGGAGTATATAGAGATGATACGTTTGAAAACCAGCGTTTTGCTTGCCTGTGCAATGAAGACTGCTGCTATTCAGGCTGGTGCTCCTGCGGAGGATGCTACGTCGCTTTATCGTTTTGGTGAAAGCGTGGGGCTTGCTTTTCAATTACAGGATGATATGCTTGATGTGTATGGCGATTTCAAGAGTTTTGGTAAGAAAATAGGTGGCGATATCTTGTGTAACAAGAAGACTTATCTATTGATAAAGGCTTTGGAGGGTGCTGATGGTTCTCAGCGAGAGGAACTTTTGGGATGGCTAAATGCAACAGATTATAATCCTGACGAAAAGATTCGTGCAGTGACAGCCTTGTATGATGCTATTGGTGTCCGTCCTATGTGCCAAAATCTTATAAATAAGTATTTTGATGCAGCTTATGTGCATTTAGAGAAAATAAGTCTTCCTGCAGAGAAAAAGGAGAGACTTTGGAAATATACATTAAGTCTATTAGGAAGGAATAGCTGATGATAGATACGCATAGCCATATCTATGGAGAAGAATTTGATACGGATCGTGCAGAAGTTGTCCGCCGTGCCCTGCAAACTGGCGTAGATAAGATATTGCTGCCAAATATCAATGAGGAAAGTATCTCTCGTATGATGGCTGTTGTTAGGGATTTTCCTAATGTGTGCTATCCTATGATGGGTTTACATCCGGAAGATGTTAAGGAAGATTGGGCTATGATTCTCGACCGAATGGAGCAACAACTTGATGGCACGATAGCGGTGGGCGAATGTGGTTTGGATTTTTATTGGGATTCTACCTATAAGAATGCGCAAATAGAGGCTTTTGAACGTCAGATATGTTGGGCATATGAGCACGATTTGCCATTGGTTATACATATGAGGAAAGCCGAGCGTGAACTGCTGGATGCAATGGATAGACATAAGTCAAAAGGCCTGCGGGGGGTGTTTCATTGTTTTGGCGGAAGCAAGGAAACTGCATCAAGAATGTTGAGATATGAAGGTTTTGCGTTAGGCATAGGCGGTGTGGTAACTTTCAAGAATAGTCATCTTGCTGATACACTAAATAGTGTGCCGTTGGATAGGATTGTTTTGGAAACGGATGCTCCTTATCTGGCCCCAGTGCCATATCGGGGCAAAAGGAATGAGCCTGCATATGTCCGTGAGATTGCATCTTTTGTTTCTAATATATATAAGGTGTCAATGGAAGAACTCATTAATGAAACAAATGCTACAGTTGCAAGTATTTTTGGTGCCTTGTAATAGAAGTAATTGGATAAAAACAAACAAAAACATTATAAGAGAGAAACTTTTTTCGGAAAACGTTATGCCAAGTCCGTTAAAAATTATATTTTTGTAACCGCAAACCATGTAATGTGGTCCTTGGAGAGGTGCTCGAGTGGCTGAAGAGGCACGCCTGGAAAGCGTGTATACGTCAAAAGCGTATCACGGGTTCGAATCCCGTTCTCTCCGCTTTATAATAAAAGTATTCATTAAAAATAAACCTAAAAATTACCAAAACAATGAAAAAGTTATTTGCTATTGTTGCGATGGTAGCTGCATGCTCTTTCGCTTCAACTTCATCTGTAATGGCTCAGGAAGAGGCTGCTCCTGCAGAAGCTGCTGTTGTTGATTCTGCTGCTGTTGATAGCGTTGCTGAGGCTGAGGCCGTTGAGGCTGCTCCCATTGAGGATGTTACTCCTGTTGAGGAGGAAGAGAATCTCCACAAGGCTTTGAAGACCAAGTTCATCGAAGGTGATGCAGGCTTTATGTCATTGGTTGCTATCGCTTTGGTTCTCGGTTTGGCCTTCTGTATTGAGCGCGTTGTTTATTTGAGCCTTGCTCAGGTTAATACCCGCAAGTTCTGTGCTGATTTGGCTGCTTTGGTTGCTGCAGGCAAGATTGATCAGGCAATCGCTAAGGCAAAGGCTACCCGTGGTCCCGTTGCTCAGCTCAGCCGTAAGGCTATGGAGTGCTTGAATAGCAATGACCAAAATGATATGGCTACTATTGAACGTACTATCAATATGGAGGCTGAGGTTCAGGGTGCTTATCTCGAAGAGAACTGCTCTTGGATTACTCTCTTTATTGCCATGGCTCCTTCTCTTGGTTTCTTGGGTACTGTGATCGGTATGGTTATGGCCTTCGATGACATCCAGAAGGCAGGTGATATTAGCCCCACCGTTGTTGCCGGCGGTATGAAGGTGGCTTTGATTACTACCATCTTTGGTATTGTTGTAGCTTTGATTCTGCAGGTATTCTATAACTTCATCCTGGCTCGTGTAGAGGCTCTGACCAGTAACATGGAAGAGGCAGCTCAGGAACTCCTTGTTATGTGCGTAAGAAGCGACAAGAGTAAGAAGTAATCTGCCTTATCTCAAATTAAAATATCTATTACCATTATTTAAGGAGAGATAGTGATGAAAATTCAAAATATATCCAAATATGTGATGTTGGCTGTCATGGCTGTCAGTCTTGTCGTTTTTGCCCTGTTCTTCGGTATGTGGGGTGACGAGAAGTATGGCGAGTATGATGCACCCACATTCACTGGTTTGCTGTTATTCCTGATGTATGGTTTGACATTCTTGACTACTGGTTTGATTATTTGGGCAGTGGTAAAAGGAATCGCTAGTTCAAAGGGAACAGATGCAGCAGCAACAACAGGTGTGCCAAGTACTAAAATAACAATATGTACATGGACTTTATTTGTGGCATCTTTGGTTATTGGTTACGTTTTGGGCTTGGGCGAATCTGATTTTACCGCAGCTGACGGCACCGTAACTCCAGGTAGTATGGTAACAGTAGCAGATATGTTTATGTTCAGTATTTATGTTCTGTTTCTGGTTGCTGTAGTAGTGGTAGGTGTTGCAATGAGTGGCATCTTAACTAAGACCGCATCTAAGTAATAACGTTAAACAAAGAAAGATATGGCTAAGAAAAAGAAGAAAGTGCCAGGTTTGAACGCCAGTTCTACGGCTGACATATCTTTTATCCTGCTTATCTTCTTCCTGATAACCACATCAATGGATACAGATACTGGTTTGGCTCGACGCTTGCCGCAGCCGCCAGATAAGGAACAGGAAGATGCTCAGATTGACGTTAAGGAACGAAACGTTCTGAATGTTAGATTGAACGCTGCAGGTGCTTTGATGTGTAATTCTGAAATTATTGAGATAAACTTGCTTCGTGATCGTGCAAAGGAATTTATACAGAATCCTAACGATTTAAGTACTTTGCCAGAGAAGTCTGCTGTAGAAATTGATCTTTTAGGTCAGTGCTACATTACCAAAAACCATGTTATCTCTGTGCAGACTGACCGTGGTACACCTTATAATGTATATTTTCAGGTGCAGAACGAGTTGGTAGCAGCATACAATGAATTGCGCGATGATCTTTCTAAGGCAAAGTTCGGTCGTCCTTATGAAGCATTAACAAACGAGCAGCAAGTTGCAATCCGTGCTTACTATCCTCAGAAGATTTCTGAGGCTGAACCTAAAAACTATGGAGGAAACCAATAATGGCAGGATTTAAGAAAAAGGAAAGTCGTGAAATGCCTGAGATGAACACCTCATCTCTGCCCGACTTGATCTTCACCATCTTGTTCTTCTTCATGATTGTTACCACCATGCGTGAGGTAACATTGAAGGTTAAGATGACAATTCCTCAGGGTACAGAGCTCGAGAAGTTGGAGAAGAAGAGTGCAGTAAGTTACATCTACGTAGGTCCTCCTACCGACGCACTTCGTGCTCAGATGGGTAGCAGTACTCGTATTCAGTTGAACGACCGCTATGCAGAGCCTCGCGAGGTTATGGACTTCGTAGCTCAGGAGCGCCAGGGTATGGCAAACCAGGCAGAGCAGGTTATCTCCATCAAGGCAGATTCAAAGACACAGATGGGTATCATTACTGACATCAAGGAAGTATTGAGAAAGTCATGGGCTTTGCGTATCAACTACTCTGCAACTCGTAGACAGTAATCAAATTTAATGTGATGATAGAATGAACGGGAGTCAGACGAGGCTTCCGTTCATTTGTTTTAACAACAACGTATCATTCCTTGTTTTTCAACTTCTGGAATCAATAACAGTTCGCTATGCAGATAAACATAATCGCCGCGGTTTCAAAGAATATGGCAATAGGCAATGAAAATAAGTTGCTATACTGGTTGCCTAATGATCTTAAGCGTTTCAAGGCTTTGACCACTGGTCATACCATTGTGATGGGTCGCAAGACATTCGAGAGTCTTCCCAAGGGAGCATTGCCCAATCGCAGGAATGTGGTATTGTCCCGTTCTCTTAATGCTTTGCCCGGTGCCGAGGTCTTTGCTGATCTTACCTCTGCTCTCAGTACATGCTCTGCCGACGAAGAGGTTTATATCATAGGTGGCGCAAGTATATATATCCAGGCTATGCCCATGGCAGATAGACTATGTCTTACTGAAATTGATGATATTGCTGCTAATGCCGATGCCTTTTTCCCAGAGGTAAGTCATGAGCAGTGGCAGGAGGTATGGAGCGAGTCTCACGACATAGACGAGAAGCATGCCTATAGATACCGTTTTGTTGACTATATACGAAAGTAGAACATTTACTTACCGTTTGTTGAAGATATTATTATGCGACAATATTTAGATTTACTTGAGCGTATCCTTAAGGAAGGTGTTGACAAGGGTGATAGAACAGGTACCGGTACCAAGAGCATCTTTGGTCATCAGATGCGTTTTAACCTGGAGGAAGGCTTCCCCTTGCTTACCACAAAGAAGGTACATCTTAAAAGCATAATCTACGAATTGCTGTGGTTCCTTCAAGGCAATACCAATGCCAAGTGGCTTCAGGAACGAGGTGTGCGCATCTGGAACGAGTGGGCCGACCCAGAAACTGGCGACCTCGGTCACATATATGGCTACCAGTGGCGTTCTTGGCCCGATTACAACGGGGGCTTCATCGACCAGATTCAGCAAGCTGTGGATACTATTAAGAACGACCCTAACTGTCGTCGCATAATAGTATCGGCATGGAATGTTGCAGACTTGGACAATATGAATCTTCCTCCCTGCCATGCTTTCTTCCAGTTCTATGTTGCTAATGGTAAGTTGTCCTTGCAGCTTTATCAGCGCAGTGCCGATACTTTCCTTGGCGTGCCTTTCAATATTGCATCCTATGCCCTTCTCTGTATGATGATGGCACAGGTGTGCGGCTTGAAACCGGGTGAGTTCATACATACCACTGGCGATACGCATATCTACACCAACCACATGGAGCAGATTCACGAACAGTTGTCTCGTGAGCCTCGTTCGCTTCCTCGCATGATACTTAATCCAGAGGTCAAGAACATCTTCGACTTCAAGTACGAGGACTTTACCCTTGTGGATTACGATCCATGGCCTGCCATTAAGGGAGTGGTCTCTGTTTAACGGTGGGCGTTTAATGGTGTGCGGTGAGCGGATGAGCGCAAAACAGAAAAATTCTATGCAACAACTACCAGAGGATTTCATAACCCTGATGCGGGAACATTACGGCAACGATGATGCCGAGGCCCTTTGCAATGCCTTGCTGACAACAGAGCCGGAGGTGTCTGTACGTCTCAATAGACGAAAGATACTTCTCAACGAGGATTTGTTCCCGTTATTAGATTTGGATAAGGCTGATGGAGTAGATTCCATAGACTGGTGCAATGATGCCTTTTATCTCTCCGAGCGTCCTCCCTTTACCTTCGACCCCCTGTTGCATGCTGGGGTGTACTATGTACAGGAAGCATCGTCTATGTATGTTGCAAAGTTGCTGAAGGATTATGGTTCCGAGACAGCATGTTGTGCTTTGGACCTCTGTGCTGCCCCCGGAGGCAAGAGCACTCTGTTGGCAGGGCTTCTTCCCGAGGGTTCACTCCTTGTCAGCAATGAGCCTATGTCCAAGCGTGCCAATGTCCTTGCCGAGAACATGCAGAAGTGGACGCGCATGCCTCAGGGCAAATATCCCGTAGATAGTGTTGTTACCAACAACTATCCTGCCGACTTTGGCGCATTCTCAGACTGCTTTGACCTTGTTGTCACCGATGTTCCCTGTTCTGGCGAAGGAATGTTCCGCAAGGATGAACAGGCAGTGGCAGAATGGAGCATGGACAATGTAATGATGTGTGTAGAGCGCCAGCGTACTATTCTTCGTGACATCTGGCATGCATTGAAACCGGGCGGTCTGCTTGTTTATAGTACCTGCACTTTCAACCGTTTCGAGGACGAGGACAATGCCCGTTGGATATGTTCCGACTTGGGTGCTGAGCTCCTTGAGGAGCGTCATTTCCTTCCAGGACGTGACCGTGGCGAGGGTTTCTATTGTGCTGCTATACGCAAGAGTGGGGAAGGGGAAAGTATTGATGCCATCTCTATATTGAAGGATAAAATTGTCCGTAAGGCCAATTCTACCCTCCGTCTCATGCCCAAGGCTTTCGAGTGCGAGGGCCCATGTGTGGAACTCTCTTACGACGAGGCTTTGGCTTATCTGCGCCGTGAGGCCATTCGTGTGCCTGCCCCCAAAGGTCCGGTCACCTTATGCTACAAGGGCATTCCTCTTGGACCCGGTAAGGGCGTGGGTAACAGAATAAACAATCTCTATCCCGAAGCATGGAGGATAAGGAGCACATATACTAGGAAGTGGAGCCTTTGGGGAACGGAAAGCTGAAATCTGCGAGTAAGCGAGAGCCATCAAACTTGTTTGAATTGCCGAGCGGGAGCAGATTCAAGACGATGCAGTCGGATTAAAACGGAACCGACGCAGGAAGTGAGAGCAGACCTAACTTAGAGGGACAAAGAGAGTTAAGCATTATCACCCACTTTCTCCCCCTGAGACAGGGGGAGTCCCGAAGGGGAGGGGGTATGATGAAGCGGGAAGGTGAAAACGGAAATGTGAAAACGGGAAAACTGCCATGATACAACGCTGCCATCCCACCCCTCAAAACATTTTACTATATGCACGAATTCCATACATACTTTTATACCAAGAGCCCGTTGATGAAGGTTATGGCTGTTGTCAATGCCCTTGTCTTTGTGGTCATGGTCGTATTCTTCTTCATGAACATGGACACAATAGTAGCTCAGGGCAAGATGGCACTGGCTTATGGGTTCTTTGTTCTTTGGACGTTGGCTATGCTGATACGTTCTCTGTATTTCATCAATGAGACCATTGTGGTAGATGAGGATAAACAGGAACTCCGCTACCGCTTGTTGCGCAAGACCATACCATTCAAGGATATTATTCAGATTAAGAAACTCCGTGATGGGCAATTGCGTATCCTAGCTTCCAAAGGGACATATCCCGTTTCAGTGGAAAATGAGGAGGCATTTCTTCTTCTGTTGAAGTCCCAACTACCTAAGATACAGGTATCTTAAATACGATATAACCTGTACTTGGCTACCTTAATACCGTATGACTAAAGTTCTTCTGCACTGCTGTTGCGCCCCATGTTCCAGCGCCATCATAGAGTGGATGATGCAAAACGGCATCAGCCCAGTGCTTTATTATTGCAACCCCAACATCTTCCCCGAGGAAGAGTATCTCATCCGCAAGAACGAGTGCACACGATATGCAGAGCTGTTGGGACTGCAAATCATAGACGAGGACTACGACCATGCCTCATGGTCTTGTGCCATTAGTGGTCATGAAGACCAGCCCGAGCGTGGTAGCCGTTGCCTGGAGTGCTTTCGTATGCGTTTGCTCAGTGCAGCCAGATGTTGCCAGCGTTTGGGCATAGAAACATTTACCACCACACTTGCAAGTAGCCGTTGGAAAAGTCTTGAACAGATAGCCGTTGCCGGCCATTGGGCTGCAGAACAGGTTGGCCAGGTCCGCTTTGACGACCACAACTGGCGCAAGGGAGGTTTGCAACAGCGTCGCAATGAACTACTGAAGGAAAACTCTTTCTATAATCAGGTCTTCTGTGGTTGCGAATACAGTCTTTCTGCCCGTCTGCCTATGATGCAGAAACCAGAGATACGCAAATGGATTAAGGGTCTGAAGTCTGCGCGTTCTGCCGAATGGATGAAAGAGACGAGCCGTGAGATATGTTCCCGCCTCATGGCAGATGGTCTGTGGCGTGCCGCCGGCACGGTATTGCTTTACCATCCATTGCCGGGCGAGGTAGATACCACCCTTCTTTTGGATAATGCCATGAATATGGGCAAGCGTGTACTCCTGCCCAAGGTTGTCGGCGACGAACTTGAACTGCATGTCTATACTCCAGATACTCTGCAGCGTGGAGCCTATGGTATCATGGAACCCTCTGGCGAAGTCTTTCCCGTGGAGTCATACCACGAAATAGACCTTGCCATCATCCCCGGCGTTGCATTTGACCGCCATGGGGTACGTCTCGGTAGGGGTAAGGGGTATTACGACCGCCTGCTCCCCCTGATGCCCAATGCATACAGGATAGGTATATGCTTTCCCTTCCAGTTGCTGGAGCAACTCCCCTCAGAACCTCATGACGTACTTATGAATGAGGTTGTGGATAACGGTACACAAATCTGATAGCATACCCTATTGATAGGGTTCCACAAAGTTTACTATGTCAGAACAAAAAACTATTGTAGTATAGCCTTTGCTCATGTGGTCTTTGGGGTCCCTGTTTTTCTAATTCCATTCATCGTAAGTCTGACCTGAAGGTGGATGCTGGCATGCCAGCTCCGTTCACAAGGTTGGCCTTGGTGTAGGGTTGCCATCCGTAGCGGACAATGGTGGGGTTCTTCACTTCCTTGCTCCACACCTTCACCTTGCCATCTTCCTGCACCACGGCCTTGGCAGGATGGAAGGTGCGGTCCTCGCCGGCTATCTCAAAGGTGAGGAGTTCTTCACCCTCGTTGGCAGGACGTAGCCCATCGGCATGGTCGAAGGAAACGTAGGCGGCACCCCTCTTGAACTCTGCCTTGCGGAAGAGGGGTCCTGAGGGTACAACGTGCTTGAATCCATAGGTATCGTTCAATGCCAGGCAAGCCAGTCGCTGGCCCACTTCGCGCTTCTGTGTGGGATGTACGTCAGTGGGATTGCCCTTGTCGGAGGATACGGCCATGCCGGTATTCTCTATGGTGTACATCATGCGGCGCTGGCTATCACGGAACAAGGGCCATGAGGGACGGTTCAGGCTGGAGAGCTGGACATAGTAGAAGGGCATGTCGGCATCGTTCCAGTAGTCTCGCCAACTACGCACAAGGCGTGGGAAGAGCATTTCGTGTGCCTCTATGTTGTGGGCATTGCTCTCGCCCTGGTACCAGATGACACCACGTATGGGGAACTGCTCCATGGGCAGGATGGCAGACTCGAAGAGGTAGCAGGGTTCGTAGGGATGGCGCTGGAATTTGTAGGTGGACTTGCGCACGTTCTGTGCGGCACGACCACGCACCCAATCCTGGATAAAGTCGTTTTGTGTCCAGTTGCGCAGGATAGCAGGAAACTCAAACTCGAGCATGCGGCGCGATACCCATGCCTCGGCAGGTGAACCTCCCACGGCATTGCAGATAAGTCCCACGGGCACCTGCAGACTGTCCTGAAGCATGCGTCCGAAGTGGTATGCTATGGCCGAGAAGCGGGAGGCGGTACTTGGTGTGCACTCCGTCCACTGGGTGGGGAGGAAGTATTGCAGATGGTTCAGCGAGTCGAGCACCGAGGCATCCCACTCCACGGGGTTGGTGCGCCAACGTGCCTTCATGTCGAAGAGTCGTATGTTGGGGTTGTTGGCCAGGGGGATGTCCTCCTTGCCGGTGGCCGACTGGTTGAGCATGAACTCCATGTTGGACTGGCCGGAGCAGAGCCATACCTCGCCAGCCATAACGTTATTGTAAACCAATTCCTTCTTGCCAGCCTCTATCTTCAACGTATATGGTCCACCGGGTTTCAGGGGCGAGAGGGTCACGTGCCACTTGCCGTCGGTGTCGGCCGTGGTGCGCAGTTTCTGCCCTGCTATGGACAGGGTTACCTTTTCTCCGGCATTTGCCATGCCCTGGATGAGAAGGTAGCGTCCGTACTGGAGTACCATGTTGTCGGTGTAGAATGGCGACATCTTCAGACCTCCGTAGTTGCCCGTTATGCCCTTGTAGACAATCTCCGCCAACATGTGAGCGCCCTCGGCATTGGGATGGATATTATCCTCCAGGATGTAGGGATATGGGTGCAGAGGTTCAAAGAAGTTTATCATCTGCACCTTCTCGGCACGTGCCACGCAGGCAATGGCCTCCTGTATCTGCTCGTGCCAGTCGCGTGTGCCCGATTCGTAGCGCCAATGGCGGTCGGACAAGGGTGTCATTCTGGCAATGAGGAATCGTGCCTTGGGATTCACCTTGCGGAAGGACTGGATAAGGGCACGATAGTCACCAATGAACTCGTCCTGATAGTTGGGCCAGTTGCGAGGGTCGGTGTCGTTGATACCCAGGTGTATTACCACGATGTCGCCAGCAAATGCCAGAGCGTCCTTGTACTCCTGCTGCTGGGTGTAGGGGCGGTGTCCCTTGTTCAGCAAGGTAGCACCTGGCTTGCCGAAGTTGCCCACCTCGTAGCCGTCGCCTAGCATGCCCTGCAACTTCACGGGATAGGCATTCACCTCTCGGTTTGCCACACCGCTACCATAAGTGATACTATTGCCCACGCATGCCACGCGGATTTTCTCCTGTGCCTGTGCGCAGATGGTGCCCACCAGGAGCAGTAAGGTTAGGAAAAGTCTGTTCATAGGTGTTGTATCTAATTTATTATTGTTGGCATTTTGTCGCATCAAAGTTAGCGTTTTTTGCCCAACCCGCAAAAGAAAAGGAGGTGTTATTGAGGTTTCTACACTTATTCTTCATAACTTTACCCCCATGAAACAGGACAAGAACACATCAAATACGCCCTCGCGTCTGCTCTCCTTGGACACCTTGCGAGGTTTCGACATGCTTTTCATCATGGGGGCAGATGCCTTCTTCATGTGCCTGGGAGGCATATTCCCTGGCACTCTGCTTGCCCTATGGGGCAAACAGATGGAGCACGTGGAATGGAACGGCTTTGCCTTCTACGACCTCATCTTCCCCATGTTCCTCTTCATTGCCGGCATATCCTTTCTCTTCTCCCTGAGCAAGAGCATGAGCATGGGGGCGGCCAGGAAAAGCATTTCCATGAAGATAGTGCGCAGAGGCCTTACGCTCGTTCTTCTGGGGCTGTTGTACAACGGATTGCTGGATCTTGACTTTGAGAACCTCCGTTATGCCAGTGTGCTGGGGCGAATAGGCACGGCATGGATGCTGGCGGCATTGCTATATGTGTGGACCTCACGCAGGGTGTGCGTGGCCGTTGGTTCGGGAATACTGATACTCTACTGGGCAATGCTTGCCCTACTTTCTGCACCTGACTATCCCGATGCGTCCTCTTTCTCTATGGAAGGGAGCATAGTAGGTTATATCGACCGCCTGTTCCTGCCTGGCAAACTACATCTGGGCATACACGACCCCGAGGGTCTGCTTTCCACCCTGCCTGCCGTGGCTACCGCCTTGATGGGCATACTGACGGGCGAGTTCATCCGCTCTACAAAGGCTGGAGGGCATCGCAAGAGCGCAATCCTGTTCCTCCTGGGCCTTGCCTTCTTCGGGTTGGGATGGCTTTGGGACATTGTCTTGCCGGTGAACAAGAACCTATGGACAAGTTCCTTTGTCCTCGTAGCGGGAGGGCTGTCCATGATGCTCTTCTCGACCTTCTACTGGGTTGTGGATGTAATACAATGGCGGAAGTGGACCCTCTTCTTCCGAGTTGTGGGCATGAATTCCATCACCATCTATCTGGCACAGCACTTCCTGGATGCACAGAAGCCCCTGAAGACCATCTTCGGAGGCGTTCTCGGTCTTGTGCCCGAAAACCTCTATGCCTTGGCATACTGGACGGCATACGTACTGGTATGGTGGTTGTTCCTCTACTTCCTCTATCGCCACAAGATATTCCTGAAGGTGTGAGAGCGTTGCGAACGTAAAGAGGGAAAGATGGACTGAAACAACGTTCGACGCCCGAAGGGGCTGAACCAAAGATCGACGATAAGTCAAGTCAATGTCCATCTGTACCTTGTGAGGGGAGCACACTCCTGTGCGACGCTGGACCCGGATGGAGCGAAGCGGAGTGGGTGGATAGTTTCCGTTACCCCATGGTACCATGCTAAACGAAGTCAATACAATAACCCCATCAGCCACAAAGGCAGTTTCTTGCCTATAGGGTGCTCCATGGCATCTGCAAGGACGTAGGAATTGGGAAGATCGGCAATCTGATCGAACGATTTGTCACGTCCGCCCACCTCAAAGGTTATCTTGCCATCGATTTTGAAGTCGCCATGCTCTTTGCCATACTCCACGGTGTGTTGTGTGGAGAGTTGGTTTACGATGAAACACTCTCGCAACGTGCCAATGTTCAGTTGCGAACTGAGAGCGCAGAGCATGTTGGGGTTGTGCACATATATTTTGTCAGGCTTTTGCATCTTGGTTACCGATTTGTTATCGGTATAAAGCAGGTGTAGCAACTCGGCACGCTGCATACCAGACAAGTAACTCAGTACGGTGGTTTTGTTGAGTTCAAGGTAAGAAGACAACTTGGCGATGTTCACTTCGTAGGGAAGGTTGTCTGCAAGGTAAAGCATCATGGCCTTTAATTTGCGCGTATATGCTGGGTCTACGCCACAAAACTGAGTCATTTCCTGGTCAATGATGAAACTGACAACATTTTCAATACGACTATAGTATTCTACTTCCTCTCCATCATAGAATGGGTAGTATCCTACGCGCAGATACTCTTCAAACAACGCTTGGGGGCGGCATACCCGACAAACCTCGTCGCATATACTATCGGCTTCGGACAACAACTCTTGGAGAGAATGAATTGGCAGATTGATGTTCTTGTAGAAATGGAGGTATTCGCGAAACGAAAGCCCTGGCATTGTATAACTGAGCACGCGACGCGACAAGTCGGCATCAGCATTAAGTATTTGTATAAGCGATGAACCGGTAAAGGTAACCTTCATATCGGGCCACAGGTCAATTATCTCCTTCAGTTCCTTACTCCATGTGGGGTATTTGTGTACCTCATCAAGAAAAAGGTGTTTGCCACCCATCATATGAAAACGCTCAGCAAGGTCAAGTAACGAATGCTTGGTAAAATAGATACTGTCCATCACACAATAGAGTGCTTCGCCAGCACTTGCACCGTATCTCTGCTTGATGTATTGGCGTATGAGAGTGGTTTTGCCCACACCGCGTGAACCACGGATGGCTACCAGTTGACGGTCCCACGAAATAGTATGCATCACCTCACGAACGATGTCAAGATTTGTCTGCGATATCAATATCCTGTGTTTTTTGTAAAGCGTTTCCATATAATACCTTTATAAAACCTGTGGCAAATGTAAGAAAACTTATTGTAATAACCAAAATAATACTAAAATCGTTTACTCCAGTAAGCGATTTTTTGATTATCCCGCTTATTGGAGTAAACGATATATCATCATTAGGTTTCACTTGTCTGCTCTATTGACTAATGTAATTCACCTTTCGTTTTAACCTTTCCGTTTAATCCGTTGATATAACTAAATCTGTGATAATCTCGTCAAATCGGTGTCATCTGTGGGCGATTAACGTTGAAAGTATAACGATTAACGTGGAGAGTTATCGTCTTCGTTTTCCGTCCAGTTTTCCGTTTTGACTTCGTCGAGCCTGCTTCCACTCGGTAATTCAAACAAGTTTGATTGCTCTCGCTTATTCGCAGTCTTCCGTCCTCACCTTTCCGTTTTTAAAACTTCCTTTCCTCATACTCCTCTATCTTCTGGCGGACATCATCGGGCATGAGCATGGCGGAGCCTTGCTGGCGGTCGCAGCATACCATGATGGTGTGGCATTCGCACTTCACTTCGCGTGTGCGGGCATTGACGGCACGCTGGAGCAGGGTGAAACTCTTGCGTCCTATCCGCTCCATGGTGGTTTGTATTACTATCTCGTCTGGGTAGTATATGGGTGCCAGGAAGTTGGCATTGATGTTCGCCACCACTATGGCCATGCGCTGGAAAATGTCCTCGCCAGCCACGTCCAGGAAGTAACGGGTCTTGCACATGTCATAGAGCGCAAAGTAGACATTGTTGTTAACATGCCCGAACTGGTCAACGTCCGACCAACGCAACTGAGCAGGCAGTTCGTGGCGGAAGACTATATCCTGTTCCATAGTATATGCTTGATTGTGTGTATGTGTTATCGTGTCAATGTATTTCCACCCTCTCACCGCAGGAGAGATAAGTGATGCGTTCGCCCATAATCAGGGAGAGCATGGCGAATTGCTCCACTCCGGTGCAATGCATGGTGTGGTATTGCGTGCGGGGGAAGGACAGGAGGTGCTCGGCCAAGGAACGTATGTATTGGCGCTCGTCCTCGGCGTCAAGCCCACTTTTGGCAAGATGCATGCCGGCCAAGACATGCGTTGGCGGAGTGCCGCATATCTCCGTTGCACGTTCCACGATGTTCTGTATGCCACAATGAGCGCAACCAGCCAGGAGCACGATGTTTCCTGCCTCGCGCACGATCAGGTTCTGCTCGTCGGCAAAGGCATCTTGCATGTCCTTCTCAGGTCCGAAGAGCAGACGGTTTCCCCTTGGCCTCGGGTGTGTGCCCTGTACCCCTCCAAAGAGTAGAAGACCCGGTGCTATCTCCATGGGCCCATCGTCGTGAAAGACAATACGGGGAGAGGTTTGCAGAGCCGCGTCCAAGCCGATGTAGTGCATGCCGTCCGCCCTGAGTGAGTAATGAGGCTGGAAGGCATGGCGATTCATGTGCACCGGCGCATGGTGGTTTACACTGAGGAAAGCCCCAAGGCCTCCGCCATGGTCGTAATGCCCGTGGCTTAGTACGGCCATATCCACATCGTCAAGACCTACACCCAGTGCCTCGGCATTCCGTAGCAAGAGGTCCGATTGCCCCATATCGAAAAGCACGTTTCGCCCGTCCTCCATACGAAGGTGCAGGCTAAGACCATGCTCGGTGGGCAAGCCACCGTGTGAGGTGTTCTCTATGATGGCGGTAATGGTCATCTTCTCACGGGCAAACGACAGATAGCAATGCTGATACTACCTGCCGTTTGTCCTTTAATGGGGTTTTATGTTACTTTACAATCGTCTTCTTGCCATTTACCACATATACACCTGGGTGCGTGGTGCTGTTCTGCTTTTGGCCATTGAGTGTGTAGATGGCGCTGGCGGCATCATTGCTATGAGTCTTAACGGTATTGATGCCAGTGCTGACACCTTCTGGTGCTGGTTCGAAGAAGACGCGTGTGCCCTCGTCCTTTGATCCATCAGCATTCCACAACCCCATCACCTGGCCA
This sequence comes from Bacteroidaceae bacterium, assembly GCA_045659645.1. Lineage (GTDB taxonomy): Bacteria > Bacteroidota > Bacteroidia > Bacteroidales > Bacteroidaceae > Physcousia. The sequence continues at coordinate 184,635 of JAZRCG010000026.1, read as the reverse complement.
CCAGTCTGCCAGTTGCCGTTATGGCTGAGGAAGTTCTTCTTGTCAGAAGTCTGGAAGGCATAGCAGCCATTGGTTTCGTTGAAAATCCAGGTGTAGAACTTGTTGGTGAGTTCCTCCTTGCTTTGCATTTCGGTGCACTTGGGAGCATTGTTGCTATTGGGCACGGTAACCATCTTGCCGTCCTCGGCAGAGATAATCATGACGTTGCCATCCTCGGCCTCCATGAAATACCAGAACTGGTTCAGGGGCAAACGAGGGTCCTGGTTGTTGATGCACAGAGCAGGCTTCTCTGCTCCCCATGGTGTAACATTGGTAAAGACATACTGGCTCTTGTCGCCACCACCGTCTCTGCCGCTATAGATGTAGTACAGAACTGGAGTTTCTCCGGCCTTGGTGAGGGTGAAGGGGTAGTCGTTTGTCTGTGCCATTGCAGAGGTCAGCACAACGAGGAGCAGCGCAAAGAGAGTAGAAAATCTTTTCATAAGCAAATAAATTTATTAAGGTTAGCTCTATCTCATTAGCATACGCCGGGGGGGTACGGCCTACTTCTTCTCAGCCTCCTGCCAGGCATTGTATCCGCCCTGCAGGTCAACGACCTTCAAACCGCGTTCACTCATAAGCCCTGAAGCCTTTTGGCTACGGCGTCCGCTACGGCAATATATATAATAGGTGTGGCTGGTGTCCAGTGTGTCTATGCCGGCAAGAAAAGCCTGCTCGTCCATCACATTCATCAGCACCGCACCCTCGATGTGCCCCTCGTTGTACTCCTCAGGAGTGCGAACGTCTATCAGATAGGCCGTAGTGTCGGAGTTCAGGTTCTGGGTATACTCCTCCACGGGGAGGACAATGCTCTTGTCCGGGGGCCTGCTCTCTCCCGAGCACGAGGGGAGCAACAGGAGCATGAGAAATGGGATGATGTTCTTCATAAATGCTTATCCGTTTTTCTGTTTGTTGATGATGTATATTCCTGTCGTAGCCAGGGCGGCGGCAAGGACATATTTCCAGTAGAACGTCTCGCCCAGGCAAAGGCACGAGGTCAGTGCTCCCACCACGGGAATGAGCGAGTTGTATATGGCCACCTTGCCCACGGGGTTGCAGGTAATGAGTTTGTTGTATAGTGCAAAGCCCAGGGCAGAGATGCCTATGAGCAGGAACAGTATTACCACGCCCTGCCAGTTGACCTGCGGCAATGTGGCACCAAGCAGGAACGAGGGAACAAGCAATAGCAATCCACCCAGGGCAAGGCTGTAGCCCGTGCCCACGAAGACATCCACACGCCTTACCAGACTTCGTGTCAGCAGACTTGCCACGGCCGAACAGAGGGCATTGACAATAATCATGCCATCGCCCAGGAGGGTGAACCTTCCACTCTCCTCTCCGCCCAGGTTCAGCGCCAGTATTCCGGCAAAGCCAATGACGCACCCCAGTATCTTGCCTGGTGTCAGCCGGTCGCTCTTGAAGAACATGCACGCCATTATCACCAGCGAGAAGACGCTCAGCGAGTTCAATATCGCCGCCCTTGCTCCGGCGCTATGCGACAGACCTATGTAGAAGGTGGCATAGTGCAGAGTGGTATTCATCAGGGCAAAGACCAGCATGAACCACCAGTCGCTGCCCTTCCTCATAGCGAAAGGCCGTCTCATAGCCTTTGCCATTGCCAGGATTATGAGGCCCGACATGGTGAAGCGCAATCCTGCAAAGAAAATCTTGTTGCCCGTCATTTCTGGCGTGATGGCAAGGTATTCGAAGCCCAACTTTATCAGTGGATACGCCCATCCCCACACCACGGCCGCCGTTATGGCAAAGCACGCCACCCACACGGGGCGCTGGAAAAGGGGCAAGGATGGAGTTGGTTTCTCTGCTTTCTCTGCTTTCTCCACTCCATCGCTATATGATATTTTGCTCGGCATTCTCTCTCGATATTCAAATATACGCACAAAGGTAATCAAATTTCATTAAACTATAAACCTATACGCTACTGAATCTTTGTCCAAGCATCCTTTTTGGCTTATCTTGAAGCCAATGCAGTACTCTCATAAGAAAACTTCAGTCCTTCCACGAGAGTACTGCAGTTTCCTCACGAGAAAACGGACTTGTTGTCGAGAAGGCCCTTTTTCCTGTTCACGTTCTTCTTCCCTGTACAATACGGCTTTTCAACCTTTCTATCACGAGAAATTTATTTTCATGTACGAAGAACGAGGATATATTAAAGTAAAATCGTATTTTTGTAGACAGGAAGAAAGTACATTTATCAACTGACACAAACCGCACATGAAAAAGACATCCATTATTGCTGCCCTTCTTTTACTGTTTATCCTCTTCTGTATGGCGTGGGCTGTGCTCAAGTCTGCGCATATGTATAAACTGGAAGACACGGAAAGAAGGCCAGATACAATATTTGTACACGCTCCTGTTATTCCATATGCAGAACCGCTCCAGAAAGACACCATTCAAGGCAAAACATTACAGGACATGGTTAATGATTTAGGTAGGAATATCAACAGAGTCGGTGTATGGGAAATGATTCCAGACCTTGCATACACCGTGATATTCGAAGAGAACGGCAGATACTTCATGCAGGACATTTATATGGACAGATGCAAATATGGCGACAAGGAAGAACTGAAGAAATCTGGAGGTTATACGTATCGCTTCAAGGAAGATAACGGAGAATCATTCGTCGTCAGAGGAGAACTGCTGTTCGGATACTCAGATGATGCATTGGCTTGCAGATGGCCACAAGTGCTATGAGTGCCCTTGTCTCACAATATAAAAGAATATAAACTCAATACTTATGATCAAGCACATAATACTATGGACGCTCAACCCTGAGTTGTCCGAAGAGGAGAAGCAGAATGTAAAGGCTGCCATCAAGCAGGACCTTGAGGCGCTGGTTGGTGTGGTGCCTGGACTTACCGAAGTGACGGTACACATAGACGGTCGCCTTGCTTCGTCCAATGCCGACTTGATGCTGGACAGCACTCTGGAGAGCGAGGAAGCGCTGAAAGCCTATGCCGTGCACCCTGCCCATGTGAAGGTGGCAGAGGAAAGGGTAAAGCCCTTTGCCGTGCAGAGGGTGTGCCTAGACTTTAAGATCTGAAAACGGAAAGGTGAAAACGGAAAACTAATTCAAACGGAAAGGTGAAAACGAAAAACTCACCGCTCATCCGCTCACCTCTCAGTTTTCAGTTTTCCGTTTTCCGTTCATAAAGCCTATGCCATATACATACGAATACCCACGACCTGCCGTTACGGCGGATTGCATAGTCATCACCCGAGAGGAGAGCCCACGTGTGCTCCTTATCCAGCGTGGCGGCGAGCCATTCCGTGGTCATTGGGCTTTGCCCGGCGGTTTCATGGATATGGACGAGACGGCACAGGAGTGTGCCATGCGCGAACTTACCGAGGAAACGGGCCTTACGGTGACAGAAACTTATCAAGTAGGTGCATACAGCCGTGTTGACCGCGACCCGCGAGGACGTACCGTGGGCATAGCATACCTGGCCATCATAGAAAACCCCATGCCCGTGCAGGGATTGGACGATGCCGCCAAGGCTGAATGGTGGCATGTGGACGAACTGCCTCCCCTTGCCTTTGACCATGCCGATATGATGAGGGACGCCATCCGCCTGTATAATACCATAGTTTCACCAAACTGACCAGACACGAAGCACAATGATGAGCAGCAACCCAGAACTCGACCTTGCACGCCGTATCGTAGAGAACACTGGCACACACCTTTTCCTTACGGGCAAGGCGGGTACTGGCAAGACGACCTTTTTGAAGGACCTCAAGAAGCGTTCGCCAAAGCGTATGGTGGTGACTGCCCCAACGGGTATTGCCGCCATCAATGCCGGTGGCATGACCCTGCATTCGTTCTTCCAGCTGCCTCTTGCTCCCTATGTGCCCGACTCTACCTTCCGTGCCGAGAAGGATGTGCACAGATACAAGTTCAGCAAGGAGAAGAAGAGGCTGATTCGTAGCCTCGACCTGCTTGTCATTGATGAGATAAGTATGGTGCGTGCCGACATATTGGATGCCGTGGATGCCGTACTGAGGCGCTTCCGTCAGCCCCATCTGCCTTTCGGCGGAGTGCAGTTGCTGATGATAGGCGACCTGCAACAATTGGCACCGGTGGTGAAACCCGAGGAGTGGGACATGCTCTCGCAATACTACGACACGCCGTTCTTCTTCAGCAGCAGGGCATTGAGCGAGACGCACTATGCCACCGTGGAGCTGAAACAGACATACCGACAGACGGACGAGCACTTCCTTGCCTTGCTCAACAACATTCGTACCAACAGGGCAGATGCCTCCACGCTTGAACAACTGAACAAGCGCTACATACCGGAGTTCACACCTCCTGCCTCGCCCCGTTACATCCGCCTCACCACACACAATATGTTGGCACAGAGCGTCAACGACGGAGAACTGGACAAACTGGATACACCCACCTTTACCTATCGGGCAAAGATAACTGGCAACTTTCCCGAGTACAACTACCCCACAGAGAAGACGCTGACCCTGAAAGAGGGTGCGCAGGTGATGTTCATCAAGAACGACCACTCGGGCGAGAGGCGCTACTTCAACGGTATGATTGGCGAGATTGTCTGGATTGACCAGGAGGGCTTCGTTGTGCATAGTCAGGACTTCAACGGCGAAATCAGAGTGGAGCGCGAACATTGGGACAATACCCGATACACGCTCAACGAGCAGACGATGGAGATAAACGAGGAGGTGGAGGGAAGTTTTGAGCAGTTTCCCGTGCGCCTGGCATGGGCAATAACGATTCACAAGAGCCAAGGCCTCACCTTCAGCCATGCCATCATAGATGCCCGCGACTCCTTTGCCCACGGACAGGTGTATGTGGCACTGAGCCGTTGCCGCACCTTGGAGGGTATGGTGCTGAGCTCACCACTGAGTGCTGGGGCCATCATCTGCGACACCACCGTAAACAATTTCAATGCCGCTATGGCAAGTCGTACTCCCGGTACAACGGTCATCGATGGTTGGGAGAAGCGATACTACCACCAGTTGTTGCATGAACTCTTCAGTTTCGACACACTGAAGGAGCACTTCAACGACCTGCACCGCCTGGTGGCAGAGCATTTCGGCCTTCTCTATCCGCAAATGCTCGAGCAATTCAATCTTCATGCCCAGACCATCCAAAACAAGTTGTGCGACATTGCCACACGCTTTGCCTCTCAATACACCCGCATCATCTCCGAACAGGCCAATTATGCCTCGTCTTCGCTATTGAAAGAGCGCATACACAATGCGTCCAGATATTTCCTCGACGAGTTTTCTCCCATCTGCCAATGGGCCGAACAACTCTCCATACCCACCGACAACAAGGAACTGAAAAAGCGAATAGCCGACTACACCGAGAAACTCGGACAGAGTTGCACGCAGAAGTACAAACTTCTGGAATTCGTGCACGAGGAGGGATTCGACATCAGTTCATATCTGCACAAGAAGGCCGTTATCAGCCTGGAAGCAGAGGGCGGTGGAGACACCACGGCGCCTTCAAAAAGTCGTCGTAAGAAATCGGACGAGACAACACTGCAAGTGCCCTCGGACATCATGTTGCCCGACCTTTATCAACGTGTTGTCTCATGGAGGCAGAAGAAGGCTCAGGAACTGGGCATACCGGGCTATTGCGTGCTTCAGCAAAAGGCGCTCCTGGGAATAGTGCATTTCCTGCCCGACAATCCCAAGTCGCTTCTCAAAATCCCCTACATGGGCAAAACTACGGTGGAGAAGTATGGCAAGGACCTGCTTGAAATCGTCACCGCATACATGAAAGAGAATAACCTTACCACCAAGATATAATCACCAAACTCTAAACTGTCCCCCAAAGTTAGGGGGACGAGCGCAAAGCGCGGAGGGGGGCTGTCCCTCCACTTAAAACCCTCAACGTTAAACGTTAAACTTTCAACGTTAGTATGAAACAGATAATAGACATCATAGCCAGAACTCTTGGCATAGGTGCACGACAGATAGAACAGACACTAGGTCTGCTGGACGGCGGTGCCACCATACCCTTCATAGCACGCTATCGAAAGGAGGCCACAGGTGGATTGGACGAGGTGCAGATAGCCGAGGTGGCAAAGCAGAACGAGAAATTCAAGGAACTCACCCACCGCAAGGAGTACATTCTGCAAACCATCGAGGAGCAAGGCAAACTGACCGACGAACTGAAAGAAAGAATTACCTCCTGCTGGGATGCAACCGAACTGGAGGACATCTACCTGCCCTACAAACCCAAGCGCAAGACACGTGCCGAGGTGGCACGCAAGCGTGGCCTTGAACCCTTGGCGGATGCCATTCTGCACCGTCCCAATGGCGACCCCGAGCAATATGCCAAGGCATACATCACGAAGGAGGTTCCCACGGTGGCAGATGCCCTGCAGGGTGCAAGGGACATACTGGCCGAACGCATGAACGAGGACGAGCGTGTGCGCAATACCCTGCGCCGTAGTTTCGAACTCACCGCCGTAATATCCTCCAAGGTTATAAAGAGCAAACAGGAGGAGGCACAGAACTATCGTACATATTTCGACTTCTCCGAACCCCTGAAGCGTTGCACCAGCCATCGCCTCCTGGCCATACGCCGTGGCGAGAGCGAGGGTTTCCTGCGTGTGGATATCAGTCCTCGCGACGAGGAGGATTGCATCGAACGTCTGCTTCGCGGTTTCCCCACTCGTGGCAAATGTGGCGAACAGATTGTCATGGCCATGCAGGATGCCTACAAGCGCTTGCTCAAGCCTTCCATAGAAACGGAGTTTGCAACAAGTTCGAAGAAACTGGCCGACGAGGAGGCCATCCGTGTCTTTGCCACCAATCTGGGACAACTTCTGCTTGCCGCTCCTCTCGGACAGAAGCGCATTATGGGTATCGACCCCGGATTCCGCACGGGTTGCAAGGTGGTGTGTCTGGACAGACAGGGCAATCTTCTGCACAACGAGACCATCTTCCCCCACCCTCCTCGCAACGAGCGTATGGAGGCGCTGGACACCTTGGAACGACTCATAGACAAGTACAATATTGAGGCGGTGGCCATAGGCAATGGCACGGCAGGACGTGAAACAGAAGACATCGTCAGGATGTTGCGTCGCCCCGGTCTCTCCGTCTTTCTCATCAGCGAGGATGGTGCCTCTGTCTACTCCGCCTCGAAGATAGCACGCGAGGAGTTTCCCGACCACGATGTCACCGTGCGCGGTGCCGTGAGCATAGGTCGTCGCCTTGCCGACCCCTTGGCGGAACTTGTGAAGATTGATGCCAAGTCCATCGGTGTGGGACAATATCAGCACGATGTTGACCAGACGGAACTGAAGCATGCGCTGGACCTCACCGTGGAGCGTTGCGTGAATACCGTTGGCGTGAACCTCAATACGGCCAGCAAGCACCTGCTTACCTATGTCTCCGGTCTCGGTCCTGCCCTGGCACAGAACATAGTCACATATCGTGCGGATAATGGTCCCTTTGCCTCACGTCAGGAGTTGCAACGCGTGCCTCGCCTCGGTGCCAAGGCCTTTGAGCAATGTGCCGGCTTCCTGCGCATAGCAGATGGCAAGAATCCATTGGACAATACCGCCGTGCACCCCGAGCGCTACGAACTGGTGCGCCGCATGGCAAAGGATAGCGGATGTACGGTAGAGGAACTAATCTCCTCATCCGAGAAGCGCAAAGCCATCGACCTCCAGCGCTATTACTCCGACACCGTGGGCATGCCCACCCTTACCGACATCATGCAGGAACTCAGCAAACCGGGGCGCGACCCTCGTGGCGAGAACGAAGAGTTCTCCTTCGACTCCACCCTCCGCACCATCAACGACCTGCAGGAAGGCATGATTCTCAATGGCATCGTTTCCAACATTACCAACTTCGGCTGCTTTGTAGACCTCGGCATCAAGGTGAAGGGCCTTGTTCACGTCTCCCAACTTGCCGACAAGTTCGTCAGCGACCCCATGACCGTGGTGCACCTTCAGCAAAAGGTCAAAGTCAAGGTAATAGAAATCGACTACACCCGCAACCGCATAGCGCTGAGTATGAAAGGTGTGGAGCAGAAATGACGCATGTTAAATAAGTACAATGCCTATGTTATTTTTGCGCCAACGTGGCCTAATCTTAATTAAAATTCGTACCTTTGTGCCCGAAATAATATGGATATGAGAAGAATATACTGGCTCCTGGTTTTGATTTCTGCAGTTATGCTGCAATACTCTTGTAGTTCGGACGAAAAAACGTATAGCGAGCAGAAGGAGCAGGAACGTGAAGTGGTGAAATCCTTCATAGGTCGCAATGTGATAATTGTGCAAGGCAAGGACACATTGCTCAATATGGGCAAAATCAATGTAATAACCGAAGAGGAGTTTGATAACCGCAACCACACGACCGACGTCAGCAAGAATGAGTATGTGCTTTTTGCCAATACAGGTATATACATGCAGATAGTGCGCGAAGGTGCTGGAAAGCGTATAGACCATGGGGAAAGCAAACAATTGGTATGCCGTTTCTTCGAGTACAATATCATGGGTGATAGTCTGCAGCTGACCAATAACGTAATGTCTTCGGCAATAGGTCCCGAATATCTAAACGTTTCAAATAACTCGGGAAAGTTGAGCGGAAGTTTTGACTTGGAAATGGTGCCACCAAGCCTGATATATAGTACATATAGCGATACCAATGTGCCGGAAGGATGGCTGAAGACTTTGGAGTATGTTCGTGTGGGAGCACAGACAGATGAAACTACACGCATTGCCAAGGTAAGGGTGATTGTTCCTCATAGTTCAGGGCAGTCGCATGCTATGGCTCTGGTGTACCCATGTTTCTATGAACTCACATTCCAGGAAAGATGATATACATCCATATACCATTCTGTAAGTCGCGGTGTCTGTACTGCGACTTTTTTTCTACCACTGCTCATGAGCGCAAGGGAGCCTTCGTGAAGGCCCTGCTGAATGAGATGAAGGGTAGGGCGGAGGAACTTTTGCATGCGCGCGCAAATACTATATATATAGGTGGAGGTACGCCCAGCCAACTGTCCTGCGGGGATATAAAGGCTATCTTCAGCACTCTGCAAGGTATAGTGCCCTTGGAGCATGGCGCAGAAGTGACGATAGAATGCAATCCGGACGATATCAGCAGCGGTTTTCTTAACGCTCTGGCTGAAACTCCGGTTAATAGGGTGAGCATGGGTGTGCAGACGTTTGACGACAACCTGTTGCGCCTGCTGAGAAGAAGGCACAATGCCATGCAGGCACGCGATGCCGTGGCTATGCTTAGACAGGCAGGATATCACAATATCAGCCTGGACCTTATGTATGGTTTGCCCGGGCAGACCATGGACATGTGGAAACGGGATGTGAATGAACTGCTTGCCATGAGCGTTCCCCACATGAGCGCGTACTCGTTGCAATGGGAGGAAGGGACCCCGCTTTTCCGCATGCTGGAGAAGGGGCTGGTGGAGGAAGCTCCGGAGGAACTGTCTTTGGAAATGTACAGGTATCTGGTGCATGCAACCTCCGTGTCAGGGATGGAACATTACGAAATCAGCAACTTTGCCATGCCAGGCATGAGGGCTCGGCACAATAGCGGATACTGGAGGAACGAACCGTATGTGGGATTAGGGCCTGGTGCCCATAGTTACGATGGAAGCAGGAGAAGATGCAGCAATCCAACTGACCTTGCCGGGTACATTGAATCCCGAGGCTTGCCTCAGATGGATGTGGAGATATTGGATGATGATGCTCTCTATGAAGAACAAGTACTGAAAGCCTTACGTACCAGAGATGGATTGGATGTGCATTCCTTGCCACAGAAATACAGAAACTATGCCCTGAAGATGGCTAAACCTCACCTGGAAAGCGGCCGCTTGTCAATGGAACAAAACGTGCTGAGGCTCACGGAGGAAGGAATTTTCGTCTCAAACGACATAATGTCTGATATGATGTTGTAAAACATAATCTCTCTTGGGCTCTTTTATGTCAAAAAAGTGTATTTTTACATCCGATTTCGGTGTTTTTTCGTGGTAAGAGACAGGGAAAAACCAATCGAAAAGACTTAAAAACAACCAATACTAATACACTATGAAGACTTATCAGACACAAGAAATCAAGAACATTGCCTTGCTGGGTAATGACGGTAGCGGTAAGACAACCCTTACAGAGAGCCTGCTTTACGAGGCAGGCGTAATCAGCCGTAGAGGACGTATTACACAGCAGAACACCGTTAGCGACTATTTCCCCGTTGAGCAGGAGTATGGATATAGCGTATTCAGCACCGTTTACCATGTGGAGTGGAATGGCAAGAAATTGAACATTATTGACTGCCCGGGCAGTGATGACTTCGTGGGTGCCGCCATGACCGCACTGAACGTAACCGATACCGCAATCCTTCTGCTGAAAGGTGCAAATGGTGTGGAGGTGGGCACACAGAACCATTTCCGCTACACAGAGAAATTGGGAAAGCCCGTAATATTCCTTGTAAACCAGTTGGACGACGAGAATACCGACTTTGACAACATCCTGGAGCAGCTGACCGACGTGTACGGTTCCAAGGTTGTTCCTGTTCAGTATCCTTTGCAGACAGGCCCTAATTTCAACTCCCTGATTGACGTGCTTCTGATGAAGAAGTATTCATGGGGTCCCGAAGGTGGTGCGCCGACAATAGAAGAAATCCCTGCCGAGGAAATGGATAAAGCTATGGAGATGCACAAGGCACTGGTAGAAGCTGCTGCGGAGCATGACGAGGGCCTGATGGAGAAGTTCTTCGAGAGTGAGAGCCTGACAGAGGACGAGATGCGCGAAGGTATCCGTAAGGGTCTGGCTGCACGTGGCATGTTCCCCGTATTCTGCGTATGTGCTGGCAAGTGCATGGGCGTTCGTCGTCTGATGGAGTTCCTGGGCAATGTGGTTCCCTTTGTTGACCAGATGCCTAAGGTGCACAATACCCGCGGCGAGGAGGTTGCTCCTGTCGTGGATGCCCCCACAAGCCTGTATTTCTTCAAGACTGCCGTGGAACCCCATATCGGAGAGGTGCAGTATTTTAAGGTAATGCAGGGCAAGGTACACGAGGGTGATGACTTTACCAATGCCGACCGTGGAAGCAAGGAACGCATGGCTCAGTTGTTCTGTTGTGCAGGTGCCACCCGTATCAAGGTCGAGGAACTTGTAGCAGGCGATATAGGCTGTACTGTCAAGTTGAAGGACGTGAAGACTGGCAATACATTGAATGCCAAGGGTGCCGAGCATCGCTTCAATTTCATCAAGTATCCTAACCACAAGTATTCTCGTGCCATCCGTGCCGTAAACGAAGCAGAGACAGAAAAGATGATGAATGCCCTGCAGAAGATGCGTGAGGAGGATCCCACATGGAAGATAGAGCAGAGCAAGGAGCTGAAGCAGATTCTGGTACATGGTCAGGGTGAGTTCCACTTGCGCACCTTGAAGTGGCGTATGGAGAACAACGAGAAGATCCAAATAGTGTTTGACGAGCCCAAGATTCCATATCGCGAGACAATCACCAAGGCTGCCCGTGCCGACTATCGACACAAGAAGCAGTCAGGCGGTGCCGGTCAGTTCGGTGAGGTGCACATGATTGTTGAGCCATACTACGAAGGTATGCCTGCCCCCGAAGTGTATAAGTTCGGCAACCAGGAGTATCGTATTAACGTTAAGAACACTGAAACTGTTGAGCTGGAGTGGGGTGGCAAGCTGGTGTTTGTAAACAGCATTGTCGGTGGTTCTATCGATGCACGCTTTATGCCTGCAATACTGAAGGGCGTTATGCAGCGTATGGAACAAGGTCCCCTGACCGGATGCTATGCCCGCGACGTACGCGTTATAGTATATGATGGCAAGATGCACCCTGTGGACAGCAATGAATTGTCCTTCATGCTTGCCGGCCGTAATGCCTTTAGCGCTGCTTTCCGCGAGGCAGGACCTAAGATTCTGGAGCCCATTTACGACGTGGAGGTGTTCGTTCCTGGCGACAAGATGGGCGATGTGATGAGCGATCTGCAGGGACGTCGTGCCATGATTACCGGTATGCAGAGCGAGAATGGTTATGAGAAACTGACATGCAAGGCTCCTTTGAAGGAGATGTCCAGTTACTCCACCGCATTGTCAAGCCTGACTGGTGGCCGTGCCAGCTTCATCACCAAATTTGCAAGTTACGAGTTGGTACCTGGCGATGTTCAGCAGAAACTGGTGGCTGAATACAAGGGCACTGACGAGGAGTAAGTCAGAGAGTTCTGTTTCCAGTAGTTAATGGAAAGGATTGCAATAGTTGCGGTTTTGTTAACTAAAGGAACAGGGAAATCTAAATAAAAGCAAAAAAGAGGGCGTTTTATGCTCTCTTTTTTGTTTTGTATGTAACAGGTTGGCTATATTTGCATTATGAAACGATGGGTAATATGGACGATATGCCTGATTATGGGCGTTTGCTTCTTGATGCTGCTTTACCTTCAGCTCCGCTATGCAAGGACTATGATGGCTATCAGGCGTGAGCAATTCAATGAAAGCGTATTGAGAAGTTTGGATATAGCCTCCAGAAACATGGAGCGCAACGAGACGATGGTGTATCTGCGAGAGGTGGTTGGGCACTATGGCGATTCCTTGGACTTATACTCTGCATCCTATGGCATGGACCTTACTATGACGGGTATGCATGCTTTCCAGCGTAGGGTACGCAATGCCTACATCTACGAGAAGGAAGTGTTGGACGAGGTAATCCTGCGTGTGCTCTATGCATCAGGCATTCATGATTTTGAGGAGCGTGTAGACAAGGATTTCTTGGTGCAGACACTTCGCCGTTCTCTTCGAAACAACGGAATAGACTTGGAATTCCACTATAGGGTGTTCAATAGCGAAGGGCATGAGGTGTATCGTTGTCCCGACTATAATCCCAAGGGGGAAGACTATAGTTATACGCAAACCTTGTTCCGTAATGACCCTACCGGCAAGATGGGTGTGGTCAGCGTCCACTTCCCCAATCTCAACAAGTATGTTCACGAAGTGGCCAGTATGATTTATCTGGCGTTGCTCTTTACAATGTTCCTTTTTGTCACTTTCCTGATAACGGTTTATCTGGTGGTAAGGCAAAAGAAGGTTACGGAAATGAAGAATGACTTCATCAACAATATGACGCATGAATTCAAGACACCGATATCAACTATCAGCATAGCGGCACAGATGCTGTCAGACAGTAACTTGCAGAAGTCTGCCGATACATACGAGCGTTTGAGCGGCGTTATCTATGGTGAAACCAAGAGACTGCGTTTCCAGGTGGAAAAGGTCTTGCAGATGTCGTTGTACGAGGGCGGTAATATCGCTTTGAAGATGCAGCCCTTAGATGCCAACGATTTGATAGATAGTGTGGTGCAGACGTTTAATATCAAAGTGACCCAAAACGGAGGCGACATAAAGACAGAACTGAATGCCGAGAAATCAATAATAAGGGCAGATGAGATGCATTTCACTAATATTGTGTTCAATCTCATGGACAATGCCGTAAAGTATAAGCGTGACGATGTTCCCCTGCATTTGGAGGTCTCTACACATAATGATGCAGACCACCTGTTCATCCAGATTTCCGACAATGGCATTGGAATACATAGGGACGACCTGAAACGCATCTTTGATAAGTTCTATAGAGTGCACACGGGCAATACGCATAATGTCAAGGGCTTCGGCTTGGGATTGGCCTATGTACATAAGATGGTAAGTCTGCATAAGGGAACCATCAAAGCAACGAGCGAGATAGGCAAGGGTACAAGCTTCCTCGTTACCCTGCCATTAAATAAAGGATAATATACATTAATGTGTCTTATGCGGCACTCCCCTTGCGATGCATGGTATGCCGGAAAAGACAAAACAGACAATAGTATGGAAACAAGACAGAGAATTTTATTGTGCGAGGACGAAGAGAGTCTGGGCATGCTTTTGAGAGAGTATCTTCAAGCTAAGGGCTATGATGCAGAACTGTACCTTGATGGAGAGGCTGGCTACCGCGCTTTTGCCAAGAGCCACTTTGATATGTGCCTTCTTGACGTGATGATGCCCAAGATGGACGGATTCACCCTTGCAAAGGAAATGAGGCTCGTAAATCAGGAGATACCCATCATATTCCTTACCGCAAAGAATCTCAAGAGTGATATTCTTGATGGATTCAAGGTGGGTGCTGATGACTATTTGACCAAGCCATTCAGCATGGATGAACTTGTCTTCCGAATGGAAGCAATACTGCGCCGAGTAAAAGGCAATGCCAAGAAGGTGCAGACTGTGTACCAATTGGGAATGTACGTGTTTGACTCCCAGCGCCAACTCCTTACCATGGGAGATAGCAGCACCAAGCTGACCACCAAGGAGTGCGAACTGCTCTCGTTGCTATGTACTCATACCAATCAGGTGCTGGAGCGTGAACTGGCACTGAAGACCATCTGGATAGACGACAATTATTTCAATGCACGTTCAATGGATGTGTATATTACCAAGTTGCGCAAACATCTCAAGGGCGACCCACGTATTGAGATCAATAACGTCCATGGCAAGGGCTACAAACTCATAGTGCCCGAATCATCTTTGTAAAGACTCCCAAAAATCCTCCCGGTTCTTTCGCCCCTGTCCTCCCGAGGGCCAAGGCGAAAGAACCAGGAACTCTCGCCTCGGTCCTCGGGAGGGCCAGAAACGGCGCTTGCAGGTAAAAACAGCACGAGCCTCTCAATGCAAACTGAGAGGCTCGTGCTGTATTCTGAACATCTGTGCTTATGCTTTGGTAGCTTTGCCAGTCACATGAATGTGAGTGGGCACTGCCGCAACAATAAACAACAGGGCAATTCCCTGAATCCAATTGTGATCCACAGCTCCTGAGTTTAAGAACTTGTCAGTTGCATAACTGAGCACAAGAATGAGTGCTCCAATCACCAGCATAATTATACCAAGGTACTTCATTGTGTAATATTATATAGTTGATTTTTAGACTAAATTAGAATATAGGCATACTTCTCGCCCGATATTGATATGCAAAATAATGAAAAATATCTGAGACCACCTAAAAAAGCGTTGCAAAAAAGCCTTATGCGAGCAAAAAAAGGAAGAAAACCTTGCGTACATCATATAAAAGCACTACCTTTGCACCGCATTTTGCACAAATATCAAATTAATTAATCATTTATCAACGTATTATGAACCAATACGAAACCGTTTTCATTTTGACTCCCGTTTTGTCTGATGAACAGATGAAGGAAGCGGTAGAGAAGTTCAAGGGCGTTCTCGCTAAGTGTGGTGCAGAGATCATCAACGAGGAGAACTGGGGCCTGAAGAAACTTGCTTACCCCATTGAGAAGAAGAGCACCGGTTTTTATGAACTCATTGAGTTCAAGGCTACTCCCGAGACTATCAAGACTCTGGAAATCGCTTACCGTCGTGACGAGAGAGTGCTGCGCTATCTGACTGTAAAGATGGAGAAGTATGCAGCTGAGTATGCTGAAAAGCGTCGTAACAATAAAAAGGAGGCATAAACATGGCACAGTCTGAAATTCGTTATCTGAACGCTCCTGCAATTGATATCAAAAAGAAGAAGTACTGCCGTTTCAAGAAGAGCGGTATCAAGTATATTGATTACAAGGATCCCGAGTTCCTGAAGAAGTTCCTGAACGAGCAGGGTAAGATTCTTCCCCGTCGTATCACCGGTACATCTTTGAAGTATCAGCGTCGTGTGGCTCAGGCCGTTAAGCGTGCTCGTCACTTGGCTCTGCTGCCCTTCGTAACCGATTTGATGAAGTAAACTAAGGAGGAAGTAGATATGGAAATTATTCTGAAAGAAGATATCATTGGCTTGGGTTTCAAGAATGAAATCGTAAGTGTAAAGGCTGGTTATGGCCGTAACTACCTGATTCCTTATGGCAAGGCTGTGATTGCCAGCGAGAGCGCAAAGAAGCAGTTGGCAGAGGACTTGAAGCAGAAGGCTGTTAAGTTGGCTAAGATCAAGGCTGAGGCTGAGGCTTTGGCAGAGAAGTTGAACGCAGTTCAGCTTACTATCAGCACCAAGGTTAGCGCAACTGGTCAGATTTATGGCAGCGTGAACAACTTGCACATAGCAGAGGAACTCGCAAAGCTCGGTTTGGAAGTAAACCGCAAGACCATCGTTTTGAAGGACGTAAAGGAGGTAGGTTCTTATGTTGCTTTGGTTAAGTTGCACAAGGACGTTACCGCAAACGTTGCTTTTGACGTTGTTGCAGAGGGTGCCGCTGAATAAGTCTATCCCTTAAAGAAACTGCATATCAGCCATAGAGCTGAGACCAATCCCCGAAGGTTCGCTTTCGGGGATTTTTATTTCAGTCCGAAGGTTTGCTCTCTTTTGACACCAATATGGTGCAGATATATGAAACAAAAATAGATGTGCATCTTTTACGCATATATTTGATAGCGTAACTGATGCACACCTATTATATTAGTGTTTGGTTTGTCTGAATGACAATGATACGTATGCCGACGTTAATGTTTAGAACATCTGGTCAGGATACTGGCCGGCTTCGTGCAGAGCAGCGAGTTTGGCAACAGTCTCAGGACGATCCTCGGGATATGTAACACCGAACCACTTAGAAGTTGTGTCAAGAACCTCGCAGGTAGCCTTGCCTTCCTTGATGAGGGTGTCTACCATCAAGGGGATGAAGAACTCGCTCTTCAAGTTGGTCTGGTTCTTGGGATCAGACAAGAATACCTTGAAGAAGTCCTCGCTGTACTGGAAGTAGTCAGGAGTGAAGCCCCAGAAGTTCATGCTGGTGGGAGCAGTGTCGGGGATGCCTACCCATGTGCCGTCTTCGTCAAGATACTCAACAACACCATTGTGGCGCTCAATCTTGGTGCGCTCAACAACACCGGTCAAAAGGTGTGTCTCGGGGTCCATCTCGCAGATGCCACGGCTAACGGTACCGCTCTCGGACAGAGTGTTGTCCACACGGAAACCTACCATTGCATACTTGCCCTTGCTGCCCTCTGGCAGAGAGGTCAGGAACTTTGCCATAACCTGGAATGCATCGCGATCATAGAAGTCGTCGCAGTTCAGGACAGCGAAAGGCTCGTTGATAACGTCCTTGCCCATCATTACGGCGTGGTTTGTGCCCCAGGGCTTTTCACGGCCTTCGGGTACGGTGAAGCCTTCGGGCAGTGCATCCAAGGCCTGGAAACAGAGTTCGCAAGGAACATGGCCTTCATACTTGGCCAGAATCTGCTCGCGGAACTGCTGCTCGAAATCGCGGCGGATAACCCATACGATCTTGCCGAAACCAGCCTGGATGGCATCATAGATGCTGTAGTCCATAATGCTTTGACCCTGAGGGCCGAGGGTGTCCAACTGCTTCAAGCCACCATAACGGCTGCCCATACCTGCAGCCAAGAGGAATAGTGTAGGTTTCATTGTTTAATTGTGTTTAATTTGGTTAACTATAGTCTTTCTTTGCTACAAATATACAAAGAAAAAGTATACAATGGTTCATTGGGATGCGAAAAAATGCCCATCTTCATTGTACAGATGGGCAAATATTGCTTAAACAGGGTTTTCATGCAGAGAACGGGGCTGGTTAGAAAGGGTATCCGACGGCAAAATGATAGCCGAGCGACTTGCCAAAGGAGGGCATGTTATAGTAGCCCGGTTTGCCTGTGTCGTATGGTGCATGCAGTCCTATGCCCACGTCAAAGCGGATGACCAGAAACTCCAAATCGTATCGCAGGCCGGCACCTGTGCCTAAGGCCAGTTCCTTGCCGAAGTTCTTCCACTGGAATTGTCCGCCGGGACGTGCCGGGTCTTCCTTGGTGAGCCATACATTGCCAGCATCCAGGAAGACTGCTCCGAACAGGTTTGCCACTATAGGGAATCGGTATTCCACATTGCATTCGAAACGTATGTTGCCCACCTGGTCCAGGTAGGAATAGCTGCTCTCAGCAGGATTGTAACTGCCAGGACCTATGCCACGCACACCGAAGGCACGGATACTGTTGGCGCCACCGGCAGAAAAGAGGTCGGCGTAGGGTGCTGTCTGGTCGCCATAGTTCCAAATGAAACCAAGATAGCCACGAACTACCAGCTGGCTACGTGGAGATACTCGTAGCATGTGAGAGTATTCTGCCGTGTACTTTTGGAACTGCAGGGCTTGTTTGGTGAAAAGAGATACGCGTCCCTGGTGCTTCTGAATTTTGGGGCTGGTCCATGTGAAGGCATACTCCATGCTTGGAACCAATTTGTCTCGCAGACTCTCGTAGAGGGCTGGGTTCTCTTTCATCAAATCGTCAAAGCGTTGTGTCGTGCTCAGCAAGTGGTTGTATTCCAAACGTACCGGAGTGAACTCGTGAATGATGTTTTCGCCCTTTTTGAAGGTCCACTTTATTCGTGCTCCAGCACTGGCGCTGCCATAATATCCGGCACGGTTCATCCACTTGATGTCCATCTTGAACAGGGTGGAGGCCTGTATTCTTCTGTTCAGTTTGCGCCATAGGTTGCCAAAGAAAATAAATCGAGGATAGGTAAGGTTCAGGTTGCCTCCCAGTTCCCAGGAGTTAATGCCGGTATTGTCGCCCTGCATGTTTGCTCCCGTTTGCCACTCATATGAACCGTTCACACCCAGAGTAAGGGTCTCTGCGCCACGAAAAGCGTTTCGCTTGTTTATAGAATAGGACAGGCCTGGACCTAACAGACCGTTTGTCTTGTTGGTGATCTTGGCTTCAAACTCGCTATCATATGGCTTGTCCAGCATGCACTGTATTTCAATATCCAGTGTGTCGTTGGATAACAATGCGTTGTACTTCCCCTTCAACAAGGAAGTGTCTCGAGGTACATAGTTCACCTGTACGGAAGAGAATATGCCCATGTTCGAGAGCTTGCTTATCATCAGGTTGTTCAGATCCTGGTTGTATAGATCGCCCTTTTTCAAGTATAGGTATCTGTTGAAGGCAGAGAGTCTGAGCGAGGGCTTGCGTTTGTCACCTCCGCTCCATTGCATGCTGAGATTGCGCAGTGAGAATGAATCAGTCAGTTCTCGTGTATTGTATTTCAGAATGGTGATACGAGTCTTGCCTATGCGGAATGGTTGCTTTGCCGCCTGGCTCATAGTGGGTGACGGCACTACCTGTAACTGTACGTGTTCTGGGCGCAACAGCGTGTCGGCCTTGTAGGTAATATGGTCGCTTCGGAAATAATAGTGTCCGCTGTTGCGAAGAATGGACGCAATGCGGTCGCGCTCGTTGGATAGAGTTGGCACGTTGAAGGGGGCGTTTCTCTTCAATAAGGTCCCATTCATGGTCTGCCTTATAAGCGTGTCTATGCTAAGGGGGAAACCACGATATTCGATACTGTCCAAATGGAAGACTTCTCCTGGCAGGATCTGGTAGGATATCTTCTTCTTGCGAGGGTTCTTTACATCCTCTATGCGGTACTGTACGTCGCCACGGAAATAGCCATGATTGCGCAGAGTGTTGCGTGCCACTTGGGTGCGTATTGAGGGACTTACGGTACTGATGTACTTAGGTGTTGCCCCCAAGGTATTCATCATCCATTTGCCGAAGGGACTCTTGCTCTGACCGTAACGATTCCATACCCACAGCCCAATGGTGAACGGATGCGTTAACCGACTGGAGCCCATAATGGTTCCATTAGGCGCATAGGAAAGTGCGCCTGCCACTTCGGCACGTGCAGTGTTGTATGCCTCCTTGTCAATGAGTTCTTGTATGCGTATGCTGTCTTGTTCTTCGGGTGTGAGTTCCCTTTTTGCCAGATTCTGCACTGCGGAGGTGTTGCCGCTCAGTACATCTTCCACGGCGGTATAAGCATTGGCCACGGCGGTAATTACTCCAGTGGAGTCCTTGCTTTTCTTGCTTTTCTCTCCCCAACGATGCCCGTAGGCAAAGTCCTTGATGCCGGCATAGAGGTATTCATCCTCAGGTATGTTCTTTGTCTGGTAACAGCTGGTTAGCATCATTGCCAGAAGCATGAGTATAGGCAGGATGTATACCTTATTATATATATAATATGTGTTCATGTTTAGCCGTGTCTTCTCCTATCTGCCCGTTGGGACATTCGTGGTTTTCCGTTTTAATCTGACTTCGTCATCTTTAGTCTGCTCACGTAGTTTTCCGTTTTCCGTTTTGCGTTTTTCGTTCCTGAAGATGAACAATTCACCTAGGTTTTCGGTCTTTCTGCGAAGTACAAGACTGGCACCCATTTCCATTACCTCGGAATCAAGTATAGATTCCGTGTCCTTGTTGTAGAAGGCTTTGACGTATCGTGTGCCGGAATTGTCCAGGCGGTATTCCACAGACACATTGCTGATGATGCTCATTCCTGTATTCTGTGCATCGTTGCCCGAACTTACCTTGCCGCCGATAATCACACTGATGCGATTGCCCCAGAAACGCTTGGCAAAGGAGAAGTTGTAATCCGTCTGTGCCGCACCAGTGGCACTGGTTGTGTTGTCTATGCCGAAACCGATGTCTATGGTGGACAGTGCCTTGCCTGCAATGTTTGAAATCTGGCTATTCAAGAAAGAACTCAGCGCACTGGTGGCATCAAATCCTTCTCCGCTGGCGCTACTGTTGGGTGACAGGTACATGCCTGTGGTAAGCATTGCCACGGCAGCACGTCCGCGGTCCTCCACAGACATGGATGCCAGTTCGTTCTGTACTGTCAGGTCCTCGGGTGCCTGTAGTGTGAATTCCAATCCCAGGTCGGAGAGTGTCTGTGTTATCTTCAGGCCGACATCGAAGTTTACGGAACGCGTTACGTTGTTGCTGGATACGGAAGCCTTCTTGCGTTCGCTTGCGCTGATGTTCAGTTTTGGGTTCATCATGTCGCCCATAAACTCCACGTAGCTTCCGCTATCTATGTTGAAGTTTTTAAGTGATACCACCACCAAACTGTAGTCCATGCTGCCGGAAAGCACCGTATAGCGTCCGAAGAGCTTCATCCCAGAAAGCATGTCGTAAGTCATCCTCAACTCACCTCCACCTTCCAGTTCTATGTTGTCCTGCCCGTCCTCGCTCATAAGGCAATGTATTGTGGTAGCTTCGTCAATATTTACCTGGAAGTCCATCTTTATATTCTGCTCAGGCATGGCTATGGGCTTTGTTTCTGTGGTGTCGGAGAAGTCGGTGAATGTTACCAGGCTGCTCAGTTGGTCGTCCACAACGAGGGGCGAATCCTTCATAACATAGGTAACGTTTGTCTTGCCGTTTATGTTCAACCGGCCTCGGATGTCCAGATTGTCCAGTGTTCCCTGCATGCGTCCGAACAGGTCCACGTATACCTTGCCGTATGCCTCTGCACCCTTACGCTTTGGAGCGTTGATAAGATTGAAGTCTCGCGCCGTGATGCCGAGGTTCAACTTTGCCTGGCTTAGGTCAGTAAAGTCAATAGTGCCGTCCAAAGTCAAAGGATTGTCTCCGTTGGCAAATGCCTGTATCTTGTCCAGATCCAGGAAATTCTCCCTTATCACAATCTCGTCATCTGGCAGACGCAGGTTTATGCTATAAGGATCGGAACAAATGTGCATGCTATCCGTAGCAATAGAACCGGACAGGAGAGGTTCAGATACAGGACCATGTACATCCAGCATACCGCTGATGTAGCCCTCCAGCCGAGCCAGATTGTCTGTTATGAAACCGTTGGCAATATTCAGAGGAAGGCGTTGCAGATGTGCCTCGGCCTCTATCTGTCCCTCTTCGTCCTGGGTCCAGTATTTGCCGCTTAGCAAGGCTATCTCGCGGTCATTCTGCGAAAGAATACCGTCCACCAGATGCGAACCGTCGGCATTGGGGAGGTATATTGCCTCCACACCTATATTGCCGAGTGGAGAACCTTCAAATCCCATCCTCCTGACATCCATGTCCAGCGACACGGTTGCCTGCCCTTCCTCCTTTACGGCATGCACATCGCCGTTGAGCATACCCGTTACCATGGGCATGAAAGGCATTACGCGAGAAAGTTCGCCCAGATTGAAGTTGGCAATGGACAGAGTAATGTCCTGTAGTGCCGCTTCGTTCGGGGTGCTGTAAAGGTTCAGTGCAGTGCCATCATCAGCCAGCAAGTTCATATTGGCCTTTATGTGGTTTGACTTGTCTATGGAAACAAAGTTGTCTGCATTCACGTTGAACCGACGGTAGGCAAAGATGGGATTGAGCGGAGTAAGCTGCACCCTCAGCGTGCTATCGGCAATGCCTACGTTAAGCCCGAAATCTACACCCTTGTTGCCCTTTTCGTCCAGGAACATGAATGACGAATTCAATCCCTTTGGCGTGACGAGTGCATTTAACGAAGCCTCGAAGTTTACCACCTTGTTACGCGGACCGTTCTTCACTCTTGCCATCATGCTCACTCCCTCTGCCAGATTTCTGATATTCCATGATATGGAGTCGATGACCACAGCATCTGTCTTCAACTTGTTCAGGTGTCCCTGGCCGTTCACACCCTCTTCGGGATTGGTGACAAGGTCGAAAGCCATCTCGTTCATGGTGGCTCCGAGCATGGAGCGCAAGATGTTGGCAAGCGGATTGTTATCACCGCAAAGCAGGTGCATGTCCACCCTGGGGAGCATCTTGTTCAGCCTGTTCATGTCCAGTATGCGCTCTTCCCTTTGTCGTGTCAGTTCCTGCATGAAGGCATTGGTTTTCTTCAATAAGGAATCTTGTCCTTCATCAGAATGGAACTGGAGCCACAGGTTGCCGGCATTGGTGCGTGCCAGCATACTCTCTTCGTTGGTCTTGACCTCCAAGTTTAGGTCCAGTGGATAGAACGTAGTGTCTGGCAAGGCAAGCTCTATGCTATGCATGCTGCCCTTCAGGCGGTGGGTCTGCTTCATGTCCGACCCACCTTCCAGACTCAGGTTCATGGATGCCACCAGCGAATCCTTGGTTATGCCCAGCGCCTGGAAGTTAATCTTGTTAAGTGAAAGGGTAAAGTCGGCCTTGGATAATCTCTTGCCTAAATAGGCATTTGCACAAGCATTTGCCATTAGTATGTCGTTGTTGCAATGCAGTTCCACGGTGGCCTTGCCACGTCTCAGCTTGGCGGTGAATCTGGCATTGTCCATATTCCAGTCCTTGTATTCAAGATGCTTCAAATCCACTTCTGCCTTCAGTCCTGTCGCTCTGGACAAAGGGTCGGTGCCATGTCCGCTTGCCTTGGCATAGAAGGAGAGCAAACCTATGCTATCCTGGGGCATGAAATTACGTATGTCCAGTTGATCGGCATGAACTCTGGCCCTGTATTGCATGTTGTCAAGGTCGATGGATGCCTTGGCACGCACCTTGCCCTTGCCGCATGAAAGTTGCGCATCTACTCCGTATGTGCTGCCTTGTATTTTGGTCTCGGCAGAAAGATTCATGCGTGGGATATTCACCCCTTCAAGTCCCAGGTATCTGCGCACGAAGTCCAGATTCATGGTACTGATGTCCCAAAGCAAGTGCGCCCTCATACCTCTTTCCGCTATGGCATCTGCAACATATCCCTTTGCCTGAACGTCCATTGCCGTGGGCATGGACAGGTGCAGGGTGTCTATTGAAATGGAGTCTATGTTGCCATTTGCTGCTATGTGCGCATTCAATGGCAGAGTTGGATAGGCCTTTGCAAGGTCTTTGGGGAGGAAGTCTTTGGCAATGTCAAGCAGGTCGGAATGTGCAAGCGATGCCCTTATGTTGACAGACAAGCCTCCCTCGCTCTTCGGTGTGAAGGCATTGAAGTCCATTTGCAGGTTTCCGCTGATGAGGCTCTTCCTCTCGCCATCGGTAGTGGCGGTGCTAATGTGGAATTGTTGAAGTGCAACGGCAGCTGAGTCCAACCTTAGGCTATCCACTCCCAGTGATGTGGCAGACAATGGCATGCAGGTCTTTGTCCCTGCCGTGTCCATCATGCAAAGATGCAGGGTGTCTATATCAATTCCCAGGGCACCTATGGTGTATGTGCTTTCTTCAAGGCGTATGTCGCCATCACTGACGAAAGCCTTCCTGATTTCCGTATTAACGGTCATTGTGTCCCCAGGCATGCGAAGACCTATGCTTGTGTTGCTGATGTCTATTCTGCCCACCCGTATGGACCATGGCAATGGACTACTCTCTGTAGTGTCCACGATAGTGGTATCGCGCATGCTGATGTCCAGATGGCAATCTTTCAGGGAAGCCCCGCTCAGTATTGCTTTGCCCTGCGTCAGGTCGGTATCTTCTCTGTCGAGGTGCATTTGTCCCAGTTGTCCGCCGATGTACATCTGTGGAATCAGGTCGGCAGAATTGAATAGTCCTTCCCTAATGTCTATGCCCTCCACACCTAATTGCCCATGGAATATCTGACTGAAATCCATGTCCACCACCACGGAGCCTGTGTGTAGCAGAGTGTCGCCCTCCTGGCAGGCTGTAAGGTTCTCCAGTTCTATGTCCAAAGGAAAACTGATGCCCACCCTTTCCAGTGTGATGGTCATGCCCGTTGCCTCAGAGGCAACCCCTACGGCCTTCTGTACAGCCCAGTTCTGTATGGGTGGAATGTATAGAAGGGCTATCAGGAGGAAGGGTACAAGCAGTAGGGCCACCAGTGTGGTGCCCGTCCATTTCAGTATGCGTCGGATGATGTTCAAGGTTGGGGAGGAAAGGTGTTAGGTTTGGTTGTGTGTGGCTTTATTTCGTTCTCCACGGCTTAGTGCCTGCCAAAGCGTGTCGTTTGGCACAGGGGCGGTTACGGATATGTTCTCATGGCTCACGGGGTGTTCCAGCGTGAGATTGCGTGCATGCAGGGAGATGCTGCCGTCGGGATTGCTCCTTGGGGCACCGTATTTCAGGTCACCCTTTATGGGGCAGCCCATCTTGGCCAACTGGCACCGTATCTGGTGGTGGCGTCCTGTGTGCAGGTGTATTTCCAGAAGGTGGTATCTGTCGCTGGAGGCTATCAGTTCGTAATCCAATACGGCCTTCTTGGAACCAGGCACTTCACGGTCGTAGGCACGTGCCGTGTTGTTCTTTTCCTGGCGGGTAAGCCAGTGTGTCAGCGTGCCCTTGGGCGTTTGTGGGCGGTTCTGGACTATTGCCCAATACGTTTTGCTTACATTGTTGTGTTCGGCAAACATCTTGTTCAAGCGTGGCAGCGCCTTGCTTGTCTTGGCAAAAAGCACCACGCCCGATACGGGTCTGTCCAGACGATGCACTACGCCAAGGTACACGTTGCCTGGTTTGTTGTGCTTCTCCTTTAGCCACTCCTTAACAATGTCAGAAAGGGGAGCGTCGCCGGTCTTGTCGCCCTGCACTATCTCCCCTGCCTGTTTGTTTACAATAATAAGATGATTGTCTTCGTATAGAACGGTCATCTGTGTCCTTTTGCTACACGTGTGTTTGGGTTACATGTTCATGCCGCCGTCCACCTGGATAACCTGACCTGTAACGTAACTTGACAGGTCGCTGGCCAGATACAGGGCAGTGTTGGCAATGTCCTCGGTTTGTCCGCCACGGCGCAAGGGTATTTTCTTCTTCCATTCCTCGCGCACCTCGTCGGGCAAAGCGGCGGTCATTGCTGTTTCAATGAAGCCGGGGGCTATGGCATTGGCACGGATGCCCTTGGGACCCATTTCCTGAGCCACGCTCTTTGCCAAGGCAATCATGCCGGCCTTTGATGCGGCATAGTTTGCCTGGCCGGCATTGCCGTGTACGCCTACCACACTGGCCATGTTGATGATGGAACCGCCACGCTGGCGCATCATAACTGGCACACAGGCGTGGATGAAGTTGAATGCCGATTTCAGGTTCACGTTGATTACAGCATCCCATTGGGCCTCGGTCATGCGTAGCATAAGGCCGTCCTTGGTGATACCTGCGTTGTTTACCAGTATGTCTATGGTGCCAAAGTCCTCCTTTATCTTCTTTACCGTTTCCTCTGTCTGTGCAAAGTCAGCGGCATTGCCGGCATAGGCCATGCACTTCACACCGACGGCTTCAATTTCCTGGCGTGTGGCTTCCAGGCCTGCCGCCATTTCATCGTTCAGTACCAGGTCGGTGAATGCGATGTTTGCTCCCTCGGAAGCAAACTTCAAGGCGATTGCCTTGCCTATACCACGAGCCGCGCCGGTAACAAGGGCGGTCTTTCCTTCCAGTAGTTTCATAATCGTTTATGGTATTTGTTTGTTGTACTTTTTGCTCAGCGAGCGATGTATTATCTTGTGCACTACACCTCTGATCATGCCCTTAGGCATACCATCGGCTATGCGGCCATAGATGAATGGCACTTCCAGGCCTCGTACCGAGTATCTGATGATGTCTACCATGAGCGAGAGGTCGTCTATCTCGAACTGACCCTTCTCTACGCCCTCGGACAGTATGGTTGTGAGCAGGATTTTCTCGTTGCGGTCAAACCTTTGGCGGATGAGGCTTACACGCCAGATGTCGCGGAAGAATTCGGCGCGAATGTTGCCATTGCGCTGAACCACATCCTTGATGGCTTGCAGGTGAGCATAGATGAGGGCTACGAGCTTGTCCTCGGGGTCCATATCCTGCTTTACCACTTCGGCCATTTTTTCTGCCATGAGTTCAAGTTCGTCCTGTACCACGGCATCATAGATTTCTTCCTTGTTTTTGAAGTAGGTGTACAATGTACGGCGTCCTTTGCCAGAAGCCAGGGCAATGTCGTTCATGGTGGTTTCCTCTATGCCCTGTTTGGCAAAGAGTGTACGTGCTACCTCTATCAGTTTGTTCCTTGTTTTCTCTACCGCCATACTATATTTGTATATAAGGTGTATTTCTGCACAAAGGTACGCTTTTTCTGCCATATAAACAATTATTTTGCAATTTTTCACTAAAACGTTTGGTGGTGTCGGAGAAAAAGCATACCTTTGCACTCGCAAACGGGAAACAGCGCCTCAGTTGCTTCTTGTTTGGCGATAAAACATCGCGGGGTGGAGCAGTTGGTAGCTCGCCAGGCTCATAACCTGGAGGTCGCCCGTTCGAGTCGGACCCCCGCAACTGAAGTGGTGGTGGAACTCTCCGGTTAAAGATTATTTCTTTGCTGGAGAGTTCTTTTCTTTTCTACAGGATACGATGAAGGTACTATACATACATGGATTTGCTTCGGCCGGTAGCACAGGCAGTGCCACCCAGTTGCGCAATCACTTCTATCCCAAGGGAGTGCAGGTGCTCAGCCCCGATGTGCCCGTAGAGCCGCTTCGTGCCATTGCCTTTCTGCACGAATATGTGCAGGAGCACAATCCCGACCTTATCGTTGCCACCTCCATGGGTGCCATGTATGCCGAACAGCTGCACGGCATCAGGCGCATTCTGGTGAATCCTTCCTTCCACATGGCACGCTTGCTTACCTTCCGTGGCATGGGGCGTCAGGAGTTTCGCAACAAGCGTGAGGATGGCGCAAAGGACTTCAAGGTGGACAAGCAGATGATTGCCGAGTTCAAGGAGGTGGAGAAGCAGAGTTTCCAGGGCATCACCCCCGATGAGAAGCAGCTGGTGTGGGGACTGTTCGGCACCAGGGACAAGAATGTCAACTGCCAGCCCGACTTCCGCAAGCATTACGGCACGGCGCAGATGTCGCTCTTCGAGGGCGAGCATTACCTGAACGGCGAGGTGCTGGGCAAGGTTATCATCCCTCTGGCAGAGACGATACTTTGTCTAAGGTGAGACAATACGACGTCTTTGCCGAGACAATACGACAACCAAGGCAAGACAATACGACGACTTTTTTAGAACAAAATAATATAATAATATAGGATATATGTTTGAAAATCTTTCGGAGCGTCTTGAACGCTCGTGGAAAATACTGAAGGGTGAGGGCAAGATTACCGAAATCAACGTTGCCGAGACCCTCAAGGACGTGCGTCGTGCTCTTCTCGATGCCGACGTGAACTACAAGGTAGCAAAGACCTTCACCGATACCGTCAAGCAGAAGGCGCTTGGTCAGAACGTGCTCACCACCGTTAAGCCTCAGCAGCTGATGGTGAAGATCGTGCACGACGAACTTGCAGAACTGATGGGTGGCGAGACCGCTGAAATCAATTTGCCTGGTCGTACCGGTGATCCTTCCATCATTTTGATGGCAGGTTTGAACGGTTCCGGTAAGACCACCATGAGCGGCAAGTTGGCCAAGATGCTCAAGGAGAAGAAGCACAAGTCTCCCCTCCTGGCTGCTTGCGATACCTTCCGCCCTGCTGCTATGGAACAGTTGCGTGTGCTTGGCGAGCAGGTAGGCGTGCCTGTCTATATGGAACTTGGCGCTACCGATCCCGTGCAGGTGGCCCTCAATGCCATCCGCGAGGCAAAGTCCAAGGCACACGATGTAGTCATCGTGGATACCGCCGGCCGTCTGGCTATCGACGAGGAACTGATGCAACAGATTTCCGACATCAAGAATGCCATCAATCCTCACGAAATCCTCTTCGTAGTGGATGCCATGACCGGTCAGGATGCCGTTAACACCGCCAAGGAGTTCAACGACCGCCTGGATTACACCGGCGTGATTCTTACCAAGTTGGACGGCGATACCCGTGGTGGTGCCGCTCTCTCCATCCGCACCGTAGTGAACAAGCCCATCAAGTTCGTGGGTACCGGCGAGAAGATGGAGGCCATTGACCCCTTCCATCCTGCGCGTATGGCCGACCGTATCTTGGGCATGGGCGACATTGTCTCTTTGGTAGAGCGTGCCCAGGAGCAGTTCGACGAGGCCGAGGCAAAGAAACTGGAGGCAAAGATCCGCAAGAACAAGTTCGACTTCTCCGACTTCTACAACCAGATTCAGCAAATCAAGAAGATGGGCAACCTCAAGGACCTGGCCAGCATGATTCCCGGCGTGGGCAAGGCACTGAAGGACGTTGATATTGACGACAATGCCTTCAAGAGCATCGAGGCCATCATCCAGAGTATGACTCCCTACGAGCGCGAGCATCCCGAATGCCTCAACACCTCTCGCCGCCATCGCATAGCCAAGGGTGCTGGTGTCGACCTCCAGCAGGTCAACCGTCTCATCAAGCAGTTCGACCAGACACGCAAGATGATGAAGATGATGACCGACAAGTCCAAGATGGCTCAGTTGGCAGGCATGATGAAGGGGAAAATGTAATACAAACGGAAATGTGAAAACGGAAAACGGAAAACTCTTTGCATTCGGTAGGGTAGGGACGATGCGTGCAGCGTCCGAAAACTTTCCGTTTTGAATAAGTTTTCCGTTTTCACCTTTCCGTTTTCCGTTTAAATAAGTACTTATGCAAATAATAGATGGTAAAGCAACCGCCGCGCAGATAAAGGCGGAGATAAAGGCCGAGGTAGAGGCCATTGTTGCCAAGGGTGGCCGTGCCCCTCATCTTGCCGCCGTATTGGTTGGTCATGATGGCGGTAGCGAGACATACGTCCGCAATAAGGTTCTTGCTTGCGAGGCATGTGGTTTCCAAAGCACATTGCTTACATTCGAGGACACCATCACCGAGGAGCAGCTCCTTGCCGTGGTGGACAAGCTCAACAAGGATGAGGCCATAGACGGTTTCATCGTCCAGTTGCCCTTGCCCCGTCATATCGACGAGCAGAAGGTGACTGAGGCAATCCTCCCCGAGAAGGATGTGGACGGTTTCCATCCCGTCAACGTAGGGCGCATGTCCATCGGTTTGCCTGCTTTCATATCGGCAACACCTCTGGGCATACTCACCCTGCTTCAGCGCTACAACATTGATACTCGTGGCAAGAAGGTTGCCGTTCTTGGCCGTTCCAACATCGTAGGCAAGCCCATGTCCATGCTCATGATGCAGAAGCAGTATGGCGACTCCACCGTCACCGTTCTGCACTCCCATTCGCAGAACCTTGCCGAGGAATGCCGTCAGGCGGACATTCTCATTGCCGCTATCGGCAGCCCTGCCTTCGTTACCGCCGATATGGTAAAGCCCGGTGCCGTGGTAATCGACGTAGGTACTACCCGTGTGCCCGATGCCACCCGTCCCTCAGGTTTCCGCCTTCAGGGCGATGTGGATTTCCAGGCGGTATCTCCCCTGTGCTCTGCCATTACCCCCGTGCCCGGCGGAGTAGGTCCCATGACCATCTGCATGCTCATGCTCAATACACTTCAAGCATACAAGCAACGGGTCTAATCTTGCCTTGCTTTCTCTGTACTCTTGCTTTTAAGTGTGAAAAATGATTTTTTTTGACGCAAGAAGTCTTAATTTCATTTAAAAACACTATATTTGCAAGCAAAGAGTAATCATTATAGTCAATATGGTTAACAAAAGCACACTTTTAATAGAAGATGCCGCCATGTGTTTGGCAGTCTCTGGCTGTGCTTGTGTCGCTGATAATCAAGGAATTACCCTCCCTACATCACGTATATTGTTGGTCAATAATACATTGTGGCATAGGTTCTGCAATGTTTATCTATATGGCATACTGCTCTTGTACTGGTATGCCTGTTCTTTTGTATACCTATCCGTGAATTTAACACAATATATATATTAATATAAAAAAGAGAAGGATTATGAAGAAGTTCTTGCTTTTTGCATCTTGTTGCATGATGTGTTTGGGTGCGTTTGCCCAAAAGACACAAACCACCACAAAGACAACGGCTCACACAGAGACTACGTATCAGTTCACACAGGCAAGAAAGCCTCAGGTATGGGTTGAACCACTTGTTAAGCCTTTGGTCGTAGAGGTGCAGGTTATACCTGAAGCTCCTACTTTCTGGAAAAAGTGCCTGGGACGTTATAAGGTGGAGACCGAATTGGAAGGCAAACTTGAAAACGTGCACAATTATGGTATATTCCTGTATACCGAGGAAACTAAGTCTGACATGATTGTTGCCGCAACCTACAATTTCTATACCAATCCCAACCGAACAGGCGATAGCGATTGGTACGTTATAGAGATCAAAGGTTTCCCTGCCAAGTTCAAGAATTGGCATACGGCAACTCCTGCTGACTATGAATGGATGAAGATACCTGCTGTAAGGTATAACAAACAAGAGGTTTTTGAGAAAGTATCTGAAAAATAATATTAAAAGTAATCAACATGAAGAAATTATTGGTAATGGCTGCTATGGCTATTTTCGTTAGTTCAGCAGCACAGGCTCAAATCGGTGAGTCAAAGAGCAAGAAGATTGAGACAACCTACACAACAACAACCGTTGTGGAGAAGAAGACAAATCCCAATTACAATCGTATCATCTTTGGTTGGGCTCCTACAACAGTTTCAGCGGATGGGGAAAGTGAAACCATGCAGGGTTTTAATGTTGGATGGATCGGTGGCTATAACGTTACAAAGGGCAAGTGTCTGCCATTGTACGTAGAGACCGGTATTGTTTGGAATGCAGATTTCGGTGAATGTATGACATTAGATGAAAGTGACATCTTGATGAACTTTGAGGTTCCCATAAACGTAACCTATCGCTACAATTTCAAGAACACAAAGATATACGTTGCTCCTTACTTCGGTTTCCATTTCAAGGTAAATGCCTTATGGATGTCTAGTTCACACGATTATTTTGACTATGATGGCACTAACCGTTTCCAGTTCGGTATGCAGTTAGGTGTTAATTTCGACCTTGGCAAGTTCAATATCGGCTTTGGTTGGAATAATGACTTCATGCCTATTTGGGCTCCAGAGTTTTATGGTGAAGAGATTTCTTTCCATACCAGCGGTGCTCGCATAAATATTGGTGTAACCTTCTAATCGTCAACGCAACATAAGTTTGAATCGTTTGCCCCTGTGAATGCTCACGGGGGCATTATTTTAAACTTATGCCTGTTATTAAGGCTTTTCAAAATACCATGAAAGGTCATGCTATTTACAGGAAAGTTTGCTATTTACCATAAAGTTGTTGAAAAAAGTGCCCAAATATTTGGCAGTATCATCAAAATGCCATATCTTTGCACTCGCTTTCAGGAAGCAACTGTTGCTTCGGTAAGCAATACTAACCAAGATGGTGACTATAGTTCAGTCGGTTAGAGCGTCAGATTGTGGTTCTGAATGTCGTGGGTTCGAATCCCACTAGTCACCCTCCCTCCCTCCGAGTCCCCGGT
Organism: Bacteroidaceae bacterium; assembly: GCA_045659645.1. Taxonomy (GTDB): domain Bacteria; phylum Bacteroidota; class Bacteroidia; order Bacteroidales; family Bacteroidaceae; genus Physcousia. Next base: position 152,618 of record JAZRCG010000026.1, on the reverse strand, counting down.
TAAACCGATTGGTTTGCTGGGGACTCTTTTTGCTACGTCAGGAATGATATTATTAGAAAACTTTTCTTCTTGTGCTTGCTTTTATTCTGGCAGGTGTCGGTATTGATATGTCATTACAATTTGGAAAAACTCAATTTGTGTTGTATATTTGTCGGTGAAAACCTTTAATTGACAGATACTATGACGAAGATTACCAAAACACTTAGTGACATTCCTGCAAATTATTCGGTTTGCATGCACGATGATTGCCCGATGGCAAATAATACAAGAGGGGTCAGCACAATGCCGGCCCCTCTTGTGTGAATAGTGTATTGCTTATTGCTTATTCCAGTTTGTACTATTCGTGACTATTGTCCTCTGTATTCAGAATCATAGTCATAGTCGTTCTCCGAAGTGAGTTTCTTGCCTTGATACTCGCCGGTGAGGGTGCGGAGGAAGGCAACGATGGATGTGATGTCTGCATCGCTGAGTTCTACGTCGCACTGGTAGAGTGCCATGTCGCTGACCGCTTCGTCCATGGTCAGGCGTGTGCCGTCGTGGTAATAGGGCCAGGTGAGTTCAATGTTGCGCAAGCCGGGAACCTTGAAACGATGACGGTCGCGCTCGTTCTTTGTCTGCTTGAAGCGACCGTTGTCCTCTTCGGTGAGTTCCGTGCCACGAGCCTCGAAGTAGTGCTGGCGCAAACCCATCAGTTCGTAGGACTCGCCACCCAGGTTCACACCAACGTGGCAGGTGGCACAGTTGTTGGCCTTGAACAGGTCGTAGCCACGAAGTTCGTCGGCGGTGAGTGCATCGTTGTCGCCCAGCAGCCATTTGTCGAACTGTGAGTTGGGAGTGATGAGCGTGCGCTCGAACTCTTCTATGGCATTTGTGATGTTTGCCTCGGTGATGCCATCGGGATAGAGGGCATTGAACTCGGCAACATACTTCTCGTCCTGTGCAAGCTTGGCAATAATCTCATCGAAGGAAGTGGATGCCATCTCCACAGGGTTCAGTGGAGGACCGGCAGCCTGTTCGGCAAGAGTCTTGGCACGGCCGTCCCAGAACTGCACGAAATTGTAGACGGCATTGTAGGTGGTGGGAGCATTTACGCCTCCCATGTTGTTTTCTACACCCTTTGAGTACTGCAGGTTGTCCACACCACCTGTGTTAAGTCCATGGCATGTGGCACATGAAACGGTGTTGTCTACCGACAGGCGTGTGTCGTGATAAAGGTTAAAGCCAAGTGCCATCTTTCTTTGATCAACATCAGCATTGGCAATGATAGGACGTATAGGTTCGCCAGCACGCTCACCAGTGAGACCATCGTTGTAGTATGCTGTGCGGTAGTCGCGTGCCCACTCTGCAATAATGGAAGCCTTGCCGTCGGTCATCTGGCTGCCCCAGTGTACGAGATAATACTTTGCCATGGGCATGCGCTTGTCCAGCGCCACCTTCTCTATCTTGGCAACGTCAACAGGATTTGGCATGCCGCCGCCATCCTTCAGTTTTGCCATAACGTCTTCAATGTCGAATGCGCGGTAGCCTTCTTCAATGTCTGCCTTCACCATATCGCCTGCTACTGGGATGCTGGCATAGAACGGAAGTTCGGCATTAGCACTATGGCAGCTGATGCAACCGCCTTTCTCCAGAATGGCAGCAACGCGTGCCTCCGGAGCTAACTCCTCAGATGGCGTTGAATTTGCCGTCATTACACGGTAGGTGACCCAACCACACACAATAAGCAGCATTGCAACGCCAATCAGGAACTGACCTCTTTTTTGCTTTTTCATAACTTGGATATTGTTGGTTATAGATTATTGATTATATGTATGTATACTTGTTTCTGCCGAGGGCAGGTAGTTTATCCCATACCAGCACATCTGTAATGCCAGGAATCCAAGGATTATGATGATGTGATACAAATAGGCAGACCCTCCCCCAACCCCTCCACAGGGGAGGGGAGTGGTTACATTTGTAAGATGAGCAGATATAGCATTGTCTTTTAGTCTTTTTTGTGGGGGAAAATGCAAGGCTATGAGATATAGTGCCCATGTGGCAACAGCCCAAGACTCCTTTGGGTCCCAACTCCAATATGCTCCCCATGCTTCCTTTGCCCACAAGGAACCAGTGAGCATGCCCATGGTGAGGAAGGCAAGGCCGGCATACAGGAGTTTCTCTATTGCTATGTCCATATTGTAGCTTCTTCGTACCAGTGCAACGGTTGAGAGAAGTGTGGCGCATCCGAGCATGGAGTATGAGAACATATAAACAGAGACATGTGGCACAAACCACACACTCTGCAAGGCTGGCATCAGTGTATGGTCGTGAATCTCTGGTTTAACTATGTTTATAATGACGAATACCGAAGCAAGCACAGTGGAGAAAAGCATTATCCAGCGATATTGCCACCGGTAATATGTGAAGAGTCCTGCTACAAGGAGGAAGAAGGAATACCATAGTCGTGTTTCGCCCATGGTACGAAGTGGCGGGCGCTCAAGTACCATCCATAGCATGGCAATAAAGCCTGCCATACCGAGAATGGCAAGCAACATCATTGCCATTGCCACGGTACTGCGTTCCTTTTTTATTATTGCCAATGTGGCGGATGTTGCGGCAATCAGTATAACGATAGCTGCCCACATCGGAAAAATATTCCATCCCATAGTCAATAACGTTTAATGTATAATGTTGAACGTTTAAGGTTTCAGGTTTAATGTTTAATGTTTAATGTGTAGGGGACACGGTATGTCTGCTTCTGTTCTTTTTCTTTTATCGGACACGGCATGCCGTGGCCCTACTGTGCTTCTGCTACTTACTTTTAGTTCTTAGTTTTCCGTTTTAATCCGACTCCGTCGTCTTGAACCTGCTCACGCTCGGCAGAGTAAATGCATTTCCTCTGCTCTCGCTTACTCGCAGATTTCCGTTTTCATCATACCCCCTCCCCTTCGCTTTTCCCAGCGTCGCACTGGGTAGTGCTCCCCTCAGAGGGCACAGAATGACATTGACTTTAGCCCCTTCGGGCGTCGAACTTTGTTTCGGTCATTCTTCTAACGACCCTCTTCGCCCCCTGTCTCAGGGGGAGAAAGTGGGTAATGATGCTAAGCCCTCTTTGTTCCTCTAAGTTAGGGGGACGAGCGAAGCGGAGGGGGTATGTCCTAACAGTTTTCCGTTTTAATCCCGCTTTGCGGTCTTGAATCTGCTCCCGCTCGGCAATTCAAACAAGTTCGATTGCTCTCGCTTACTCGCACCTTTCCGTTTTCCGTTTTCCGCTCACCGTTCTCTTCGGTCCTTGTATGAAGAGCAGCACCGCACCGACAATTAGCATTATGATGCCGGTTGCTGAAATCCATTGCCAAGGCTCGTGTACTATCTCGACAACGGCATAAGTCTCTCCTGTAGGCTCTTTGCCAAAGCTTACAAGGTATATCTTCTCGCTCAGTGTGCGGTCGTAGGGGTGATTCACTTTTAGCGTTGCATCCTTGCCGTCCACCCTGATTTGTGCCTCGTAGTGCGTGGGTGTACCGTCCCCGGTATGCATCATACGGAATCCCATCAGTTCAATAGGATAGGGCGTGGGCCTCAGTTCTCCCTTCATGGTATATGCCTCGTTGGAAGGGTACCCATGTACTGCCATGCGCAACTGCTCACGGTCTGGTGCACCCCAGAATCCTGCACCAAGTGCCAGAAGCAATCCTATGTGGGTAAAGCAGAAACGCCAGCGTATGCCCTTGGCATTACGCCAGCCACGCATGACTATAAAGCAGAGGTGGCTGAGAATATAGAAGATGGAGACGACCACCGGCCATGATGTAGTTGACGGTTCGCGCTCCAGTCCAAGGGCTATGCCAATGACTACCATCAAGGCAAGTGATATCCATGTGGCACCACGTGAAAGCATAAAGCGTGCCAGAGCATTGCCGGTACGATTGCGGTACAGCATCGCAATTATTGCAAGCCATAACACTATGACCAGAATATTCAGCGGAAAACGAAAAATCTCTATGGGCATACTGCCAATACATATTTAACTGGCAGTAAAGGTAGATTTAATTTTTGAAAAAGCGATTACTTGGCACATAAAATATGTATGATGCCCATGGATTGTAATCTGCTCAGGGCAAACCAAAGGTGGTGCGCATTACACGGAACTCCGTTCTTCTGTTCAGAGCGTTGCATGCCTCCTGCTGTTCTTCATTGGGAAGAGCCAGGATGAAGGACTCTGTCAGTGTGTCACCTGCCTGAAGGAAAGGATTCTGCTCGGCCTGACGTCGTGTCACAATCTTTGGGCGGCTCTCGCCATATCCCACAGGAATCAGTCGGCCGGCAGGCAAACCCCGGCTGATGAGATAGTTCACCACGCTCTCGGCACGACGCTGGGACAGGCGTAGGTTGTACTCGTCCCTGCCACGATAGTCGCAATGCGAAGACAGTTCTATGGTCACACTGGGATTCTCCGCCAGCAGCACGGCCAGACTATCCAGTGCTATGGTACTGCTATCGGTCAGTTCTGCACTGTCAAACTCGTAGAACACGTTGCGGATGAGCACTGGATCTGTCATGCTGGCCAGTGGGAACTGCAAGACATGCTCGCGCGACACACTGCTTGTGTCAATGAAAATTTCCTGCTTGTGGTTCATATAACCCTTGCATGTGCCCAGCAGGACATAGTCCACATTGGGTTTCACCTCCTGCACAAAGGAACCGTCCGACCTGACAGACAATTTCAGATTGGTACCGTCGTTACCTACCATGTACACCAGAGCCTCGGGCAGTTCATAGCCGTCCTTCTCATAGACCCATCCCTTGATGCTCTGTACTATCTCGGGGCACTCAAAGGACATTATCTGGTCCCATCCACGGCCGTTGCCACGGTTGGTGGAGAAGAAACCGCGATTGTGTAGTCCTTCGAATGTCATGCCAAAGTCGTCGCCTGCTGAGTTCATGGGCGAACCAAGGTTTTCCAAGGTCCACGCCCCTGTGGTATCCTGTTCGGCACGGAACAGGTCCAGACCGCCCATACCGGGATGTCCGTCGGAGGAGAAATATAACTCTCCGTTGGCACGGAACGAAGGGAATACTTCATCGGCAAAGGTATTGATCTTTGGTCCAAGGTTTTCCGGAGCACCAAATCCATGTTCGTCCAAGGATACCTTCCACAGATCCATTCCACCTTGTCCTCCCGGCATGTCGCTTGAAAAGAAAAGCCATTCGCCATCGGGCGAGACGGCAGGGTAGGCGAATGTGGACAACGTATCGTTGGAGAACTTGACCTCTTCGGGCTTGCTCCATGCTGCATCACTGCGGTTGCTGGACATTATTACGGCATAGCGTGGATAGTTGGGGTCGTGTGTACAACGGGTGAAGTACATGGTCTTCCCGTCTGGACTAAAGGAACATGCTCCGTCCTCAAAATCCGTATTCACTTCTCCCTCCACAGCTTCGGGCTTTGACCATTTCCCCTTGTCGTCCTTCTGGCTGAAGAATATGTCTGCCATCTTCACGCCGGTAATGCCGCTGGCATCCTCACCTTTTGCCTGTGGACGTGTAGTGGTGAAGTACAGTTGGTCCCAGTTGTCACCATAAAGGGCAGGGGAGTAGTCGGCACGCCTGCTGGATAGTATAGGCATCTTCTTGATGCTGTACAGCGAACCTTTTTTCTTCCATACGGCAGCCAGTTTGCATCCCTCCAGGCCATTCTTTGCTTCCAGCGACGATGGCACGCTGTCCAGATACAGCGTGTAGTTCTTGATGGCATCGTTGTACTTTCCCATCCAGTGCTGCATCTGTGCCAGACGCAGTATGGCCTCGGGTCCTCCGGTCTTGTAGCGCACAGCATTCTGGTATGCACCGGCAGCCTTGGCGCTGTATCCTATGCGGCGGTAGCACTCTGCCATCTTCCATGCCCTTTCGCCACGCTTGGACTTTTCCTTTACTGGAGTGTGCGAATACGCCTTCTTGAACTCCTCGGCAGCATCATAGTATTCGCCTATAGCATAGTATTCCTCTGCCTTTCGTGCATAGTTGTCTGCGCCGCATCCGCTCAGGATGAGGAGTAGAGCAAAGATGCCAGTCAGGAAAAGAAGTATCTTGTGCTTGGGCATGGGGGTGTTTTTTTATAGGCTCTCTTAGGTTCTCCTAGGTTCTCCTAAGAATCCTATGAAGTCCTAGGTTTTCCTATGGTCTCCTAGGTTTTCCTATTCTCTTTTAACTATAACGTAAAAGCTGGGTTATTTATTTTACTTCTTCTTGCCCTTCTTTGCAACTTCCTCTGTTATGCTCACATGGCGGTTGCTGTTGTCGCGCATTACTTCCATCACCACGTCCGTTACCATCTGCTTCAGTTCGGTCAGGAACTGGTGCGCATCGTACTGCCTCTGCTCTATCTGCCTGAGCTTGCGCTCCCAGATGCCAGTCAGCTCTGCACTCTTCAAAAGTTCCTCGTGGATGATGCCTATAAGCTCCACTCCTGTGGGTGTGGCCCATAGAGAGGTTCGCTCTTTGCGGATGTAGCGACGGCGAAACAAGGTTTCTATGATGGCAGCACGTGTGGATGGACGACCTATGCCATTCTCCTTCAGTGCATCTCTGAGTTCCTCGTCCTCCACCATCTTGCCGGCGGTTTCCATGGCACGGAGCAAGGTCGCTTCGGTGTAGGGCTTGGGTGGCGTGGTCTGTTTCTCTGCCAAATCGGGCACGTGTGGTCCGCTCTCGCCTTTAACAAATTCGGGCAGGAGTTTCTCTTCGGCAGGCGTGTCGGCAGAGTCAGGGCTTGTATTTGTATTTGTTGTCCAGAGCACCTTCCATGCAGGGTCGGTAATATGTTTGCCAGTAGCACGGAAGGCAATGTCGCCCACTTCGCCAGTTATGGTTGTGGTCTCAAAAAGACAATCGGGATAGAATATACCAATGAAACGGCGTGCTATCAGGTCAAAGACCTTCTTCTCTGTTTCCGTCAGTCCGATGATGGGCTGTCCTGTGGGTATGATGGCATGGTGGTCTGTAACCTTGCTGTTGTCAAAGAACTTCTTGTCCTTCCTCAGCTTTTGCCCCTTTATCCTGTCCATCAGGTGGAAGTATTCCTTCAGCCCGTTCATTATCTGTCCGCACTTTGGGTACACATCATCGGGAAGGAAGGTGGTGTCCACACGTGGGTATGTAGATACTTTCTTTTCGTAAAGGCTCTGTACCAGTTGCAGGGTCTGGTCGGCGGAATAGCCGAACTTCTTGTTGCACTCCACCTGCAGGCTGGTCAGGTCGAACAGTCGGGGTGGTGCCTCCTTGCCCTTCTTCTTCTCTATCTTTTTTACAGTAAAGGGCAGGTTCTTGATCTTTTCCAGCACAGCCTCGCCCTCTTCGCGAGTCTTGAATCCCTTGGGAGTCTTCTCCTTTGTCTTGGTCTGTCCGGCCTTTTCTGTCTGGCTGTCTTCCTTTTCCTCTTCCTCCATCACCACGTTGAATACCGTGTCGCGGTACAGTGTGGTCAGCACCCAGTAGGTAGTGGGCACGAAGTTTTCTATCTCCTGCTGTCGGCGAACGATAAGGGCGAGGGTAGGGGTTTGCACACGCCCTATGCTCAGTACCTGATTGGCTCCCTGGCTACGGTCGTTGCTCCTGTATTTCAGTGTGTAGAGTCTGGTGGCGTTCATTCCCAAGGTCCAGTCTCCAATGGCACGCATCAGTCCTGCCTCGTAGAGACTCTGGTAATGCGACTGGTCCTTCAGGTTCTGGAACCCTTCGCGTATGGCCTCTTCTGTAAGCGAGGATATCCACAGGCGTTGCACGGGGCACTTGGCTCCTGCCAGTTGCATCACCCAACGCTGTATCAGTTCACCCTCCTGTCCGGCATCACCGCAGTTTATGATGGAGTCGGCATTCTGCATCAGCGATGTTATCACCTTGAACTGGTGCTCCACACCCTTGTCCTGCTTCAGACGGATGCCGAAGCGGGGAGGTATCATGGGCAGGGAACCAAGGGACCAGTACTTCCACTGCGGGTTGTATTCGTGGGGTTCTTTCAGTTCGCACAAGTGACCGAAGGTCCACGTTACCTGATACCCGTTGCCCTCCATGTATCCATCTCTGGACTGGGTGGCACCGAGTACTTTGGCTATGTCCTTGGCTACGGATGGTTTCTCGGCTATGCAGACTATCATGCTGAGAGGACTATTATGCTATGCATAGCAGCAGGATTATCAACTGTGCCGTCAGAATCCTGAGGAACATGCTCAGGGGATAGACTGTACTATAGCCCACGGCAGGGGCGTCATTTGATGCGGTCTGGTTGGCAAATGCCAGTGCTGGCGGGTCGGTGTTGGCACCAGCTATCAGACCCATCAGGGTGAAATAGTTCAACTTATAGTACAGTTTGCCAACAAGTCCCATTATCAGGATGGGTATGGTGGTGATAAGGAAACCGCACCATACGTATGTCAGGCCATCGCCTGCCACTACGGTATCTACAAAGTTGGCGCCTGCCTTTATGCCCACGCTGGCAAGGAACAGTGCCAGACCTATCTCGCGGAGCATCAGGTTTGCACTGGTGGTCGTGTATGCTACTATCTTTGCCTTGTAGCCGAAGCGTGCCAGCAGAATAGCCACAATCAACGGTCCTCCTGCCAGACCCAGTTTCACGGGTGTTGGCACACCAGGCACGGCAAATGGGATGGAACCGAAGATGATACCCACGAAGATACCTATGAAGATAGCGGTGAGGTTGGGATGGTCCAGCTTCTTTACCGAGTTGCCCATCTTGCTTGCTACACGGTTTACGGCGTCCTCTGGGCCTACCACGACAATGCGGTCGCCAACCTGCAGGCGCAGATGACTCTCGGCAAAGAGGTTCATGCCACCACGCTTCACACGGGTAACATTCACGCCGTACACACTGCTGAAATGCAGTTCTGCCAGTGTCTTGCCGTTCATCTTGGACTGTGTCACCAGCACATGCTTTGTTACCATTGGCACATCCTGCTCTTCCCACACCACTTCCTCTTCAGGCCCGATGAAGGCACTGATGGCCTCGGCATCGTCCTGGGCGCAGTTTATAAACATCTTGTCGCCCAGATGTATGACGGTGTCCCTATTGGGCATGCTCACATGACCATCATGCAGGATACGGCTGCACACGAAGTCGCGTGCCAGGAACTCTCTCACTTGCAATATGGTGCGTCCTGCCAGAGCCTGGTTGGTGGCCACCAGAGTCATCCTGTGTGGGGTGACATGTGGGTTGGCGGCAATCTCGTTCTCTATCTGCTTCTGTTCCTTTGCCAAAGATGTGCGTGTGAGCAGACGTATCAGTATCGTTGCACCTATAATGCCCACAACACCAAGGGGATAGGCACAGGCATAACCGTTGGCTATGGCAGGGGCATTGGCTCCAAAGATATTGGTGCATGCTTCGGTGGCAGCACCCAGGCCAGGGGTGTTTGTAATGGCACCGCAGAGCACACCTACCATCATAGCCAGGTTGCGGCTGTTCTCGCCAGCCATACCTCCGCCGTCGTAGAATACCAGGAAATACAGGCCTATGCAGCACAGCACATTCAGCAGTATTATGCCCACGGCCAGCAGGTTCATGGTGATGCCGCCCTTCTTGAAACTCTCGAAGAAGCCTGGACCTACCTGCAGACCTATGCAGTAGACAAACAGAATCAGTCCGAAGTCCTGCACGAAGGTCAGCGTGGAGGTGGTGCCCGTCAGCCCGAAGTGTCCTGCCAGAATACCGGCGAAAAGTACAAAGGTTACTCCCAAGGAAATGCCGAAGAACTTTATTCGGCCCAGTGCCAGACCTATACTGATAACACCGGCATAAAGCATAACTATGTGGCCTATGCTATCAGTAGTGGTGAGAAGTGAATTTAACCATTCCATAAGCGCTATACAGATGTATTAAATATGTGTTTCACGTGCAAAATTACTTAAAATAATGACAACACTGCCACTTTTGCTTGCTTTAATTTTGCCAACCAACCAAAAAAGCGTACTTTTGCTCGGAATATACAACAAATATCATACATAATTCATTTAATAAAATGGCAGATAGTAAAGAAAAGCTTTTCTCTGACTTTACCGCTCCTTCCGCCCAAGAGTGGCGCGAGAAGATTGAGGTCGACCTCAAGGGTGCGGACTATCAGAAGAAAATGGTATGGAGAACCAATGAGGGTTTCTCCATGGAGCCCTTCTACCGTAAGGAGGATGTGGAAAATCTGGCTACAGTGAATGCCCTTCCCGGCCAGTATCCCTATGTTCGTGGCAACAAGGCTGCAGACAACTCTTGGTATGTCCGTCAGGATATCAAGTGTGGCGAGTGTGCCAAGGAGGCTAATGCCAAGGCTCTGGACGTCCTGAACCGTGGTGTTGATTCACTTGGTTTCATTCTTCCCAGTGAGTTTGTTGGCAAGGAGTATGTTGAGGCTCTGCTCGACGGTATCCTGGCAGATTGCGTGGAACTGAACTTCCGCACCTGCCAGCGTTGCAGCGTGGAACTGGCACAGATTCTCGTGGCCTACTTCGAGGCTAAGGGTTATGACAAGGCCCGTCTGGCTGGCAGCATCAGCTTCGATCCTCTGGAGAAGATGGTAATGAAGGGTAAGGATACTGAGAAGTTGCTTCCCGTGGCAAAGGCTCTTGTTGAGACTCTGGCTGACTATCCCCTGTTCCGTGCTGTGGCAGTAAATGCCTACAAGCTCACAGACGCTGGTGCATACAGCTATCAGGACCTGGGTTATGCTCTGGCTTGGGGTAACGAATATATGGCTCAGCTCACTGAGGCTGGCGTTCCCGCAGAACTGGCTGCCGAGAATATCAAGTTCAACCTTGGTATCAATGGCGTTTACTTCATGGAGATTGCCAAGCTGCGTGCCGCTCGTATGCTCTGGGCTCAGATCGTTGCTCAGTACACCGAGTGTAAGGAGGCTGCCAAGATGCACATCTGTGCCTACACCACAACTTACAACCAAACCGTGTTCGACAGCTATGTCAACATGCTCCGTTCTCAGACTGAGGCCATGAGTGCTGCTCTGGGTGGTGTGGACAGCATGGTAGTTGTTCCCTTCGATGCTCCCTACGAGACTCCCACCGAGTTTGCAGAGCGTATTGCCCGCAACCAGCAGCTTCTGTTGAAGGATGAGTGTCACTTCGACCGCATGGTGGACGTAGCTGGCGGTTCTTACTTCATTGAGCAGCTCACCAAGTCTCTCAGCGAGCAGGCATGGAAGCTCTTCCTCTCTGTTGAGGAGCAGGGTGGTTTCCTCGCTGCTGTTAAGGCAGGTGCTGTACAGGCTGTTATCAATGAGACCAACGCCAAGCGTCATGCTGATGCCGGCAAGCGTAAGGAGTTCCTGCTGGGTACCAACCAGTTCCCCAACTTCACAGAGAAGAGCGAGGGCAAGGAACCCGTGGCATGCTGCTGCAAGGGTCAGTGCGGTTGTGGCGAGAAGCCCGCTATCGCAGGTATCGAGACAAGCCGTCTCGCCAGCGACTTCGAGGCTCTGCGCTTGAGCACCGAGAAGGCTACCAAGGTTCCCGTGGCATTCATGCTTACTATCGGTAACCTGGCTATGCGTCAGGCTCGTGCCCAGTTCTCTTGCAACTTCCTGGCTGCTGCAGGTTACCAGGTTGTTGACAACCTCGGTTTCCAGACCGTAGAGGAGGGTGTTGATGCCGCTATGGCTGCTGGTGCAGATATCGTTGTCATCTGTTCAAGCGACGACGAGTATGCAGAGTATGCTATCCCTGCATTCCAGTATTTGAATGGTCGCGCAATGTTCGTTGTTGCAGGTGCTCCCGCTTGCAGCGAGGATCTGAAGCAGGCCGGTATCGAGAACTTCATCCATGTCCGTGTTGACCAGTTGAAGACTCTCAAGGAGTATAACGCTAAACTTGGTATCTAATCTTATGGCACGCAAATCATTTAGTAATATAGACATCTTTGCCGGTATTGAGGCAAAGAACGGCCAGCAATGGCAACAGGAGAATGGTATCACTGCCAACTGGAAGACAGCCGAGCAGATTGATATCCAGCCCGTATATACAAAGGAAGACCTCGAAGGTATGGAGCACCTCGACTTTGGCGCAGGTATCCCTCCCTTCCTCCGTGGCCCCTATAGCATGATGTATCCCTTCCGCCCATGGACCATCCGTCAGTATGCAGGTTTCTCTACTGCCGAGGAGTCCAACGCTTTCTATCGCCGTAACCTGGCAGCAGGTCAGAAGGGTCTTTCCGTAGCATTCGACCTTCCCACTCACCGTGGTTACGACCCCAACAACGAGCGCGTGGTTGGCGACGTAGGTAAGGCCGGTGTTAGCATCTGCTCTTTGGAGAACATGAAGACCTTGTTCGCTGGTATCCCTCTGAACAAGATGTCTGTGTCCATGACCATGAATGGTGCTGTATTGCCCGTTCTCGCATTCTACATCAATGCTGGTCTTGAGCAGGGTGCTCAGCTCGAGGAGATGGCAGGTACCATCCAGAACGACATCCTTAAGGAGTTCATGGTGCGTAACACCTACATCTATCCCCCTGCATTCTCAATGAAGATCATTGCCGACATCTTCGAGTTCACTTCTCAGAAGATGCCTAAGTTCAACAGCATTTCTATCTCCGGTTATCACATGCAGGAGGCTGGTGCTACTGCCGACATCGAGTTGGCTTACACTCTGGCCGACGGTATGGACTATCTCCGTGCAGGTATCAATGCAGGTATCGATGTGGATGCCTTCGCTCCCCGTCTCAGCTTCTTCTGGGCTATCGGCATGAACCACTTCATGGAGATTGCCAAGATGCGTGCCGGCCGTCTGTTGTGGGCTAAGATTGTGAAGAGCTTCGGTGCCAAGAATCCTAAGTCTATGGCTCTGCGTACTCACTCTCAGACCTCTGGCTGGTCTCTGACAGAGCAGGATCCCTTCAACAACGTAGGCCGTACCTGTATCGAGGCTATGGCTGCAGTTCTGGGCCACACCCAGTCATTGCACACCAATGCTCTGGACGAGGCTATCGCTCTGCCCACCGACTTCTCTGCACGTATTGCTCGTAACACCCAGATCTATATCCAGAACGAGACAGAGGTTTGCAAGCATATCGATCCATGGGCAGGTTCTTACTATGTTGAGAAACTCACTCAGGAACTCTACACCAAGGCATGGGCTCACATCCAGGAGATCGAGGAGCTTGGCGGTATGGCAAAGGCTATCGAGACTGGTCTGCCCAAGATGCGTATCGAGGAGGCTGCTGCCCGTACTCAGGCTCGTATCGACTGTGGCACACAGACCATCGTTGGTGTCAACAAGTATCGTCTGGATCACGAGGATCCCATCGATATCCTCGAGATTGACAACACAGCTGTTCGTTTGCAGCAGGAGGAGGCTCTCAAGGAACTGAAGGCCAACCGAGATGAGGCTCAGGTCAAGGCCGACCTCGAGGCTATCACTCGTTGCGTTCAGGAGTTCCAGGATGGCAAGAAGAGCGAAGACAACTTGCTTGACCTTGCTGTTCGTGCAGCAGGCCACCGTGCCACATTGGGTGAGATATCAGACGCTTGCGAGGCAGTCGTAGGTCGTTATAAGGCAGTAATCAGAACTATCAGCAACGTGTATTCATCAGAAAGTAAGAGCGATGCTCTCTTCCATGAGGCATGCGCATTGACAGAGGAGTTTGCTAAGCTCAATGGTCGTCGTCCCCGCATCATGATTGCCAAGATGGGTCAGGACGGTCACGACCGTGGTGCTAAGGTTTGTGCAACAGGCTATGCCGACTGCGGTTATGATGTGGACATGGGTCCCTTGTTCCAGACTCCTGCCGAGAGTGCTCGTCAGGCAGTGGAGAACGACGTAAACATCGTAGGTGTAAGCTCTCTGGCAGCAGGTCACAAGACTCTCGTTCCTCAGATTATCGAGGAGTTGAAGAAGCTTGGCCGCGAGGACATCATGGTTATCGCTGGTGGTGTAATCCCTGCTCAGGACTATGACTTCCTGTATCAGGCAGGCGTAGCAGCCATCTTCGGCCCCGGTACTCCCGTTGCCTACTCTGCTGTGCAGATGATGAAGATCCTGCTGGGCAAGGAAGACTAAGTCTCTAAGGTCCTTAGATCCCTTAAGGTCTTTATTATATATAAATAAGGTGGTAATCCCGCACCCCGGGCATTGCCACCTTATTTCTTTTCTTCCACTCGCACGGATGGTTTCTTGTTCCTCACACAGACTGCTTTAGCTTGATAAGCTACGGCGAATAACGTTATTTCGTTATGTCAGTGGTAGGGACGCTGCCGCAGCGTCCCTATTGTATATCCTCTTGTCAGCGCTGATCCTCTGCGTGCGGAAACAAAACATCCGTGTGGTGGTTATTATCTCACGCAAAGAGCGCAAAGAGCGCAGAGTTTTAGTTTCCTTGCTGTTCACGCTGACGCTGGAGATGTCGCAGTTTCACTACGACAGGAGAACGCAGAGGCAGGGGGGACTCCTAGATGAAGCAACTATACCTATTTAATGGTGTAATCTCTCGCAGTGCTCTGCGCTCTCTTGTCGTGCAGAGCCAGCGACCCCTCCAGCCATAGCGTTATATAATAAAATCTTTGCGACCTTTGCGTCCTCCTGTGGCTGTGTGAGAGACAAGAAAGCATCTGTGCGAGCATGGGAATTATGTTTCTGTGCCGTCCGTGGGCAACATACCTAATTCGTTCCTCTTTTTTTATTGTGGATTAGGAAATAATTATGTAAATTTGCGCACGGAATAATATCAAAGAAAGCAAGAAAAGAGTGATTTCAATAGATCAACTTTCAGTAGAGTTCAGTGCACGTCCGCTCTTCACGGACATCACCTATGTGGTGAACGACCGCGACCGCATTGCCCTCGTGGGCAAGAACGGTGCCGGCAAGAGCACCATGCTGAAGATTATAGCCGGGGTGGAACAGCCCACTGGTGGCGGTGTCTCTGTGCCCAAGGGCACTACGGTGGGCTATCTGCCCCAGGTGATGGTGCTCTCCGATTCGTGCACCGTGCGCCAGGAGACAGAGAAGGCCTTTGCCCATCTGCATGAGATACAGGCCGACATAAAGCGCATGGAGCAGGAGATGGCCCAGCGCGACGACTACGAGAGCGAGAGTTACATGCAGCTGTGCGAACGCTTCACCCACGAGAGCGAGCGTCTGGAGATGATGGGCGGAAGCGAGTATATGGGCAAACTGGAGCGCACGCTGATGGGACTTGGCTTCCGTCAGGGCGACATGGAACGTCCTACAAGCGAGTTCTCCGGCGGATGGCGCATGCGTATAGAGTTGGCAAAGATCCTTCTTCAGCATCCCGATGTGCTTCTGCTCGACGAGCCCACCAACCATCTGGACATCGAGTCAATACAATGGCTGGAGCAGTTCCTTGCCACCTACTCGGGTGCCGTGATGCTGGTGAGCCACGACCGTGCCTTTATAAATAACGTAACGAACCGAACGATAGAGATTAGTTGCGGCAGGATATACGACTACCGTGTTAAGTACGACGAGTACGTCAACCTCCGTGCCGAGCGTCGCGAGCAGCAGCTCCGTGCCTTCGAGAACCAGCAGAAGGAGATTGCCGACACGCAGGCCTTCATCGACCGCTTCCGCTATCAGGCCTCCAAGGCCATACAGGTTCAGCAGCGCATACGCCAGTTGGAGAAGATTATCCCCGTGGAGATAGACGAGGTGGACAACTCGGCTCTGCACCTGAAGTTCACCTGCTCGCAAAGAAGCGGCGACTATCCCGTCATCTGCAACGAGGCACGCAAGGAGTACGACCACGTTGTCTTCGACCATGTGAACCTCACCATAAAGCGTGGCGAGAAGGTTGCCTTCGTGGGCAAGAACGGCGAGGGAAAGTCCACCATGGTGAAGTGCATCATGAACGAGATACCCTTCGACGGAGAAGTGAAGGTGGGCCACAATGTGCAGATAGGTTACTTTGCACAGAACCAGGCACAGATGCTGGACGGCGAACTTACCGTGTTCGACACCATCGACCTTGTGGCACGAGGCGACATCCGACTGAAGATACGCGACATTCTGGGTGCTTTCATGTTCGGTGGCGAGGCTTCGGAGAAGAAGGTCAAGTTCCTGTCGGGCGGTGAGCGCACCCGATTGGCAATGATAAAACTGTTGCTGGAACCCGTAAACCTGCTCATCCTGGACGAGCCCACCAACCACCTCGACCTAAAGTCTAAGGACGTGCTGAAGGAGGCCATACGTGATTTCGACGGCACGGTGATAATCGTGAGCCACGACCGCGACTTCCTCGACGGCCTAGTTGAGCGTGTATATGAGTTTGGCGGAGGCAAAGTGCGCGAACATTTGGGAGGAATATATGACTGGATTCGCATGCACGAGGCGGAACAGGGAGCCCAGCGTACCCTCTCTGCCCAGAGTTTTCGGAATACTCAGAATACTCAGAATACTCCGAGTACTCTGACCGCTTCCTCCAGCAAACTCTCCTACGAAGAGCAGAAAGCCCAAGCCCGTGCCCAGAAGAAGCGCGAAAAGGAGCTTGCCGAAGCCGAGGCTGCCGTCCTCCAGCTGGAAAGTGCCATAACCATACTGGAAGAGCAGATGGCCACCGAAGCTGGTTCGCAGGACATGAGCCTGTACGAGAAACATACCAAACTGAAACAACAACTCACCCAAGCCGAAGAGAGGTGGATGGAGCTTATGGAGTAGAAAAGACCCTTTAATCATGCCATTAACATTACCTGATAAACTGCCAGCGATAGAGTATCTCAAGGAAGAGAACATCTTTGTGCTGGGCGACGAGAGAGCAAAGCATCAGGACATTCGTCCCCTGCGCATTGCCATTCTCAATTTGATGCCGTTGAAGATAACCACGGAGACCGACCTCTTGCGTCTCCTGTCCAACACACCCTTGCAGATGGAGATTCATCTGATGAAGGTGAAGGCACACACATCCAAGAACACCCCCATTGAGCACATGCAGGCGTTCTACCGCGACTTCGAGTTGATGAAGCACGAGAAGTTCGACGGTATGATAATAACCGGTGCCCCCGTGGAGCATCTCGAGTACGAGGATGTTACATACTGGGAGGAGATGGAGGAGATTATGGAGTGGTGCCGACACAATGTCACCTCCACCATGTTCATCTGTTGGGCGGCACAGGCGGCACTGAGCTACTACTACGGTGTGCCCAAGTATCCCCTGCCCGAGAAGATGTTTGGCATCTTCCCGCAGACACCCCTCAACCCCCGTCTGCCCATCTTCCGTGGCTTCGACGATGTGTTCAATATGCCCCATAGCCGGCACACCGAGGTGCGCCGCGAGGACATAGAGCGTGTGCCCCAGCTGGAGATAATAGCCGAGAGCCCCCTGAGCGGTGTGTCCATGGTTATGGCCAGAGGCGGCAGGGAAATCTTCGTGACGGGTCATAGCGAGTACTCGCCCCTTACCCTGGACACGGAATACAAGCGCGACCTTGGCAAGGGCTTGCCCATACAGATGCCCTACAACTACTACACCGGCAACGATCCCGAAAAGGGCGTGCACGTGACATGGCGCGGACATGGCAACCTCTTGTTCACCAACTGGCTCAACTACTACGTATATCAGGAGACTCCATACGACATCAATGCCATCAAGTAAGAAGATACCCATAGAACTCCTTGCTCCGGCTCGCGACAAGGAGTGCGCCTTTGCCGCCATTGACCATGGTGCGGATGCCGTGTACATTGGTGCCGCAAGGTTTGGTGCGCGTGCCTCGGCCGGCAACACCGACGAGGACATTGCCCAGGTGGTGAGCTATGCACATCCCTTCGGCGTGAAGGTGTACGTTACGCTGAACACCCTGCTTGAGGGCGAGGAGGAACTCCGCGAGGCTCGCGACCTTGCATGGCGCATGTACCGCATAGGCGTGGATGCCCTCATCGTGCAGGACGAGCGCATAAGGCTCTTGCCCGACATGCCTCCCATCTCCCTGCATGCCTCCACACAGATGGACAACCGCACGGCAGAGAAGGTGCAGGACCTTGCCGAACAGGGTTATGAGCAGGTGGTGCTTGCACGCGAACTCACCATAGAGGAGATTGCCGACATACACCTCCAGGTGCCTCAGGTGCCCCTGGAGGTATTCATACATGGCGCCATCTGCGTCAGTTATAATGGCCGTTGCTATGCCTCGGAGGTGTGCTATGGCCGTAGCGCCAACCGTGGCGAGTGTGCCCAGTTCTGCCGTATGCCCTACGACCTGGAAACGCAGGATGGAGAGAAACTGGTCACTGGCCGATACCTCTTGTCCATGCGCGACATGAACCGCACGGCACAACTGGAGGCTTTGCTCGATGCCGGTGCCCGTTCGCTGAAGATAGAGGGCCGCCTGAAGGATGCCGCCTATGTGAAGAACGTCACGGCATGGTATCGCCAGAAGTTGGATGCCATTTTCAAGAGGCGCAAGGAGTACGGTGCCGCCTCGCAGGGTAGGGTGGAACTGTCCTTTACTCCCAATCCCGAAAGGAGTTTCAACCGTGGTTTCACCGATTACTTCATGCACGAGCGAACCGACGACCTGTGCAACACCATCACCCCAAAGAGTATGGGCGAGCGGGTGGGCTTCGTCAAGGAGATACGCCGCGACCACATTGTGGTGGCAGGTACGGCTTCCTTTGCCAACGGCGACGGACTTTGCTACGTCTCTGGTGCTAAGGGGCAGGAACAACTGGTGGGCTTCCGCATAAACCGTGCCGAGGGCAACCACCTCTATCCTCACCGCATGCCACAGGGTTTGAAGGACGGCACCGTAATATACCGCAATCAGGACCAGGCAATGGAGGCCGTTCTGAGCGGAAAGACTTCGCGCAGGGTTTTGCCCTTGGAGTGGAGGCTGGAAGAAACGCCCCAGGGTTTCCGCCTAACGGCAAAGCAGGGCAGTAGGTGCGCAAGTAAGGAATACGAATGCGAACAGCAACTGGCCAGAACCGACCAGACAGCTTCCATCACCGATGTACTCAGCAAGGTGGGCGATACCATCTACGAGGTAACGAACACGGAGATATCCTTCTCTCAACCATGGTTCATACCCCGTAGCCGTTTGGCAGAATGGAGGAGGGAAGTGCTGGCGGAAGTGGAAAAGGAAAAGCAGACCCCTCCCCAGCCCTCCCACAAGGGGAGGGAGTATGATGTACCGGGAATTAGTTCTCCCCGTCGAGCAGTCGGTAGTATATACTCCCCTCCCTTGTGGAGGGGTGAGGGGGAGGGTCTGCCAGGCCTTCCTCCCCTCATGACATGCCGCTATTGCATACGCTATCAGTTGGGGCAATGCCTCAAGCGCAATCCCCAGGCGGTACGAGGTCCCCTGTACCTCCGTGGTGCTGATGGGCGCAGATTCCTTCTGCGCTTCGATTGCAAGGCGTGCCAGATGACGGTGGAAATAGAGCGGTGAAAAGACCCACCCCGACCCTCCCTGTGAGGGAGGGAGCGTGAGCGTAAAACAGATTACTCAGACTATTCCGACAACTCAGACAACTCAGAAACAAACAGAACCATAGATGAGCAAGCAGAAGACAATATACGTGTGCGACTATTGTGGTCAGGAATCCGTCCGCTGGGTGGGAAAGTGCCCCGCTTGCGGCAGATGGAACACCATGAAGGAGATGCACATTCAACCCGAGAAGCCACAATCGGCCATCACTCGCATGGCTATGCAGGCCGCTGGGGATGAGGATGGCGAGAAGCGACGCAAGCCCATGCCCCTGTCCGATATCAATGCCACGCAGGAGCCTCGCATGGATCTGCTGGATGGCGAACTGAACCGTGTGCTTGGCGGAGGCCTGGTGCCCGGCAGCCTTGTCCTGCTTGGCGGTGAACCCGGTATAGGCAAGAGCACCCTGGTGTTGCAGACGGTGCTGGCACTGAAGGACAAGCGCATCCTCTACGTCTCTGGCGAGGAGAGTGCCCGACAGATAAAACTCCGTGCCGAGCGCCTGGTTCCCGATGAGGCCAGTGCCGAGAATGGAGGCATGCTTGTCTTCACCGAGACTTCCCTGGAGCAGATTTTCCTGCAGATACAGGAGACACAGCCCGACCTCGTGGTCATCGACTCCATACAGACCATCTCCACCGAGGCCGTGGAGTCAAGTCCCGGTTCGCTCTCGCAGATTAGGGAGTGTGCCGCGTCCCTCTTGCGCTATGCCAAGTCGGGCGGAGTGAGCATCCTGCTCATCGGCCATATCACCAAGGAGGGCTCCCTGGCAGGTCCCAAGGTCCTGGAGCACATCGTGGACACCGTGCTTCAGTTCGAGGGCGACCAGCACTACATGTACCGCATCCTCCGAAGCATAAAGAACCGTTTCGGCAGTACCTCCGAACTGGGTATCTACGAGATGAGGCACGACGGTCTCCGTCAGGTGACGAACCCCTCCGAATTGCTCCTTTCCGACAATCGCGAAGGACTCTCGGGTGTTGCCATAGCCTCCGCCATAGAGGGTGTGCGACCCTTCCTCATAGAGACTCAGGCACTTGTCTCCACCGCCGCCTACGGCACGGCACAGCGCAGCACCATAGGTTTCGATGGCAAGCGACTGAACATGCTCCTTGCCATACTGGAGAAGCGTGTGGGCTTCAAACTGGCACAGAAGGACGTCTTCCTGAACATTGCCGGAGGTCTGCGCGTTACCGACCCCGCCCTTGATCTCAGCGTCATAGCCGCCGTGCTCTCCAGCAATGTGGACACCCCCATAGACACAGGTGTCTGCATGGCAGGCGAAGTGGGATTGAGTGGCGAGATACGTCCCGTCAGCCGCATAGAGCAGCGCATCAGCGAGGCCCAGCGCCTTGGCTTCACGCGTATACTCATACCTTATAATAATATGTCCTCCCTGGACAAGAAGAACTACACCATAGAAATAGTACCCGTCCGCCGTGTGGCAGAAGCCGTAAGGGAGTTATTTGGGTAAAAGACCCACCCCCAACCCCTCCCTGTATGGAGGGGAGTGGTTACAACAGACAATGAATATTAATCCTTTAACAAAATCCTCAATCCTCACTACTATATACTCCCTCCCCTTGTGGGAGGGCAGGGGGAGGGGTCTTCATTTTACTTATGATACACGAACTCCAACTCCGCATTACTCCCCGCGAGGCATATGACGAGCGTGGGATACTTTCCTACCTGCAACGCGAAAAGGGCTTGAAGGCCAATGCCGTGCAGGTGCTCAAGCGCAGTATCGACGCACGTCAGCGCACCATATATGTCAATCTCACCGTGCGTGCCTTCGTTGGCGAGAAGCCTCAGGAGCAGCTCTTTGCCCCCATCTATTATCCCGATGTCAGCGAGGCGGAACCCGTCATCGTTGTGGGTGCTGGTCCTGGCGGATTGTTTGCCGCCCTGCGCCTGATAGAACTTGGCCTTCGTCCCATTGTGGTGGAGAGGGGCAAGGATGTGCGTGAGCGCAAGAAGGACCTTGCACGCATACGTCCCGAGCAGCGTGTGGATGCCGAGAGCAACTACTCCTTTGGCGAGGGAGGTGCCGGAGCATACAGCGATGGCAAACTCTACACCCGAAGCAAGAAGCGTGGCGATTGCGACAAGATCCTGCGTGTCTTCGTCCAGCACGGTGCCAACCCCAACATCCTCGTTGATGCACATCCCCACATCGGCACTGATTGTCTGCCCCGTGTCATCGAGAACATGCGCAAGACCATCCTTTCGCGTGGTGGCGAGGTGCATTTCCAGACGAAGATGACTTCGCTCATTGTGGAGAACGACCAGGTGCGTGGCATACGTTGTGGCGAGCGCGAGTTCCTCGCCTCTTCGGTTATCCTTGCCACGGGTCATTCTGCACGCGATGTCTATCGCTATCTTCATTACGAAAACATAGAGATGGAGGCCAAGGGACTTGCCATAGGCGTGCGCCTGGAGCATCCCTCGCACCTCATCGACCAGATACAGTATCATTCCAAGGAAGGTCGTGGCAAGTGGCTCCCTGCCGCCGAATACAGCATGGTGCGCCAGGCAGCAGGCCGTGGCGTGTATAGTTTCTGCATGTGTCCAGGCGGTGTGGTAGTGCCAGCCGCCAGCGGTCCCGAGCAGATAGTGGTCAACGGCATGAGCCCCTCCAACCGTGGAGGCCGTTGGAGCAACTCCGGCATGGTGGTGGAGATACGTCCCGAGGACATTATGCCCTCATCCCTGCTCACTCCCAACGACATCAAGAGCACCGACATCATTGCCCTGGAGGGAGTGGGCGATAGCATAGATCCCAGAGATATGCAGGACGACATACTCCGCCCCCTCCTGCTTCAGGAGCAGCTGGAGCGCCATTGCTGGCTTCAGGGCAATCGTCAGCAGACGGCCCCGGCCCAGCGCATGGCCGACTTTGTCAACAACCGTCTCAGTGCCGACCTCAACGAAAGCACCTATGCCCCCGGTCTCATTGCCAGTCCTCTGCACTTCTGGATGCCCAAGTTCATCACCACCCGTCTGCAGGAGGGTTTCAAGGCCTTTGGCCGTGCCTACCATGGCTTCCTCACCAACGAGGCCAACATGATAGCCATCGAAACCCGCACCTCTGCCCCTGTGCGCATCCTGCGTGAGAGGGAGACCCTCCAGCACGTGCGCATCCGTGGACTCTTCCCCTGTGGCGAGGGTGCCGGTTATGCCGGCGGTATCGTCTCGGCAGGTGTCGATGGCGAACGTTGTGCCGAAATGGCTGTGCAATATCAGACAAAATGATAGTGAAATTGTAAAAATAAGAGCAAAATGCTTGTTAGGTGCTGTAATTATTCGTACCTTTGGCGCTCTAAAAAGATAATATATAAATAAGTATGAAAGTACTGAAATTTGGCGGTACCAGTGTGGGTAGCGCAGAAAGCATACTTAACGTAAAGAAGATAGTGGAGTCGCAGACGGAGCCCGTCATCGTGGTGGTCAGTGCCTTGGGTGGCATTACCGACAAGTTGATACAGACGGCCCACATGGCCAAGGAGGGCGACGAGCGATACCAGAAGGTTTTCCTGGAAATCGTAGGCCGTCATGAGAAGGTCATCCGCGAGGCTCTCCCTGCCGGTTCTGCCCGTGGCGAACTGCTCACCATAGTGCGTGCCCTGCTCGAGGAATTGCGCAGCATCTATCAGGGTGTGTTCCTTATCCGCGACCTCTCGCAGAAGACCGAGGCAACAATCGTCAGTTATGGCGAGCGCATGTCTTCCCGCATCGTGGCCACGGTGATAGAGGGTGCACGCTGGTTTGACTCGCGCGACATTATCCGCACCGAGAAGAAGAACGGCAAGAACGTACTTTCCGCACAGGCCACCAACGAGATTGTGCGCAACACCTGGAAGCGCCTGCCCGAGATAAGCCTGATGGGCGGTTTCATCTCCTCCGACATAGAGAGCGGCGAGGTTACCAACCTTGGCCGTGGCGGTAGCGACTACACCGCCGCCATCGTAGCGGCAGCACTGGATGCCACTGCCCTGGAGATATGGACCGATGTGGACGGTTTCATGACCGCCGACCCCCGTGTCATCAGCACGGCATACGTCATTGACGAACTCTCCTACACCGAGGCCATGGAACTCTGCAACTTCGGTGCCAAGGTGATCTATCCACCCACCATCTATCCCGTCTGCGTCAAGAACATCCCCATCTGGGTCAAGAACACCTTCAACCCCGATGCTCCCGGCACCATCATCAAGAAGGACATACACCTGGGCGAGAAGCCCATCCGTGGTATCTCCAGTATCAAGGGCACCACGCTCATCACCGTCAGCGGTCTCTCCATGGTGGGTGTTATCGGTGTGAACCGCCGCATCTTCACCTGTCTGGCAGACAATGGCATCTCCGTGTTCATGGTTTCTCAGGCAAGCAGTGAGAACAGCACATCCATCGGTGTGCGCGACGTGGATGCCCAGGAGGCATGCCGCGTGCTCAACGAGGAATTTGCCCAGGAGATAGCCGAGGGCGCCATGTATCCCATGATGGCCGAGGGAGGCCTGGCCACCGTGGCCATTGTGGGCGAGAACATGAAGCACACACCGGGCATTGCTGGCAAACTGTTCGGCACGCTTGGCCGTAGCGGTATCAGCGTCATTGCCTGTGCCCAGGGTGCCAGCGAGACGAACATCTCCTTTGTCATTGCCGAGGAGTATCTGCGCAAGGCGCTGAACGTAATCCACGACTCCTTTTTTCTGAGCGAATACCAGGTGCTCAACCTCTTCATCTGTGGTGTGGGCACCGTGGGCAGCAGCCTTATAGAGCAGATACACCAGCAGCGCGAGAAGCTCATGCGCGAACTCCGCCTCCAGCTCAATGTCGTGGGCATTGCCTCTGGCCACAATGCCATGTTTGCCCGCGAGGGATTGAATCTGGAGAACTTCCGCGAGCAGTTGAAGCAGGCGCCCGAGAGCAACCTCCAGCGTCTTCGCGACGAGGTCATCGGCATGAACATCTTCAACAGTGTCTTCGTGGATTGCACCGCCTCTGCCGATGTGGCTTCGCTCTACAAGGACTTCCTCTCGCACAACATCAACATCGTGGCGGCCAACAAGATAGCCGCTTCCAGCGATTATGAGCAGTATAGCGAACTCAAGCGCATAGCACAGATGCGTGGCGTGAAGTTCCTCTTCGAGACCAACGTGGGTGCTGGACTGCCCATCATCCGCACCATCAACGACCTTCGCAACTCGGGCGACAAGATCCTGCGCATCGAGGCCGTGCTCAGCGGTACGCTCAACTATATCTTCAATACCATCTCTGCCGACATTCCCTTCAGCAAGACCGTGGAACTGGCCAAGGCCGAGGGATATAGCGAGCCCGACCCGCGCATAGACCTCTCTGGCAAGGACGTGCTCCGCAAACTTGTCATCCTCACTCGCGAGGCCGGTTATAGCATCAATCAGGAGGATGTCGAGGCCAAACTCTTCGTGCCCCAGTCCTTCTTCGATGGCACCATGGAGGAGTTCTGGCAGAACCTCCCTTCGCTCGATGCTGATTGGGAGGCACGCCGCCAGATGCTCGAGAGCCAGAACAAGGTTTGGCGCTTTGTGGCAAAGTACGAGGACGGCCATGCCAGCATCTCTCTTCAGGAGATAGAGCAGGGACATCCCTTCTATCAGCTGGAGGGCAGCAACAACATCGTCCTTCTCACCACCGAGCGCTACAACGAGTACCCCATGCTCATCCAGGGCTATGGTGCCGGTGCTTCCGTTACCGCCGCCGGTGTCTTTGCAGATATAATGTCACTGGCGTGATAAACGAAACATGAAACATATTATAATCCTTGGCGATGGCATGGCCGACTGGCACAACGAGGCTCTGGGTGGCAAGACCCTCCTCCAGCATGCCCACACTCCCAATGCCGACCGCCTGGCACGCATGGGCCGATGCGGACTTCTCCGCACCGTGGCCGATGGCTTCCACCCGGGCAGCGAGGTTGCCAATAGCAGCATCCTGGGTTACGACCAGCATGTTGTCTACGAGGGCCGTGGCCCCCTGGAGGCTGCAAGCATAGGTGTGGAACTGGCCGACGACGACCTTGCCCTGCGTTGCAACTTCATATCCTTGGACGGCAACCTCCTTCGCAACCATTCCTGCGGCCGTCTGGAGACGGAGGATGCCGACATACTCATAAAGTACCTGCAGGAGGAACTTGGTAACGACCGCGTGCATTTCTACACCGGTGTGCAGTACCGCCACCTGCTTGTCATCAAGGGTGGCAACAAGCACCTGCATTGCACCCCTCCGCACGACATCCCCGGCAAGCCCTGGCGCGAGTATATGCTCCGTGCCGAGACTCCCGAGGCCGAGGAGACGGCGCAGCTGCTCACCGAACTCATCTACAAGAGTCAGGTTCTCCTGAAGTATCATCCCCTCAATGCCCAGCGTGCCGAGCAGGGCATGGATCCCGTCAGCAGCATCTGGCCGTGGGGTGGGGGGTACCGCCCTCAGATGGCTCCTCTCACCCAGACTTTTGCTTCGCAGATACAGCGTGGCTCGGTAATCACGGCCGTAGACCTCATCCGTGGCATAGGGCACTATGCAGGACTTCGCACTATAGACGTGCTGGGTGCCACAGGCTTGTGGGATACCAACTATGCCGGCAAGGCGCATGCCGCACTCGAGGCTCTGCGCACCGACGACTTCGTCTACCTTCATGTCGAGGCTGCCGACGAGGCTGGCCACGATGGCGACCTGGCACTGAAAATCCAGTGCATAGAGAATATCGACAAGTACATCCTTGCCCCCATCATGCAGGCGGCAGAGATGTCCTCCGAACCCCTCTCCATAGCCTTCCTGCCCGACCATCCCACGCCCATCGACCTGCGCACGCACACCGCCGAGCCCGTCCCCTTCGCCATCTGGTACCCGGGTATCACCTCCGATGCCGTGGAGACTTTCGACGAGGATGCCGCACGCCAGGGCTGTTACGGTCTTCTCGAAGGCGACCAGTTCATCCACGCCTTCATGCAGGAGCAATCCTCATCCACCCAACCATCAGAGATATACTAACTATAATCATGCAATACTACTCTACCAACAATCCCGCCACTCGCGAGAGCCTTGAAACCGCCGTTGTCAAAGGTCTTGCCGCCGACCGTGGCCTTTATATGCCCACCAGTATCCGTCCCCTGCCACAGGAGTTCTTCGACAACATCCAGGATATGTCGCTTCAGGAAATCTCCTTCCGTGTGGCAGAGTGCTTCTTCGGCGAGGACATCCCTGCCGAGGACCTGCGCCAGATTGTCTACGACACCATGTCGTTCCCCATCCCTGCCGTAAAGGTAACGGACAATATCTACTCCCTGGAACTCTTCCACGGCCCCACACTGGCCTTCAAGGACGTGGGCGCACGCTTCATGGCCCGCCTGCTGGGATATTTCAACAAGAAGCAGGGAGGTGACCGTCTTGTTAATGTATTGGTTGCCACCTCCGGCGACACCGGTTCTGCCGTAGCCAACGGTTTCCTTGGCGTCCCCGGCATCCACGTCTACGTGCTCTACCCCCAGGGCAAGGTTTCTCCCATCCAGGAGTGCCAGTTCACCACCCTGGGACAGAACATCACCGCCATCGAGGTGGACGGTGTCTTCGACGATTGCCAGGCAATGGTGAAGAGCGCCTTCATGGACGAGGAACTCAACCTCCACATGAAACTCACCTCTGCCAACTCAATCAACGTGGCACGCTTCCTCCCCCAGAGTTTCTACTACTTCTGGGCATACGCCCAACTGAAGAAGCAGGGCATTGCCGTCAATGGCGCTCCCTCTGCCGTGGCTCCCAAACTGGTGGCTTGCGTGCCCTCGGGCAACTTTGGCAACATCTGCAGCGCTCTCTTCGGCCGCCGCATGGGCTTGCCCATCGACCGCTTCATTGCCGCCAACAATGCCAACGACATCTTCTACAACTACCTGCAGACAGGCCACTATAATCCCCGTCCCTCCACCGCCACCATCGCCAATGCCATGGACGTGGGCGACCCCAGCAACTTTGCCCGCATCCTGGACCTCTACGGCCATAGCCACGAGGCCATCACCGAGCATATCTCCGGCGCCACATACACCGACGAGCAGATTGCCTCCACCATGCGCCAGTGCCTCAGCGAGACGGGCTATCAGCTCGACCCCCACGGCGCTTGCGGATACCAGGCATTGCAGGACGGCCTTCGCCCCGGCGAGGTAGGCTTCTTCCTGGAGACCGCACACCCAGCCAAGTTCAAGCAGGTAGTGGACGACATCTGCCACACCGACGTGGAAATCCCCGCCCGCCTCGCCGCCTTCATGCAAGGCCAGAAGCAATCCGTAGAGATGCCCAACGACTTCCAAGCCTTCAAGCAGTTCCTGTTGGAACGTTGAAAGTTTAACGTTTAACGTTTAACGTTGAAAGAAATCCGATTACTCAGAGTACTCCGACTCCCTTTATAAGCAAGAGGTGCAGCACCATCCCCCGGTCCTGCACCTCTTGCTCTTCACTTCGTTTTACAAAATCCTCTCTCCGCTCTCAGTAGTATCTACCCCCTCCCTCACAGGGAGGGTTGGGGTGGGTCCCCCTCTCACTCACATCCAGCCTTGATGTTCTTCTTCAGCTGTTCCACGCTGCTTGCGCCCACCAGCACAGAGGTAACACCCTTCTGCTCCAGGATCCAGCGCAAGGCATATTCTGCCAGTGTCTGCCCCTTTGCCTGGGCAATGGCATTCTGCTCGTTCAAGTAAGCCAGCAGTTCGGGTGTCAGCATCTCCTCTTTCAGGAAGCGTCCCTGGCTCATGCGGCTGTTCTGTGGCACGCTGCCCTGCAGATAGCGGTCCGTCAGCAAACCCTGTGCCAAGGGCGAGAAGGATATGAAGCCCAGGCCATTGTTGTAGCACTCCTCCAGGATACCCTCCTCCAGCGGAGCCCTGTCCAGCATGTTCAGACGACCCTGGTATATAAGAGGCGGCACATCACGCTCGTTCAGATACTTTATCGCCACCTTCAGCGCATGCAAGGGCCATCTGGAGATACCCACATACAGAGCCTTTCCCTGGCGCACTATATCCACCAGCGCCTGCAACGTCTCCTCCAGAGGCGTCTCCGGGTCGTAGCGGTGAGTATAGAACAGGTCCACGTAATCCAGTTTCATACGCTTCAGACTTTGGTCCAGGCTTGCCATCAGCGACTTCCTCGAGCCCCAGTTGCCATAAGGCCCCGGCCACATCACATATCCCGCCTTTGAAGCGATGAACAGTTCATCGCGGTACGGTCGCAGGTCATCCTGCATCATCCGTCCCATCATCTCCTCGGCATGTCCAGGAGGAGGCCCGTAGTTGTTAGCCAGGTCCATGTGTGTTATACCATGGTCAAAGGCATATCTCACGATCTCTCGGCAATGGTCGTAATCGTTCTCGGCACCGAAGTTGTGCCACCATCCCAGGCTCACACTGGGCAGCAGTATTCCACTCTTTCCACACCTGCGGAATTGCATTCCGTTGGTGTAGCGTTCTTCGTTGGCGATATAGTTATGCATAGCGTTGAATGTATGGTATGAGGTTGTAGCTTTATCTACCACTCGTTGTCCCACAGGTTGGGAGTCTTGGGATCCTTGTCCTCTCTGCCAAGGAAGTCATAGCCGTTGGGGTCGGTTATGCCATCCTCGTCTTTGTTTATAGAATTGGCGACGAGGCGAATTGTTTCCATTTGGATACATTCTGTCGCAGGGATGATATATTGCTTCTTCATGTCGTTCGTCTATATATTATATATAAGGTATAGGAGTTACTTTATCACTAGTTTGCCGTTGATGATATTGATACCCTTTTGTGCACGCATCAGTTTCTGTCCTGCCAGGTTATAGATGGCACCCGTGGCGGTTGCCTCGTCTTTGGCGATATTGTCTATGTCTGTAGCATTGTCATCCCAAAGGGCAGGGATGAGTTCGCGGATATTGGCTGTGTTGCTTGCTTTCAGGTAAGCCTTGTTGGCCTCCAGGGTGTAGTTGGTCTTCAGCAGGCGGAAGGCAATGGAACCGTCATCTTTCTTGTGTGTCAGCATATAAGCATTGTCTTTTCCTGTAAGTTTGGTATCTTTGGTTACACCCACCATTTGGTTGCCTGCGGTGGGGCTAACGTTTCCCTCTGCGGCAACGAAAGTATATGTGCCCTCATCGCCTTTCAGCACCACACCTTCACCGGCAGCAATCTTTCCGCCTTCCTTGGCTGTCAGTCTCACGCTTTCGACACTGTCGGTAGCAGTATATGCGGTCAATCCATCGGGGATAGTAGCATTGTAAGGCAGGCAGAAAGTGGCGTAGCCGGCAGAGGAGATTTCTACGTCATAGGTTGGAACTTCCAAGAACCATATGTCGGTTTGTCCTGAAGTATATGATCCGAAGTTAGTGGTTCCAGAACTGTTATTCCTCTGTAGACAGAAATCATTTGTTGTCATATTGATAAGCCCCTTTGTGGTATTGGATAATACCCAATAAGTTTTTTGGGCAATAATTCTAACCTTACCATTATCTTGAGAATCTTTAAGACTTAGATAATAACCATTTTCAAATTGGAAAGCCCACTTTGTTTTATCTGAACTGTTGGCAATTGCAGTAAGGATGTTCGCGTTGGCTTTATCTGTTTGTGCAACACCCTTTACGGCATCGGTAATAGTAGTGTATGTGGTGGAGAAATAATAGTCAATTTCATCGGAAAGTGTTGCAACAATATAATACTTCTTTCCATCTTCAAGTTTAGTGTAATCTGTGATTTTTGGGTTTTTGGTAACGATTACGTTATAAGTACAGGAAACGCTTTTGTTTTGGTATTCTGCTGTAGCGGTGACCTCAATGTTACCTTCTTCCGTCAATTTCCCGGGATAGAATGTCCATATTACGTCATCAGTAACATCACTTATGGTTTTGTCGTCGTATGTAGCTTTAACCACCAGACCTTTGGCAGAGGGAGTATCACCAACATAATACGTTGTAATTGATGCAGTATCGCTGATGGTAAGTTCTGTTACTGTCTTTGTAGAAACTTCTACCTTTTTGTAAAGTTTTGGACCTGTTCCTGTTGCTGCAGCATAGCATGCAAATCCATATGTACTGTTTCTACGAATGGTGTAATTAATGCCCTTTGCCTTGTTGTATACATTTTCAATGCTACAACTCTTTTCATTATTTGTCATGTACCATTTGTATTTCTCATCAATAGTTCCATTCTTCGTGGTTGCTTGATTCTTAGTTCCAGTGCTTACAGCGTAATAATTATTTTTTGCATTCTTTAGTGTATAAATGCCATTCTCTACTGAGGTAATGTACCAAACATATCTTGCGTTACTCTCTGCTTGAATAATGTTGTTGGAGATAGTAACATCGTCGTATTGCAATCTGTTACTTGACGTTTGATTGTTCATGGCAACTCCATCAGAGACAATGATATAATAACCGTCTGTAACTTCTCCTGTATGGAGTTTAAAGATCACCTCTTCGCCCCACGCATTCCCCAAACCAACTGCGCATAGCAGTAGGAACAGGACTCCTCGCAGGAAGGAGTTTTTGAGTAGATGTTGTTTCATATTGTTTGTTGTTTTAGGTTTCATGGTTTTCTGATGTAGGTTTTACGCGTCGTGGAACACCATGCCTCCAGCGTCCTCGGGGCGTTCTATGCCGGGGTATTCGTGGTGGAAGTCGGTGGTGAGGCGCTGGATGTAGCGCTTGGCTTCCCACTTTGCCATGGGGAGGTCGTGCAGGAGATAGTTGCCACAGGTGGCGGCGGTGGTGCCGGGAACTTCATCGGTGTAGTCGACAACATACTGGAAGGCGCGGAGCATGAGGGTGCGCACTTCGTGGCACGACCACTGGCCCTTCATGATGAGGTAGTTGCCGGTGAGGCAGCCCATGGGGCCCCAGTAGACGATGCGGTCCTTCCACTCGGGATCGTTGCGCAGGAAGGTGGCAACGATGTGCTCTATGGTGTGGATGGCGGCAATGTGCAGGGAAGGCTCCTGGTTGGGGGCGGTCATACGGATGTCGTAGGTGGTGATGGTATGCTCGCCCATGGTGTCCTGACGGGAGATGTAGATACCGGGCATGAGATTGCGGTGGTCAACTTGGAAAGAAGGTATGAGGTCCATATTTTAGAGGGATTTGGTTAATGGGTTTATAATTTAATGGTTAGACGTTTAACGCTGGGGGGATTTATCCACCCCCTCCCCCCTGCGGGGTACTCGCCCCTGTCTCAGGGGGAGAAAGTGAACGGAGGGCTTAGGAGAGCTTAGGAAAACCTAGGAGGTCCTAGGAAGACCTAGGGAGGACCTAAGAGGGCCTAAGAGTTTTCCGTTCGGAGCAGGTTGGCGATGCATTGCCTGAGGGAGTCTGTCCAGTAGGGGATGTCCAGGCCGAAGGTTTCCTGTATCTTGGTCTTGTCCAGAACGGAGTAGGAGGGACGCTTGACGGGCGAGGGGTACTGGCTGCTGAGGCAGGGACGTATGTTGCAATGGCGCTGCTCGGCAGAGAGGGTGTTGGCGGTGTGCTGTATCATCTGGGTGAAGTCGTACCAGGAGCAGACGCCGAGGTTGGAGTAGTGGTAGATGCCGGTTTTGGGGTAGAAGGGGGAAGACCCCTCCCCATCCAGTCCGCGCGTCGAACTGGAAAGTTCTCCCCTCCCAAGGCACAGAAGCACATTCGGTGCTTCTTCTGAAGACCTTGCTCGCCCCTCTATGGGAGGGAGAATATGGTGAGCGGTGAGCGAGGTGTTGTAGTCCCCGAGTATGGTGCAGATGGCACGGGCGAGGTCCAGGGCATAGGTGGGCGTGCCGCACTGGTCGTAGACGACATTGAGGGTGGGGCGCTCGGCGGTGAGCTGGAGCATGGTACGGCAGAAGTTCTTGCCGAACTCGGAGTAGAGCCATGCCGTGCGTATGATGACGTGCTGGCACCCGGTGGCAAGGATGCGCTCCTCGCCTTCCTTCTTGGTGCGGCCGTACACACCGGTGGGAGTGCCCTGCTGGTCTTCGCGGCAGGGAGTGTTGTAGGGCTCGGTGCCGAAGACGTAGTCGGTGGAGATGTGTACGAGCAGTCCCCCCACGGCCTTCATGGCAAGGGCAAGGTTCTCGGGAGCATCGGCATTGAGGCGCAGAGCCAGGGCGGCAAGTGCAGGGTCTGTTTCGCAGGCATCCACATTGGTCCATGCGGCACAGTTCACTATGGCATCAATGCCCTGTGTCTGCACCATGTCCATGACTGCCTGACGGTCCGTGATGTCCAGATAGGTGGTTTCCTGTCCCTCCACCTGGTTCACGTCGGTAAAGACGAACTCGTCTGTACTGTCCTTGGCAAGCAGGCGCATTTCGGAACCTAACTGTCCGTTGGCTCCGGTTACAAGTATCTTCATAAACTACGATGTAGTGTGTTTGTGATTATAACTATAAACGAATTGATGTTACAAAGTTACATTGTTTTAATGTAAATGCAAAAAAGTGTTGCCTTTGTTTTGCCCAAATGCTCTAATCTTCGTAACTTTGCACTTGATTTTATGAAAAAGGTATTTATATTTTTGTATTTATTGTGTGCATGTGCCGTGATGGCTCATGCTGAGGAGCTGGCGGCACCTGCTTCGGCCAGGGTGAAAAGGGAGTATCAGGGACCAGAGGTGACCAAGTTTGCCTTCGAGACCAGATTTGGATGGCAGATGGTAAACCTTGCCGGTCAGACGGACGACAATGCAACTGGTTTCAGAGGAGAGTTTATCAACTTGAGCCTGAATGCCAGAATCTACAAGGGACTTAGCATCTCATGGCGCCAGCGCTTTAACCGAGTGCCCGAAAGCACCTTTTGGGATGCTACGGACTGGCTGGAGATGAACTATGCCTTTAACGGAAAATGGTCTGTCTCTGCAGGCAAGCAGGTGGTGGCCATAGGCGGTTATGAATACGACCGTCCGCCTATTGACCTGTACAACAACAATAGCGAATACTGGAACCACATAGCTTGCTATCAGCTTGGAGCCAGCGTGACATACAAGGCTAATGACAATCATCGTCTGACCTTTCAGGTGTCTAACAGCCCCTTCCGCAAGGAGATAGGCAGTAACAATACCTATGGCCTCTCGCTGATGTGGAATGGCAAATGTGGCATGTGGGAGACTATCTGGTCGGTGAATGCCTTTCAGTGCACTGAGGGCCGTTGGATGAACTACATAGCCCTGGGCAACAAGTTCAACTTCCTGCCACAGCGCTTGTGGCTGGAACTGGATTATGTGAACCGTGCCAGCAGTGGTCAGGCCTTCTTCTTTGAAGACTGTAGTGTGATTGCCGAGCTGAGCGGAAAGCCACATAGTTCTGTGCGTGTGTTTGCTAAGTATAACTATGATGTGAACAACACCGGCACAGATGCTGACCTGTATGTGATGAACGGCACCGAGATGCATGGCGTGAGCGGTGGCATAGAGTACGAACCCTTCAAGAAGCACCCCGAGATACTACGCCTATTTGCCGCAGGAGGCTATAGTTGGGGTGTGAATACAAATCCTGGTGGAGCTATGCTCGATGACCAGGTGATCTTTAACGTTGGCGCCAAGGTGAACCTGGACGTGCTGAAGGGACTGAAGTGGGCGATAAACAAGTGGTAGGAAAAACAGAAAATAAAAGATATGCTTAAAAAGATTCCTAATGGCATTCCGTGCCTGATTATCATTGTGGCACTGTTTGGCTATATGGCCAGTGTGATGGGCTTGGCAAACATGCTGAACACCATCATGCACACGGCGCACGACCTGTTGCTGAACACCGTGTTCTACCTGATGGGCATGTGCGTAATCACAGGTGCCCTGGGCAAGATTTTTGTGGAGTTCGGTGTGGTGGACCTCCTGCAGCGCCTCCTGCGCCCCGTCATGCGCCCCGTGTTCAATATGCCTGGTGTGGCTTCGCTGGCGGCGGTGCTCACCTTCCTGAGCGACAATCCTGCCATCATTGCCCTGAGTCAGGACAAGGGCTTTGCCCGCTACTTCAAGAAGTATCAGCACGTGTCGCTGGTGAACTTCGGCACTGCCTTCGGCATGGGATTGCTGGTGCTCATCTTCATGGTGGGACAGGGCTATTTCCTGGCTCCCTTCGTAGGTCTGTTCGGTGCCATCAGCGGTTGTGTGGTAGCAACACGATTGATGCAGTACTTCACCCTGAAGATGTACCCCAACTACAAGCACGAGGATGCTACGGCCATAACCGACTACAAGGGTGGCGAGGCCCTTCCCGATGTTAGTTTCTCTGAGGACGGCAACGAGAAGAAGAGCGACGACAGCCTTTTCGTACGTGTGCTGAATGCTATGCTCGATGGTGGCAAGGACGGCGTTACCATAGGCCTTGCCATCATTCCCGGTGTGCTCATTATCAGCACTCTGGTGATGATGCTCACCTTTGGCGGAACCGCCGAGGGTGTGGACGACATGGGCAACGAGATTATCGTTTACACCGGTGGTGCCTTCCAGGGCACACAGCTGTTACCATGGCTGGCAGGCAAGATAAGTTTCGTCTTTGAATGGCTCTTTGGCTTCACTGCCCCCGAACTGGTGGCCTTCCCCATCACCGCACTGGGTGCCGTGGGTGCTGCCCTGGGCCTTATTCCCGAGTTTGCCGCCAAGGGCATCATAGACGGCAATGCCATAGCCGTATGCACCGCCATGGGCATGTGCTGGAGCGGTTACCTGAGCACCGATGCCGCCACGCTGGACTCTCTGGGCTACCGTCCCCTGGTTCCCAAGGCATTCCTGAGTTCTTTCCTCGGCGGTATCAGCGCCGGCATTATCGCCCACTGGGTATATGTTGCCATAGTGGCTGTAATGACCATGTTCGAGGCCTCGCCCGTATGGAGCGTGCAGACACAGGGCACACTGTGCAACTCTCCCCAGCACCAGCAGGTGGAACTGACCATGATGGACGACAGCACCTTCATTGCCAAGGACTGGTTCGGCGAGAAGGGCACAAACCTGGAGTTCCGATTGAGCCAGCAGGATTCCTCTATTGTCGTTACCAATGCCTATGCCGAGAAGAACAACCGCTTCTTCTTCGTCCGCATCAACGAGAAGGCTCTGCCGGGCGAGGTGTCATACGCACTGCTGCATCTGGACAACGAGTACTCCAAGTTTGGCGGCGATGCCGACGGCGGATTCATGTATGTATTCGCATTCTTGTACGATGGCGCTCATCGTCCCATCGACCGCGGCTACTATGAACTGGTATGGGGCGACGGAGTTCCCCACACGGTAGAGGCCGAGGCATATATCCAGAAGGAGATTGCCGCCGAGCGGGACAGCCTCCGGATGGATTCCACCTACAAGACCATGGGCGAGAGGGTGCTGGAAACCCAGGACACCCTGAGCAGCGAATCGGCAGAACAGTAGGGTATAGTTTTATCTTGCAGAAAAATAATTACAGCATGCCGCCCGGCGTTGGCCGGGCGGCATGCTTGTTTGCAGACGGGCGTCGCGACCTGCCCATTTGGGCCTCACGAGGACAAGGGTCGGTCGTCCCGAGGACCGAGGCGAGAGTTCCCGGTTCTTTCGGGGCGGTCCTCGGGAGGACCAAAACAGGGCCTCGTATGCGCCGTTTTGCACAGTCTGTATTACAATGTTGCAATATAGTGTATATCTGTCTTTGTCTTCGGATGTTTCCTGTTTTTTTTTTTTTACCTTTAACCCCTCAAAAGGCTATTTTTGCGAGCCGAAGAAGCATAATTAAACCTAATATAAACCTAAACAACCAAAAACAAATCACATCATGAGAAAGTTATTACTCACGTTGACGGCATGTCTCTGTGTGCTTGGCGCATGGGCGGACTTGCCGTTCAGGAATCATCGCTATGATTCGTTCAAGGCATTGCAGCCAGCCGAGGGCAGTATCCTGTTCATCGGCAACAGCATCACCGACATGCACTGCTGGCCCGAGGTGTTCAAAACATCCGACGGCAAGTATCTGCCCATCGTGAACCGTGGCAACTCAGGCACCTACTCCACTGAGCAGAGCGACAACCTGGAGAGCTATCTGGCAAACAAGCCCAAGAAGGTGTTTATGATGATAGGCACCAACGACATTGCCACCTCAGGCGGCCTGAACTTCAGCCCCGAGCAGGTGCTGGCATACGTCAAGAGCATAGTGGCACGCATACACGCACGCTCGCCACAGACCAAGGTGTACCTGTACAGCATCCTGAACAACAAGACCGGCAACCGTGTGGAGGCTACATGGCTGAAGGCAAACCAACTGACCAAGGCCTATGCCGATGCTACCGACAAGGTAACCTACATAGACCTCTACGACAAGTTGACGAACGTGGCCAGTGGAGGTCAGTGGAGCTATGACAACCTGCACCTTACCGCAGGTGCCTATCAGGCATGGGCAAAGGAAATTTGCCAGTATCTGCAGGAGGACGAGAACTATACCGTCAGCACCGTTTATCCCGACAACACTCTGGAGAAGCAGAACGCAGGCGGTTTGGGTGGTTCGCACGGCATGCGTGCCACATATTTCAGCATGCTTCCTATATCTGAAAACGACGTTCTTGTCTTCGGCGATGAGTTCATCAAGAACGGCGAATGGCAGGAACTGCTGGGCAACCCCAACGTAAAGAACCGTGGCACAGGCTGGGGCTATGGCGGCGACATTGCCACTACCAGCAAGCTGGTGGATGCCACCTATGCCAGCACAGGTGTGGAGAAGAAGGACGCCAAGGCTATCTTCCTGTATACCGGTACCGGTGATTGCAACGGCACTGCCGACATGGAGGGCGTGAAGACCGCCTACAAGGCCCTGGTTGACAAGATCAAGCAGAAGTCCCCCACATCCGTTATCTATGTGATGAGCCTCTGCCCCACCAACAATGCAGGCAACAACACCAACCGTATTTCCGTGCTCAATGCATACCTGAAGACATTGGAGGGTGTGAAGTTCGTTGACTTCTACAACACTCTGCTCGATGGAACGGTGGCAAACACCAAGTATTTCTATCCCAGCAACTACCTCGGTGCCCTGGGTTATGTGGAGATGGCACAGGCCATGAAGGAGGCTCTTGCCGTTGACTTTCCCCAGGATACCTACACCGTCATTGACGATGCCACCGCCGAGGCACGCTATGCCCAGGCAGGCCTGCGCAACCAGTTGACCCAGGTTATTGCACGTGGTTTGATAGCCACTCGCGGCAATGCTGCTGGCCAGTACAACGAGGAGAAGATGAAGGCCTTTGATGCCAAGATGGCAGAGGCCAATGCTCTGCTGGAGAGAAACGACATCACACAGGAACAGGTAACCGAGTTTGCCAATGCCCTGAATGCCATACTGAACGAAGCACTCTCCATGCCCACAAACAGCACAGAGGGCAACGAGGTGTGGTACAAGCTCTACACCCCCAACCGCAACAGCAAGTACATGACCAGCACAGGCGCTGGTGCTGGCGTAGTGGGCGAGGACAAGCATAACTATGCTACCGGCATGTGGAAGTTCGTGGCACGCCAGGACGGCAAGGTGGACATCGTGAACCGTGCCGACAAGTCTTATCTGGCTCCTACAGCAGCCTACAATACACAGATAACTACCTCGGCAACCCAGCCTGCCAACGGCTGGACACTGAGTTATGCCAACACCCCTGGCCTGTTCATCATAAGCAGCGGCACAGTGCAGCTGAACCAGACAACATTGAGCGGAACCCCAGTGTACAACTGGAGCAACGAACAGACAGGTACCGACCGTGCCGATACAGGCTGCCAGTACCAGATAGAGCAGGTTGAGGGCGAACCCGACGAGATGCCCGACCCATCGTTGAAGACACTGACGTTGACCATCAATGAGTTTGAGAATGGCAAGTCAACATTTACAAAGCATGTTAGTTCTGGCGATGGCTGGTATGGCAAGTTCGTGACCTCTACCACTCCTGCCGTTACTGTTGAGGGCACTGACATGGCTGTAAACAACATTGGCTGGTCGCAGAAGCGCCCCTGGCTGCAGGCTGGATACTCATATACTATTGCCGTTCCCCGTGGCTATGAAATCAACGAGTACGAATTGACTACACTGAGTGGCCTTGATTTCAGCGGAACATTTACCTACACCACCGCAGATGGCGAAGCAACAAGTCCCGCACAGACATCATCGGAGCAGACCGTGGTGGCCAAGGGCCTCTCAACCGACACCATCACACTCAAGGTGGGAACAGCCGTTGACGGCACTAAGGGCATTATGATTACCAGGCTCGTGATCAGATACAAGGAAGTTGCTGTTGATGAAGAGGAGACTCCCGCAGAATTCAGCTACACCGTAGATAAGGCAAATGGCGATCTGTACCATGCAAATGGATCAGCAAACCAGAGCTGGAATTGCAATTGGAAGAGTAATCAAACTCCTCAGCTTCAGTTCGGTTGCGGTACTGTCAATAACATGAACTGGGCTGGAAACAACATTCAGCTGATGACAGGTACAGCAGGCAAGGCCACTTACACTCTGTCGGCTCCTGCAGGTTATGTTATTACCGAGTACAGCTTTACATTTGCCAACAATGGCCACGACGATGCACAGGAAATCCTGATGGACAATGGCAGCGTGTACACCACATCCAAGACACCCAAGACCGTCAGTGCACAGAAGCAGAGACTGACCACCGTGGCATTCGACCTGAAGGGTCCCAACGGCAAGGGCGTGGTGCTGAGCAACTTTACCGTGAAGGTGAAACTGGATGTTGCCGAACGTCCCGTAATCAGCACCGAGGGCAATGAACACTGGTACTACATCACCAGCGCTTCCACACAGGCCTACTGTGCAGGCAAGGTAATGTACTACGACAGCCAGATGCAGAAGATGCGCTTCGGCGACAAGGAGTTCAAGCCCACTCACGTGTGGAGCTTCTGGGAAAAGAACGGTAAACTGGCCATCAAGAACTACAATGGCGAATATTTCGGTACTGCTGGCAGCGGAACTGGTGGCGGCACTGCATTTGGTGTTGTTAGCGAACCCAACTACATCTATTATATAAACGAGGCACACGGCTTCTTCGTGATTAAGGACAATGCAGTTGAGTTGCATGCCCAGGACAACAACAAGGTGATTGTACGTTGGGGTGCTGCAGCCGGCAATGCCTCGCTCTGGCGCTTTGATGAAGTGGACCTGAGCAATGCCGAGGCAAGTGTAGCAAGCACTCGTGTGGTGCAGGGTAAAGTGAGCACCGGTATCGGCAATGTGGACCAGGCGATTATCCGCTCCACCATCCGTGTGGCAGGCTTGGATGGCAAGGTAACCTTCCAGGGTGTGAAGGGTGCATTCTCTGGTACCAGCAAGGCAGACGTTACCAACGTGAAGGCATACTTCGCTACCAACGACCGCGAACTCTTCGTGGACGCTGCCAAGAAGATGACCTGGCGCGAGGAGAACGGCGTGCAGTTCGGACAGGCAGTAACACTGGCTGAAGACGGCACCTTCACCATCACTGGCAGCAAGGACATGGCGCCTGGCGACTACTACCTGTGGATTACATACGACATAGCAGAAACTGCCAAGGAAGGCAACCTCGTGGATGCAAGCATTACTTCATACACCGTGGACGGCGCTGAAATAGAGGAGGCGAATGGCAATCCCAAGCATAGCGTGACTGTATTCCTCTCCGAAGGTTCCGTGCTCATGCCCATGGACAAGGGTTCTCTGCACTACCGTATCCCTGCCATCACGGCAACCAAGGACGGCAAGCGCCTCGTTGTACTTACCGACGATCGTAAGCAGAGCCAGGCCGACCTGCCCAACCACTGCTATGTGGTGGCACAGTACTCTGACGACAACGGCAAGACATGGAGCGATCCCCTCACCGTGGCTGGTACTCCCGAGACAGGTGGCAACTATGGACATGGCGATGCTTCTATCGTAACCAATCGTGACAACGGCGAGATCGTGGGCATCATGACCAGTGCCGGTACATACGGACATGGTTTCTTTCAGGGTACTGCTGCCGAACCTCCACGCTGGAAGACTATCACCAGCCGCGATGGTGGTGTAACTTGGGATGCTCCCGTTGACCATACCGACGACCTCTTCGGTGCCAAGTGCGACAACCCCAAGACACAGACCTGGAAGAGCGGTTTCTCTGGTTCGGGTGCTGCCCTGCAGAAGCGCGACGGTACTTTGGTATCAAGCTTCGTGAACCGCGAGGCTGACAATAGCCAGAACTTCTACTTCTTCATGAGCAAGGATGGTGGACAGAACTGGTATGTTAGTGGTACAAGCGGCACTAAGTCTGCCGACGAGCCCAAGACTCTGGAGCGCAACAATGGCGACCTCGCTATCAGCGTACGTGCAAGCGGATATAACTATCACAACGTTACCTCCGACGACGGCGAGACATGGCACTACCCCTCACAGACACGCTTTACCACAGGTATCTCTGGCAACGCCTGCGACGGCGAATACATGGTATGGTGTTCTACCCTGGAGGGCAACCCCTGGAACATAGCACTGCAGACCTTGCCCAACAGCGGCAGCCGCGAGAATGTGAGCATAGCACTGTCTACCGACGAGGGTGAAACCTTCGGTTCTCCCAAGACCATCTGTCCCCGTGGTTCTTGCTACAGCGCAACCGTAGTTCTGCCCGACGGCACCCTGGGTGTCTACTACGAGGAGAACGGTGTTTCCGACGCATTCGTAATGCGCTTCGTCCGCTTCTCCCTGGATTGGGCAAGCAACGGCAAATACAAGTTCACCGAGGAGAACCCCTTCTATCCCATCAAGTCAACAAATCCCACAGGCATTAGTGACGTCATTGTAGAGGACGAGGCAGACACAGACGGCATAACCTATGATTTGCACGGACGTCGTGTTGTTACTCCTGCTACATCAGGCATTTATATAAGGGACGGAAAGAAGGTGCTGCTATCCAAGTGATGCAGACGAGAGGAGCAAGTCTTAAGGACTTTAACTCTGAATATATAACAAGTAAGCCGGGCATGTGTCCGGCTTACTTGTTGGTAACTATGCTTAGTCTCTGCCTCAGAACTCCAGCACCTGGGCAAATCTGTGCCATCCGAAGGTGTTCTGGTAGGCTTTCTTTGCTCCGCGGGGGACGTAGAGTATGCAGTCGGGGCTGATGTTGTTGAATGTGCTGCTGTCTATTACGAAGAGGCTGTCGGCAGGAATGTGCGACACTACCTTGCTGAGTTTGCGGCAACCCTCGAAAGCAGCATATCCAATGTGCCTTACTCCGCTGCCTATGGTGAGGGTTTCAAGGTATTGGCAACAGTCACAGGCATAATCCTCGATATGGGTTACCGAGTTCGGTATGTCCAGTTCTTTGTATGCACAGTGCGACAGTGCGGCATGGCCTATGCTCGTGAGGCTCTGTGGCAAGGTCACCTTGTGCAGGTTCTCGCAATACTGGAAGGTGTAGGCTTCAAGCTTTGTTAACCCCTCCGGGATGTCTATCTCATCAATTGCGGTATGGACAAATGCCGAGGCGCCAATCTCCTTGAGGCTTGCCGGCAGAACCAGTTTCTTTAGTCTCTCTGCACCCACGAAGGCATCTCGTGCAATGCGCTCCACGCCTTCCGGAATTGTGGTGCCGTTGCACCCGGCAATAATGGTGTTGGTGGCTGTTTCTATGATGGCATTGCAGTTCATGCGGCTGTCGTAGTATGGATTTTCCTTGTCTACCACAATGCTGTCAATGTATAGCATGGGGTAGAACGCTGACAAGCCTATCTTCTTCACGCTCTTGGGTATGCGTATCGTGCCAATCTGGTTGCAGTAGATGAAGGCAGAGTCGGCAATCTCCTCGATGCCCTCAGGTATGGTAACCTTTGATATGTACGGGTTGCTGAACGTCATGGGTGCAAATGCCGTTACCCTGAAGGTACGCCCCTTGTACGTTACGGTTTGCGGAATGTTTATCTCTCCGCCTTTGTATTCGTATTCGTACTCGGCATGGTGGCTGCCCTTGAACGTTACCTCCACCGTGCGTGCATTGCCGTCTGTTATGCGATAGAATATGCCATCTGCCTCGAGGCGTTCGGGCACATTGCCGGATTTCCACTCGATGTAGTTGCACAGGCTGTTGTAGAGCGGTGATTTCAGGAACAGGTAGCCCGACAAAGCCGCCACTGCGGCAATGCCGCCTGCATAGTACCATTGCCTTGTGTTGCTCAGGGCTGTTGTTATGTCCGTGGCACTCGTATAGCGCTCGCGTTTCTGCTCTTGCATGCAGCGGGTCTTTATCTTGCTGAACTTATGTGCAAGGTTCTTTCCGCTTCCCTCCTCTATGTATTGCAGCAGGCATCCCACTGAGTAGATGTCGCTTCGTGCATCTATCTCGGCAATGTTGCCGGCAATGGTCTCCGGTGCAGCAAAGGTCTTGGTGCATCCCACGGTATGGTCGTTCTTGTTTGACAGGCAGAAGCCCAGGTCCACCAGCCTCACGTCGTTTGAAGTCTTGGTGAGCAGGATGTTTTCCGGTTTGATGTCAAGGTGGACAACGCCCTGTCGGTGCAGTGCTGTCAGCGCCAGTGATATCTGCACCAGCAGTTTCTTTATGTTGCTGCTTTTGTGGAAGTATTCCGGTTCAGAGGATAGTTTTTCCTTCAGTGTCACCCCGTTGATGTACTCCATCAGTATGTAGAGCCCGTCGCCGTCCTCCTCTATGCCCACATATTTCGCCACGTATGGGCTGGATATGGCCTTGCCGGTATTATATTCCTTGAAGAATGCCTCGCGATAGCGCTTGTCGGCAGCATATTCGGGGCGCAGCTGCTTCATGAAATACAGTTCCCCGTTTATGCGCCTTTTGAATATGTTGGATGTGGCGTTGGAGATTCCCAGGATCTCTATCTTCTCATCCCCGTCTCCCTCATTTATAAATCCCGATGTCTTCATTCGTGCAACAATTTGTACTTTACTCCATTCACTCTTCCACACACATAGTTAACGGGCGAATTGCCGTTTTGCACCAGGTATCTCAGTGTAAGCGGCTCTCCGTCTATAATCTGTCCGCACAGGAAGGTGTCACCTGCCTTCAGCTTGCTGTTTGCGCTCTCCAGCACCTTGAACATCTCCATGCCCTCGTGTTTTATCACCACCCGGCGGTTGGGGTGCCACCTCAGTTCTATCCTTGTGCTTTTTGCCAATGACTGGGTCAGCAGCGTGTCGTTAAGGATGAAGTCGCTCTCCGCACTGTCCTTGCCATTGATGTTGTTTGCGAAGGCATCAATGTCGGTATATCCCACGTATTGCGCAAACGCATTCAGTGTGCTGCGGAATGGGCTCCTTCCATTTGCATTGCTTCCCACATACCCCCAAAAGCGCTTCAGCGTGATAGGTGCTATATGTATCTTCAGTGCATTGAATATGTGCATTGTAAGGTAGTCAAAATCCTTTGGCGTCTTTATCTTTCGGCCCGCCACCTTTTCCATCCTTTGCCTTAGCGCCTGGTAAATCTCTTCGTTTGCCATGAAATCTGGTTGTTTAACTCACAAAATTAAGAAAAAACATTAAGATATAAGTGTCAAGGATATCAAAGTTTAGGTGTTAGGCGCAAAAGAACCAAAAAGAAACAGAATTCGTCATGCCACTCTCCTTAATTATTACTATATTTGTGCGTTAAAAAGTGTTTATGTGTTATTTTTCTCTTCCTTTCAGAGGCATAACACCATAAGAAGCCAGTGTCGGCACAAGACACCAGTACTTGCAGATTGAACGTAAATTTACTAAATAAACAAGAATATTATGGCACAGTGTACAAAGTGTGGCAA
Organism: Bacteroidaceae bacterium; assembly: GCA_045659645.1. Lineage (GTDB taxonomy): Bacteria > Bacteroidota > Bacteroidia > Bacteroidales > Bacteroidaceae > Physcousia. The sequence continues at coordinate 108,454 of JAZRCG010000026.1, read as the reverse complement.
TGAGTTGAAACCGGGAGCAAGATTTTGCACCAAGTGTGGTACCCCCGTTTCTGTACCAGTGGATCAAATGAAGTCAGCAAGTCCGTCTATGACATGCACCAAGTGTGGCAGTGAGTTGAAGCCAGGAGCAAGATTCTGCACCAAGTGCGGCAACCCCGTTTCTGCACCAGTGGATCAAATGAAGTCAGCAAGTCAGTCCATGTCATGCCCCAAGTGTGGCAAGGCCCTGAAACCCGGAGCAAGATTCTGCACAGGATGCGGCGCTCCTGTTGGCCAGGGCGGGCAGGCAGGAACCCAGGCAGGAGAGAAAGGCTGGTTTACCGATGGTGTACGTGCAGTGGCAAATTTCGTGACCGGCGGACAGTTGAATCGCGACATTCAGCAGGAGCAGCAAGCGGCCGTGCGCCAGCAGGCCCGTGCTGACCGTGGCGAGATACAGGATGCCCAGCAGGCACAGCAAAGCGCCGAGCGTGCACAGATTCGCGCCGAACGCGAGGCACAGCGTGCCCGCGACCGTCGCAGCATGGAGGCCGTGCAGGGCGTGGACGTTGTACGCGGCCGCACCATCTGGAACATCCAGCCAGGCGAGATTGCCCGCAGGATCAAGGAAAGCGAACTCGAGGAGATAGAGAAACTCAAGGGTATCATCGTGCAGGAGGGTTGCACAGCCCTCATCTTTGCCAATGGCGAACTGGTATCTACCCTTTCTTCTGGCGCCTACCTGTTCTACAAGTCCGTAGAGGAGGAGCAGGCTGCCCTGAAGGCTGCAGTAGAGAAGGCCGAGAAGGAGATGGAAGAGAAGGAACGTAAGGCCATCCAGGAGCGTCGCCAGGCAGAACCCACCTTCCGCCAGTTGGGCGTTGTGGGCGAGATCAAGCGAGGCTTCAATTGGGTAGGCCGCCTCATCTTTGGTGAGAAGAAGAACGAGAACAAGGAGAAGGTGCAGAAGCGCAAGATTGACTATGCACGCATCCTCTCACGTCTCACCCAGGCTCCCGTCATGTCCGTATATCTGGTCAGCGACCGCTACATCCCCATGACCTTTGGCGGCCAGGTGGGCCAGGACGGCGGCATACAGTTTGCTCCCTATAGCATACCCACCCGAGTGTTTGATGTGCAGGTGGGCGTGTCGCTGCAGTTGAAGGTGAGCGACATCCACGGCGTGGCCACCAACTATCTGGCCGACAAACAATCGCTGACCACCAACATGCTGTACCAGATGCTTGTTGGCAGCATAGACAATGTCCTCCGTCAGGCACTGCGCAATGTGGATTACCAGCAGACAGGCCTTCCTATGGAGGTAATTGCTACACTCAAGGCCCAGATCCAGCAAATCATCAACATGCAGCTCCATGGCATCGAGTGTGCCCAGGTGTTGCAGATTACCGACAGCAATGCCGAGTTCGAACGTTTCCGCAGTGTAGAGCGTGAACTCTACTGCACCGAGAAGGAACTTGACTACCTGCAGCGCACCGGCGAGTTCCGCAACCGCCTGGCCATAGAGACAAACAAGCAGACCATAGACAAGGCCACTACCGACGAGGAACTCCGCTATGCCCTGATGCAGATCAACAAGGACGGCCTCATCCACGACGACGAGATGGAGGCCTTCACCCTCATGCTCAATGCCCAAAAGCGCTTGCGCGAAGCCAAGAGCCAGGAGGAGGAGTACGAAGCACTCATCGACCTGAAGAAGAGCCGCCTGGTCAAGGACGAAGACCTTGCCGTATTGCAGGATGCCTTACTTCAGAACAAGATACAGCGCGAGAGCGTTACCGAGATCATGCGCATCCAGCACCAGCAGAGTGTAGACGCTGCACGCCTGGAGGCAGAGTGGGCCATCGGCGACAAGAAGCAGGACCACGACTGGGAGCGTGAAGACCTGCAGCGCCGTCGCAACTGGGGCATCGAGGACGAGCAGCGCGAACGCGAATGGATGCACGAGGAGCAGGAGTACAACCGCAACTGGGAGCGCGACGAGCAGATGTACAACCGCAACTTCACACGTCGCCAGCAACTCGACGAGTACGACTGGCAGAAGAAGATACGCGAAGAGGACCATGACTGGCAGAACGAGGAACGCCGCCGCGAAGCCGATTGGCAGCAGCGTCAGCGCGACGAGCAGATGCGTCAGCAACAGCGTCAGTTCGATTTCCAGATGGATCAGCAGCAGCGTCAGTCCGATTTCCAGATGCAGCGCCAGAGCAAGTTCGACGATGCCGACATCCTTGAGCGCAAAGCCAACATTGCCATGCGCAACATGCAGGCGATGAAAGAGCAGGAACTGCAGCAGCTGCGCGAGCAGAACCGCAGTGCCGAGAGTCTCCACAGCATGGATGTACAGGCTCAGATGAACCGCGACTCTACTTTCGCTTCTATGACTGCCGACCAGATAAAGGCTGCTCAACTTGACCGCCTTAGCGAAGCAGCTCAAGTAGCTTCCTTTAATGCAGACAACCAGAAGGAACAGGCCGACTTCTTCCGTAAACAACAAGAGAAGGCCCAAACCGATGCTATGGAACGCGAGGCTCAGGCACGTGCCGACCGAAAGGAAGATTTGGACCGTATGGAGCGTATGATGGGTATGTTTGGCAAAAATATGTTAGCTGCCGCAGGTGCCAACGTGGCCAACGAGCAGGCCAAGTTCCAGCAGCAGCAACAGTTCCAGCAGCAACGCTACGACGACCAGGTGCAGCGTGCCAACGAATACAAGCAGGACGCCTATCGTCAGCAAGACCGCATGGATTCACAGAACCAGGTGGCTATGGGTAGCATGGCACAGATAAATACTGCTGCTGCCGGCAACCTCTATACCAATAACACCAACATCAATATGCAGCCCCAGCAGGGTTATCAGCAGATGCCTCAGCAAGGGTTCCAGCAGCAGGAATACCCCCAGCAGCCTATAGATCAGCAGCAGATGGGAGGCAAGCAGTGTCCACAGTGTGGTCAGGTGTTGGATGCCGATGCAATGTTCTGCGATAATTGCTGCTTCAGTTTCCAATAATCTTCATTATAAATGTTAGTCTTCAATTATAATATATAAGGTATATACTATTATGGCAAATAATATTCCAAACATCCCCGGCGGTGCACCTTCAATCCCCGGCGGTGCTCCCTCTATCCCTGGTGGTACTCCCTCTATCCCTGGCGGTGCTCCCTCTATCCCTGGTGGTACTCCCTCAATCCCCGGCGGTGCTCCTTCTATCCCCGGCGGTGCTCCCTCTATCCCCGGTGGTGCTCCCTCAATCCCCGGTGGTGCTCCCTCTATTCCCGGCGGTGCTCCCTCTATCCCTGGTGGTGCTCCTTCTATCCCTGCTGGTGCAACAAAGCAAACTTTGGAGGCCGAGAAACGTAAAGCCGATGAAGAACGCCGCAAGGCTGAGGCTGAGAAGCAAAGGGCAGATGAAGAAAAGCGCAAGGCTGAGGCTGAGAAGCAAAAGGCAGATGAAGAAAAGCGCAAGGCCGACGAAGCCCGCCGCAAGGCTGAAGCTGAGAAGCAAAAGGCAGAAGCCGAGAAGCAAAAGGCAGAAGAGGCAAAGCGCAAAGCAGAGGCGGAGAAGCGCAAGGCCGACGAAGAGATTAGAAAAGCACGTGAAGCCCAGCGTAGGGCAGAAGAGGAGAAAAATAAAGCCCAAGAGGCTATGCGCGAGGAGGCTATTCGCAAGGCTAAGGAAGAGGCACACTATGAGCAGCTGGGCAAGAAGGTATTAATCGGTATAGTCGTAATTCTTTTGCTGATAGCAGGTGGAGTATACCTGATGTTCTCTGGCGATGAAGAAGAAGCTTCAGTTGAAAGTGTAGAGAACTATTTAGACCAGTCTGCCAGTGACTATGATAAGATTCTTGAGGAGTCAGCTGCTGACTATGAAAAGGCCATGGAACAGGCTGTCGGTGAGTACGAGAAGGCTATGGAACAGGCCACCAAGGCAATGGACGATGCTATGAATGAGGTGGCATCTTCAGTTTCCGAATTGACGGATGCTGTTGCCGATCCATCAGTGAAAATAACAATCAACCCCGATCTGGACATTAAGAAGCAATTGGAGGTTTATTTCGATTATGTTTATAGTCTGGATAGCGACGGCTTCTACAAGATTCAGAAGGACGACAAGTACGGACTCGCCACTGCCAAAGGTGTTGTCGTTACCGCTCCGAAGTACGACTACATTTACAGCAAGGACAACCAAGGCCTGATAAAAGTTCAGAAAGACGATAAATACGGTTTCCTGAACTCCAAGGGAGCAGAAGTCCTGAAGCCACAGTTTGACTATTTCTATAGCGTTGATTCCGAAAGCGGATTGATGAAAGTGGAAAAGGACGATAAGTATGGCTTCTTGAATCCTAAGACCATGAAACTGGTAACACCTTGCATATATACGTATATCTACAGTCTTGACGGTGGTTTGTACAAGGTGGAGCAAGGCGATAAGACTGGCTATCTGAATAAGGATGGCAGTGTGTTCAAGAAACCGGAGTAATTATGATAACAAATCATATATAAAGGATAGAGAACAATGAAGTATTGTCCAAATTGTAATATAGAAAGGGACGGAGGATTCTGCCCTGATTGCGGGACACGTTTGATTGAGAAGCCTGTGGCAAACGACATTCCGGGTATTAACCTTGGTGATGCTAACGCCATTAGTGGCGGTTTGAATGTGAATGCTTCGAAGAGCATCCACAACGAGGACAGAAGTGTTCATAACATACAGAATACCACCTCTACGGTGAACAACATACAGAATGTGGCTGCGCAAAAGACCGAGATGGAACTGCTGCAGGAGCGCAAGACTCTGTATCTGAATGCCTGCAAGCGTGCCTACGAAGACAATGTGCTGGAGCAGGACGAGAAACTCGAACTCGACCGCTACCGTATGGAACTGGGACTTGACGAGACTTCTGCCAACCAGATTCTCGAGCAGGTGCACATGCTTGTCGTGCGCCATGCTCAGAAGAGCGAACTCACTGGAATAGCCAAGATCAAGTTGAATCAGTTGACCGATGCATTAAAGAATAACGAAATAGCAGCTCTGATGCGTCAGATAGACAGCATAGAGGTATTGGCTGGCAAGTTTTCCAATGACGAGTTGCATCGCAAATACTATTTGGTATTGGCAGCCTTGAAGGAGGACAAGTGCATAGAGAAGTACACGTCTTCCATGGTCGACAACTACTGGCAGAGTTTTTGGAGTTGCCTGGCGTATCAGAAGAAGGGGCAGACTGCCAGGGCCGAGGAAATCTTGTTTTCGCTGACAGACAAGTTCCCTAATCATCCTGAAGACAATATGTCTCTTTTGGCCGTGGCCTGTGCATATATGCGTAAGGATATGGCAGAGGCAGCGGAACTGTTGCAGGCAGTAAGCGGAGACTACACTCCTGGCTTGCAGCGTTTTGCCGAATCGCTCTATCTGCTGATGGAACCGGAAACAGCCAAGGAGATGGGGGCAACCGAACAGGGTTGTGCCTTCTATCTGGTAAATTTCTTTGGCAGGAACCTTGCTGCCGAGGAGGAAGCAAGGCGTAAGGCCGCTGAGGAAGAGGCAAGGCGCAAGGCCGAGGAGGATGCCAAACGCAAGGCCGCTGAGGAAGAGGCCAATCGCCAAGCCGAGGAGGATGCCAAACGTAAGGTTGCTGAGGAAGAGGCTAAGCGCCAAGCTGAGGAAGAAGCAAGGCGCAAGGCCGATGAAGGCTATATGTTGGTTATAGATGGTCAGCAGGCAGGCCCGTTCGGGAAGGAGCAGTTGCAGGAGTTGGTCCAGAAGGATGTGCTCACGGCTCAAACTTATGTTTGGAAGCAAGGCATGGCAAACTGGGAATTTGCAGAAAATGTTCCCGAGGTTAAAGCGCTGTTGAAACAACAGTCAGATAAGTCAAGCTACATGCTCGTGCTCAATGGTCAGCAAGCAGGTCCTTACGACATGGCACAATTGAAGCAACTTGCGCTGGATGGTGTGCTTACCGGTGATACCTATGCATGGAAGCAAGGCATGGCAAATTGGGAATTTGCAGAAAACGTGAAAGAACTGCAGGCCATTCTTGTGTCAAACGGAAATAGCAACAAGCAGGCTGTAATGCCAGACAACGATGCCCTGGCTGCCCTGTGCAAAGATATTGTTGGCAGTACCTACATCGAGACCCTGCATCTCAACCGAAGCTGGATATTGCCCAAGTTGGTGGACATGGGATACAAGGAGGGCTGGCTGAAGGATTTCAGCATAGATGCCTATGCCGATGCTGTATCTAAACAGAACTACGACAAGTTTTGGACAATCCTTGTGCGCAACCTCAAAGCGCTGGCGGCAATGAAGGACAAGTCTTCGTATGCCTATAAGATACGTTCCGGCTGGTGGACCAAGGAGGTTGCCATTGCTATGGCAGAATTTGACTTGGCTGGATTCCGGAAGTATATCGGTAACCTTAAGGTCTATACCAATTCTTCTGCCGGCGCTTATGTGAAGATAGGGTATATGAGTGGAGCGGACCGCGAGTTCCGTGAGAATTACTATTATATAGACACTCCTGAAAAGGCCCCGCGTTCGGGTTGGAATAAATACAATAGGAAAGAGCGCACTTTGCCAAATCTATATGCCCAAATCGAATCCAGAATCAACCTCATTAGAAAGGCAAAGAACGACAAGGAACTATACGAGGCAGTAAGACAATATAACGACGAGCGTGTTACCAATGACCCTCATTTCAGAGAGGATTGGAGTTGCGGATTGGAATTGGCAGACGAGTTCATTAATGCCTATGTCGGCGACGGTGCATATTCTTCCATGATGACCATGGTCAAGTATCTTGGCCTGAGGTATAAAGACGATAGCGGAAAAGAACTTGACCGCGACGAATGTATACATGGAATTGTCAACAAGGTTTTTGATTCTGGTTTTGACGGTGCCGAGTTGATGCTCTTCTGCAAGGAGAAGTTCTTTGATAGCGGAGTCTTCAAGTATAAGGAATATAAGAAGTAAGAATGAATGTTCGGGCAAACTTATCTGATCTGGCCGACAAGACTGAATCTACCGCTCCGTTCACGAGTCGGTACCACGGCGACATGGCCATGTCTGCCTTGGTACCGACTCAGATCGGAACGGTAGATCATCTAAGCGAATAAAGTTATGCCCCGCGTTGGTGGGATCAGATTTTTACATAGTTACGTACCTATTATCCCAGGGATAATTCTACCTGTATGATGTATGGATGCGATACTGGCTTCTGTATTTAAGGATACCGAGCTTTGGGCAGAGGTCATAGACCACGGCCTGTCCAAGGGTATCTCCCATGAACTCCTGGAGTACATCCAGGACCCTCATGGACGGGCAGAACTATGTATGAAGGTGGGTAGTGGGAACTACATCATCAGGCCTCCGCATACCGGCTACCGTCCCAAGGACGACGGTGGCGAGAGAACCTTCTTTGCCAACGAACCGCTCGACCGCCTGCTGCTCAATGCCATTTACAAATGGCTCATGCGCAATGCAGGGTATATGGTCCATCCATCGTGCAAGTCATATCAGGAAGGCATAGGTGTGGGCAAGATTGTGCGCAATCTGTCCGCGCGGATTGCCGTATTGAGCAATTCCAGTTCCGTCGTTGGGAGGAAGTTTGACATTCACAAGTATTTCGAGACCGTAGGCAGGGAACAGATACACAAGGCTTTTGACCAGGTAGAGCAGAAGTTTGGCGCCTCGTCCGTCGTCTCTATGCTGAGGAAGTATTACGATTCAGACTTGTACTACGACACCCGGCGCCGTGAATATGTCAATGCCTATCAGGGCATAAAGCAGGGATGTGCCGTTTCCTCGTGGCTGGCAAACGTCATCCTGTACAAGCTGGATCAGGAACTCTCTGCCCTTGGAGGCATATACGTCCGCTATTCCGATGACATCATTTATGTGGGAGAGGACTATGAAAGGGCAACGGAACTGATAGTCTCCAACCTGCGCGAGATAGGACTTGAACTAAACGCCAGGAAGATAGAGAACATCGTTGGCGACAAGTTCGTCAAGTTCCTGGGATATTACATTAGGGGAGGGGAGATTACACTGTCCAAGAAGTGGACAGACAAATTCAGACAGAGCATAGACCGTCTGACGATAAGGGACAAGCACCTTATTGCCAGTGTCAGGAACCTCTATAGGCTGGACAACAGTGCCGAGAGGGACAAGCGCCTGATGCGCCTGTTTGTGAAGGCCCAGCGCCGTGTTGTGCGCTATCTCTATTGGGGCGACGGGCAGTATTCCTGGGCCACTCTGGCCTTGGGCGTAATAAACAGGCCAGCAGATGTCCGCCAGCTGAGCCTTTATTGTATGGATGCCCTCAGAGCCGTCTATACGGGAAAGACCGATATAGGGGGGCTGGGAGTGTCGCGTGACGTAGGGATAACAAGAGGCATAGGCAGAAATGTGTCGGCAAACCGCCGGAAGACTGCCCACATCGTTGGCACCGTCAACGGACAGGAGGGCTGGATGGACGGATTCTATTCGATACCGGCAATGCAACGGTGCCTGAGCAACAAATGGCTCTACCGCACTCTTGTCCACGACCTTTTGCTGCCGGAAGACGAGAAGAGGAAATATACGCTCAAGGGCGATGCCGGTTCTGCGGCAGCGCCTGATTGCCCCGAACGTATCCAGGAACTTGAAGACCATTATGAAAAGTTCCTATGCAGCCGCCCCGACGGCAAGAAGAAGGACCGCTACTATGCCAAGACCCTTTCCGACATGGACACCGTGGGTCTGCTCTGTGGTGAGCAAAGATATGCGGCAAGAACCAATCTCGAGGATTTCATAGACGGGAACATCAGTTACAGCCAGCTGAAGGCAAACTCTCGGCATTGGTTTTGGCAAAGCACCCGTCACCCCGAGATGGTAATACTGCAAAAATGGTTCCTTGGAGAACAGGCCTGAGGAACGGAAGGCAGCAATACATTATATAATAGAACAGAACAAAGTTAGAACCATGAAAGACTTAGACGAGTATTTGTCTCAATTGAATAACGATCTTGACAGCCAGCTGTCCAGATTCAACCAACAGTTTGCTCCTGCCACATCTCCTGCGAATATGCAGTATGGCGCCTTTCAGTTCTGCCCCCAGTGTGGAAGCAGGAATTCTGCCTCGGCACATTTCTGCGAGAACTGTGGCACTGCCCTTGCTGGCAATGCCAGTGACGATACGGCATACACTCCATACGGCAGCAATAGTGAAGATGCCTCTGGCGGCGATGCGCAGTATGGCATCCTTTATACCAATACGGAGCGCCTGGCAGACAAGTACGATTGTTCGGCAGACGACGTATGCCGCATCCTGCAGTCGTTCTGCAAGAAGGCGGCAAGATACAATATGCATTGGGAACTGCTCGATGCAGCGGACTATCCCAAATATTTCGGTTCCGATGACTTCTGGCTTGAGCACAACGAACTCATCTCCGACTATTTCGAGAAGTCATCTATAGGCTATGGCATGAAGACGCCGCTCTTCATCATCGGCGGCCACGATGTGATTCCCATCCCCATGGTGGAGGATGTGTTCGGTACCAGCGACACAGGCAAGATCCCCTGCGACATGTGCTATGGCTTCACGGGCAACTTCTTCAGCAACCTGTGGGAATATGGCGACCATACCATCAGCGAGGAGCATGTGCGCAACACCGTTTCCCGACTTCCTTTGGAGGATGGCAAGATGGATACCGCTCTTGAAGACGACCTCGAGGCATACTTCAACCTGTGTGCCGAATACTACAGCGACGGCATTGCCGTGGACAAGGTAATGATGACCGCCAATGCCTCGTGGCTTCCTGCCAGCAAGACCATGTCGGAGCACCTGCCGCTCCTGCATCATTCCAACGACCCCGATGTGGTGTGGGAAGGCATGTATGTAAGCCCCCCAGTGTCGCCAGACGACGAAGATACCACAGGACCAGTGCACCGTACATTGGAGAAGGCCGGCATGCTGCTTTTCAACCTGCATGGTGCCAGCAGCAACTATATGTCGGGATTCTACAACGACAGTGGCGAGGCCTTCAACACAGACATGCTCAGCGACACTTCGGCTCGTGTGTTCAACACCGTGGCTTGCTATGGAGCACGCTATTACGGCTACGGGCGTGACGAGTCTATGCTTCTCACCTCGTTCTACGAGAATGGCTTCCTGCTCTATGCCGGTTCGCTCATTCCTGTACCCATGACCGACTTGGACGTGCCCGAGGGTGTAGAGGTTCACGATGGTTCCGGTTCGGAGCACCTGATGCCCATCTTCTGCATGGAGCAGTTCAGCGGATTGCCCGTGGGCGAAGCCATGATGCGTGCCAAACTGGAGTACTTCAACACCTTCCGCCACATGGAGCGCGACGACTTCTCCCTGGCCACCATGATGATGTTCTCCCTCTACGGCAACCCAATGCTGCGCCTGCAACGCAACGAGGAGGTGCTGCGCCGTGCCCGTGAAGAGCACGTGCTGCCCGTACTGCCCCAGACAAAGTATATGCCCATCCGCATGAAGCGCACGCAGCGCATCACCACTTTCAAGGAGCAGAACTCATCCTCGTCCCTGCTCGAACAAGTACGCAGCAGCGTGGACCGCAACATTGACGCCATCCATCAGGCAGTGCAGCAGCACCTGTACGAGAAACTCGGCCTCGAACCCCGTTGGCTCAGCCATGTGGACAGCTTCTCCATCCCCAATGGCGACGGCACTTCTGAGGAGGGCTACAGCTATGCCTACGAAGACATGAGCAAGCCCTATGCCCGCAAGTCGTGGGTGGAAGTTGACAAGCAGGGAAAGGTGAAGCGAGTTATAAAGACGAAATAAATACACTAACATCAAGCACTATAGTACTATGGATTACGACAAGTATTTTAGCGATTTGCAGAAGCAGCAGGAGAAAATGTTTGAGATGGAAAGAAGACTTATGGAAGAACAACTGCAGATGCAGCAGGAACTGCAGATGCGGCAGTCCATGCTTATGCAAGCTCAGCACCAGATGCAGAGCGATGCGGATAGCATTGAGAATTCCTCAAACTCTGAAGTCTATTTTTTTTGCCCCTATTGTGGTGAAAAGGTAGGGATGGAGGAACGTTTCTGTCCTGAATGTGGTGCCTGTACCCCCGATGCTGAGGACATGAAAACTGAAGACGAAGAGGAAGAGTTCTCATCGTCCGAAGACCTGCCCGAATGCCCCGTTGATTGGGAAAACTTTGAAGGCTGCGGCTTTACCTACACCTACGAGTCCGATGGTGAGGACCGCGAGGTGCTGGTGACCTATGAATTGAGCGAAGATGCCGATGGAGAAGAGATGTACTGCTGGTGCAGTGAAGACGGTCCCATAGATATCTGCGACGACGATTTCCGTGGATGCGAGGACATAAACGACTGCGGTGTGGTGATAGCCAAACGGGTGATTCATGACAACGACGGTGAGGTGAAGATGTCGTTCGGCAAGGGCGAACTTACATTTACCGACCAGCCCTGTGCCATCGTGCTCGACGAGGAACTCAACTATTCTGACGAATGCCAGGAGACCGTAACACTCACATTGTATGCCAACCAGGGAACCGACGTGATGCGGACCAACTTCTATGACCTTGACGAAGATGAGTTCGAGACCATAAAGCAACTCCTTGAAGATGGCGATACCGACGAAATATGGGACCATATCGATGAAGAATTCTTCTGCAACGAAACGTTCGACCTGTGGGGAGATGAAGAGTCGGAACGCCTGGGATACGAGATAACGGACAGCGATGGTGATGTGATTGATGAGGGAGACATCAGTGTGGGGTCTGAAAACCTGTTTGCCTATCGCGACATCAAGGATAACTTTGCCGTTACCCAGGAGGGTCATCCACAGTACCTGCTCGTTACCACAGACAGCGTGAAACGCTCCTACGCAGAATACAAGGTGCCTGCCCATTTCAGCATAGGCGGCATCAGCTTTGTCAAGAACGACAATGCCAAGAAGGGCATACTGCACTGCGAGTATTTCGGAGACGATGTAACGTGCATCACACAGATCAGATATGCCGGTCAGACACTTTCTTGCGACGACATGGGCGATGCCGGCACAGTAGGCGACCTGCGCTACTTCCTGTATGCATGGGATGATGAGGATGAGTGCTACAGACTGGTAGAACAGGCATAGTTTATGTAATCCCCCCCGTATGATGAAAAACCTGAACAGAACCCTTGTACACAGTGCCGAACTGACCCGAATGCTGGGGCATGCTCTGGAGGTAAACACTCTGGACAGCGTAGAAGAAGCACGAGTAAACAGACAGATCTCTGCCATGCAGGAGCAGGCTTCCCAGATAGAGGAAGGGCTGCAGCTCCTGTGCAACGAATATGCCGTGGAGCTGAATGCTGCCAAGTTGCGCCTGTGGGAACGCAAACTGCTGGACCTGACCTTGCGCAACAACCTGCTGAATATGCGCATGGGGAAGAACTGCCTTCCTTATGCTCACCCCGATATAGCCCAGCTGGAAGACGAATTGGCTGAAGGGAAAGAATTGCTTTTGGAGCAGAAGGAACTGAAGGGGCTGTACAGGGCTGTGCGCACCAATATGGAGGAAACGGGTGCCAACACCCTGTTCCTGACCCTGGGCACGCTGAAGTGGCAGGAACGCGAAGGCGCCAGACAGTACATGGCGCCCATACTGCTTATGCCCATAGAGATGGTGCAGGTGAAGAAGGACTGCTATGCCATACGCCGCCGCGACGAGGAGACGATAATCAATATCACCCTGCTGGAGTTTCTGCATCAGCAGTTCGATATCAGAGTGAACGGACTGCATCCCCTGCCGCAGGATGCACAGGGCATTGATGTGAGCCTGGTGATGCACACCATGCGCCAGGCGGTGAAGGAGCATCCCACATGGGAGGTGACAGAGGAGTCGGTGATAGGCATTTTCTCGTTCACCAAGTTTGTAATGTGGAACGACCTGCACACCCACAGCACCGCCATGCTGGGCAGCGACATAGTGCGCAGCCTCATAGACGGCAGGCTGCTGGTGGAGGACAGCACACCGCCGGTGGATGCCCGCAACCTGGACATGAATGCCCGTCCCAATGAATACGCACTGCCTGTGGATGCCGACTCGTCGCAGATGGAAGCCGTGGTGGAGTCCGGACAGGGGCGCACCTTCATCCTGTACGGTCCGCCGGGTACGGGCAAGTCGCAGACCATCACCAACCTCATCTCCAATGCCGTGTACCAGGGCAAGCGTGTGCTTTTCGTGGCACAGAAGAGGGCAGCGCTGGAGGTGGTGCAGTCGCGCCTGGAGAAGATAGGCATGGGTCCCTTCTGCATGGAACTGCACTCCAACAAGATGGACAAGCGCCACTTCCTGCAACAGATGCAGAGGGCACTGGAGGCAACAGCCCAGTCCGATGCAGAGGAGTACCGCCGCAAGGCCGACGACCTGTATGTGCAACGCATGCAGCTTATAGGCTATGTGGAGGCCCTGCACCGCAGACAGGAGCAGAGCGGCCTGTCGCTCAGCGACTGCATAGAGCGTTTCATGTCGGTCAATGCCGCACCTATGGCGGTGGACGCCAAGGTGATGGAGAGACTCTCGGACAAGCATGCACATGCCCTGCGCGACAAGATTTTGCAGCTGCACTCCGTAGAGACCATGCTGGGCATGCCATTGTGCGAGCATCCGCTTAGGGGCATGCTGCCCAAGAGAAAGCCAGAGGAGAAGGGCGCCTATGTGTCACCGCTCCTGACGGCCGACACGGTGGACAGGCACCTGCCCACATTGGCGCAGACCGTTGCCGGCGTGAAGCAGCAGATGGCGCGCAACCAGAAGATAGGCTACATGGCACGCACCACACGCCAGTATCTGGAGAGCGACTATAAATGGAAGAAGTTTATGGCCGTGGCCCAGGTGGATGCCTCTCTGCTTGACGACATAGAGGCTCTTGCCACAGCCGTGGAGCGATGGAGCAGCAATATGGACCTCCTGCCCCAGTGGCAGCGCTATGCCGATATGCTGCACGACCTGGAGGGAAGCGGGCTGGCCGAGGCGGTGAAGCAATATGCCGTTGGAGTGCCCGTGGATGCTATATGCGACAGTTTTATGGCTGCCTACTACCAGGGCAAGGCACAGGAGATCATCAGTGCCGACCCCACGCTGAAAGAGTTTGACGGACTGATGTTTGAAAACCTGATCAGCCGCTATACCCTGCTTGTGCGTGATTTCCAGCAGCTGACACGCCAGGAACTGGTGGCCAGGGTTTCGGCAGGAATCCCGCTTGATACACGCGATGCCGTGTTGAGCAGCGAACTGACCCTGCTGCGCAAGCGCATTGCCAGCAAGGGGCGCGGTGCAAGCATACGCAGCATCATCGACCAGATGCCGCACCTGATGCCCAGCCTGTGCCCCGTGATGCTGATGAGTCCGCTGAGCGTGGCGCAATACCTCGACGTGGATGCATCCAAGTTCGACCTGGTGGTCTTCGATGAGGCAAGCCAGATGCCCACCAGCGAGGCCATAGGCTCCCTGGCACGTGCAAGGGCGGCCGTCATCGTTGGCGACCCCAAGCAGATGCCGCCAACCAGTTTCTTTGCCGTGAGCAGTACGGACGAGGAAACGGCCGACATGGACGACCTGGAGAGCATCCTTGACGACTGCATCTCGCTTTCCATGCCCACCCGCTATCTGGGCTGGCACTACCGCTCGAAGCACGAGAGCCTGATAGCATTCAGCAACAAAAACTATTACGACAACCGTCTGGTTACCTTCCCCTCGGCCGACGACATGGTGTCGCACGTCACCTGGCAGCATGTGGAGGGTTTCTACGACTATGGCAAGACGCGCACCAACCGTGCCGAGGCCGAGGCCATAGCCGCCGAGGTGATACACCGCATGCAGGAGCAGCCCGAACGGAGCATCGGCATAGTGGCATTCTCAAAGCAGCAGAGCGACCTGATAGAGGATGTGCTTGCGGAGCAGATGTCCAAATATCCGCACCTGGAGCAGGCCGACAGGCTCAGCCACGAACCGCTCTTTGTGAAGAACTTGGAGAATGTGCAGGGCGACGAACGCGATGTGATACTCTTCTCCGTGGGGTATGGTCCCGACCAGGAGGGGCGTGTGTCCATGAACTTCGGTCCGCTTAACAAGGCCGGGGGCGAGCGCCGCCTCAATGTGGCGGTGTCCCGTGCACGCTACGAGATGAAGGTGTTTTCCACCCTGTGCCCCGAGCAGATAGACGAACGCCGCACGCAGGCCGAGGGTGTGCTGGGCCTGAAGCGCTTCCTGCAGTTTGCACAGCAGGGCACTTGCCTTGCGCCTGGGCAAGAGGATGGTGCCGGAGTGTCGCTCATGGTGCAATCCATTGCCGACAAACTCAGACAAAACGGTTATGAGGTAAGGACCGGCATAGGTTCTTCTGCATTTAAAATAGACTTGGGTGTGGTTGACCCCCGGAACCCTCAGTGCTACAAGTTGGGCATTGTGTGCGATGGTGAGGGATACAGGAACCTGAAGACGGTCCGCGACCGGGAAGTCGTGCAGCCTGCGGTGCTGAACATGCTGGGCTGGCGGTTGATGAGGGTGTGGGCAATAGATTGGTTCAGGCACCCGGAGGTGGTAATAAAGAATATATTGAGGAATTTGTGACCAGGACGCTGCTCGGCCGGCTTCATCCCTGACCGTCTGCAGGAGTGTAGCCCATTCATTATCATGGCGTCCGCAAATCATAAATAAGATATAATATAAATAAGGTATAATATAAGACAGACAGATTATGTATTGTCCAGAATGCAAGCAGGAGTACGCGGGAAAGTTTTGTCCCGAGTGCGGAACCAAGCTCATTGAGCGTGTAGTGAAGATTTGCCCTAACTGCGGAGTTGAAAGGGAGGGCAAGTTCTGTCCCGAGTGCGGAACGAAACTCGTAGAACAGAACCAGGCTTCAGTTTCCATCAGTATCGGCGACGCTAATGCCATCAATGGCAACGTGAATATCTCCAATACGGTGAATGCTTCGTGTAATGCCGATGTTTTGGGTGCTATGGGTAACGAGAGTGTTGTCATTGGCGATGGCAATGCCATCAGCGGAGGATTGAACATCAGCAATACCAAAAACATCTATTATTCTCAGAAGAACGAACTGGAAATGATCCAGGAGAATAAGGAAAGGTTCATGGCGCTCTTCAAAAAGGCATACGAGGATGGAGAACTTGATGCCAGCGAGATATGCGAACTGGAAATGTTCCGCTCCAAGAACGGCCTGGATGACGTCTCAAACGAGTATTATAGACAGGCACTGAAATTAAGTGGCAAGACTAAGATAGACCTGCTCCAGAAGGCGGCAGATTTGTGTCACCCTGCTGCTTGTTGCTGTTTGGGCGAATGTTATTGGCAAGGTGAAGGCGTGAGGAAAGATTGTATTGAAGCCATCAGATGGTGGCGCATAGCAGCCGCTTTTGGCGAGGCAACTGCATATTACAATCTGGGCCGGATATACTACGATGGCGATGAAGTGGTCCAGGATTATGAAGCAGCTGCAGAATGGTTTGCCAAGGCAGCAGGGAAGAACTATGAAGATTCTGCGTGTTTGTTGGGAATGTGCCATTATCAGTTGGAAGATTATGAGAAAGCAGTTAAATCCTTCCGCAAGGCTGCAGAACGTAATGATGCAGACGCGATGTGTCACTTAGGCTGCTGCTACGATGAAGGTGTTGGAGTGGAACCTGATTATCAGGAGGCATTGAGATTATGGCTCAAGGCGGCAGAGAAGAACGAACCCAATGCATGCTACAATTTAGGCGACATCTATCTTAATGGCAGACCCGGAGTGGAAAAATCCTCAAAGGATGCCATGGCGTGGTTCCTTAAGGCCCACAAATTGGGCTATGAATCTGTCGCAGAGGAAATAAAGAAAGCAGATGAACTCTATTGGACAGAACATGCAGATGACTACTCCACCAAGGTAAGTTCCTCGGAACATGGACTGGTGGATGAACAGGGTGCAGAATATCTATTTAATAAACTGCTTCGTATAAGGGATAAATCAATTACCTCTCTTCATGTGGCAGAAGGCACGCGAATAATTGGCGACGAGGTCTTTAGACTGTGCAAAAATTTGTCGGAATTGATTATTCCTGAAGGTGTCGTGTCTATAGGAAGCAAGGCATTTTATGGTTGTTCTTCATTGAAATCAATTACCTTGCCATCAACATTAAGGGAGATTGGTGACGGGGCTTTTTGGTCCTGCAGGAATTTGTCGGAATTGATTATTCCTGAAGGTGTCGAGTCTATAGGAAGCAATGCATTTTGGAGTTGTAGTTTATTGAAATCAATTACCTTGCCATCAACATTAAGGGAGATTGGTGACGAGGCTTTTGACTCCTGCGATAATTTATCGGAAGTGATTGTTTCTGAAGGCATCGTATCTATAGGTAAGACTTTTAGTCGTCTTGGTTCATTGTAATCAATTACCTTGCCATCAACATTAAAGGAGATTGATGACGAGGCTTTTGAGTACTGCAATCATTTATCGGAAGTGATTCTTTCTGAAGGCATCGTATCTATAGGTAAGACTTTTAGTCGTCTTGATTCATTGAAATCAATTACCTTGCCATCAACATTAAAGGAGATTGGTGACGAGGCTTTTAGGTCCTGCGATAATTTATCGGAAGTGATTATTCCTGAGGGCGTCGTGTCTATAGGAAGCAATGCATTTTATGGTTGTTCTTCATTGAAATCAATTACCTTGCCATCAACATTAAGGGAGATTGGTGACGAGGCTTTTATGTTCTGCGATAAATTGTCGGAATTGATTATTTCTGAGGGCGTCGTGTCTATAGGAAGCGAGGCATTTAAGATGTGTAATTCATTGAAATCCATTACCTTGTCATCAACGTTGAAGGAGATTGGCAACGGGGCTTTTTATTGCTCAAACTTGGAAGAGGTTGTGATTCCCAGGTGTATTGAATCCATAGTGAAGTCACGTGTTTTTTATAGTTCCACAAAGTTGGTTTACGTTGACTAATATACTATAAGAATACTTCCATAAGGGAAGCAGATGGACAAGACGTAAATAATATAAGGTACATAGAGGAATGAAACTGAAGATGCTTTCCGACTTTAATCTCTTTGGCAGGGCGTACCGTGCCACCAGCCATGAAATATGGGTGTCCGTAAAACTGCTGGTTGTAGTTACCGTTTGCTTTGCCGTAGTACTGTTCTTTGCCGAGAGCACGACCAATGACGGATATACGTTCTGGGATGCACTGGTGTGGACCTTCGTGAAATATGTGGAGGACCCTGCCGACATAGTGTCAGCACCAGTGACTGTTGTGGGCAAGGTGGTGGGTACGCTGGTGGGTGTGCTGGGCATTGCCATCTTTGCCGTGCCGGCGGGTCTGATAGGTTCGGGCCTGATGGAGGCTATGGACGAGAACAAGCGTGAGAAGGAACTGGACGAGTACTACCGCCGCGTTCGCAAGGCCTTCCGCCGTGGGGCTAACAAGTCATTGCGCACCTATCTGAACTCCCTGCCCGACAAGGGCGGCGAGGCATTGTCGCGCCTCAACTTTGTGCCTCAGCGCATTTCTGCGGCTCGCCTTCAGGTGCGCCAGGGTATGGACATGAAGGACATCTTCGAGGTGTGCCGCAAGTATCCCGACCTCTGCCTGAAGAACCTGGCCGAGGCCACAGAGAATACCGCCGACGACCTGTTTGTGGTGGAGATGTTCCCCAAGAACCGTTCCTATGGATGCTGTATAGGCCGTGGTTCCAAGGTTACCATAGTGTGCCCTACGGGATATTCCGACTTGGGCATAGGATGGTATGGCTACTATCTGGCAAAACTGGGCGGCTTCAACTATGTGTGCAAGAGCATCGAGGCTGATACTGACGAACTGGATTCTTTCTACAACATGTCCGACGAACCGCTCTGCAACAAGCGTACACGTGCAGAATATGACAAGAGGAACAGGGAAGAGCTGAAGGTGCTGGACAGGAAGGAGCACATGCGTGCGGAGTACCTTGCCGACATCCATGCCTTGGCAGGTGCTCGGGATTCGTGGGTAATCATCCTTGCCGACCATCTGAAGAACGGGGAGAATACCTTCGACCTCCACTTTGCCTCGGCACTGAACGACGGCACCGGGCAGACGGTCAAGGATACTGCCCCGTACAAGGCGCTCTACGAGGCGCTTGCCACGATGGCGGCCGACCAGTTTGGCATGGTGTGCACGCCACAGTCGGTACGCTACCCCTTGCTGAAGAAGAACGTGGCATATCGTCTGCAGCGCGAGGGCTTGCAGGGCAATATATTCGTGCTGCGGCCCTCTGCACAACTCGTCAACTTCGAGGACAACAGGCTGCTGGTGGCGCTGCGCATGGCACAGGTCATCAGCCAGCAGCTGGATGGCAACAAGGGCATCGGCGAAAACGACATTGCGGATTTTGCTGCACCGGGATACGGTTTCATGGAGACCAGCGCTGATGTCTAAGTGATGTTCCCTGACCGACATTAGTCTCTTAGACATTCCTCAGGACGATGGGGCAGTACTCCCACGAGAGTACTGTAGTTTCCTCGTGAGAAAACTGTAGTTTTCCTGCGAGAAAACTGGCGTGGGTACATGAGGCGGTATCTTCGGAGTCTGTAGGAAAGGTGCGGTTGCCTCAGAACTCCACCACGACAAACACCCCGGAGCGCCTGCTTCTGGGTGTGTCATTTTTTAATAGTAACAATTTCAACGGATGGAACGGATGACTCGCGCGTTGTTAATACAGCAATCCGAATGCCCAAAGGGGCACCTCGGTACCTTGCTACAAGCGTTCTCATGTTATAAATTCATTTGATGCTGCAAATATAGCAAAACTGCCTTAAAAAAACAGCAGTTTCAGGTGAAAACTGCTTTAAAAAAACGGCAGTTTTTATCAAAGAGAGGGTGTGTGTTGTCTAATCTTTTGATTTACTACTAATTTAATGGTAAGAAAAACTGTATAAATCCCGTGCTATCCGTTGCCAAAGAAAAAACTTGCCCCAAATATTGAATTTTTCGCCTTGCGTGACTATATTATAAGGTAATCGGTAGAAAAGGAGAGACCCGTTAGCAACTCCGGAGCATGTATGTTTGGTGCTTTGGAAATAAATGGTTAACTTTACCTCGCTAAGTGTGCAATCAAATGCAAGGAAACAACGAAGGTAGTCAGAAAATAACCGCCAGCATCCTGAATTGTACATCCCTGAGTGAAAAGCATTCACTGAATAGAACAAACTAAAAAAACATAAATATTATGGAATACAACACACAAGTCGGAATTTTTGAGACTGGCGAAAAAGACAGTCAAGGCGGAGCATACAAGGACAATCGTTTCTTGGCGTTGCGTAAAAGAGAATTGAATGAGTATGAGGTGAAGGATGGTGTAGCAATCATCGGTGACCGCGCCTTCTTCGATGCAAAGTTGAGAACTGTTACTCTCCCGAATAGTCTGAGAGCCATTGGGCAGAGCGCCTTTGCCGGATGCAAGAACCTGACTGGCATTGCTCTTCCCGAAGGTTTGGAGGTTATCAAAGAAACTGCTTTCCGTGATTGCGAGTCGCTGGCAGAACTTACATTGCCCTCAACACTTCTTGAGGTTGGTGCCCGTGCCTTCGGTCCCGGGTTGAAACGTCTGGTAATCCTTTCAGAAAATGTTACTTTTTATCCTGATGCATTCAAACAGGCAAAATCTCTGGAAGAGATTCTTGTGCCCGGAGCGGTTATAGGTAAATATACAGTACTGTTTTTGGCAATGGGAATCACTGCTCCACTCACCGAAATCAAAGCAGAGGAAGAGCAAGAAGCAATCGTAGAAGAAAGCACGGGAAACACCACTGCTGCCACGAATAAAATAGATGAATGTGCCAACAAAATAAAAGGTCATTTGCACGAATTGGGCATGGATGAATTTGTTTTGTATACGTATGACTATTGTGGTGACTTGGAATGGAACGAGGATTTTGAATCGTTAGATTCGGCTGTTTCCCTTAATCTATATTTCGACTTGCACGAAACCATTAATGGCGAAGAAAGAACATTCATCGCTCCTCGCAAAATTAAAGTCGATGGAGATGATTTGTTGATTGATTTGCAGGAAGTCAAGGAGTACAACGAAGGTGAAGAAGAGGTGTTAGGATACTACGAGAGTCTGAGTGTAGATGCTTTATTAGAAAGATTTGAAACCTCTGATATTGAAAAATGTTTTACTGAAATATTAGCTCACACCTTTAATTCTGATGTTATTTCTCTTAACCAACTGGAAGAGGAAGAAACCATCTTTGACTATGTGGACGAGAACATAGCAAAGAAAAAAATGAACTTCTACGAATTTATCACTAACGTAAGAATGTCTTACTATTATTACGATGAGCAAGAGTATGATGAGGACGAGGAGAACTGCCTCACCGCTCAATTGGCTTTTTCGGTATTGGATGACGATGAGATAGATCGTTTCTTTGACATCCTTGCTGACGAGTGCGACTTCCCCAACGAAGCGCTCTGGACAATGGTCGACTATGATGGAGAACTGGAAAGAGACTCTCTCATAGATATTGATGATGAGAACGCCGGTATGGAAATCCTTATGCAGTATCCCGAAGCGTTTGTAAAGGCCGCTCATAAGTTCCTTTCTGAGCAAGAGGGCGAAGAGTGTGAAGAAGCGATATATGGCGTAGACGGTTATTTCTGGTGGGGAGATGATGAACTTGAAGAAGGATTCTTTGTGGGAGATATTACAATGGAAACAGCATCCTAATCTACACATCTCTGAGTGAAAACTTTATCTGAGTAGAATAATAGATAACAAACTTAAAACATAGACATCATTGTCTGCAGGAGTGCCAAGATTGACTATTGGGCTTTTTCTGACTGTGAAAGCTTGAAGACTATTTATGTGCCCGCCAAGAATGCCGACTACTACAAGCAGCGCTTGCCCGAGGAGCTCCACCAGTTCATCGTGGAGATGGAGCCTGTGAAAAAGGCAAAGAAAAAGTAATGAAGATCATGGTGAAACCATATCTCTCGGTTCGAACCGGGAGATATGGTAACATATACCAGGATACGATACATAAAATAGACATAAAACATAAATATTATGGCAGCTTATGGAGAATTCTGCTATAATTGCCTATTGAAGCACTTGCCCTAACAACGAATGATAAGCAACCTCAATATTTATGCCGAAGCCAAGGGCCTTTCCACCCTCATCTTCGGTTTCATGGATAACACAAATTTAGGGATGAAAGAAAAAAAGTTGCCCCAAATATTGAATTTTTCGCCTTTTGTGACTATATTATATAAGGTAATTATAAAAACGTAGCTTATGAAGAAACTGTTTTTTGATATGGATGGTGTGTTGGTCGATTTCCAGAGCGGTATCGACAAGCTGAGTGATGAGGTGAAAAAGGAGTATGAGGGACGGCTCGACGAGGTGCCCGGCATATTCTCACTGATGGATCCTATGCCGGGAGCTATAGAAGCTGTGCACACGTTGAGCGAGTATTATGATATGTATATCCTCTCTACGGCCCCCTGGAAGAACACTACAGCATATAGTGATAAGTTGGCGTGGCTGACGAAGCACTTTGGCGACCTGTTCAAGAAGCGTGTGATCATAACCCACTGCAAGAACCTGTGCGATGGCGACTACCTCGTCGACGATAGGGCCAAGAACGGCGCCAGCGAGTTCCCAGGCGAGTGGGTGCAGTTTGGCTCTAAGCGTTACCCCGACTGGGAGGAGGTGACTCGCTACCTCATCAGCGAGACCCTGCTTCACGACGATGATGACGAGAAACTGAACAGGCGACTGGTAAATTATGCAATGGTGGAGAAGACTATCAAGATGCTTGACGCATATACGGATGTCCTTAATGCAAAAGTTGGAGAGAAAGACACCAAAGAGATACTCGCTGCGGCTAAGCTTACCAATAAATGGTTGAAAGTATTGGGCGAGGAAGACGAGTCGGCATATTACATTGACTGATTAAGACAATGAAGGATACGTGCAGAGGTGATATAGAAGAATTTTGCCGCGACAGAGGTTTTTTGTTTCACGAGAACGGGAGCGGTGCTTGGGGCAATGACAGGTATTGGACCTATTACAAGGTGGAGAACAACGACAGGACAGTGTTCAGCATTGAATATTTTCCTGTGCGAAATCACCTTAAAATCTGCCATGCTAACAGCACTTACCAGGGGACACCGGAATCATTGGAACACATGCTGGAACTGTTGTCGGCAATGAGAATAGATATTGAAGAATTGACACTTGACAAGGATATATAAGGATTTATACGAGATACCATTATGACAGAGAATGAAAGAAGATTTGCTGATCTTATAGTGAACTATGACAAGCGTGTTATGGAGGCATGTGAGTACATAAAGACCAACTTTAATGTGTCCTCGGAATTTGATGCAGAGGCAGGAACGCTGAGGTTGTATGTGACCAATGTGAATGATTCTTTGCAGATACTTGCCGCCAAGGAGTATCTGGAGGAAACGTTCCCCCCAGGATTGGTGCTTGTCACACCTTGAATAAACGATAAGCCAAGAAAGCTGTTATGTCTAAAAAGGTATTTGAATGTTTAAGGTTTAACGTTGAAAGTTGAACGTTTAACGAGTAGGGACGCTGCTGCAGCGTCCGATAACGGTCTCCTTGTTCTATGTGAGCGGACGCAACACGCTGCGTCCCTACAGGCGAGCGGAGACAAAGTAATATAATTGTAGGAAATAATGCTATATACTCCTTTTTTGCGTTTAATAAGGTTATTGAGTTGAGGACTGCATTGCGGTCCTTTTTCTTTATGTCAGTATGATGTCTTTTGTTGCATAATCTTGCAACGAAAGCCGTTTATGCGTCTATTTTGCATAAAGTTGTGGTATTTGTGGTGTCATAATGTCGCTGATGCTGCTATTTTTTTATAACTTTGCACGCATATTTGAATAAAAGGGCATAAAGGTGATGCCCAATGATATGGAAAAGCAAGACAAAAAGGCCAGACTGCAGGTTATTCGCACGATAGTGGGCAATTGCCCCATAGAGAACCAGGAGGAACTTGCGGTGGAACTGGAAAAGGCCGGATTCTCCACTACACAGACCATGCTGAGTCGCGACCTGAAGCAGTTGCGCATCTCCAAGGTTCGCACCCGTTCGGGCAAGAGCGTGTATGCCCTGCCCGGTGTGGTGTACTTCGATCCCGTAAAGACACGTGAGGAACTCAATGCCACGAAGTGGTCCCTGCAGTTCAGCGGCAACATGGCAGTGCTGCACACTCCGCCAGGGCATGCTTCGCTGGTGGCGTACGAGATAGACGAGATGAAGTCGCCCATGCTGCTTGGTACGGTGGCCGGAGATGATACTGTGATGATAGTGATGGCCGAGGAGGCAAGCCGTGAAATGGTGAGCGAGCAGCTTACGGAGGCAGTACCACAATTGAAGAAACGCAGGTAAGGAACACACAAACAAGATGGAAGAAAAGAAAGATATACGCACATTCGAGAACAGCAACATAAAGATCGTCGTTGCAGATGCCAGTCACGAGAAGTACGTGGACGAGATTCTGCAGACAATCCGCGAGGCCGCACGCAAGCGTGGCACTGGCATTGCCGAGCGTACCCACGAATACCTTGCCACCAAGATAAAGGAGAGCAAGGCCATCCTGGCATTGGACGGCGACCGCTTTGCCGGTTTCAGTTACATTGAGACGTGGGGCAACAAGCACTATGTTACCACCTCGGGTCTCATTGTTCATCCCGACTATCAGGGTCTGGGTGTGGCACGTCATATCAAGGACTATACTTTCACTCTGGCACGTCTGCGCTGGCCCCATGCCAAGATATTCTCCCTGACCAGCGGCGATGCCGTGATGAAGATGAACACTGCTCTGGGCTATGTGCCCGTAAGTTTCAACCAGTTGACCGACGATGAGGCTTTCTGGCGCGGATGCCAGGGATGCATCAACCACGATATCCTGGAACTGAAGCAGCGCAAGTTCTGCGTGTGCACCGGCATGCTCTGGGACCCCGAGAAGCATCATGGCGAGCCTACCAGCCTGGAGGTTATCAAGGATGTGATGAAGGCACTGGTGCTGAGGGGGATTGAGTAGAGGGAAGGCTGCGAGTAAGCGAGTGCAATGAAGTTTGCTTCAATTGCCGAGCGGGAGCAGGCTCGACGAAGTCAAATCGGAAATGTGAAAACGGAAAACGGAAAGGTATAATCCACCCCCTCCGCTTCGCTCGTCGCCCCTGTCTCAGGGGGACAGTCAGTTACAACTGAGGGATCGTTGGGAAAACGGTGAGCGGATGAGCGGTTAGAGAGTAGAGACATTGGAAACGGGAAGAAACACCTAGGAATAAAAGAATTTATTAACAAAACCCTCGTAAATCCTATATACTCCCCTCCATACAGGGAGGGGATGGGGGAGGGTCCAAACAACATACAACATGGAAAAGAAGAAAGTAGTGGTTGCCTTCAGTGGCGGCCTTGATACCAGTTACACTGTGATGTACCTGGCTAAGGAGAAGGGCTATGAGGTGTATGCCGCATGTGCCAATACCGGTGGTTTCAGTGCCGAGCAGCTGAAGGCCAACGAGGAGAATGCCTACAAGTTGGGCGCCAAGGAGTACGTCACCCTGGATGTTACCCAGGAGTACTACGAGAAGTCGTTGAAGTACATGGTCTTCGGCAATGTGCTGCGCAACAACTGCTATCCTATCAGCGTATCCAGCGAGCGTATCTTCCAGGCTATGGCCATTGCACGCTATGCTCGTGAGATTGGCGCCAGCGCCATTGCTCACGGTTCTACAGGTGCCGGCAACGACCAGATTCGCTTCGACATGACCTTCCTGGTTATGGCACCCGGTGTGGAGATCATCACCCTGACCCGCGATGGCAACCTTACCCGTCAGGAGGAGGTTGACTACCTGAACCAGAACGGTTACTTTGCCGACTTTACCAAGTTGAAGTATTCATACAACGTAGGCATTTGGGGTACCAGCATCTGTGGCGGTGAGATTCTCGACAGCACACAGGGTCTGCCCGAGAGTGCATACCTGAAGCACCCCACCAAGGAAGGTGCCGAACTGTTGAAGCTCGGTTTCGAGAAGGGTGAACTCGTTTCTGTCAACGGCACTCGCTACGAGGACAAGATTCAGGCCATCCAGGCAGTTGAGGAGATTGGCGCATCCTACGCTATCGGTCGCGACTGTCATGTGGGCGACACCATCATCGGCATCAAGGGCCGTGTAGGTTTCGAGGCAGCAGCCCCCATGCTCATCATCGGTGCACACCGTTTCCTGGAGAAGTACACCCTGAGCAAGTGGCAGCAGTACTGGAAGGAGCAGGTGGCAAACTGGTATGGCATGTTCCTGCACGAGAGCCAGTATCTGGAGCCCGTTATGCCCGATATCGAGGCTATGCTCATCAGCAGCCAGCGCAATGTTACCGGCGAGGTAACCCTGGAACTCCGTCCCTACAGTTTCCAGACCATGGGTGTGGATTCTCCCAATGACCTTGTCAAGAACAAGCTTGGCGAGTATGGCGAGACCGCAAAGGCATGGAGCAGCGACGATGCCAAGGGCTTCATCAAGGTAAGTTCAACCGCTCTGCGTGCCTACTATTTGGCACATCCTGAGGAGGAGCGATAGTAACGTTGAACGTTTATCGTTTATCGTTGAGCGGGTAGGGACGCTGCGTGCAGCGTCCGAGAACAGTTCCTCCATGAGTTAAATGCGGACGCTGCACGCAGCGTCCCTACTATGTAGCGAAAGGAACGTCGAACGTTTAACGTTAAGCGAAATACAGATAATACATATAAAACAAATATTATCATGTCTGAACCAAAGAAGATGGAGCGTCCACGTACTGGACGCATGTTGGCTGGAGTATGTGCAGCCATAGCAAACTATGTTAATATTGATGCAACAGTTGTGCGTATCATTTACCTGTTGCTGACTCTGTTTACCGCATTCTGCGGATTGATAGTGTACTTCATCCTCATGTTGGTCATACCAGAGGCGAAGAGCACTTTCAATATAAATAACAAGAAAGAATAACATTTAAACAGACAGTAATATAATATGGATAAGAAGTTTGCTTTGTCTGCAACAGACAAGAAGATAGCAGGTGTATGCGGTGGTATTGCCGAGTATTTCGGTATTGACACATTGTTGGTACGCAGTGTTTTTGTAGTATTTGCTGTGTGTGGTAGCGTAAGTTTTTGGATTTACCTTCTGTTGTGGTTGTTGGCTCCCAAGAGCAAATAAGATATGGTTAGAGTAGGCATACTTGGAGCAGCAGGTTACACCGGAGGTGAACTTATCCGCGTGCTCCTCAATCATCCCGAGGCAGAGATAGTCTTTGCCAATAGCGAATCCAATGCCGGCAATCCTGTGTGCGAAGTGCACGAGGGCTTGTATGGCGAGACCGACCTCTGCTTTACCAGCGAGATGCCCTGGGAGCAGGTCGACGTGGTGTTCTTCTGTTTTGGTCATGGCAAGAGCCGTGCCTTCCTGCATGAGCACGACATCCCTGCCCATGTGCGCATCATAGACTTGGCACAGGACTTCCGTATAGCTGGCGACCACGACTATGTCTACGGCCTGCCAGAGACACATCGCGAGCAGACCCGTAACTGCATGCACCTTGCTAATCCCGGTTGCTTTGCCACCTGCATACAGTTGGCACTGCTTCCCGCACTGAAGGCAGGATTGCTGAGCGGAGACATCCACGTTAACGGCATAACAGGTTCCACAGGTGCTGGTCAGAAACCCGGCGCAACCACACATTTCAGTTGGCGCAACGACAATATCTCCGTCTATAAGACCTTCAACCACCAGCATCTTCTGGAGATAAACCAGACCGTGCAGGAACTGCATCCCGGTTATGACGGCCGTGTTCTCTTCATCCCCCAGCGTGGTTGCTTTGCCCGTGGCATTTATGTTACCGCCTATGCCAAGTGCGATGCTCCCCTCGAGGAGGTACAGAAACTGTATGCCGACTACTACCAGGATGCTGCCTTTACGCATTTCGTGGTAAAGTCGCCCGACATGAAGCAGGTGGTGAACACCAACAAGGCCGTGGTCTATGTAGAGAAGTACGAGGACCAGTTGCTCATGATCTGCTGCATAGACAACCTGCTGAAGGGCGCCGTGGGTCAGGCCGTGCAGAACATGAACCTGATGTTCGGCCTTGACGAGAAGGCAGGACTGAACCTGAAGGCGAGTGCGTTTTAATACTATATACTATGGAACTATTTGACGTTTATCCCCTTTTCGACATTGCCATAGACCGTGGCGAGGGATGCCACGTATGGGACGAGGAGGGAACAGAGTATCTCGACCTCTATGGCGGTCATGCCGTCATCAGCATAGGTCATGCGCATCCCCATTATGTCGAGGCCATTGCCTCGCAGGTAGCACGCTTGGGTTTCTACAGCAACTCCGTGCAGAACCCCTTGCAGAAGGAACTTGCCCTCACCTTGGGCAAGGTGTCTGGTTACGAGGACTATCAGCTGTTCCTCATTAACTCCGGTGCCGAGGCCAACGAGAACGCCTTGAAACTTGCCTCTTTCCACAATGGCCGCACTCGTGTGCTCTCTGCCGAGAAGGCCTTCCATGGCCGCACCTCTCTGGCGGTCGAGGCTACTGCCAATCCCAAGATCATCGCACCCATCAATGCCAACGGTCATGTCACCTATCTTCCCATCAACGAGATAGAACCCTGGCGTGCCGAGATAGAGAAGGACGATGTCTGTGCCGTTATCATCGAGTGCATACAGGGTGTAGGTGGCATCCGTATGGTGGAGGCAGACTTCCTGAAGGAACTGCAGGTTCTGTGCGAGGCGCACAACACCGTACTCATCTGCGACGAGATCCAGTGTGGCTACGGTCGTTCGGGCAAGTTCTTTGCCCACCAGCATCTTGGCATCCGTCCCGATATGATTACCGTGGCCAAGGGCATCTGCAACGGCTTCCCCATGGGAGGCGTGCTCATTTCGCCCAAGTTCACTCCTATCTACGGACAGTTGGGCACCACCTTCGGAGGCAACCACCTGGGCTGTGCCGGAGCCTTGGCAGTGCTGGATGTCATAGAGAGCGAAGGGCTGGTGGAGAATGCCGCCCGTGTAGGCGACTACATTATGGAGAAGTTGCGCTCCATGAACCTGCCCCACGTTGTCGATGTGCGCGGACGTGGTCTGATGATAGGCATAGAACTGGATATCCCCTACAAGGAGCCCCGTACCCGCCTTATCAAGGAGGAGCACATCTTCACCGGTTGTTCCGGAACCAACGTTATCCGTCTGCTTCCTCCCCTGTGCCTCACCATCAGCGAGGCCGACCAGTTCCTGGAAGCATTCCGCCGAGTATTATCGTAAATTATGAAGATAGCAGTAATAGGCTCTGGCAATATGGGCGGTGCCCTGGTGCACGGATGGTGCAAGGCAGGACTTGCCTCACAGCTCACCATCACGGCACGCAGTCAGTGCACCCTTGACCGCTTCCTTGGCCTCTACCCCCAACTCACCGCCACTACTGACAATGTTCAGGCCGTCACCGGTGCCGACATCGTCTTCATCGCCGTCAAGCCATGGCTTGTTGACGAGGTCATGGACCAGATCAAGTTGCCCTTGCGTGCCTCCAATGCCCTTGTGGTCAGTGTTGCTGCCGGTGTGCGCAATGCCCGCATCAATGTGTATGCCATGCCCAATATTGCCGTGGAATATGGCGCCGGCATGACCTTCATTGAGGAACTGGACCGTCCCTCCGTGCTGATAGACGAGGTAGTGCGCCTCTTTTCCCTTGTGGGCAAGGTGCAGACCGTGCCGCACAAGCAGATGGATGCCGGCATGCAGGTGTCTGGTTGCGGCATAGCCTATGTTATGCGCTATGTGCGTGCCATGATGGAAGGCGGTGTGCAGTTGGGTTTCCGCCCCGATGAGGCTCGCCAGGCGGTACTCCAGACCATGAAGGGTGCCGTGGCACTGTTGGAGGAAAGCGGCCGTCATCCCGAGGAAGCCATTGATGCCGTTACTACCCCGGGCGGATACACCATACGCGGACTTAATGCCATGGAAGAGGCTGGTTTCACTGCCTCAGTATTGGCAGGTTTGAAAGCAAACGAGAAATGAAGAGAGTAGCAGTAAAGATAGGCAGTGCGGTGCTTACCCGCAAGGACGGCACACTGGACGTGACACGTCTGTCCTCCCTGGTAGACCAGGTGGCAGAATTGCGTCATCGTGGCATTGAGGTCATTCTCATCTCCTCCGGTGCCGTGGCATCGGGTAGGGGAGAGCTGCACCTCAGTCAGCAGAGCACCCTGGAGATGGACTCCGTGGAGCAGCGCCAATTGTTCTCTGCCGTGGGTCAGGCAAAACTCATCAACCGTTACTACGATTTCCTTCGCGAGCACCACATCCCCGTGGGACAGGTACTGACGCAGAAGACCGACTTCGACTCCGACGAGCACCGCGAGAACATGCGCCGTTGTATGGAGGTGATGCTCTCGCACGGCGTTCTGCCTGTGGTTAACGAGAACGACACCGTGTGCATCACCGAGTTGATGTTCACCGACAACGATGAACTCTCCGGGCTCATAGCACGCCTGATGGGAGCCGACACCCTCATCCTGCTCAGCAATGTGGACGGACTGTACAACGGCCGTCCCGGCGATGATGGTGTCAGTCTCATCCCCGTAGTGGATGCTGGTCGTGATGTCAGCGAATACATACAGACAGAGAAGTCTGGCGCTGGCCGTGGCGGCATGCAGAGCAAGTGCAAGACCGCCATCGAGGTGGCTGCCTCCGGCATAGATGTGCTCCTTGCCCGAGGAACCAGAGAAAACATACTGGTAGACCTCGTTGACAATGCCCCTGCAGTGCCGCACACACACTTTAGAAAAGGATAGTTGCCACCCTCTCTACTCTCTCTACTCTCTCTACTCTCATGTTCCCTATATAATAATATATAATGTATATGGAATCAGAATACATAAAACTGGCCTCGCGCCAACTTGCCGCACTTGGCACAGAGGCGGTTAATGCCCTGCTCGTAGACATGGCAGATGCCATGGAACGCAGTGGCGACGCTATCCTTGTGGCCAATGCCCATGACCTGGAGCGCATGGATCCTGCCGACCCACGCTACGATCGTTTGCGCCTCACTCCCGAGCGCATAGCAGCCATAGCATCGGATTGCCGCAATGTGGCATCACTGCCATCCCCCCTGGGCCGTGTGCTCAGTCACAGGGTGCTGGAGAACGGACTGGACATCAGTCGTGTCAGCGTGCCGTTTGGCGTTATCGGCGTTATCTACGAGGCTCGTCCCAATGTTACCCTCGATGTTACGGCCCTCTGCCTGAAGGCTGGCTCTGCCGTTATCCTCAAGGGCGGTTCCGATGCCGAGGAAAGCAACAAGGCCATCTGTGCTGTAATACACAACGCCCTCTTTGAGCACGGACTGGACCCTGCCACCGTCACTCTTCTGCCTGCCACACGCGAGGCAACGGCCGAACTCCTTTCTGCCGAGGGACTGGTGGACCTGATTATTCCCCGTGGTTCTGCCGGACTGATACGCTATGTGCGCGAGAACTCCAAGGTGCCTGTCATAGAGACTGGTGCCGGTGTAGTGCACTGCTATGTCGACAAGGATGCCGACATGGACAAGGCCAAGCGCATTGTCCATAACGCCAAGTGCCGCCGAGTGAGTGTGTGCAACGCCTTGGACTGTCTGCTTGTGCACAAGGACATGGAACCTCGCCTTGCCGAGTTGCTTGCCCCCATGCAGGGACAGGTGCAGTTTCACTATGGAGAATACGGCCGTGAATGGCTTTCGCACGACCTGAGCATACGTATCGTCAGCGGATTGGATGAGGCTCTCTCGCATATCCGCCAGCATGGTTCGGGACATAGCGAGAGTATAGTTACGGAGAACTGGCGTACTGCCGACCGTTTCCTGCTTGAGGTAGATGCCGCCTGTGTCTACCACAATGCACCTACCTCTTTCACCGATGGTGCACAGTTCGGGCTGGGTGCCGAGATAGGCATCTCCACCCAGAAACTCCACGCCCGCGGCCCCATGGCACTGGAAGAGATAACCACCAGCAAGTATATAATAAGAGGTAACGGGCAGACAAGAAATTAATCGGAAATCGGAAATCGGAAAACGGTGAGCGTGGAGCGGATGAGCGGTGAGCGGAAAAGTTAACACCCAACAGTAGGGACGCAGCGTGCTGCGTCCGCAAGACAACAGGAAGAGATAATTCAGACGCTTAAACCTCCTTACAAGCAAAACACTCTGCCTTTAGCCCATTCGGACGCTGCACGCAGCGTCCCTACCTTTCCCACTTATCCGTTAAAACATAGCATATGAAAAGTTTTCTCAATGTACAAGACCTTGGCGACCTGAAGCAGGCTTTGG
Source organism: Bacteroidaceae bacterium (assembly GCA_045659645.1). Lineage (GTDB taxonomy): Bacteria > Bacteroidota > Bacteroidia > Bacteroidales > Bacteroidaceae > Physcousia. The sequence goes on along the minus strand of JAZRCG010000026.1, from coordinate 76,038 downwards.
CCGAGGCACGCGAAATCAAGCAGGACCGTTTCAAGTATGTGGAACTTGGCCGCAACAAGACCGCCCTGCTCGTATTCTTCAACAATAGTTTGCGCACACGCCTCTCCACACAGAAGGCAGCACAGAACCTGGGCATGAATGTCATCGTCCTGGATGTGAATGCCGGAGCATGGAAACTGGAGACCGAGCGCGGTGTCATCATGGACGGCGACAAGAGCGAGCATCTGCTCGAGGCCATTCCCGTGATGAGCAGTTACTGCGACATCATCGGCATCCGCTCCTTTGCTGGTCTCACCGACCGCGAGTATGACTATGCCGAGACCGTCTATAACCAGTTTGTGAAGTACTCCGGCAAACCCGTCTTTGCCATGGAGACTGCCACCGTGCATCCCCTGCAGGCCTTTGCCGACCTCATCACCATCGAGGAGCACAAGCAGACGGCACGCCCCAAGGTGGTGCTCACCTGGGCTCCCCATCCCCGTGCTCTGCCACAGGCTGTGCCCAACAGTTTTGCCGAGTGGATGAATGCTGCCGACGTGGACTTCGTCATCACACACCCCGAGGGCTACGAACTGGATCCTGCCTTTGCCGGCAATGCCCGTGTGGAGTACGACCAGATGAAGGCTTTCGAGGGCGCCGACTTCGTCTATGCCAAGAATTGGTCATGCCCAGGTGTTACCCGTCCCGAGGACTATGGCAAGATACTGACCGACTATCACGAGATGTTGGATTGGACCGTGTCCGACCGACAGATGGCTGTTACCAACAATGCACGCTTCATGCACTGTCTGCCCGTGCGCCGTGGCATGATTGTTACCGACGAGGTAATCGAGGCTCCCACCTCTCTCGTCATCCCCGAAGCCGCCAACCGCGAGATTTCCGCCACCGTGGTGCTCAAGCGCATGTTGGAAGGGTAGAACGTATATCGTTTAACGTTTAACGTTTAACGTTGAAAGTATCCACCCCCTCCGTCGCTTCGCTCTTTACCCAGCGTCGCAATGGGAAATGCGACCCTCAGAGGGCACAGAATGACATCGAGTCATTCTTCTAAAGACCCTCTTCGCCCACCTGTCTCAGGGGGACAAAGAAAACGGAAAACTGCGATTAAGCGATAATGTGGTAGGGGCGCTGCGGGCAGCGTCCGATAACAAAACCAAGCGGACGCTGCACGCAGCGTCCCTACAAGAAAAGCGGAGTATATTAAGATATAAGCAACTCAGGAGGCGAGCACTGTGGTGTCTGCCTCCTGAGTTGTTAATGGCGGTAAATGTTTCTGCGTTTGTTCTACGACAAACTTCTGGAGTTATTCTACGACTAACTTCTTGCCCTCCACTATGTTGATGCCTTGTTGCGGAGAGTTTAGACGTTGCCCGGCAGTGTTGTAGATGTGGCGTTCCTTGCTCTGTGCTCCTGCCAGGGTGTTCTGTATGCCTGTGGATGTGGGCAGGCTGATAGTGAATTTGTCTGCATCAGGCATATTGCACTCCATCCAGCACTGGTTGGCGGCAATGTCGGCAGTGCCGTTGAAGGCTTCAAGGGCTGGTGTGCCGTCTTGCACGGCGAGCAGATATTTTGTTGCATCTCCGTTCTGGCTGAGTTTCTCTGTCACGTAGTTGCCCTTGAGCAAGGACTGCCCGTGCGCACCCTTGGCATTGTCGTCCTTCATGGTGATGGTCAGGGTGTAATACCCCTGCTCCCCGTTTATGATGGCAGGAGTGCCCCCTTTCAGCGTTTCACCTGAAACGGCTATCGGTGTCAGGGTGCAGGTATAGGTGCTGTTCTCGGCATTGAATTTCAAACCATCGGTTGTAATGTCGTAGGCACATGTCCCTTCCGGTACGATTACGTTGAAGGGCATGCAGATACATGCTATGTTTCCTGTTGGGATGGTGAAGGGAAAGGAGGTCAGTTCCTCGATGGTGTACGAGGCAAGTCCTGCTTTCTCCGCCTTGTCATTGCCAGCCACGCCATGCTCCGTATAGATATTGACATAGTTTATGCCCTCGCTGGTGCTTCGTATCTTATATACGTCTTCCGTAGAAGTCTCCTCAATCAGGTATTTGCCAGCCTCGGACTCATTGTCGGAGAACATGATATGCCCCCATTGCGAAAGTCGGGGTTCGCGCAGGAACTTGCCCTGCATGGATATGGTATGCCCCAGCCCGGACGGACGTACTATTACCACCTCGTCGCCGGCAGATGTGCTCGTGTAGTGGTCGGGGGAGATGATTTTGAACCCCTCGCTACCGTGGCGGTCGTGGGTGGTGTTGTAACCTATGAAGACCGGTTTGCCCTTGTATTTTATATGGTAGGCACCATGAAATATGGAATTGCTTGAGGAGGACAGGCGTATTCTTTCCAGCTCCATGCTGATGCTGTCGCACACGGACTTGTATTCGGTGGCCTTGTTCACGGTCTCGTCGTACTCGCCATTCACTCTCTGGAACAGTTGTGGCGAGGTGGAATAGCCCGTCTCTATCTTCGGCCCCCAAGGTATCATTGTGGCGCCACCCTTTGGCTCAATGAACTTCCATTTGGGAGTGCGTATTGTTAGGGTATGGTTCTGAGCCATGCCTATGGCATAGTCGCGTCCGTCGCCCTCGGCACCGAACCATGTCGCTTCCTGCCTGGGCTGTCCGTCAGGAGATAGAGCCTTGCCCTTGCCAACGCCCACAACGCTTGCCATAACATCAAGGAAGTCAATCTGCGAGAGCAGGGCATCCCTTGTTCCTGCCTCACGGATTTCAGCAGGCCAGTGAACTATGAAGGGCACACGTGTTCCGCCCTCGAAGGCACTGTACTTGCCGCCGCGCAAGCCGCCCGTTGGAGAGTGCTCGCCCACCAGTTCCTCGGCCTGGTCCTGATAACCGTCGTCCAGCACGGGACCATTGTCGCTGGTCAGTATGATGATGGTGTTTTCCATCAACCCCTGTTCCTCCAGTGTGCGCACTATCTCGCCCACGCTCCAGTCAAACTGCACTATGGCATCGCCGCGCAAACCCATCTCGCTGGTGCCACGGAATCGGGGGTGTGGGAAACGGGGCACATGTACGTCGTTGGTGGCAAAGTACATGAAGAAAGGCTCGTTGCTGTTCTTCTTTATAAAATCCACGGCATGAGTGGTGATGCTGTCGGCAATGTTCTCGTCCTTCCACAGAGCCTTGCCGCCACCCTTCATGTAGCCAATGCGACCGATACCGTTTACTATGGAGTAGTCGTGTCCGTGCGAACTCTTCAGGTTGTAGAGCAGTTCCGGGTTGTCGCGCCCCGTAGGCTCGCCATCGAAGTTCTTGTTGTAGTTCACATATATAGGAGCCGTGGGGTCATAGTTTGCCACGGTGCTGTTCTCTATGAACACGCAAGGCACACGGTCGGCGGTGGCAGCCATGATGTACGAGTAGTCAAACCCTATATCGGGCAGGGCAGGGGAGAGGGGCTTGTTCCAGTCCTGCTTGCCCGTCTGTGCTCCCAGTCCTAAGTGCCATTTGCCAAAGGCTGCCGTGGTGTAGCCGGCATCCTTGAACACGTCAGCCACGGTGTATTGGTCGGGAGAGATAATCATGGCAGCATCGCCGGCAGCCACATCTGTACCCTGTTTGCGGAACGGGTACTGGCCGGTAAGCAACGCATAGCGCGAGGGAGTGCTTGTGGATGCTACGGCATGAGCGTTGGTAAAGCGCAGACCGTTCTGCGCCAGTTTGTCCACGTTGGGTGTCTTCACACCCTTGGCGCCATAGCACCCGAGGTCGCCAAAGCCGAGGTCGTCGGCATATATCATCACCACGTTGGGACGTGTCTGGCTTGAGTTGGGCTGATAGTCGGGATTTTGTGTTGCCTCCTGGGCAAAGAGAGCGCCAGGCAAAGTGGCAAGGGAGAGCAAGCCTTTGTTCAGGTTTCTCATAAGGATTAAAAGTTAGGACCCTCCCCCAACCCCTCCACAAGGGAGGGGAGTATAATGTACTGTTTGATGTGGGCATTAGTCGGTTGTAATCACCCCCTCCCCTGGGAGGGATGGGGAGGGGTCCTCACCTTTCTGTCTTCGTTTTTGCTCTACAAAATTACGAATAAATGCCTAAAGTGCAATGCGCACGACGTTAAATATATATAACACACCTTGCCCGTCCCCTTGTTTTTACAATAATATGCACGCTTTCCTTTGCGCCTTTGCATATTATTTATAACTTTGTCCCCTGTTAATGCGATAACAATACAATAATTAATAATCCAAAACAAACAACCAGAATGAAGAAGTTTTATCTCCTCCTCGTTGCCATGCTTTGCGGTGTGGTAGCGACCAGGGCGCAGGAAGTGAACACCTCGTGGTCCGTTGGCACCGGCGCAAACGACAAGGCCAACATCACATGGATTGGCTTCACCGTTCCCGAAGTGAATGACGAAGGCGATGCTGTGACAGAGGTTTCCTTGCACAACATCCACCTGTGCACAAACACGAACGGTACTAACGAGAAGACCGCCTACATGGTTATCTCCTCTACAAAGGACATCAGCGGCAAGGTGGGCATTTCCACCAACAAGCCTGCACCACAGAACAACCAGTTCGTGGAGTACAAGTTCGAGAACATCACCCTGCAGGCAGGCAAGACATACTACATGTTCTTCTCCACCTCTAACACCAGCGTAGCATCCTGCGGCCAGCGCATTGCCATTTCCAATGCAAGTGGCAACTACGGTCCTGGGGTGGGTGCCGGTGGTGGCGAGAAGACCTGGCTCCCCTATTTCAAGGTAAACGTGCCCGATGCCAACGCCCTGCCTCCCATCTTCTCTGCTACCTATGGCGAGAAGTGGCTGCGCCTGAGCAACTGCAACAATTCCAGCTATGCCTGGAGTGCACCCTCTGCCAGCAAGGCAGGTACAGCACAGATGGACATGAGCCAGGAGAATCAGTTGTTCTGCTTTGTGGGCAACAACACCGATGGCTTCGTTATCTATAGCAAGACTCTGGGCGAGCAGTACAAACTCACCGCCAGCACCTCTCCCGGCGATGGTACCGCAGCATCATGGACCACCGGCACCGCCGCAAAGTGGTACTTGAACATGAGCCAGAACTCTGCTTCGGAGAAGCCCGGCATAGGTATCACCACTAATGTGGGTGGCAATTTCTCACTGAATATGTATGGCGGCAATGGTGGCGACTTGAAGTTCTACGGCATCACCGATGCCGGTTCGCGCTGGACCATCAGCCGCATCAATCCCGACCCCGTGAACATTGCCTTTGCCGTAACCGGCGAGACCAAGTATCCCGAGACCAACACCCGCATTGGCGAGTTCCGCATGACCTACGGCAGCACCACCTCTACCACCACCGTTACCAAGGAACTGGACGGACAGAAGAAGAAAATGTACCTGCCCTATGGCCAAAAGGTTAGCATGAGCACCTGGACCTATCATGGTTGGAACGGCAGCGTGGAGGAGACCGAGGAAGGTACCACTGTTACCTTTGCCGGCGATATGGAGAGCGAGTACCAGTACCTCTGGTATCACAACAATCCCCCATACCGTATTCCCGCCATTGCCAAGCGCAAGGATGGCAAACTGCTGGCCATCAACGACTATCGTCCCTGTGGCGGTGACATAGGTTTCGGCCGTGTGGACCTGGTTCAGCGCATAGGTTCTCCCGACGGCACAAAGTGGGAGAAGGGTACCACCATCATTACTGGTAACGAAAGAGACTCATGGAACGGCAATGACGGCTTTGGCGATCCTGCCATCTGTATCGACCGCGAGACAGGTCGTGTGCTGCTTATGGCTGTAACGGGTCATACCGTATGCGGCAGCGCCACACGCCAGAACCCCAACCGTATGGCACGCTTCTACAGCGAGGACGGTGGCGAGACCTACCACAGTATGACCGAAGGCCGTGACTCCATCTACGACGATATCACCGAGGAGTTCTACAGCCTTTGGGACACCGAGGCATACAAGGCAGGCGACAAGACCAGTACCGACCAGTATACCGCACAGAGTTTCTTTATCGGTTCCGGCCGTATCTTCCAGAGTTCCAAGATCAAGGTTGGCGAGTACTATCGTATCTATGCTGCCCTGTGGAGCAAGGACATGCACAACCGTGTGGCATACTCCGATGACTTCGGCATGACATGGCACATCCTGGGCACCCGTCAGGACATGCCCTTCCCCGACTTTGGCAATGCCAACGAACCCAAGTGCGAGGAACTGCCCAACGGCGACGTCATCATGTCTGCACGCAAGCCCCATGGCCGTTACTACAACATCTTTACATATTCCGACATAGAGAAGGGACAAGGCTCTTGGGGCACAGGCACCAATAGCAACATCCCTGCACCCAGCGACTGGAACGGTACCAATGGTGAGATTACCACCTATCAGGTGGAGGATGCCGACGGCAACCTCTGCAACATCGTACTTCAGTCCCTGCCCCTCGGTCTGAATGAATATTCTGGCGACGTGCGCCGCAACGTAGGTTTCTACTACAAGGACATCACCAGCCCTACCAGTTACCAGAAGGCTGGAAAGAACGACGTGGCAACCTTTGCCAACGGCTGGCAGAAGGGCATGGTGGTGAGCACCACACAGACGGGTTCTGCCTACAGCACCTTCACCCTGCAGAACGACGGCCGCATTGGTTTCTTCTACGAGGAGACCCCGGGTGGCTACTCCATGGTGTACGTTTCGCTGAGCATATCCGAGATTACCAACGGCAAGTACGTTCGCATCGTTGGCGATGCACAGCCCACCGATGCCACACCCTTGGACATCACCTATACATATATGTATGGCAACAACGTGTGGTACGAGCAGAAGGAAGTTGCCTATGTGGGCGAAGCATTCCCTCCTGTTCAGACCCCTGCCTACGTAGAGGCCAGCGGCGCTCCAGAGGGTAAAGCAAGTGCCGAAGATGCTGGCAAGAACTTTGTTATCACATGTACGCTGAGCGAGGACGTGCCCTTCCTGCCTTCTGCATCTTTCGATGAGGGTGTGTGGTACTCCCTCACCATCCGCAGTAACAAGTATCCTTACTACGATGCCACCGCAAAGCAGTTCCCCTGTGCCACCGCTAAGCCCAGTGGCGACAAGGCCTTGTTTGCCTTCGTGGGCAACCCCTATGTTGGCTACAAGATCCAGAATCTTGCTCTCGGCGAGGGCAAGGCTCTGGGTGGTGCAGTTTCCAATAATGCCCTTGTTTCGGCAGTAGACCTTGCCTCTGCCCCCACTTTTGTTTTGGAGAACAACAGCGGCGTTCTGGTATTGCGCAACACGGCAAACAGCTTGGGCTACCTGAACGATGTCAACAGCAAGTTGGGCTATTGGGTAACAACCCAGGCCGCCACTGACGGCGGTTCTTCTCTCGCTTTCACGTTGGAGCAGAACAATGCCACCGGCATCGTGGAAACGGAAAACGGAAAGCGGAAAACAGAAATCTATGACCTGAGCGGCCGTCGTCTCTCTGCCCCTGTAAAGGGTGTCAACATCGTGAACGGCAAAAAGGTTGTAATTAAGTGAAAGCATGGTAGGGACGCTCAGCGTCCGCCAATAAACCTTGACAGCACTCTCGGACGCAGCACACTGCGTCCCTACAGAAGATAGAGTGTCAATACACCAAACCCATTTGGGCGGCCAGGGGCAATCCTCTGGTCGCCCAAATGTTTTTACCATGCCCCTTGGGTGTGGATTCGTCTCTACGGCACAATGTCCCGCTGAGGAGCATGAAAAATGCCATCGGGACGTCAAGGGTCGGTCCTCCCGAGGACCAAGCCGAAAGAACCGGGAACTCTCGCCTCGGTCCTCGGGAGGACCAAATTACGGGGTTCTGGAATAGCCGGAGGTATTGCCGGGATGCATCAGTATTACGCTCCGTTGCATTGCACATAGTGTCCGTGGTATGGGCGGTATTAAGGACGGGGATTATCTCAAAGGTTAACAAATGTTAACGGGGGGGGGTAATTACGACCAACGGGAGTAAATCTCTCGGTAAAAAAGCGTACCTTTGCGCACATATATAGCCTCCTGTGCATGAGGCAGTGTAAAGTATCTTGACAGAGATTGTATATTTCAATTGTATATTTCAGTAAAGAAGAATATAGATTTTGAGGACTTGGCTGTGGTGAGGTCGTTGCTTCTTTTCTTGATTTCCATGATTGTTTTATGCTATCCATGCCATGCTCATGGCGTGACGGATAGTGTGAACAGCGACCGCTATGCCCTTTACTATTATTGCGACCGCATAGACCTGCAGGAGGACTATCTGGACAATGCCCTGCAGATGGCACGTATCATGGACATCCTTGCCCGCTCGCCACGCATAGACAGCATTGCCGTCTATGCCTATGCCTCGCCCGAGGGTGCACCTCATCGCAACGATTGGCTTGCAAGGCGTCGTGCCGAGGTGGCACGCGACTTCATCCTTGCCAATCTGCCCAACGACAGTGTGCTCCTGCCCCAGAACATCATCCTGCATCCCATGGGCGAGAACTGGGAGGGCCTATATGAGGAACTGGATGCCAACTACCACCTGATGAACAGAGACCGTGTGATGAAAATCATGCGTGCCGACATACCCACCGAGACAAAGAAGTGGCGACTGAAGCAGCTGGACAATGGCTTTACCTACAACTGGATAATACGCCATCACATGCCTGCCCTGCGTGTGGCCACATGGCTGTGCGTGTATCAGCCCATACCGGAATTTGTGCCGGATACGATGCCCGACATCAGTGTGGAGATGCCTGTCTTGCCAGAATTGGAGCCCTTGCCTGTTACCGAGGTTTCACGCAAGAAGAAGACCATTTTGGCGCTGAAGACCAATCTTCTGTACGATGCTCTTAGCCTGGTGAACTATTCCATAGAGGTGCCTATTGGCGAGAGATTCTCTGCACTATGGTACCATCAGTTTCCATGGTGGACATGGGGACAGGCTGACAACCAGTATTGCATACGCTTCCTGAGCATAGGAGGCGAGGGACGCTGGTGGTTCAAGCCCATGCCGCGCCCACAGATGGGCAAGAGCGTGCAACGCGACCGCCTGATGGGACACTTTGTGGGCCTATATGCCGAATCCGGCAAATGGGACTTCGAGTGGGGGCGCGACATCTGCCATCAGGGCGAGCACTGGAGCGTGGGCCTGAGTTACGGTTACTCCATGCCTTTGGGCAGACGCCTGAACATGGAGTTCTCCCTGTCTTTGGGCTATGCCTCCATTGCCTATCGTGGATATACACCCAGCGAGAACTACGAAATACTGTGGCGCGATCCGGCAAAGCAGGGCCGTTGGCATTACTTTGGCCCCACCAAGGTGCAGGTGTCGCTGGTATATCCCATTCTCCTTACCACCAAGAAGAAAGGAGGCAGGCGATGAAGAGCATGTTCCGCAAGATCTTGCTTTTGTCGGGATGCTGTGTATTTTGCATGATTATGTTGTCCTGCGAGCATCGTCCGCTGGAAGACCCCGCCAATGCCCACTACCTGCGCGTTTATCTGGACGAGAATCTCAGGAACGTGACCTTTGGTTTCTATAACCAGCAATACGAGCGCCCACATTATTCCACCCCCAGAGTTATGCGTGCCGTACTGGCAGATCCACATACCGGCAGGGTGGTGGCAGAGAGATACCTGCAAAACCAGGGTACTGACGAGAAGGGCTATTACATAGAAGGATACATAAATGCCCCTCCCGGCACATATAACCTACTGGTATATAGTTATGGTGCCCCATATACTATGGTACGTAACGAGAACGACTATTATACGATGCAGGCTTATACCAACCGTGCGAGCGACTACTACCACAAGTATATGCCGGAACTGATGCAAAGAATAGACGCCGGTAACATCCGCCAGCAGCCCGACCACATGTTCCACGAAATGATGGAGAACATAGTTATAGTCAGAAATCAGGGCGTGGACACCTTGCGCAATGCCAAAGGAGAGCACTTCACGGCACGGAGTATGGTACGGAGCTACTACATCCAACTGAAGGTGAAGGGCATTGAATGGGCACGCTCGGCTGTTTCGGTGCTCAGTGGTATGGCAGGCTCTTCGTACATGCACAGATACGACGGCATGGCTCCTTCGGACCCGGCGTATGTGCTTTTCTCGCTGAAGCAGGCCAGCAGGAGCCGCTCCTCCGACGGGGAAAGCACAACGGCAGTGCTCTATACCACATTCAGCACCTTCGGCAAACTGGCCGAGGAGAGAAATATGCTAACCGTAACCTTTGAGTTCTCCAAGGTAGACGGCACCACCCAGGTTGAGCAGGTGGACATTACGGACATGTTTGCCACCCCCATGGTGCGGGACAACCAGTGGATATTGCTGGAGCACGAGGTGGAGATTGCTCCGCCGGACGATTCCGTCATAGGCGGAGGAATGACCCCCGGTGTGGACGACTGGACGGACATAGAATCAGATATATATTTATAAGAGTAACAAATAATATTAACCCAATTATTAACTTAACATTTCATTCACTATGAAGAAAAGAGTTTTGTTTATGGCTTTGGCAAGCGTGGCTTTGTCAAGCTGTGTATCTGACCAGATGGAGAATGGTGCAGGTGTTGCAGGTCCAGTGAAACTGACCTTTGACTCTCCCGTACTGATGAACAACTCTGGTACCAGAGCCAATTATTACGGCGAGGTAGGAAGCCACACCTACGATGGTTCAAGCACCGTTTACACCTATCCCAAGGAGGAGGACTTCACCATTTTTGCTGTTCAGCACGATGGAGATTTTGCTGGCTGGTCTGCTGCCCAGGCACACGAAATCAACAACACCACCGTCAAGTACGACCTGAGCGTGGACGGTTGGGCACCCAAGGATGGTGATGACAACTACTATTACTGGCCCTCTGGCAAGATGTCTTTCGCTGCAACTTCTCCTGCCGATCTGGAGTTGCCCGGAGTAGTTACAAGAGCCTACGGTGCAAATGGCTTGACCATTACCGGATTCGAAGTTCAGTCTACTGCCGACAATCACTACGATCTGTTGTTCAGCACCAGAACAATCAACAAGACTTCTGCCGACATGCTCCAGGGTGCAAGTTATTACAGCGGTATCCCCATCCAGTTCCAGCATGCCCTCTCTTCTGTTCGCTTCTCTATCCAGAACACCACAGATGCCGACGTTGTCCTGAAGGAAATCAAGGTTTACGGTGTTAAGTACAAGGGCGACTTCGCTGAGAATCTGACTGAAGACGCTACCGATTATTCTAAGTATGTAAAAGGCGATAATGTAAATCCTGCATGGGATGTGAAGAGCGACATCATAGACGAGGCAAATGGCTATGTAGGATTTACTGGTAGTGTAGGTTTCCCCATCTCTGCACAGTATGTTGCTGCACTTTCAGCAGCAGACACTGATGAGGCTGATGAGAACGAGGAGTCACATCAGCTGCTGCTGATGCCTCAGGAGCTGACCGACGATGCATGCGTGAAGGTAACCTACACCGTTAATGGTCATCAGCACAGCAAGGTGGCCAAGTTCAATGAGTGGAAGGACACCTCCGATAATGAAGTGAACGAATGGCAGATGGGTGTACGCTACACCTACCGTCTGGTGTATAGCCAGGGTACTGCCGATAAGGACAAGATTTACTTCTCTCCCAGCACCGACCAATGGGTGGAGCATGATATTGTCGTAATCGAGTTGTAATAGATTTTGTAAAACGAATATCATTTTCCCCGGATGCGGGTTCCAGAGCCTGCATCCGGGGATGACTGAGAGTCGGAAGTTTAGTTTATAGTGTACATGATTCCCCAAGTGCGCAATACCATACGCAAGGTGATATGCCTGTCGGTGCTCCCTGTCTTGTTGCAGGCATGCAGCGAGGGGTCAGAAACTCCTGTGCCACAACCAGAGGGACCCGCCATCAGGTGGAGTGTCTGCTCGGACGAGGCTCAGGTGACCAGAGCATTGGTAAGCGACGATGTCCTGCGCACCTCATGTACCCCCGATGCCCATGGCAACAGTGAAAGCATCGGTGTGTGGGGACAATATGCCATAGACGAGGGCGGACAGACGAATGTATATCCCGAGTTTGTGGCAACACCATTGACCTATGCGCCCAAGCAGGTAGATTCCAATCCATACAACGAATGGAACTATCCTGGCGAGGCACGCATGTGGCAGATTGGTGGCAGATACGACTTCAGAGCATGCTATCCGCAAGCCCTGATGTCAAGCCTGATGACACAGATGGATGCCACCATAATTCAGGGAGGTCCAGTTAACACTTCCGTGATACAGACGGACCTGCTTGTGGCTGCTGCACATGTGGACACACGGACGGATGTGCTTTCCGGTCCTGTGCCTCTGAATATGCAGCATGTCTTTTCGGCCCTGAGGTTCAAGGTCAGGGCAGAGGAAGGCTATACTCCGCCAACAGGAGATGGCGTAACCTCCTGCTGGTTGCAGAATATCGGGGAGGGAACGAACCTGTTTTCGCCTTCCGGATATCTGGTACATTCCGGCAACAAGGAACCGGAAATCACATGGTACACCTATGAATCGGTGTCTACCCCCATGTATAAATGGGAGAACAACGGTGTCTCCTTCAAAACGGAGGGAATATTATACACGTCCAACGGAACCCAAGCCGGAAAGGAATATACCGGCAACGAAGGATGGCTGTTGGTCGTACCACAAACAATAGCGTCGGGCACACTGCAATTCTGCTATACGTTGAAAAGCAGTTCCGGGCAGGTGTTCAGGGTGAATATCCCTGCCATCACCTATGTGCACGGTATGCGATACACCTATGTGCTGGTAATTGGCGGTGCAGGGGTGGAACTGAAACTGAGTATTGCCAAGTGGAATCAGTTGGATTCCGTCTACGATATAGTTCTATAAAAACAAACCTGAAAGGATGAAGTACGGATTCATGCTCCTTTACGTCTTGTGTGCCATGCTGCTTGTGGGTGGCTGTACCGAACTTGCCCCTGAGATAGGCATGGGGCAGGGGACTTCGCTGACTCTTATGCTCAGGAATGGGGAGGCTCGTCTGGAAACAAGGGGAGTACAGGATTTGGACGATGATGGTCAGGTATCACCACTGGAGGAAGTGGTAGATGGCAGGCGCATGTACCGTCTGGCGGTTTACCTTGTGAGCGATGGTACTGTGGTGGCATCCGAGGTGCTTGAAGACAATGACCCTCGTTTTGGTGCGGGAAATGCCGAGGCGACCGTAAGTTTTGGCAATCTGGACTATAGCAAGCCCTACCAGCTATATGCCGTAGCAAACTACGGCGAATATGACAGCCAGACAAGCGGGCATCTGTCCGCTATTACCGATGTGACAGGAAACATGCAGGTGGCATCGTCGGCAACATCTGCCCTATGTCCCAAGGCAACGCCATACCCCTTGACGCTGAAGAAGGAAATTGCCCTGCAGCCCGGTGCAAACATAGTGTCCGGCGAATTGGTCAGGACCTACGCACGCGTACGTATAAATATAAGGAACCAGAGCAAGGCGGACTTGCAGATTACCAAACTGAGTTTTGCCGACAGGTTCACACAGAGAACTGCCCCGCTGTTTGCCGAGGGCGGTACTGCCAATGCCACACCGTCGGTAACATCCGGCGATGCCGTCACTCCATTCGTGCAGAACATGATGGTTCCTGGAATAGGGGAGGGGAATAGTGTTACTGAGTCCACCATCTTTGATGCCTACATGTTGGAAAGCAATGGCGGACAGTATCAGTACACCTTGGGATTGAAGTATGATGGAGGAGTTTCGGAAACCGTCTATGAGATGGAGAGCAACTATATCAGCAACCCCAGCAGCGTGGTGGACGGTGGCCTGTATGTCATATACAACACCAATGCCAGAAAATATCTGTACGACAATGGTTCCAATAACTTGTCGTCTACTTCGTCTCAAACCACAGGAGGCGAACTGAACCATAATTGTGTGTGGCGATTCATCAGGACAAGTGGCAACAACTACAGGATAGAGTCCATGGGCAGAAGCGGCTACTACATCAGGAGTTCTGCGGTTAAGAACAATGCCGTGCCCATGACCAGCACAGCGGGCGATAAGGACTATTTCACGCTTTCGCAATCCAGTTCGTACATGTATATGAAGTCAACGTCCAGCAACTATTATCTTGCCGTGAATAACAATGGCCCAGTTGGTGCATCGACAGGCAATAGCAGGAGATTCCGTCTTTATAGGGTAAATGCAACTACGGTGAACAGTGATGTTACACAAGAGGCTACCATACCTATAACAACCATAGACAAGGAAACCGGCGAGAGCGTACCAATGCAGAAACTGAGCAGGAATGACTTCGTGAATATCCTTGTAAACGTTTCCTATAACGACAAGAGCGGAGATGTAGAGTTCGAGGTATCGGACTGGAATGAAGTGGAGGGCGATGTAACGTTTGATTGATGCGGATTACATTATGAAGGACTGGATACGTATATTTGGCATATTGCTTCTGGCATGCATGTTTGCGGTGGCTTGCACCGAAGACGACCTTGCATCGTTGACCAATGTGGGTGATAAGGAGGTTAGGGTGGCACTGCCCTTCGGTTCTAAGGAACATGAAGAGGTTCGTGTTACAACCCGTGGCACCTATGACCTTCACTACGAGTCCATGGTGCGAAACATGTATGTGTTCCTGTTTGCTGATGGCAGAAAGGTGTATGGACGCTATTTTGATGGCGACGACCTGGATCAGACTGGAAGCAAGGAGTATTGGGAGGTGAACAATATGTCGTCCGAAGGTGCTTCGGCGCAAACGAATGGAACCCTGCACCTTTGTGTTCCTACGGTCTCCGGTGGCGGTGCCGAGATAGTCTTGGTGGCAAATATCGACCTTGACTTTATGAATATGTCCGAGGACCGCTTGGGACTGGTGCGAAGCCGAGAGGAACTGAATGCTCTGCTGGTGTCCTTGAACCAGGACCTTCCCGAACGAAATGCCGGCTACTTCATGATGACAGGCAGCAGAACGGGTGTCAGTATCCACGAGGACGGCACCATCAGCGTGGCAGGTGGCAAGATCATGCTCGAGCGCCTGGATGCCAAGGTGCAGGTAAACGTCAGGGTGAATCCCACAGAGGAAAGCAAGAACCAGCGTGTGGAGGCATTTACTCCAGAATCTTGGCAGGTGATGAATTTGCCCAAGAGTTGCCTGCTTATGCCCAGCCAGAACGGTGCCGAACCTTCGGAGGACGCTTTCTTCAATACCCAGCCCATGAACTTCGAAACCACGGAAAACGAGGAGGTGAACGGTAATCCTACGGGCGGTGTGCTATATGGCTTTTCGTTCTACACGTTGGAGAATCTTAAGTCGGCATACAGGAAGAAGAGCGTGGGTGGCAATTACCATAACCGCGACAGACGCATAAAGCACACCGACGATCCTGAGGCGGATAATTACGGCACGTACAATACGGAAGCCGGCATGTGGGAGTATGCTCCGGAACAGGCCACGTACATTGTCATAAAGGGTGAGCTGAAGATGGTTGTGGACCCGGGACTGACCACGGAGCAACACTTGATAGCAGACGTCACTTATGTAGTGCATCTGGGCGATTTTGCTGCGGACAAGGATAATTACGACGTGTGCCGAAATACTCACTACAAATACACCATCAACATAAAGGGTGTGGACAGGATAGAGGTGGAGGTGGAGACTTCCAACGATAATACTCCCGGTATTGACGAGGACCAGCCTGGTGCCATGGGACACCTCTACGAGGCAGAGGAGGACATATACACATTCGATGCACACTACGGACAGCGTGTCTATACCATCAAGGCCAGTGAGGTGGATGTGGAGAACATGACATGGTACGTGCGAACACCCTTCGGCAGAGAGGGTGTGCCCATGAAGGATGCTTTCGGACAGGAGATATACAACGACCTGGACTACAAGTGGGTGGAGTTCATGCTCAACGAAATGGGGAATGGCGGACTCTATAGCGAAGGTTGCCAGAGATACCCTGCGGACAAGAGCAAGCTTAAGACGGTCATCGACGTGCTGGGGACGATAAAGACAGAAACCTTGAAGTGGAGGGCAGGCGAACCAAGTCTGTACGACAACAACGGAGAGATGAAGCTGACCGTCTTCGTAGACGAATTCTATTACGACGCCAATCCCATGAATCCCGACGACTCGGACATCCTGTGGAAGAAGTTTGCCAACCAGCCTAACCGCTTGATGCACATCCTGTGCAAGAACCAGCGAAGCAAGGACGGGGAGAGTTCCCTCACGGGAAGCATTCTTACCATCAGACAGCACTCCATCCAGACTCCGTATAACATAAACATGTCCAGAACCGACCTGAAGCAGGCGTGGGGATGTGAAACGGCGGACGAAACAAAAAACATGGCGTGGTTCTATCATCCGAACGAGAGGATGAACTCAGGCTCTGCATACAAGATAACATCCTACACCCCCGACAATACATCAAAATCCGACGGGCTCTACAATACGGCTTGCCTGCTGAACCTTGTCCGTGGTACGGGCACAGGCAAGACGGTGAACACCAATCTGCGCTGGGACACGTTTATTGACTACTCCGGCATGGAGCCCCAGTTGAAGGGGGATTACAGGGCTGGACTGTATTCCGTTCTTCTGCGCAACAGGGACTTGGATGGAGACGGCATTATAGACCCCGAGGAACTGCATTGGTACATAGCCTCCCTGGACCAGCTGTGTGGCTTGTTCCTGGGCGACCAGGGACTTAGTTCGGAAGCCCAGCTGTACCCCATTGAGGCAAGCAGAGAACCTAATGCCCCGGTTTCGGGCGGTGCTTTCGATGGCGTCTATCCATGGCGCCTGCACGTAGTAAGCAGTACCGCCAATGGCCAGGTGGCAGGAAATATGCCCGTCATAGTATGGGCCGAGGAGGGCGCCTCTACTGGCGAATACCAGTCGCATTACAGCAAACCGGCATATTCTCCAGTGCGTTGTGTACGCAATCTCGGTATGCCCTTCCCCACGTCGTCCAGCATAGTGTCGGCAGGAAAGAACTACCCCGAAGACGAACTGGTCATTGTGGAGGAAACCACAGGTGCACTTAATGCCAATTCGGTGTATCGCTTCAATTTCATGAACATGAACGAGGAGTCCTTGCGCTACTATACCACGCGAGAACTGGTGCCAGGCGACGAGTATTCCATTATGAGCCGCCTCTACTATGGATTCGAGACAGGTCCGCTGCATACCAGCTACCCCATAGGCAGCAATTCCTCTCCCTACATAGCCTTGAAGGGAAATCTGGAGAACGGTATTTCGCATGCTCCTGAGGCAGGTTATCGTATCCCCAATATTCGCGAGGGTGTTGTGATGCAGTTGTATTGTGGCAGCAACACAAACTGGTGGGGCAGTAGCGGCACGTTGGTGGGCAGCTACTATTCATTCGGTTACTATGGTAACCAGTACGACCGTTCCGGCAGCTCTCATTTCTACTCATGGTTCATCTATCGCGACCGTGTCACCTTGGGTAGCGTAGGCGAAAGCATAAACCGAGTACGCTACGTCAGGGACTGGCATCCTTAGGGAAACGGAAAACTATCACCGCTGGAGCCGTATTTTCTGTAGTAACTGACTCTCCCCCTGAGACAGGGGCGAGTCCCCCGCAGGGGGGGAGGGGGTGGATAGTTTTCCGTATTATTCGCCTTCGCTCATCAAGCTAAAGCAGTCACCTTTCCGTTCTAATAAAACACTATCACCCACTTTCTCCCCCTGCGTGCAGCGTCCGCTTTGTTTGTTGTTTTCTGACGCTTTGTTTTGTCGTTCTCGGACGCTGCACGCAGTGTCCCTACCATGTTTCTGCTCTTGCTTAACCGTTTCTTTGTACTTCGCTCACTTATTCGTACCATTGACCTAACGGTCGAAGGTACTCTCGCTCGGAAGTAAAAATAAATACGAATTTATTTTGTACTTCGCTCGCTTATTCGTACCTTTGTCGGCGTCATCAGGGGTGCATGGCCGATATTGGTCTTGCTGAGAATATACCCTCAAATGATCTGAACCGGGTAGTGCCGGCGTAGAGAGTATGAACGGTTGGTTCCCTTATATATAAATAAGGTATAGGGAACGGGCCAATTTTCCAACCAGTAATTCGTAACGGTGATTACGAACGAAGAGAAGAAAGGATTCCTATGAAAGGAAAGTTTCTTGCCGTACTTGCCTTGGCAGGTGTGGCGGGCATGAGCAGTGCCCAGGAGAGTGAGAGGGATTCTGCACGTGTGGCAGAGTTGAGTGAGGTAGTGGTGAAGGCGGTAAGTGCCCCCAAGGGTGCACCCTTTGCCGTGAGCAGAATCAGCAAGAAGGAGTTGCAGGAGTTTTCCACCAGTGGACAGGAACTGCCCTACCTGTTTGCACGCACCCCGGGTGTGGTGGCATGGAGCGAGAACGGACTGGGCACAGGCACGGTGTACATGCGTATGCGAGGAAGTGCCGGCAGCCGTGTGAACGTTACCATAGACGGCATTTCACTCAATTCGCCCGAGGACCAGTGCGTGTTCTGGGCAAACATGAACTCGTATGCCTCACTGCTGGGCAGTGTGCAGATTCAGCGTGGTGTGGGCAGCAGCAGCAATGGCGACGGCGCCTTCGGAGGCAGTATTGCCATGCAGACCCGGTTGCCACAGATGGACCCCATGCTGGAGGTAACGGGCAGTTATGGCAGTTACAACACATGGCGTGCCGGTGGTCAGTTCTCCACGGGCCTTGTGGGCAAGCATTGGGTGGTGGACGGTGCCTATCATCAGACACAGACCGACGGTTACCTGCATGGCACGCATGGCAAGAGCGGCAGCTATACCGCCGGTGTGGCATGGCTGAGCGAGGACAGCCGCCTGGTGCTGAAATACAGGAACCTGGGCAACTTTGAAAGTACCGGCCAGGCATGGAACGGTGTTACCGCTGGCAACGATGACTACAGTCTGAATGCCTATGGTGGGGTGAAGACCTACGAAGACCTCTATCGCATGGGACTGGGACGGTTCAATAGTTTGTACGAGCGTTTCATCGAGGACTGGGACGATGCCTCGGCATGGAAGACAGAGCGCTATGCCAAGGTGGACGGCAGCCTATGGGACCGCACCACGGACAACTTCTGGCAGAACCACAATATCCTGTCTGCTGCTTGGCGCATAAACGACCACTGGAGCACCACGGCTGCTCTGCGATACACCTATGGCTATGGCTATTACGACGAGTTCCGCTACCAGAACAAGGCAGGAAGCAGGTTCGGTCTGAACTACGTGCCGCAGGACGGCAGCAGCCGTAGCGACTTCGTGCGACAGAAGGGACTGACCCAGCACACCTATGGCGTGAACCTGAATGCCAACTACAAGGACAAGCGTTGGGATGTGGTCATGGGCCTGTCTGCACAGGGCTTCACGGGCAACCATTTCGGTTACCTTACATACATCAGCAACGAGGACCTTCGTCAGCACTATATTCCCACTCCTGGTGGCAGGTACCAGTACTACGATAGTGATGCATGGAAGAGCGACCTGTCTGTCTTTGCCAAGGCCACCTATCACCTCTCCGACCAGTGGGATGCCTTTGCCGATGTGCAGTACCGCCATGTAGGCTTCCGTACCGATGGCTACAACGACAAGTTCCAGAAGGATGCCAACGGCATGTATCAGCCCCAGCCGCTCAACGTGGATGTGACATACGACTTCCTCAATCCCAAGGCTGGCTTTGCCTGGCACAAGGGCGGACATCGTGCCTATGCCAGCTATGCCATGAGTTTCAGAGAACCGGAGCGCAACAACTTTACCGACAACGGCCAAAGCGGTGCTCCTCGTGCCGAACGTCTGCATGACGTGGAGGTGGGCTACTCCTATGATGCCAAGAACTGGTATGCTTCCGTTGGCCTCTACTACATGGGCTACAAGGACCAGTTGGTGCAAACGGGCGAACTGAGCGACATAGGCGAGGCACTGACCACAAACATTGAGGACTCCTACCGCATGGGCATAGAGGTGAGTGCCGGTTACTCTCCATGGAAATGGCTCTCGCTGGATGTGAACGGTGCCTTCAGCCGTAACCGCATACTCTCCTTTGACGAGCATGTAAGTTATGACTGGGGCGAGTCCTTCCAGGTGAAGCACTACGACAACTCCACCCTGGCATTCTCGCCCTCGGTGGTGCTCAATGGTATGGCGACTTTCCGTTGGCAGGGGCTGAAGGCCGTATGGCACACCAACTTTGTCAGCCGTCAGTATCTGGACAATGCCCAGTGCCTGGACCGTTCCCTGCCCCAATACAGCACCACTGCCGTGCGCCTGAGTTATACCCTCAATCCCAAGAAGAACAATGCCCGTCTGAAGCAGGTCGTCTTCGGCCTGGACCTGAACAATATATTCGACAGTCACTTTGCACAAAGCGGATGGGTGTACAGCAGTGTTGTTCCCTCCTACGGTTTCACCGAAGACAACCGCTATTACCAGATAGGCTACACGCCATCGGCAGGCTTTAATATGATGGGGCATGTGACACTTTTATTCTAAATGTTAGCGGACCCCTCCCCAACCCTCCCGCAAGGGGAGGGAGTGGTTACAACTGAGAGCGGGTTCTCTCCCACCCCCTTTCCAAGAGGGGAGTGGTTTCGATTGGCATTTGTCAATACTCGTAGAGACTCGGCATGAAGAGTCCGAAACATATAACATAGTAAAACATTAAACGGACACGTCATGCCGTGTTCACTAAACAAATCCTCCTAATAGCAGTACATCCTACTCCCCTCCCTTGTGGAGGGGCTGGGGGTGGGTCCTCCGCTTAATCCATTATGGTTGCATACTTAGATTTCTTCGTTTCCCTTCTGGGAATACTTTATCTCTGGTGGGAGTATCGTGCCCATTGGATGGTGTGGGTGGCAGGCATCATCATGCCAGCTATCGACGTGTATCTTTACTATGAGGTTGGTCTTTATGGCGACATGACCATCTCCGTCTACTACTTGCTGGCAGCCTTCTATGGCCTGTTCCTGTGGACAATGCCAGGCTATGGCAAGCGAGTGAAGACCTCCAGCGGCAAGGAGGTCCTTGCCATCACCTCCATGCCCCTGCGTGTTACAATGTGGCTGGGTGTGGCTTTCCTGCTGATATGGGGCACAACGTGGTGGTTCTTGGATAACTACACCAACTCTACCGTGCCGGTGCAGGACGCCCTGACCAATGCTATCTCCATAGTGGCAATGTGGGCCATGGCAAAGAAGTATCTGCAACAATGGTGGCTATGGTTCGTGGTTAACATCATCGATGTCTACCTGCTCGCCTACAAGGGACTTCCCTTCAAGGCGGGCATACACGTGGCCTACACCGTCTTTGCCGTCCTTGGCTATCTGCGCTGGCGCAAGATGATGAAGGAGAGCGAATGACATTTTCCGCTCTTCAAGGCGAGTGGACAACATGAACCATAGGCATGGTATAACCTGCCGTGCTCTTAAGCCAGTCCTTCTGTATAAGGACTGCACTCCTTACGTATACGGATTGTAGTCCTCCCACTGCAGGACTGCAGTCCGGAATAAAGGATTTTTTAGGAGGACTGGGAGCGCCTCTCTCAATAAACAAGGCATGTGTTTGCATATATGCAAATAAAAGCGTATTTTTGTGGGCATAAAGAATAAACATTATAAAGGAAATATGAAGAAACTTTGTTTGATTCTCCTGTGCCTGTTCTCCATGCTCATGTCTGTGGAGGCAAAGCAGTTTGTAAACATCACTCCTATGCCCAAGAAGATGGTGGTGGGCGAGGGGACGTACCGTTTGCCTAAGTCCTACACTGTGGATGTGGCTTTCCTTGCCGATAGTCTGCAGAGCGAGGCAACAAGGTTTGTGGACCTGATCCGCAAGACAACAGGCTGCAAGGGCAAGCTGGTTAAGAGCCAGAAGGCCAGCATCAGCATGCAGCTGGACAAGACCATAGCCTACGAGGGTTATCGTCTGAACGTCGGCGAACGTGGCATCAGGGTAAGTGCCTCCAGTGCCCGTGGCTTTTTCTACGCTTTCCAGACGCTGAAGAAGATGATGCCCGCCAATGTGATGGCCGGTATGAGCGTGGATGAGGCCCAGAAGGCAGTTCCTTATTTCCGTGCCGAGGCATGTCCCGAGATAGCATATGTGGACATAGACGACGAACCCCGATTCTGGTACCGCGGTTTCATGCTTGATTGCGGCCGCCACTTCTTTACTGTGGACGAGATAAAGCACATTCTGGACGGCATGGCCATATACAAGTACAATTACTTCCACTGGCATCTGACCGAGGACCAGGGCTGGCGCTTTGAGGTGAAGAAGTATCCCCGACTCACTGAGGTAGGTTCCGTGGCAAGCGATTGCCGCATGACCGATATGGAGAAGGGACACTACTGGCTGGGCAAGCCCTATGGCCCCTACTTCTACACCCAGGAGGACTGTCGCGAGATAGTGGAGTATGCCCGCAACCTGCACATAGAGGTGATTCCCGAGATAGACATGCCCGGACACATCATGGCAGCCTTGGCGGCTTATCCCGAATTCAGTTGCAACCCCGAGGGCGAGCACAAGGTGCAGACCTACCAGGGTGGTGTGTGGACAGATGTCTTGAACGTTGGCGACCCCAAGACGGTGCAGTTTGCACGCGATGTGCTGACCGAGGTTATGGATGTCTTCCCCGGACAGTATGTGCACATAGGCGGCGACGAGTGCCCCACCAGTGCTTGGGAGAGCAACGCACAGTGTCAGGAACATCTTGCCAACCTCATCAAGGAAGGTAAGGTGAAGGACCTGGAGAAACATCGTTTCCGTCCCTTGCAGAGTTATTTCATCACACAGATGAACGACCATATCAAGGCTCGTGGCAAGAAGATGATTCTGTGGAACGAGAGCGTTACCGCAGGTGGTGCCGACCTTGACCTGATAAAGAGTACTGGTGCTATGATATTCAGTTGGAATCCCTGTCAGCAGGGTGCTGCCATTGCTGCATCACTTGGTCTTGATGCCGTTATTACGGAGTGGGGCCCTGGCTGCTACTATATCAACCGCAAGCAGCATGACGGCGAGGGCGAACCCGTGGCGGCAGGCACAGGACGCAAGAGCGACCAGTTGCCAGCAGTCTATGCCTACAAGCCCGTGCCCGACAAGGTGACAGACCCCAATGTGAAGAAGCATTATGCCGGTGTACAGGCAACGTTCTGGACAGAGCACGTTTCCGACATAAACTACTTCAACTATCTGGCATACCCCCGTCTGCTGGCCGTGGCCGAGGCGGCATGGAGCCCGGAGGAGACGAAGGACTTTGAGGATTTCCGCACACGTTTTACCGCTGATACCATGCTGTTCGACCTGACAGGCCGTCTGTATGGCAAACATTTCATAGCAAAGTGAATCAAACGGAAAACGGAAAACTATCACTGCGCTAGTCAGACTGTCCCCCTGAGACAGGGTGGACGAGCGCGTAGCGCGGAGGGGGTGGATTAGAACATAAGACTGAAAAGTGAACACTGAAGATCAGAAGATAGCCGTGCTGATAAGCGGCGGAGTGGACAGCGGAGTGGTGACACACCTGCTGGTGGAGCAAGGGTATAAGCCCGACCTATACTATATAAAGATTGGTATGGAGGGCGAGGACTCTTCGTGCACTGCCGAGGAGGATATAGAACTCTGCATGGCTACGGCACGCCGATACAACCTGAAACTGGAGGTGATAGACCTGCAGAAGGAGTATTGGGAACGTGTAGTGGGCTATGCTATAGAAAGGGTGAAGATGGGCTTGACCCCCAACCCCGACGTGATGTGCAACCGACTGATAAAGTTCGGTGCCTTCGAAGAGAAGGTGGGGCACAAATACGACAAGATAGCCACAGGCCACTACGGACGCATTATAGAGAAGGACGGCAAGTGCTGGCTGGGAGTTGCCAAGGACCCCGTGAAGGACCAGACCGACTTCCTGGCACAGCTCTCCGGAGTGGAGATAAGCCGCCTCATCCTGCCCTTGGGCGACCTGATGAAGGAGGATGTGCGGCGTATAGCCAACGAGGCACGTCTGCCACAGGCCAAGCGCAAGGACAGCCAGGGCATCTGCTTCCTGGGCAAGATAAACTATAATGACTTTCTCCGCAAGTTCCTTGGCGAACAGGAAGGCAAGGTCATAGACATAGAGACAAACCGTATAGTAGGTACGCACAAGGGTTTCTGGTTTCATACCATAGGTCAACGCAAGGGTTTGGGACTGAGCGGAGGTCCATGGTTTGTGGTGAAGAAGAACGTCAGGAAGAACGTGGTCTTTGTGGCGCATGGATGGGACACCCAGTTGCAGTATGGCCATGTGTTCCGCCTGGCAGACTTCCACGCCATTACCGAACCTCTGCCCCTTCAGGAAGGTGATGCCCCCATGGAAATATCCTTCAAGGTGCGCCATGTGGACCACTTCATGGACGGCACCATAGAGCGCGACGGAGAGGGATACATAGTCCGTTCGCCAGAACCTATCCAAGGCATTGCCCCCGGTCAGTTCGGTTGCATATACGACCGCGAAAAGACCGTCTGCTGGGGTAGCGGAGAGATAAGCGTTTAGTAAAGTAACTGACCCCTCCCCATCCCTCCCGCAAGGGGAGGGAGTAGTAACAACAATTTGTACAAGAGCATTTATATTTTAATATAATAAAAAATCAAATCCCCTAATAACAGTACTTCCTGCTCCCCTCCCTTGTGGAGGGGTAAGGGGGAGGGTCTGCTGGGGGTGAGACCTATGCAAGCAATAATATTAGCCGCCGGAATGGGCAAGCGCCTGGGCGAATTTACAAAGGAGAACACCAAGTGTATGGTGGAGGTTAACGGTGTGAGACTGATAGACCGTGTGCTTGGGCAATTGTCCAAACTTGACCTCAAGCGGGTTGTCATCGTGGTGGGCTATGAGGGACAGAAACTGATGGACTATGTGGGCGACAACTACAACGGCATGCCCATAGAGTATGTCAACAACCCCATCTACGACAAGACCAACAATATCTACTCTCTGGCGCTTGCCAAGGAGCAGATGCAGGAGGATGACACCTTGCTCATAGAGAGCGACCTGATTTTCGACGACAGCCTTTTCTCCCTGATTCTGGACAATCCATTCTCGAACCTTGCCCTGGTGGCCAAGTACGAGACATGGATGGACGGTACCATGGTGTGCATAGATGAAGAGAACAATATCGTGAACTTCGTGCCCAAGGCCGCCTTCCAGTATGAGGAGGTTGACAAGTACTACAAGACCATAAACATATATAAGTTCTCCAAGGAGTTCAGTAAAACAAAATACGTTCCCTTCCTTGAGGCCTACTCCAAGGCCGTGGGCAACAACGAGTATTACGAGAACGTCTTGCGCATCATCACTTTCCTCAGCAACAAGGACCTGAAGGCCCTGCCCATTACAGACGAAAAGTGGTACGAGATAGACGATAAGCAGGATTTGGATATAGCCGAGGCCCTTTTTGCCGAAGAGAAGGATATCATGCGCAAGTACTACGGCCGTTTCGGCGGTTACTGGCGTTTCCCCAAGATGCTGGATTTCTGCTATCTGGTGAACCCCTATTTCCGCTCGTCCAAGATAATAGACGAGATGCAGGCCAACTTCCGCACGCTGATTGCCGAATACCCCTCGGGCATGAAGGTGAACACCCTGCTGGCAAGCAAGTGCTGGGGCATTAAGGAAGACTATATAGTTCCGGGCAACGGTGCTGCCGAACTGATAAAGGCATTGATGGAACTACTGCCAGGTACGCTTGGTATCACACGTCCCACATTTGAGGAGTATCCTAATCGTCGTGAGGCAGAGACGCTCGTCACTTTCGTTCCGCAGAACAACGAGTTCCGCTATTCTGCACAGGACCTCATGGACTTCTTTGGCAAGAATCCTGCCGACAACATTCTGCTTATCAATCCGGACAATCCATCGGGCAACTTCATTCCCGTGGAGGACATCTGCATGCTGGCAGACTGGTGCGAGAAGCGTGGCGTCAGGCTCATAGTGGACGAGAGTTTCGTGGACTTCAGCGAGGGATGGGAACAGAACAGTCTTCTGAGCAACAAGATACTGGAGAGTTATCCGCATATGCTGGTGATGAAGTCCATAAGCAAGAGTTATGGCGTGCCGGGCATTCGCTTGGGAATCCTCTGTTCTGCCGATGTGGAAATCATTGCCCAAATTAAGAAGATGGTAAGCATCTGGAACCTCAACTCCTTCTGCGAGTTCTTCATGCAGATATACACCAAGTACGAGAAGGACTACAAGAAGGCATGCGACCGTTTCATTGAGGAACGCAATGACTTTGAGGCCAAGTTGCGTACCATTCCTTTCATACGTGTAATACCCTCTCAGGCCAACTACTTCCTTGTAGAGGTGTTGCCACCATTCACTGCCAAATCTCTCGTGTTGCGTATGCTGAAGGAGCACAACATCCTCATGCGCGACTGCTCTGGCAAGGGCGGTTTCGATGGAAAGCAGTACATGCGCATCGCTGTCCGCAATCACGAGGATAATACGAGACTAATTGAAGCACTTCGCAAGGTAGGGGAGAGCAAATGATGAAGGAAACAATCTGTATCTGTGGCGGAGGAGCGTTGGGCCATGTCATAGCAGGCTATCTGGCGGCAAAGAAAGATGTTAATGTCAATGTCCTGACACAAAGGCCGTCGTGCTGGAACTCAGTCTTGCATATTGCCACGCCAGAAGGCGATGTTTTGGACGGACATTTGCATCTTGTTACTGATGCCCCTGCTCTTGCATTGAAGGATAGTACCATAGTTCTCCTATGCCTGCCTGGTTTTGCCATCCGCCAGCAGTTGGAGAGAATAAAGCCTTATGTCAGTGAACATACATACGTAGGTTCGGTATTTTCCTCTACAGGCTTCTTCTTTCATGCTCTTGAGATATTGGACGGGAATGTTCCCCTTTGGGGATTTCAACGTGTACCTTTCATAGCACGCACAACACGATACGGCGAGAGTGCCAACCTGTTGGGCTACAAGAATGCCCATAATATAGCCGTTGAGCGAAGCAATGACAAGGAGGCATTTAGAGCAAAGATAGAATCACTCTTTGATGCGCCTGTCCATCTGTTGGGCAACTATTACGAATCAAGCCTTACGAACAGCAACCCATTGCTACATACTTCTCGTCTTTATACCATGTTTGGCGGAGAAAACGAGGGCAGGGTGTTCCCCAGGATGATACTCTTTTATGAAGAATGGACAAGGGAGGCTGCTCAGCAGCTTATAGATATGGACGAGGAGTTCTTCCGTCTCTTGGATGTTTTGCCTGTAAGCAAGGGTTACCTCCCGAGAATTCTGGATTACTACGAGAGTCATGATGCGGAGTCCTTGGCCCGTAAACTCTCTTCCATCCAAGGTTTCAAAGGCATCACCTCTCCAATGGTTCAGACGAAAGAGGGATGGATCCCCGATTTCCAAAGCCGTTATTTTACCGAGGACTTCCCCTATGGCCTGCACTACATATGGAAACTGGCACACGAAAAGGGCATCTCCGTACCTAATATAGATAAAGTATATGAGTGGGGAATGGGAAAGGTAAAAACGGAAAACTGAAAACGGAAAGGTTGAAATAAGAAAGGGGGCACAATGAAGTGCCCCTATTATTTTTATGTTTAACTACCCCCTGCCAAACAGATACTTCCTGAACAACGGACTTATGCGCAGGATGTTGCTTGTTATGATGCAGAAGGCAATGACAACAAGCGCAATGAGGACCGATAGGGTGGTGTCTATGGCAAAGTTGTGCTTGTTCAGTTTGAAGAATGCACCAACGGCGGGGAGGTCGGGCAGGAACAGGAAGTGCAGCAGGTAGATGTCCAAGGTGCGCCTGCCAATGTATTGCAACGTGCTGCCAAAGAATGTCATCTTTGAGAAGTATGGCGCATAGTGGCGGAAGTACATGAAGGTGATGGTGAGCAGGATGAACTTTGCCATGGTGGAGGGCAGATTGGCCCATGCCATGCGCAGGGTGTGCCACTTCAGCACGTCCATGGTGCAGAAAACTACCAGCGTTACGATTACCGGGAAGAACCATTTGGAGTCCATGATGCGCTGTGCCAGATTCCAATAACGTCTGACAATATTACCAAAGAGGAAGAACGGCATGTACTTCATCAGTTGTATCAAGGAAGTGTCGTCGAGCAGGGTGGTAGGCTCCTTCAGCCTGTATCCGTCTGCCCACCAGCATAGTTTGGGCAAGTAGCATGTCTCGTATGCCACCAGGGAGAGGAGGAAGAAGAGTGTTATCGGTATCCATGACTTTATCCTTATCTTTGACTCCAGATAGCAGAAGACATAGTACAGCACAAACATATACAGCAACACCAGTGTGAACCAGTATCCACCCTTAGTGGGGGAATGGAGATTGGCCTCTACGGCAGGCCAGAACTTGGGATAAAGTGCCACGCATGAAAACAGGAAGAACACTACGGTGGGCAATATTTGTATGCGTATCTTCTTGCCAAGCAGGGAGATAAATGTTTTGAAATCCCACACCAACGAGGCCTTATATGCCAGAAAACCGCTCACGAAGAAGAACAGAGGCATGCGGAAGAGCATTAGGAAGGAGAGCGACGACGAGTGCTTGATGGACTGGTCGAAACCAATCTGTGCCACATGATATGCCACCACTAATATCATCGTGAACCCACGCATGGCATCCAGCCACTCCATTCGTTCTTTTTGTTTCATAGTGTTGACGTCTACGTGTTCCATGATTGTTTTTTACTCTTTTGTTGTTTTCACACCACAAAAATATATAAATCACCGAACATATCATGCTTCATTTCCGTATAACTTGCCTAAATCTGCGCGAAGAATTACGATCTGCAGCATATACTTCCCCCCCATTCCTTTCTATATTCACATAATTTAACTAACTTTGCACCATCATTAGTACAACTATTATTCAACATTTTCTATTTAATTTATCATGTTTAAGACATTGAGGTCATTTTGGGTAGCGGCACTGTTGTTGTTCGCTAATGTTGTTTCCGCACAGGTAACAACCTCTGGAATGAGTGGTAAGTTGACGGATGAAAACAAGGAATCCATCATTGGAGCCTTTATTCAGGCCGTGCATCAACCCTCAGGTTCACGTTACTCAACCGTAACAAACACAGATGGACGCTTCAACATCCAAGGTATGCGTCCGGGCGGTCCCTATGAGGTGAACATCACCTACATGGGTTTCAAACCCAAAAGCGTTAAGAACATCACCCTGGAATTGGGTGAAACCTACAACATGAACATAGTCATCAGCGAGGACACCAAGGACTTGGACGAACTCGTTGTTGTGGGCAGCTCTTCCAAGTTTGCCGGCGAGAAGACAGGCGCTTCAACCAACATCAGCAATGCACAGTTGGAGTCTATGCCTACCATCAGCCGCTCAATCACCGACATCACACGCCTTTCGCCCTATGGTGGCAATGGCATGAACTTTGCCGGTGTGGACGGCCGTACCGCCAACTTTACCGTGGACGGTGCCAACTTCAACAACAACTTCGGCTTGAGCGATGGTCTCCCTGGTGGCGGCAACCCTATTTCCATCGATGCAATCGAGGAATTGCAGGTTGTCATCTCTCCCTTTGATGTTCGTCAGACAAACTTCATCGGTGGTGGTGTGAATGCCATTACCAAGTCTGGTACCAACAAGTTCAAGGGTACAGCCTACGTACACCACCACAACGAGAACATGCGTGGCGATGCTGTTTACGGACAGACCATCCCTGGTGCTCGCGACCGCGACAGAAGCACCACATACGGTGCCACCATCGGCGGTCCCATCATCAAGGACAAACTGTTCTTCTTCGCCAATGCCGAGTACGAGGCATCTCCCTCTGTTGCCGTCCGCTGGAGACCTTCTGTAGACGGCAAGGCCAGCGAGGAGCAGTACCTCTCCTACACCACCGTTTCCGACATGGAGCGTGTACGAGAGTTTGCCAAGACAAGGTATGGATACGACACAGGTTCCTTTACCGACTTCCCTGCCGACGAGAGCAACCTGAAGCTGCTGGCACGCATTGACTGGAACATCAACGACCGCAACAAGTTGGCTGTTCGCTACAACTATACCAAGAACACCGCATGGAACGCACCCAACGTGTCTTCCATGGATGGCGGCGAGCGCTCAGCATTCGGACGTACCTCACTCTACTCCATGCCTTTCGCCAACTCCATGTACTCCATGAACAACTTGGTGCACTCTGCTTCTCTGGACTTGAACACACGCATCACCAGCAACCTGTCCAACCAGTTCCTGGCTACATTCTCCAAGCTGGACGACGTTCGTGGCTCCAACTCTGACGAATTCCCCTTCATCGACATCCACGATGGCACAAACACCACCACCCAGTATATGGCTCTTGGTTACGAGCTCTTCACATGGAACAATGCCGTACACAATACAGTATTTAATATTAAGGACGACATTACATACTACACAGGCAACCACAAAATTACTGCAGGTATCAGTTATGAGTATCAGATGGCGGACAACCAGTATATGCGTAATGGTACCGGTTATTATCGCTACAAGAGTGTGGACGACTTTATCAACGGTGCAACACCCGAGGTTGTTTGTCTGACCTATGGCTATGATGGCGAGCAGGCTCCTGCAGCACGTGTACGCTTCAGCAAGCTGGGCATCTACGGACAGGAGGAGTGGAATGCCACTGACAACTTCAAGCTCACCGCAGGTCTGCGTCTGGACGGTCTGTTCTTCAACAACAGCGACCTGATGACCAACAATGCCATCAAGGAACTTGACTACAACGGCCGTCACATCGATACCGGCAAGTGGCCCGGTGCACAGGTATCCGTTTCTCCGCGTATTGGCTTCGTTTACGACATAATGGGCGACAAGTCCTTGAAACTCCGTGGTGGTACAGGTCTCTTCTCCGGTCGTCTGCCCTTGGTATTCTTTACCAACATGCCCACCAATGGCGGTATGGTTCAGTACCAGGCACAGCTCGGTCCCAAGAGCAACTACAACTATCTGCCAGACGATGTCAAGGCAAAGTATGGCAGCATGAGCGATGTGATGGCACAGTTTGCCGGTGGTCTGGTAAAGGAACCCGGCAAGTCATACACCGAGTCTCTTCGCGACAAGCTCATCGGTATGGGCTTCCCCAGCACCGTAAGTCCCGAGGATGGCACACGTCCCTCTTCTATCTCTGCCGTGGATCCCAACTTCAAGATGCCTCAGGTATGGAAGACTTCTCTGGCCGTAGACTATGTAGTGCCAGTTTCCTTCCCCTTCACCATTTCTGCCGAGGGTATCTTCAACAAGACCATCAACGCAGCCACCATCTCCGACTGGAGCATCATGCCTGTGGAGGGTTTTGCACGCTTCAATGGTGCTGACGCCCGTCCCGTCTATCCCTCTACCTTCCGTTCAGGTACCAAGGCCTTCGTTCTGGAGAACACAGGCCTGGGTTATGGCTGGTCTGCCAACGTGAGTATGAACATGCGCCCCATCAAGGAGCTGGAACTGATGGCTTCATACACCCACACCGTTTCCAAGGAGGTTACAGGCCTGCCCGGTTCTAATGCCGAGTCTGCATTTACCTACGTGCCCACCGTGAACGGTCCCAACAACATTGCCCTGCACAATTCTGAGTACGTTACACCTAACCGCGTTCTGGCTGGTGCTACCTTCCATATGAAGAACAGTCACCTGAGCCTTATCTACGAGGCATGGAACGGCGGATACAACTACTCATACATGACCGCCAACGACATGAATGGCGACGGTTACAACTATGATGCTCTCTATATCCCCACCGACGAGCAAGTTGCCAACAACGAGTTCCGCTTCGTAAGCCCAGGCGACCGCGACCGCTTCATGGACTTTGTTCATGGCGACAGCTACCTGAGCAAGAACCAGGGCAAGTATGCCGAGGCTTATAGCGTCTACAACCCCTGGGTACACCGTGTGGATCTGAGCTACAAGCACGATTTCAAGATCAAGTGCGGCAAGAACATGAACACTATACAGCTGAGCCTCGACATGAAGAACGTGCTGAATCTGTTCAGCTCCGAACTGGGCGTAAGCAAGACCATGAATTCCGACCTCAACTCTGGCCGTATCCTCAAGTACGAGGGTACCGATGCCGAGGGTTATGCTCTGTTCTCTACTCCCGAGAAGGTGAATGCCAACACCCAGACATGGGTTCCCAACTACTCTATCGGTCAGTGCTGGAACATCGCAGTGGGCATAAAGTATATGTTTAACTAAAGAACCATAGACACAATATGAAATTCAAATCAATATTAACACTCATCTTCTCCACCCTGCTCCTGGCAGGATGTTCGGAAGACCAGGTTCTGGGCACCTTCGGCGACCTGAACCTGTCCACCACCTATATCAGCATTCCTGCTGAAGGTGGTGACGTGAAAGTAACTCTCAATGCCGGCGAGGCATGGGAGTTCAGCACAGAGAAAGACTTTGCTATTCCCGAGTGGATTACTGTATCCCAAATAAGCGGCGAAGCTGGTCAGACAGAACTCACCTTCTCTGCCGAGGCTTCAAATTCCGGTCGCGAGGCTGAAATGAAAATCATTGCAGGTGCAAAGAACCAGTTCCTCAAAGTCCGCCAGGGCGAAATGACTGCTACCCCAGCCTCCTGTAAGACGGTGAACGAGGCTCCCGACGGCAAGAATTTCGTGGTATCAGGTACCATCACAAAGATTGTAAATACCGAGTATGGCAACTGGTACATGACAGACGGTACCGCAGAACTTTACATATATGGTACTCTCGATGCCGAGGGAAAGACCAAGAACTTCGCAAGCCTTGGCCTGGAAGTGGGTGACAAGGTAACCATCGAGGGTCCCAAGGGCTCCTACAAGGGAGATCCCCAGATGGTGGACGTTACCGTGAAGAAGATCGAGAAGGCTCTGCTCAAGGTTGTTACTCCTTCTGAGGAAATCAGCAAGGAAGGCGGCGTTCTGGAGGTTAAGCTTGCCAGCAAAGGCAAGGGCGCCTTCTATGAGATCAGCGAAGAGTGCCAGGAGTGGATTTCCTACGTGAATGCGGAGTATATCTCTGGCGTGGCCACAAAACTTGAGCCTAACCCAGCCGATACCGTTGTGTACACCTTCAACATAGCTCCCAACAGCGCCAGCGCACGCGGGGGTAGCATTTCTTTCTATGCCAACGAAGGCGAGCCTATCCCATACACCTTCACTCAGGCTGGCGGCATTGCCGACGTTACCGTGGCAGAATTCCTTGCTGCCGAGGTTGACGACGCTGCTCAGTACCGCATCGTGGGCCACGTAACTCGTTTCAACAAGTACAACAACAACTTCTACCTCAAGGACTACACCGGCGAAGTGTACGCCTACTACGTAGACACCCAGGGCATCAAGGACATTGCCATCGGTGACTTCGTAACTGTTGTGGGCAAGCGCAGCGAATACAATGGTGAACCCCAGTTGCCCAAGGGCACTCTGCTGGAGAAGTACACCGCCAGTCCCGAAGTTAGCGTGGCTGAGTTCCTGACCAAGGAGGACAGCAAGGATGTTTACTACAAACTGACCGGTACTATCACCGAGATAGAGAAAGCCCAGTATGGCAATGTATATCTCCAGGACGCAAACGGTGATATCGTATATGTATATGGTCTTCTGCCCGGTTACGGCGCTACGGGTGCTGCCAAGCAGGGTCTCGTAGAGGCCAAGGGCCTGAAGGTTGGCGATACCATCCCATCGTAGGCAACAAGGCTTCATATAATGGCTCAGCACAGGTGGGCAATGCCGTTTATATGTCACACACTTCAATTTAAGATGCTTGTCCTGCTAATTTAGACAAGGAATAAAACTTGACACTCCAAAAAGGGACTATGCCCATTTACAGGCATAGTCCCTTTTTGCGTCCCTGTCTGCTCCTTAGTACGCTTTCTGGCGCTCGGGACGCCTCATTTCGGTCCTCGGGACGTCAAGCCTTGGTCCTCGGGATGTCAAGCCTCGGTTCTCGGGAGGACCGAGATGGGGCGTCCCGAGGGCTTTTTCTGGTGTTCCGGGGCATAAAAAGTGTCTTAAGGAGGAAAACAGTCTTGTCCTCTGCAGAAAGTGGAAAAAATTCTTTACCTTTGTGTTCAGAGAAAGGAAACGATGATAGCACAAGCACATAATAAAGTCTTGAGGGGAAAGTACAATCCCGAAGGTTCCCTCCTGCGCCGCCAGCAGATGAGGATGCTGGAGATACTGGTGGAGATAGACCGTATATGCAAGAAGCATGGCATCAGCTATTGGTTGAGCAGCGGTACGCTGATAGGTGCTGTGCGCCATGGTGGCTTCATCCCATGGGACGATGACCTGGACATAGAGATGATGCGTGAGGACTATGACTGTCTGATGAAGGTCTTGCCCGACGAACTGCCCCAGACCATGGCCCTGCAGACGCATGAGACGGATCCCGCCTACTTCTTCTATTATGCAAAGATTCGTGACCGCCGTTCCCTACTGGCAGAAGGAAACAACTACGACCGCATGTGGAAGGAACAGGGCATATACATAGATATCTTCCCCCTGGAGCGTCAGCCCCTTGCCATTCATAGGGTAAGCGAGAAAAGCGTAGGGCACATGTACAAGATATGGCGCACATGCACGGACGACAACGTTGGAATAAGGAAGGTGATGAGGTGGTTCCACTTCAACCGCCGCTTCGTGTTTCCAGTGCTCCGCATGCTATGCCGCATGTCGGGCACGGAAGTGATTACCAGCGGTATGGGCATTCCCTATCACAACCCACGATATGCCAGGGACATCTTCCCCTTGGGCACATTAAAGTTCGAGGGCATTGAGTTTCCCGTCCCTCATGATTACGACCACATGCTGTGCCTCATGTACGGTGACTACATGAAACTCCCTCCCGAGGAGAGCATTACGGCGCACTGTGCCAGATTGGAGTTTCTGGATTAGTTGGGGAACTTCCACGACTTGATGCCATTGAATGTATGTACGGATACGGTAATCGTGTCCGTATGTTCGTATTCGGGCAACTTGGAAGTGATTATGGAACAATAATGGGTTTCTGAATATGACAGAGGGTCATTGCCCTGATTGTGGTGCAGGGTCAAATGATAGTGTGCGTGAGTCCTGTCACCTTCGCCAGCCTTTTCAATAAAATCTATTGCGTAGCCCCAACCGTGTTTGCCTCCATGGGTTTTGGCGCTCAGGTGCATGTTTATGTATCTGCCCTTTTGCCACATGCTTTCTACGGATGCGGGATTGTGCATACGGGTACTGGTGCTATCTGCCAGGACGTGGACCGATTCAAGGGTGTAGATTGTGGCCTTGGGCAATTTCTCTGTATTGTCTGGCACAAAGCCTATCAGCGCCCTGTAAGTGGCATTGGGGTGGTGGGGTTTCGTGTTGGTGTTTGTTATGGAGAAAGTTGCTCCGTCGTCGGTGGTCATACTGACGAACATGCCATTGGCGCCAGTGTAGAGGTCGGCAAACTCCGTAACGAGATTGGGGTATGGTTCTGATTCTTCCGCACAGGAAACAAGGAGCAATGCCACCATAAGCAGCATTGCCCTGAATGTTATCTTGAATGAATTGTGTGTTGACGAGGCGTGCTTCATGACTTCTTTGCCTGCTTTTTGTTTACCACCGGATTGGCATACATGGTGAGGATGCGCTCTCGCAGGAAGGGTATGTCGGGGTTGGGCAACTTTATCTTGGCTATCTGTCCGTTGATGTATTCCTCGAACACCTTCTTGTCGTGCTGGCTGTATCTGTTTTGGAAGCAATTGCTGCCATGCAGTTCATCGTAGGCGATGAAGTTGCCGGGATAGAGCATATAGCCGGAGTGTATTGCCTTGTCCAGGCGTTGTGCTATCTCCTTGAAGATTTCTGTCTTGGGCATATCCTTCAGTTCGTCTATCCACTGGTTCACGGGGGTACCTGTACGGTAATGCACATGCCCCTTGAATCCGAAGATGCCAATCTTCATGTTGTCCAGGTCGTCCTGCTTGCTCTTCTTCCACGAAGGATCGTCGCGTTTCTGTTGGAACTCCTGGGCTTTGAGGTAGTCGCAGGGGTCGTACTCGTAACTGATGGTCAGCGGCACGATGTTCAGTTCCTTCAGTCTCTCCACGATTGTTCCCTCGCCTCCATAGGCAAGCATCTTCAGCACGGAGTCCTGGGTGTGGTCGCTGCTGTCCTTGGCACGGCCTTCGCGCTGGGCTATCCAGATGTTTTCCTTCTTCTCCGTGATGGCATAGTGCATATATCGGCTCATCAGTATGCTGCTCTCCATCATCTCCTTAGCCTTTAGGCTGCGGCGCACGGTGAATGCCTTGTTCATGCGCACAAGGGTCTTTATCCATGGATATATGAGCAGATTGTCGCCGATGGCAATCTCGCACGTTGTGGGGAAACCTGCCTCGTGAAGCATGAGGTCCAGTATGGCGCTGTCCAGCACGATGTCCCTGTGGTTGGAGATGAACAGCTGGTTGCCGCGGTTGGATATAGTGTCGTGGTTGAAAGTATAGCCGCGTGCATACTTCTTGAGCACGTGGCGCACAACGTGCTTCATGAAACGGAGTTGGAAGTCAAGCGGGGTCTTTACTCCTATGAACATCATCCTGAACAGACCGTTGCGCAAGCCCTTGGGCAACCAGGGAGCAAGCCCCTGCATCATCTTGTTGAAATGGCGGTCGCCCAGCAACTGGTTCAAAGCCTCCTTCATCTCCCCTTTCTCGTAGGGGCGTATCTCATCAAATTCGTGTATGTCCATAGTTTTTCATGAAAGGTTAGGACCCCTCCCCAACCCTCCCGCAAGGGGAGGGAGTATGATGTGCTGGAGGGTTATGTGTTTATTGTTGTCGATTGTGGTCACTCCTCTCTCTGGAGAGGTAAAGGGAGTTCCTTTCTATTTTATAGTCGCATTTATCTGCCTTCTATGATGTCTGTCATCACGTCCTTGATGTCCAGTCCTGCCGCACGTATCTGCTGGGGTATGAAACTGGTGGCGGTCATGCCCGGGGTGGTGTTTATTTCCAGAAGGTTTATCTTCTCGCCCTCGGTGATGATGTAGTCAATGCGTATGATGCCATAGCACCCCAAGATGTCGTAGATGGTGGAAGTGAGTGTCTGTACACGTTGGGTCAGACGGTCGGAGATGCGTGCCGGAGTGATTTCCTCCACCTGTCCGTTGTACTTGGCATCGTAGTCGAAGAATTCGTTGGCGGTTACTACCTCGGTGATGGGCAGTACATGGCTGGAGGTGCGTGTCTTGTAGCAGCCGCAGGTTATCTCCGTACCACCCATGAAGGCTTCCACCATCACGTCCTCGCCCTCCTTCAGTGCCAATTCTATGGCAGGGCGCAGAGCCTCGGGGGTCTTCACCTTTGTGGTACCGAAGGAACTGCCTCCACGTGCAGGCTTCACGAAACAGGGCAGACCGATGCGCTCAAGGATGTCCTCGTCGCTGACCTCGTTCTCCTGGCCTATGCGTACGATCAGGCTGTCTGCCACGCTTACGCCTAAGGAACGCATGTAGTTGTTCAGCACAAACTTATCGAAGGTAAGTGCCTCAACCAGCACTCCGCTTGTGGAATAAGGCATGCCAATGAGGTCGAAGTAGCCCTGCAGCACGCCGTTCTCGCCAGGAGCGCCGTGTATGGTTATGTAGCAGAAGTCGGGACGAACCGTCTCTCCCTTTTCGTTCAAGAAGGTAAAGGCATTTCGGTCCACCTGGCTACGGCTTCCGTCGGGCAAGATTGCTTCCCAAAGGCCAGACTTGAGTTCTACCTTATATACTATATATTTGTCCTTGTCTATGAAGGATTCTATGCCGGAGGCACTACGCATGCTTACGTCGTGCTCGGAACTGTCTCCGCCACAGATGATTGCTATTGTTTTCATTTATTTATGTGTCTTTTGTTGTCAGTAGTAATAGGAGTATTCGGAATAATCGGAGTAATCGGAATGTCCTGAATAATCTGAGTTCTCGGAAAACCGCTCACTGCTCACCGCTCACTGCTTACCGCTCATCGCTCACTGCTCACCGTTTTCTTCCTCCACTTTTCTATCAGCGCCAGCATATCGGATGAGAGTTCGCTCTGAAAGTCCATCTCTTCGCCTGTGGTAGGGTGCTGGAAGCCAAGGGTCTTGGCATGCAGGGCCTGTCGAGGGCAGAGTTCCATGCAATTGCGGATGAAAGCCTTGTAGGATGAGGTCTGGTCGCCACGCAGAATCTGGTCGCCTCCGTAACGCTCGTCGGCAAAGAGCGGGTGTCCTGTATGCTTCATGTGGGCACGAATCTGATGCGTACGCCCCGTTTCCAGACGGCATTCCACCAATGTTACGGGACCGAAACGTTCCAGTACGCGCCAATGGGTTACGGCATGCTTGCCCGTGTCGCTTCCCTCAGGGAAGACGGCCATGCGCAGGCGGTCCTTGGGGTCACGTCCTATGTTGCCAGTGATGGTTCCTTCGTCCTGTCCGAACGGTCCCCATACGAGAGCGTTGTACAATCGGCGTGTAGTGTGGTAGAAGAACTGCTTGCATAGCGAGGTCTTTGCCTCGGGTGTCTTTGCTACTACCAGCAGGCCACTTGTGTCCTTGTCTATTCGGTGCACCAATCCAACTTCGGGGTCGTTGGGGTCGTATCGTGGATCGTCCTTCAGATGCCATGCCAGGGCATTTACTAAGGTGCCGCTGAAGTTGCCGCATCCGGGATGTACTACCATGCCAGCCGGCTTGTTGATGAGTAGAAGCTGGTCGTCCTCATATACCACGTCCAAAGGAATGTCCTCGGGAATTATCTCCCAATCACGCTTTGGACGGTCAAGCATCAGAGTGATGACATCGCCGGCCTTTACTTTGTAGTTGCTCTTTACCGGTTTGCCGTTGGCCATGATGTACCCGGCCTCGGCAGCCTTCTGTATGCGGTTGCGGCTGGTATCGCGCAGATGGTCCATAAGGAACTTGTCCACGCGGACAGAGTTTTGGCCGCTATCCGCCACCACACGGCGGTGCTCATAAAGTTCCGTCTGCCCACCTTCGTCCTCGATATTCTCCAGGTCTTCCAGGTCCTCAAAGTATTCTCCCTCGCTTACCATTCCGTTTCGGGTTCAAATTCGTATTCCACTTCCACCCCGTCTGCGCCGGACAGGCTATCCTCCGCCCATTTCTCGTCCTCGGAAAGACTGTTGCCCACTATCAGGACTATAGGTGCATCGGCAGGCACTCTCTCGCCGGCACGAACCTCTCTGCCACGACACTTGACACCAAGAACCCAGTCCTTGTCGCCTTCTGCATACTCCTTGGGACCTATCTTGAACCCCATGGTGCGCAGCCTTATCTCTGCCTCGTAAACATCGCAGTTGTCTGCAATGTCAGGTATAGTCAGGGTGGGACCGCTGGTGGAGTTTATAGTCAGGTACACTTTTCGCCCGGCCTTCACCTCGGCTCCCGGATGCGGCTGCTGCATCAAAACCCTGCCGGGAGCAAGGTTGCGGTTGTAGCCCGAGTCGGACACAACGGCAATCAACTCGTGCTGCTCCAGCAACAATGCAGCATTGCTATGGTGCATGCGCGTCACGTCAGGCACCTGGATAATCTCTCCATGACGGGTGTACACTTTGGTGCCATACCAAAAACCAGCGATTACCAGTGCCACAAACAGGCACATGGCCAGAATGTTAGCACATACCACCGGGGCAAATATCTTTTTCAGGTTCATGCGATGTCTGGTTGATAATTATTTGTTTCCCATGCAAATTTACTAATAAGTAAGAACATCTCCAAATAAAGTACGTGAAATCCAGAAAAAAAGAAGAAGAAGCAAGGAAACCTTACTTCTTCTCTTATGTGAAAGCAATCTCTTGCTTACTTGCCATGCTTCTCGTCAGAAACGGTCAGCTTCTTGCGACCCTTAGCGCGGCGGCTTGCCAATACACGACGACCATTGGCAGTAGTCATTCTCTGACGGAAACCATGCTTGTTAGCACGGCGGCGGTTAGAGGGTTGGAATGTTCTTTTCATAGCTATGTTTTGTTTTTATCTGTTTCACACCATGGGTTTCGGGGTGCAAAATTACATACTTTTTTGTAAATGACCAAACCTTTCTGGCTTTTTTCTTGTTTTTTGCTTGAAATGTTGTACCTTTGCACGTGAAATAATAACACTACCATAGTGTTGACATGCAAGAAAACATCCATAATAATTAAACGTTAAACATATGATTAACTCACAAGACATTAAGAAGGGTACTTGCATCCGCATGGATGGCAAACTGTATTTCTGTATCGATTTCCTGCACCGCAAGCCCGGTAAGGGTAACACCATCATGAGCGTAACTCTGAAGGACGTGGTGAACGGTGGTGTATTGGAGCGTCGCTTCAACATCGGTGAGAAGCTGGAGGATGTACGCGTTGAGCGCCGTCCCTACCAGTATCTGTATGCCGAGGGCGAGGACTTCGTTTTCATGAATAACGAGACCTACGAGCAGGTGAACATTCCCGCTGACCAGATTACAGGTGTGAAGTACATGAAGGAGGGCCAGAACGTGGAAGTTGTGACCGACGCAAGCACAGAGACCATCCTCTATGCCGAGTTGCCCGCAAAGGTTCATCTGGCAATTGAGTGGACAGAGCCCGGCCTGAAGGGTGATACCGCAACCAACACACTGAAGCCTGCCAAGCTGGAGACCGGTGCCGACATCCGTGTGCCCCTGTTTATCAACGAGGGTGAAATCGTGGAGGTTGATACCCGCGACGGCAGCTACCTGGGCCGCGTTAAGGCATAACGACTAACCTTCCTTATATATAGCCCGAACCCCACGAACGGGTTCGGGCTAAAAGGATGGGAGAAATTGACCTTTAAATACATGAAATACTCCCTTATCATCCCCGTCTACAATCGTCCCGACGAAGTAGACGAACTGCTTGCCAGCCTGGAGGTGCAGACACTGAAGGACTTTGAGGTAGTGGTGGTCGAAGACGGCTCCACAACACCTTGCCAGAATGTTGTCAACGAGCACGCCTCCAGGCTGGCATTGCGTTATTTCCAAAAGGAAAACAGTGGTCCTGGTCAATCGCGCAACTACGGAGCCGAGCGTTCGCAGGGTGAGTACCTCATCGTGCTGGACAGCGATTGCGTGCTGCCTCCCGGATATCTGCAGGCTGTGGACGACGAACTTACCCGCAGACCATGTGATGCCTTTGGAGGTCCTGACCGTGCACACGAGAGTTTTACTCCCGTGCAGAAGGCCATCAACTACTCCATGACCTCCTTCTTTACCACGGGAGGCATTCGCGGAGGCAAGAAGAAACTGGACAAGTTCTATCCGCGCTCCTTCAACATGGGTATCCGTGCCGAGCTGTATCAGCGCTTGGGAGGATTTTCTGCCATGCGCTTCGGCGAGGACATAGACTTCAGCATCCGCATCTTCAAGAGCGGAGCGTCCTGCCGTCTGTTCCCAGAGGCATGGGTTTGGCACAAGCGCCGCACCGACATGAAGAAGTTCTTCAAGCAGGTGCACAATAGTGGCATTGCACGCATAAACCTGCTGAAACGTCATCCGGGGAGCATGAAACTGGTGCACCTCTTCCCTGCCGTATTTACCGCAGGCATGGCATGTCTGGCACTGCTCTTCGTGGCAGGGCTTCTGCTTGTGGGGGCAAACCTATATGGAATACATGGCACTTCCAGTACAGGTGCAGACAACAGCATGCTTCATGTAGGCATGTTCCTTGGCTGCACAGCCATAGCATGTTCGCTCATACCTCCGGTACTATACTCTTTACTGATATTCTTTGA
This sequence comes from Bacteroidaceae bacterium, assembly GCA_045659645.1. Classification (GTDB taxonomy): domain Bacteria; phylum Bacteroidota; class Bacteroidia; order Bacteroidales; family Bacteroidaceae; genus Physcousia. The sequence goes on along the minus strand of JAZRCG010000026.1, from coordinate 34,276 downwards.
CTCTCTTATACAAAACAAGTCATGTAAGGTTGCCCTGCTCAGTATAAAGGCATCCTTCATTCAGTTGCTTGGCTACGGCACTGGTTTCATTCGTGCATGGTGGTTGCGTTGCGTATGTGGGCGAAATGAGGAACTTCAGGCATTTAAGAACAATTTCTATCAGTAGGAGCATCGTCCAAGCAAAAAGTATAAGGCGTCATGAAGATAAAGGACTGGTCAAACGACGAAAGACCTCGCGAGCGTGTCATGGCTCTCGGCCCTGAGGCAGTGAGCAATGCCGAGCTTCTGGCCATACTCATCGGTAGCGGTACACCAGAGGTTACCAGCGTGGACCTCATGCGCAAGATTCTAAGTGAGCATGGCGACAGTCTCCGTGCCCTTGGTACGCTATCACGCCAGGAACTGGAAGAGTACAACGGCATAGGTCCGGCCAAGGCCGTGACCATACAGGCGGCTATGGAGCTGGGCAAGCGTCTGCTCCTTGAGACGAAGGGACCCAAGGCAAAGTTCGGTTCTTCCTCGGATGCCCACGATTATTTCCGTGTAAAGATGAGCGACATGCCTCACGAGGAATGCCATCTGCTACTGCTTAACGTAAAGAACCAGTTCATGGGACATCACGTCGTAAGCCGGGGTGGTATATCAGAATCCTCAGTAGACATCCGTTTGGTTCTGCGCCATGCTCTCATAGCAGGAGCTCCCAATCTCATACTTGCTCACAATCATCCGAGCGGCAATCCTATGCCAAGTCGCCAGGACGATGACTTGACAATGCGTCTGCAGAAGGCTTGCCAAACCATGGGTCTTCGTCTGCTGGACCATATCATAATAGGAGACGATACCTATTACTCCTATGCCGACGAAGGAAGGATGAACGGGTGAGCGGATGAGTGGTGAGCGGATGAGCTGGAAAGTTAATATTCAGAACATTCAGAGGACTCTGAGTATTCCGAGGACTCCGGTCACCGCCCAGCAAGATGCCTGCCTAAAATAAAACAATACAAAACACAATGGATAGCAATAATATACAAGACACCTTGTCCATAGAGGAAAGAGCAGTGGAACTGCTAAAGACGGTCTTCGATCCGGAAATCCCCGTCAACGTCTACGACCTTGGCCTTATCTACCGTATAGAGGTGAAGGATGACAATAAGACATTGGAGGTGGATATGACCCTGACAGCCCCCAACTGCCCTGCCGCAGACTTCATCGTGGAGGACGTGCGTCAGAAACTGGAGTGTATCGGAGGGCTGGAGCGTGTTGACGTGAACCTGGTGTTCGAACCCGAATGGACCAAGGACATGATGACCGAGGAAGCCAAGATGGAACTGGGTTTCCTGTAGGGCATACATTACATAAATATTATATAGGAACCTTTGAAATGAAGAAGATCTATTTCCTCAGCGATGCCCATCTGGGCAGCCGTGCTTCGGCTGACAACCGCGAGCGGGAGAAAAGGCTGTGCCGTTTCCTTGACTCCATTCGCCAGGACGCCTCTGCTCTGTATCTGCTGGGCGACATCTTTGATTTCTGGTTCGAGTACCATAATCTTGTGCCCAAGGGCTACACACGATTTCTGGGCAAGTTGTCGGAACTTGCCGACGAGGGCATAGAGATACATTTCTTCACAGGCAACCACGACATGTGGGCCTTCAACTATCTGAGCGAGGAGTGTGGCGTTGTCCTGCACAGCGGTCCCATGGAAATATCCCTGCCCTCCCTATCCGGCAACTCTATTGCCGCTTATGTGGGACATGGCGATGGGTTGGGCGATCCAAACCGTGGATTCCGTTTCATACGGGCCATTTTTCATTCCCGCACTTGCCAATGGCTTTTCCGTAACATCTTTCCTGCCGACTGGGGTATGGAGTTCGGCCTGCGTTGGGCGAAGTCTAGCCGTATGAAGCACAGCAGGAATGCCGTGGCAGAGAATGGCGATACACTTTTTGTTTCCGAAAACGGAGAAATAAGCAATGCCCTGGGCGATGTCCTTTCACGCAACATAGAAACCGAAGAACCCTTCCAGGGCGAGGCCAACGAACCCTTGGTAATCTTTTCCAAGCAGTATCTTCACGACCATCCCGCCACGTCCTTCTTTATTTTTGGCCACCGTCATATAGAACTTGACCTCATGCTATCCCGCCAAGCACGTCTGCTCATCCTTGGCGAATGGATAAGGAAGTACACCTATGCCGTATGGGACGGAGAAACAATGCTTCTGGACAACTATGAGATATAGTTTCCGGGCATTTTGGATTTCTCTGCAAATTCATCTTTATTAACACTAATGCCCCCGTAATTTGGTCCTCCCGAGGACCGAGGCGAGAGTTTCCGGTTCTTTCGTCTTGGTCCTCGGGAGGACCGACCTTTGACGTCCTGAGGACATGTAGAAGCACACATCCCCGTATATGCACATCTCATTGCATATACGGGGATGTGTGTATATGGTATATGTCTATTATGCTTGACGGTAGAATTCCACTTTCTCTGGTGTCATCTTGCGAATCCAGTTGAATTGCTTCTCCACTTCGGCATCGGCAATGTTGGCGTACACCTGCAGGCTGCGACCGAAGAGTTCGGGCGCCTTCAGTGCATTCTGCAAGAGCAGGTGGCACATGATTATGTTACCGGCCATGTCGTAGAGGTGGCGTGCGCAAAGGTCGTGGAAGTCTTGGTCGCCAGGATCTTTTACAGCAGCGGTACAGGCATTGAACTTGCTTGCCATCTCCTTTAGTCGGCGCAAGGTGCTATCTCCTTCCAGACCTGCCATCATGGCCTGCTGTTCCATTTCCTGAATAACGGTGGCATACATGCCGTTGGTAACATATCGTATGGCAGCCACAGTTTGCAACTGGGTAGTGCCTTCGTAGATGCTGGCAATACGAGCATCACGGTAGATACGCTGACAGGCATATTCCAGCATGAAGCCGCTACCGCCATGCACCTGGATGCTGTCGTAGGCGTTCTGGTTGGCATATTCTGAATTCATTCCTTTGGCAAGGGGCGTGAAAGCATCCGCCAGGCGAGAGTACAGCTTCAATTCCTGACGCTCCTCGGGGGTAAGTTTGCGCTCGCGTGAGATATCTTCAAGGTTCTTGTAGATGTCCACATAGCGTGCTGTCTGGTAGAGTAGGGCACGACCGGCATCCAGGCGAGCCTTGATGTTGGAAATCATCTCTGCCACGGCAGGGAACTCTATGATAGCTTTGCCAAACTGGCGGCGGTCGCGGGCATAGGCGATGGCCTCCTCATAGGCAGCCTGGCTGAGACCGACGCTCTGTGCCGCAATACCCAGACGTGCACCGTTCATCAGCGACATCACGTACTTGATAAGACCCATTTTTCGGTCGCCACAGAGTTCGCACTTGGCATTCTTGTAGACCAGTTCGCAGGTTGGCGAACCATGTATGCCCATCTTGTTCTCTATGCGGCGCACGTCCACACCGCCATCACGCTTGTCGTAGATGAACATGGACAGGCCGCGGCCATCGCGTGTACCAGCCTCGCTACGTGCCAAGACCAAGTGTATATCGCTATCACCATTGGTGATGAAGCGCTTTGAACCGTTTAGGCGCCAGCAGTTGTTCTCTTCATCATATGTTGCCTTGAGCATTACACTTTGCAAGTCACTACCAGCATCTGGTTCTGTAAGGTCCATGGACATTGTCTCGCCGGCACAAACACGGGGAATGTATTTCTTGCGCTGCTCCTCTGTTCCGAAACAGTACAGGGTTTCTATGCAATCCTGCAAGGACCAGATATTCTGGAAACCGGCATCAGCACGGGCTACCATCTCGTTAGCGGCGGTATATACAGTAACGGGCAGATTGAGGCCGCCATAGCGGCGAGGCATGGTCATGCCGTTCAGTCCTGCCTGGTTTACGGCCTGCAGGTTCTCATAGGTCTTGGATGCATAACGCACACGGCCGTTTTCGTGATGAGCACCTTCGGCATCCACGCTTTCGGCATTGGGAGCCACCACATTGCCCATGATGTCACCCACGATGTCCAGCAGACGGTCGTAGGAATCCATAGCGTCGGCAAAGTCCTGTGGAGCATAGTTGTGCACGTCCTTGTCGGCAAAGTTCAATTCTTTCAGTTCCACTATGCGATGCATGAGCGGACTATTCTCAAGTTCAAACTTTATTTCCTGTATGTCGCTATAAAAGTTTGCCATAATTCTTACTTGCTGTTCTCTTTATAATACTTAATCAGTTTGGGAACGACCTCTTCCACAGTGCCATTTATCACATAGTCGGCAATCTGGTTGATAGGGGCGTTCTCGTCCGAATTGATGCTGATGACAATGCCACTTTCCTTCATGCCTGCCACATGCTGGATGGCACCGCTTATGCCACATGCGATATATACCTTGGGTCGCACGGTTACGCCCGTTTGGCCTATCTGCAGGTCATGATTGCAGAAGCCAGCATCCACGGCAGCACGGCTGGCACCCACTTCGGCATGAAGAACTCGGGCCAGTTCGTAGAGCTGGTCAAAACCCTCCTTGGACCCCACGCCGTAGCCTCCGGCAATGATGATTGAAGCGCCTTTCAGATTGTTCTTGGCAGTCTCAACATGGCGTTCCAGTACCTTGGTAACATATTCCGCTTCTGGAACGAACTTGGCAACGTCCTGAATGATGACTTCGCCCTTATAGTTTGGGTCCAGTATCTCTGCCTTCATCACGCCAGAGCGCACTGTTGCCATCTGCGGACGATTCTCGGGATTGACTATGGTGGCCACGATATTGCCGCCAAAGGCAGGGCGAATCTGATAGAGCAGGCTGTCGTAGTGCTTGCCCGACTTCTTGTCGTCGTGAGGGCCTATTTCCAGGGCAGTGCAGTCGGCGGTAAGTCCGCTATGCAAAGCGCTGCTTACACGGGGACCAAGGTCTCGGCCAACAACGTCGGCACCCATCAGACATATTTGTGGCTCTTCCTGCTTGAATAGGTTTACGAGAACCGCTGTATGGGGTTTGCTGGTGTATGGGCTAAGGCCTTCGGCATCAAAGATGTGCAGGCGGTCCACTCCGTAGGGCAGAATCTGTTTTTCCACCTTGCCGGTTATGCCGTTTCCTGCTACGATGGCTTCCAGTTGTACACCCAGCGTGTTAGCCAGCTTGCGGCCCTTGGTGAGCAGTTCCTGACTCACTTCGGCAACACGTGTGCCTTCTATCTCGCAATATACGAATACGTTATTCATATGCTTCTTACCCTCCTTATCTTATCCTATGGTGTGACTTGCAAGAAGTTCCTGCACAAGGGCATTGATGTCCTCGTCGCTCCCCGTCAGTATCTTGTTCTCCTTTGCTTTGAATACGATGTTTTCCACGCTCTTCACTTTGGTGGGCGAACCTGCAAGGCCGCATTGGCCGAGGTCGGCATTGATGTCGGTACAGTTCAATTGGCCCAACTTCAGGTAGTCCTTCTTCTCGTATTCCGAGGCATAGGGCAAGTCGCCGTAGGAGCTTCCCTGAGGCAGCTCCATGGGCGCCAGAGCACGCTTGTACTTCATAACCAGTTTTACGTTGCGCGGACGGCAGGGGGCAGCACTTCCGTTTACCGTCAGTACGCATGGCAGGGGGCTTTCCAGTGTTTCCACACCACCGTCAATGTGGCGCTTCACACGGATGATGCTGTTCTGGCAGGAGAGAATTTCCTCGGTGTAGGTTATCTGGTTCAACCCCAATTTCTCAGCAAGCTGAGGTCCTACCTGTGCGGTATCACCATCTATGGCTTGGCGACCGCAGATTACAAGGTCTACATTAGGTGCAACGTGCTTGATTGCGGTGGACAAGGCATAGCTGGTTGCCAACGTATCGGCACCAGCAAAAGCACGGTCGGTAAGCAGATAGCCACCGTCGGCACCGCGGTACATGGCTTCGCGTATTACCTCGGCGGCACGAGCAGGGCCCATGGTTATTATAGTTACTGTGGTACCTGGATTCTGGTTCTTCAATCTCAGGGCCTGCTCCAAGGCATTGAGATCCTCGGGATTGAATATTGCAGGCAGGGCGCTACGGTTGACGGTGCCCTCGGGTGTCATGGCATCGGGGCCTACGTTGCGCGTGTCGGGTACTTGCTTGGCAAGCACAACAATGTTCAGTTTCATATCCATATGCTTTATTGCACTTTTTGTGCAAAACTGAGCAAAATTAATGCTTTTGACCGAAAGAAACAAGAGAATTAAGCATTTTGTTGTATATTTGTGCTCAAATAAAGACATCATGATAGAATACGTAAGAGGTCACTTGGCAGAACTGGAGCCGACTATGGCCACGGTGGATTGCATGGGGGTGGGATACGGAGTGAACATTACACTGAACACCTATGCCTCCATTCAGGGCAGGGAAGATGTGAAGTTGTGGATATACGAATCCATTCGTGAAGATGCGTACCAACTGTGGGGGTTCTCCTCCAAGGTGGAGCGCGAGGTATTCCTTCTCCTTATCACCGTTAGCGGAATAGGTGCCAATACAGCTCGTATGATACTCTCTGCCCTGACACCCAAAGAACTGTGCAGCATTATATCCAGTGGTAATGCCAAGATGCTGACACAGGTGAAGGGTATTGGCCCCAAGGCGGCACAGCGCATCATCGTGGATCTTGGCGACAAGATTATGGCACTGGCAGACGATACTTTGCAGGCAGGCACTCAAAGTATTGTCAAGGGCAACACAATACTTTGCAGTGAGGTAGCCGACGAGGCGACCCAAGCCCTCACTATGCTTGGCTTCAGTCCTGCACCCACAAACAAGGTTGTGCACAAGATATTGTCTGAAGAACCAGATGCCCCAGTAGAAAAGGTTATCAAATTGGCATTAAAAATGCTTTAGGGCACAATAAACAAGGCTGCAGCCTCGTTTTATATAGCGTGAAGAGACGGAGCAGAATCATATTGTTGATGCTGGTGATAGGAATAGTTTTATCTGTCACCGGTATCTTTGTGTCCGGACATATACCCTTTTTTATTACGCGTGCCTACGCGCAAGGGATGCCATCCCAACAAAGCAGCACCCAACAGGAGAACGATACTGTCAAGAAAAAGAAGCCACGCTATTCTGTACGCCGAACCTCCACTGAGACAACCGAGGATGTGAAGCATCGTTCCTCCGACCTTGAGGACCCCGATAACCTGAAGACCGAGGTTACCTACGACGAGAAGAGTGGGACGTATCACGTGGGAACGACCCTGCAAAAGGTTGATGGAAAGGCAGAGAAGAAGCCAGAGAGTCAATCGTCTGCCTCTACGAATACAGACGGTAACGATAAGAATGCTACTAATGTAAAGTTGGGGAGTTTTCTGCCTGCCAATGCGAATGGCTTGGACTTGCTGACTTCTACTAGTTATCTGTCTCCTCCTGTGACGATGAGTATGGAGGAGTACATGCAGTGGAGCCTACGCCAGAGTATGGCTCAGTACTACAGACAACGTAATCAGGAACTGTTCAGAAACCACGGCAAGAACAAGTTTGATTTTACCGATATGCGCTTCTCCTTGGGGCCGGCGGAAAAGATATTCGGCCCGGGTGGTGTACAGATAAAGACGCAGGGGTCGGCGGAATTGAAGATAGGTGCCAATATGAAGTCGACAGATAACCCCACATTGGCAGCCAGTCGAAGAAGTTCATTCGGTCTTGACTTTGACATGAAGATAAACATGACTGTCAATGCCAAGGTGGGTGATAAGGTTAATATGAACCTGAACTACAACTCCGATGCAACCTTTGATTACGATGCGCAGAACCTGAAGCTCAAATATGACGGCAAGGAAGACGAAATAATTAAACTTGTGGAGGCTGGTAATGTGTCCATGCCATCAAATGTAAGTCTCGTGCCGGGAGTGAGCAGCCTGTTCGGTCTCCGTACTGATGTCCAGTTCGGCAAATTGAAACTCCAAACTGTATTCGGTCAAAAGAAATCTGCCAGTAAGAGTGTATCGGGTAGTGGAGGAGTTAACACTACCAGTTATGAGATTTCGGTAACGGATTACGAAGAGAATCGGCACTTTTATCTTGCCCATCACTTCCGCGATACCTATGACAAGAACATGCGCACCCTGCCTACAATAGCCAGTGGTGTGACGATAAAGCGTATTGAGGTGTGGGTGACCAACAAAACCGGTACTACAACCAATACCCGCAATATCATAGCCTTGACCGACTTGGGCGAACCTAAGAACATTCGAGGGCCTTGGCAAAGTACCGGTGGCACTGTGCCTCATAATCGCGCCAATACCGAATATGCCTCGCTTATAGAAAACCCGTCAGTGAGAGATATTACTCAGGTGGGCAATGTTCTTGAAAACGAATATGGATTGCAAGGCTCTTTTGATTTTGATAAACTGCAATCAGCAAAACTTCTCTCATCCAGCGAATATCACCTGAACCCAGAACTGGGTACCTTGACTTTGAATGTTGCACTACAACCAGATGACATTCTGGCTGTAGCTTATGAGTATACATATGGTTCACAGACATATCAAGTAGGTGAATTCTCCAGTGACCTCGTAAGCACAGATCAAGCCTTGATGCTGAAAATGCTAAAGGGCAGTACTGCCAGTCCCTCGCTTCCTACATGGAAACTGATGATGCGAAATGTATACCCCCTTGGAGCAAGTACTATACAGAAGGAGAAATTCCGCTTGGATATCAAATATCAGTCGGATTCCAGCGGTGTCTATCTAAATTACTTGCCCGATGAGGCGTTGAAAGGCACAATATTGTTGCGTGCAATGAATCTGGATCGTTTGGATGCCAATAACAAGCCCAACCCCAATGGACAATTTGACTTTGTCGAAGGTTATACTGTCAGTAAGGGTCGCATCATATTTCCTGTAGCAGAACCCTTCGGCAAGCACCTGTACCAATGGATAGAAGCACGTGCTGGCAAGGAAATAGCCGAGAGGTATGTATTCCAAGAACTATACGATACAACGAAAACGGCAGCCAAGCAGATGGCAGAGAAGAACAAATTTCTCTTGACAGGTCAGTACAAAGGTTCTGCTGCTAATGAAATAGACCTTGGGGCATATAATATAGCACCAGGTTCGGTGGTGGTAACTGCTGGAGGCGTAACTCTTGTTGAGAATACTGATTATGTGGTTGATTACAATAATGGTCGTGTGACAATAATCAACCAGAGCATAATTGATGCCGGAACACCAATAAACGCATCCGTAGAGAGCAACGATACTTATGGCATGCAACGTAAAACCTTTGTTGGTTTGAATGCTGACTATCAAGTGAACAAGGACCTCGTAATAGGTGGAACATTTCAGTATCTCAGCGAACAGCCTCTAACTACTAAAGTCAGCATGGGTAGCGAGGCCTTGAACAATATTCTCTGGGGTATGCATATTTCCTGGAAGCACAAGGCCCAGTGGCTCACGAATTGGATAGATGCAATACCATTTATCGAGGCAACACAACCCAGTCAAATCAGTTTCAATGCCGAGGTTGCTCAACTTATTGCCGGGCAGAGTGGTACGGCACAGGGAGGTGCTTCGTATTTGGACGATTTTGAGGATACCAAGCGTAAGACCTCACTCATTCAGCCTACTTATTGGCAAATAGCTTCAGTTCCAAGTCCTTCAAAGAACAGTATGTTGGTTGGCCGATTTGATGAAAGCCGTTTAAAGAATGATGTTGCTTATGGATACAACCGTGCTCTTTTGGCATGGTATTGTGTGGATCCCATTTTCACGAACAGAAGTTCCACGCTTACCCCAAGTCACATTAAGAGCGACTTGAACCAGTTGTCCAACCACTATGTTCGTGCTGTCTACGAACTTGAACTCTATCCCAATAAGTCGCAGACCTCCTACAACAGCAACTCCACGCTGAACGTTATGAACATGGCATTCTATCCCCAGGAACGTGGTCCTTACAATCTTACTACTGAGGTGGATGCCTATGGTAACCTGCTAACTCCAGAGAGGAGATGGGGCGGTATGATGCGCAAGATGGATAATACCGACTTTGAGGCTCAGAACATAGAGTACATCGAGTTCTGGCTCATGGACCCCTTCTTCTATGAGAAAAGAGATGGAACCTCGAAGAAGAAGCTTGGTGGTGATCTTTATTTCAATCTCGGTGAGATAAGCGAGGACATATTGAAGGATGGTCAGAAAGCATATGAGAGCGGGTTGCCAATTGATGGCAATATGGCCTATGTGGAACAGACTCAATGGGGTTATGTGCCAAAGACAAATAGTATAACCTATGCCTTCAACAATGAGACTGGTTCGCGCGAGAAGCAGGATTTGGGTCTCAATGGTCTCAACGATGAGCAGGAACGTACCTATGGTGCATATATGAATTTTTGGAATGAGTTGAATGCAGGTTCATTGACTCATTTGCCAGATACCGTTCGCCAGCAATTATTGTCCGATCCTGCCAACGACAATTATCATTATTTCCGTGGTTCTGATTATGACAACGATAAGGTGTCTGTACTGAATCGATATAAACGCATAAACATGCCTCAAGGCAACTCGCCTGATAGTCAGAATTCTCCAGAGAACTACGAAACGGCTTGGAAGAATACTCCAGACATAGAAGATATAAATGCCGACTATACATTGGGTGAAAGTGAGAAGTACTGGCAATATCATCTGCCAATTACGCCAGAGAATCTTCGTCCTGGTGGCAAATATGTTTCAGATACTCGCACAGCAACTGTAACCTTGCGTAACGGCGAAATAGAGAATATAGAGTGGTATCTGATTCGCATTCCTCTTCAAGATTCTGATAGGGAAAGCGTTGGTGGCATATCGGATTTTTCCAATATCCGATTCATGCGTATGTTCATGACCAACTTCACTGACGAGGTGATACTGCGCTTTGGTACATTCGATCTGGTACATGGCGACTGGCGTACTTACGAGAATACACTATATGCTGGCAACGTGGCAAGCAGTGCCAATACGGACTTTACCATTACGGCTGTAAATATTGAGGAAAACAACGACCGTGTGCCTGTAAACTACGTGGTGCCTCCAGGCATTTCCCGTGTCACTGATGCTGCCAGTGGAACACTCATGGAAAGCAACGAACAGGCCTTGGCCCTGACGGTGAAGAACCTTGGATCCAATGATGCTCGTGCCGTGTACAAGAACGTGAAGTACGACATGCGTAAGTACAAGCACCTGCAACTTTTTGCTCATGCCAATCAGTTGGAGGCAAGCGATCCCGACGTAACCCCTTTGCAGAACGGTCAGGTTAGTGTGTTCCTGCGTCTGGGTTCAGATTACCGCAATAACTACTATGAGTACGAGATTCCTTTGGAAATAACTCCAGTCAGGGCAAACGGCAAGTATAGCAACAATTCTTTCGACGACCGTGTGGCTGTATGGCCAGAGGCAAACATGTTTGACTTCGATCTGGACATGCTGGTAGAGTTGAAACGTCTGCGTAACAAGAACGGCATATCATATAGTCAGCTCTATACGGGTTACGACCCCGACAAGCCAAACAACCGCATAGCCGTGATTGGCAATCCCTCCTTGGGTGAGGTAAAGACCATCATGATAGGTGTGCGTAACCATGCTGACGCAAACCGTAGCGTAGAGGTTTGGGTAAACGAACTGCGCCTGCAGGAATTTACTAACGAGGGAGGTTGGGCTGCTCAGGGTAATCTGAATATCCAACTTTCAGACATTGGCTCTTTCTCGGCCACAGGAAAGGTTGTTACTGCGGGTTTTGGAGGAATTGAGCAAACAGTTTCCGAACGTAGCGATAAGGACGACTATCAATATCAATTTACTACCAGTGCCGATTTGGGACGCCTTCTTCCAGAGAAAGCAAAGGTGTCGGTGCCTATTTATTACAGTTATAGCAAGCATATAGTAAAGCCCAAATATAATCCCCTGGATACGGACATGTTATTGTCTGATGCTTTGGATGCAACTCAAACCGAGGCAGAGAAGGATTCTGTCATTTCATTGACTTCTACAATAAATGAGAGTCGCAACTTCTCCGTAACAGGTGCCAAGGTGAATATTGCAAGCAGGAAGCACCCGATGCCATACGACCCAGCTAACTTCTCATTCTCTTATTCCAGTTCGCAGAGCGAAAACCGAGGAGAGACTACTGTCTATGAGTACAATAATTCGTGGAAAGCTGCCATGACGTATGCCTGGTCGCCAAATTGGAAAAACTGGGAACCGTTCAAGAAGTGGAAGACAAAAAGCAAGTGGGCACAGATAATTAAGGACCAGAATATAGCCTTTGCTCCTCAAAGCATTACGTTCAATACCGATTTAGGACGTACTTATTACGAATTGCAGGAGCGCGATTTGGAGGACTTGAGCAATCCTCAGTCTTTACCCGTCACCTGGAGCAGTACTTACCTGTGGAACCGTAACTTCTCCCTGAGATGGGATATCTTCAAGGCTCTTCACTTTTCGTTCCAAAGCGCTACCCATGCAGAGGTGGAACAGCCTAATGTAGTTATAAACAAGGATCTGTATCCTGACGAGTATCAGGCTTGGAAGGATAGTGTGAACCTTAGTCTTGCTGGTTTCGGCCGTCCGTTGGATTATAGCCAAACCGCTACCATGTCCTACAAATTGCCTATCAACAAGATACCCATTTTCGATTGGATTACCGCTGATGGCAGTTATAATAGTCAGTATTCATGGCGTCGTGGTGCAGAACTGGAGGACGGGACAAATCTGGGGCATACTATAAATACTCAGCGAAGCATTAATGTTAATGGCAAGTTGGCAATGGAGACATTATACAACAAATCTCCTTTCCTTAAGGAAGTGAACAAGGTATTTTCTGCTTCCAATGTAAAGTCTGAAGCCAACAAAAAGAAGAATGAGAAGAAACGTGAGAAGGAGCGTGAACAGCGTGAAAAGGAAAAGTTGGAGGAGGCTCGCTTGAAGGCAGAAGAGGAAGCTGCCAAGACGGGTGAAAATGTAGATAGCATATTGGCAAGGACCATGCCCAAGGGAACGCAATCCAATGCTAAAGGGGCATCGGCACAAAAAGATACCAAGAAGCGTAACAAGGGTTATGCACGTGAAATAGTCCTGTCGCCTGACAGTTCTATGACCATTACCCATAACCAGAAGTCCAAGCGCATAATAGTTCGCATTCAGGATAGCAAGGGTAATGAATATGACGTTAAGTACAAGAAATTGGATGAAAACAAGATTGTTCTTGTGACAGATTCTAAGGATACTGCTAAGGTTCGTGTCAACGTTATAGCCAAGCAGCCATTGGAGGAGCAGAAGTGGTACAAGTGGGTACAGGCAGGTGCACGCTTTGCTATGATGTTAAGAAATGTGTCTGTCTCATATCGCAATACATACAATCTGTCTATGTCTGGTTTCTTGCCCGAGGTGGGAGATTTGCTTGGTCAGCGCATGACTTCGGCCAATGGCTTTGCACCTGGTGTGGACTTTGGTTTTGGCTTTGTGTCTGATGACTACATCACCTCGGCCAAGGAACGAGGTTGGCTGTTATGTGCGGACAGTCTTTCTACTCCTGCGACTTCTTCCATGACAGAGGACTTGCAGGTAAAGGCAACGCTGGAACCATTTACTGATCTCAAGGTAGACTTGAACATGTCGCGCACCATGAACCGCTCTAAGAGCATCCAATACATGTACCATGGTTCGCCAACCACCCAGACGGGTTCCTTCAATATGACCATCGTTTCCCTTGGTTCTGCTTTTGCAAGCAGAGGAAATGCATCAAATGGTTACTTTAGTTCTACGTTTGAGGACTTTAGGGCCATGTTGCCAATTTATCAGCAACGTGTGGAGGCTCAGTACGTTGGAGGCAAGGATCCGGCAGGTAAACCGTATCTTGGAAGCAATGGCGACCCGTCAAAGGGCAATGTCACACCAGTTAACAGGTATGGGTCCGATGTACTGATACCGGCTTTCCTGGCAGCATACACAGGTGGCGGCACAACACGCGAGCTGGACATTTTCCCCTCTCTCTCCAGAATGCTTCCCAATTGGACTCTGACATACAAGGGGCTTTCCAATCTTCCCTTCATTAGGGACTATTTCAAGAGTGTGACTGTGACGCATGGGTATAAGAGTGTATATGCTGTAGGTTCGTATAATTCATATGCATCGTGGATGGAGTTCATGAGCGGAACAGATCTTGGTTTCACCCAGAGTCAGACAACTGGTTCTTACACCCCAAGCACATGTTACGATATTAGTACGGTGAGCATCAACGAGAGCTTTGCTCCGCTACTTGGTCTCAACTTTACTTTTCACAACAATATGACCTTAAAGGCAGAATATCGTACCACACGAGTTATGAATTTGTCCATTACCAGTGCCCAACTTACGGAAACTGGTTCCAACGACTTTGTAATAGGATGGGGCTACAAGATAAACGACTTCCGCCTGGGTAGCATATTCGGAAGCAAGCGTGCAAGCAAGAAGGCAATGCGCTCAACTGCCAAGAAGAGTGCGCTGAAGGCTAAGAATACCGAAAGCGACGGACGCGAGAATATCAAGAGCAAGGGAAGAGGCAACTTTGCACATGCTCTCTCGCTTCGCTTTGATTTTTCCTATCGTAATCAGGATGCTATCCGTCGGGACATACAGACAGGTTTGTCCGAGGCAACATCGGGTAACAAAGCCATTAAGACATCTTTCCGTGCTGACTACACTATGAGCCGATATGTCACGATGACACTTTATTACGACCGCCAACGCACAGTGCCTTTGCTTTCATCCTCGGCATATCCTACTGTTACACAAGATTTCGGCTTGAGCATGAAGTTCGCACTGACCAGATAACATATTAAGAGATGCAATAAACATATACAAAACGATAATCTAATGAGTTACATTCTACCTATCGCTCTACTCATAGTGTCCAATATCTTCATGACTCTTGCATGGTATGGGCACTTGAAATTGCAGGATATGCACATCCTGCATGGCAACACTCCTTTGTACATAATCATCCTTATTTCCTGGGGATTGGCCTTTTTGGAGTATTGCTTTATGATACCTGCCAATCACTATGGATTTCGTGGTAACGGAGGTCCTTTCTCTCTATTCCAGCTGAAGATCATCCAGGAGGTAATCACCCTGTTGGTGTTCACAATCTACACGATTACCTGTTTCCGTGGCGAAACCCTGCAGTGGAATCATCTTGCTGCCTTTGTATGTATGATTTTGGCAGTCTTTTTCGTATTCTTGAAATAACCCGTTTTGCCACACGTTTTGGTCCTCCCGACGTCAAAGCCTTGTCCTCCCGAGGACCGGCCTTTGACGTCGGGAGGGCGTTTTTACAGATATTTCTGCAGAGAATGAGAATATCCTGTGGTGAAGGTTTGTATGGATAGGAAAAATATTGTATTTTAGCAACGTGCTAATGCGAAAAGACGGAATTATGAGGCAGTATTTCAATGTGGCAGAGGTATACACCTCCATGGATAGAAGCATAGGTAACAGGCATGTGGACACAAGTAACGTGCCAGTGGAGGACCTTGTTGTGGGAAAGGATATGGATTTCTTCGGACATAAATTGCATGTCCTCTCCATTGATGAGAAGGAGATCGCTTTCTCTTTCCGTGGTGTAACCTACCGTTTGAACAGGGAGTGGCAGGTGATAGGAACTCCAAACTACTCAATTCCCAACGACTACATCATGGAGCATGAACGTTATGTGTTCTATTGCAGCAGTAATCCTTGTGGCAGGTTTGACTGGGAGTATGAACATGCTGTGGAAGTGTATGGAGAGATGTGCAGCAATACTCATGAGGGCAATATCTGGAAGAACATCCCTCTTGCAAGGAAGTTCATGCACTTCCTGAAGGACGAAACTCCTATGAGGGACGGTGAGATGACTCCGCCATACAGGGCACACTTGATATACCTCGTCCTGAACGGGCAGATGATTAGTGCTTTGGAAATACCGCGTCTGTATCAGTCCTATTGCGAACTGTACCGCTTGTCTTTGGAATTCGGCTGTTCTTCCGACTACGAGGGCGAGTATTATGAGAATTATGCCAAGGACTTTGACAGGACATACTTCAAGACCGTGGACAGATACATAGATGCTCTCTGTTGGATAAACGACCCAGGCTTCTCCAAGCACGGCATCTCTGCCTGGAACCACTTGGGCATGCTGAAGGCTGACCCCATACAGGCATCCTACGAATGGGATGAGGCCATTTACGAAGTGGAACGGGAAATACAGGAGGAACTGAAGGATGTGCCTCGCGGCATGGGATTCTGCTTTGCCTACTGGTCAGCAAAGACGGCGGCTCTTGCCAGAAGGGGCATAGAGTGGCGCACTCCCGGCATAATGAACCCAGGGGTAATGTTTGATTGAGGTGGGCAAAAGGTTTTCTGTCGCCTAACGTAGTTTCGTATTTGTCTTAACCTGCAGATTATGGCCATAAAGATTAACACAGAACCGTGCGATGCTTCTCTCGTGGTAGGGCAGAGCCATTGGTGGGGATTTCCTGACTTGCCGCAGGATGTGGATTGGCCATGCAATTCAGATGGCGACCATCTTACGTTCATCTGCCAGATAAGGATGGAGGATATAAGGCACCTTGACCATCTTTCTGAATTACCAGACGATGGTATGCTGTGGTTCTTTGCCGATCTGGATTATTTCCTTGGCGATGATGAGGCAAGATGTGAGGGAATGGGAGAGTGGTCTGCCGATTCGTTCAGGGTGATATATTCTTGCAAATGTACAACCCTATGCACACACGAACTTTACTGGGAAAGTGGTGAACCAGCAGTGCTCCCGGCAGAAAGTGTTACTTTTGAAGAAACGGAAGAAACGGAGTACTGCCATAAGTTGCTCGGTCAACCGGCCATGACAGAGGGATGGGAGGATGAAAACGATGGTATGCTCTCGTTGCTCCAGATAGAGGAGGAAGACCGTTGGCACCTTCGCTTCTTTGATTGTGGCATGGTGAACTTCATGATACCGTACGAGGCTATGCAACAACAGGATTTCTCCAAGGTAAGCGTGTGCCTGCATTCCTTGTAAAGGGGGGGCTATCCACCTTTTGCCATATCTCTGGCCTTGCCCCTGTCTGGTTTGCCTGTTGGAGTCAGTGGCAGTGATGTTATCTTTATTATATGTCGTGGTAGCCAGTATCTGTTCTTAACGGCATTTTGGCGCAGAGTGTCCATGTCTATTTCTGTAGTTGTCAGATAGACCAGTGCCTGTCCCAATGCCTTGTCGTCTCTGTATGTTACCATCACATCGTCATGGCCTATGGAGTGCAGCCATGCTTCCACTTCCTCTATCTGTATCTTTATGCCGCCCGAGCAGACGGTGTTGTCGCGGCGGCCGATAATCTGGAAACAGTTGTGGTCGGTAAAGTGCGCGATGTCGTTGGTGAATAGCCTTTCCGGACATAGATGCGGTGCATCGATGATGAGGCAGCCATCCTGGTCCTGGCAGAGTGTGATGCCAGGCAGGGGAGTGTAGTAGCCCTCGGTTATGCGCCTGAGTGCTATGTGGCTGAGGGTCTCTGTCATGCCGTAACTGCTCCAGACATTGATGGGCAGTGTGCGCAGTTCCTGTTCGAGTGCTTGCGAGATGGCGCCGCCACCGATGATGAGGTGGCGTATGCGGCACAATGCTTCCCGTTCTTCTGGCACCTGGAGCGTGTTCCATACCTGCAGGGGAACCATTGCGGCAAAGTCAATGCTGGGCGGATTTCCTATGGCTGCCATGTTGGCGCTGCTGAGCGGATGACTGCTTGGCTCTACGGAGAGCAGTTCCAACCCACGTTCCAGGGCACGTACAACCATCATCTTGCCTGCAATGAAGTCCAGAGGCATGCACAGCAGGGCGGAGTCTCCTTGTTTGATGTCAAGGAAGTCGCAGGTCATACGTGCGCTTGCACGCATGCGTACCTTTTCTATATATATACGCTTGGGCACACCCGTACTGCCGCTTGTCTGCACCTCCATGCATGGCGAGGCATCGTTCCATTGGGCAAGAAACTCCTCCAGTGTCATACTTCCTCAACCTGTGCTCGCCACATCTTGGAACCACGCAGTTCCAAGTCCATTTCTATGTTGTCGGTATACAGAAGACCAGTACCCAGTCCTTGGGGGAAGGTTATGCTCGGACCATAGACACGGGCGGCAAGTAGTGCCACGTTGCGAAGGCCTATGTTGCTCTCCAGGGCACTTGTCATCCACGAACCTATACCGCGCTTGTTTGCCTCGCTGACCCATTCCATGGAACCCGTCATGCCACCGTGAAGGGTAGGCTTGATGACAATGTATTGCGGATGGATGGTGTCCAGTAGCAGACGCTTTTCCTCTAAGGTATTCACACCAATCAGTTCTTCGTCCAATGCAATGGGCAAGTGCTTCTCGCCCTGTTCCCTTGCCTCGTCCTGCAGGCGGCACAGGTGTGCCATCTCCTTCCATTGGTAGGGGGCGATGGGCTGCTCTATGGAATGTATGTCGTATTGTGCCAGTTGCTTTATTTTCTGCTCAGCATCTTCTGCGGTCCATGCACCGTTGGCATCAACGCGGAGTTCCAGAGTGTCCTTGCTAAAGCGTGAGCGGATGGTTTGTATGAGTCTGAGTTCCTCGTTCCAGTCTATAGCCCCTATCTTTAGTTTTATGCAACGGAAGCCCTGGCGGAGTTTCTGCTTCACCTGAGTGAGCATGTCGTCGTAGTCTGCCATCCACACCAGTCCGTTCATGGGAATGCCCACTTCGGAGCGTGCAAACGGGGTGTCGTATAGCAGAGGGTTCTGCTGATAGTCGTACATGGCAGACTCCAGAGCAAAGAGCAGGGCAGGGTATGGGCGCAGGGTTTCGGCATAGTTGTCGCTTGCCAAAGCCTGCTCAATGAGACGTGCCACGTCCGACATCCGGGTATAGGCATCTCGGTCGGAACTGAGGTCGGGCAAGGGTGCGCACTCACCCAGTCCTATGCGCTTGCCCTCCTCATCCCTGATGGTGATGATGATGGCATCGTGTGTCAGGTACTCGCCACGGCTGGTGCGTGCCGGTTTGCGGAAATGCAGGGTACGGTGAGATAGGGATATGTTCATGTCCTCTCTTTTACGGTATATAAGTGTCTCCCCACTCGGGCTTGCGCTTTTCCAGGAAGGCTTTGCCTCCCTCCTGGGCCTCGTCACAGAAGTAGTAGAGCATGGTGGCATCGCCTGCCAGTTCCTGTATGCCGGCCTGTCCGTCGAGTTCGGCATTGAGACCGCGTTTGATCATGCGCAGTGCTATGGGCGAGTGCTGCATCATCTGCTGGCACCATTCGATGGTGGTGTCCTCCAGTTGGTCGTGGGGAACAACCTTGTTCACCAGCCCCATGTCCAGTGCTTCCTGGGCGGTGTAGAGTTTGCATAGGAACCATATCTCACGAGCCTTCTTCTGACCAACGATGCGAGCCAGATAACTTGAACCGAAACCTGCATCGAAACTGCCCACCTTGGGACCCGTTTGTCCGAACTTGGCATTGTCGGCAGCAATGCTGAGGTCGCATACCACATGCAATACATGTCCGCCACCCACGGCAAAGCCATTTACCATGGCAACAACAGGTTTAGGTATGGAGCGTATCTGCTTCTGCACATCAAGGACAGACAGGTGAGGCACACCGTCCTCGCCGATATATCCTCCACGGCCCTTCACATTCATGTCGCCACCGGCACAGAAGGCATTGGTGCGCATCCATTCCTCTTCGCTCTGTCCCTCCTTGCGAGGAGAGTCGGCACCGGTAAGGATGACCACTCTGACGGTGCTTGAATCGCGGCAATAGCGCATGGCATCGCTCAGTTCCCATGTGGTGAGCGGTGTGAAGGCGTTTCTTACGTGCGGACGGTTTATGGTGATGCGTGCTATGCCCTGCCATTCGTGCAGGAGTATCTCGCGGTATTGCTTAACTTCTTTCCAGTCTCTCATAACTTTATCTCTAATATCGTGGTTTCCTCTGAATTGATGAATTCCTGCATATTTTCCTCGCCTTCGAGGTATCTGATATTGTGAAGCATGGCCACATGCCTGGCGCTGAGGTTGTGCTCTCCCATAATGGCCTGCCTGCTGGTTTCGTGTTCCTGCGGTACGGGCAGGGTGTTGAAGATGCCGCCACGTCCATCGTTGAACACGAGGATGTGCAGGTTCTGCGGAAGTGGCGATGCCCAGAAGGCATTCTGGTCGTAGAAGAAGGACAGGTCGCCCACAACGGCAAACACCTTTTGCCATTGAGGTGCCGCCATGGCTATGCCTATGGTTGTGGACAGCGAGCCCTCTATGCCGTTGATGCCGCGATTGCAGAAGATGTAGGGCCGGCGTGAAGTGTGCTTCTCCTTGTCGAAATATTCCTTCAGTCTGGCATGCTGGGCAATTCGGACGGTACTGCTATTGGCAAGGTGAACCAGCGATGTGTGTGGGATGGTGTCGAAAAGTTCCCGTATCAGTGCTGTGCGTTTGTCGTTGGCAGGCCTCTTCTTTTTCAGGGGTAGTTTCATCTTCTGGCTCTTCCTGCAGATATCTTGGAAGATGATGTTCAGGGCCTTGGTATAGTCGGATTTGATGACTGCTGTCTGGCAACCGAACAGGTCGGCTACGGCACCATCGTTACTGATGTGCCAATGCTCCTTGGGCTTGTTCTTGCGGAAGAAGTCTTTCAACTCCTTGTTGACTATGTGTCCGCCCAGGGTAAGCACTCGTTCCACTGGTTTCATCTTGCTCCAATCTATGTCAGAGGCATTGGTATACAGGTCTGCCTCCTGATTGCAAAGGTTCTCGCCTATGACGGTGATGTGCGTGTGGGTCAGCCTGAGTATGTTGGGGTGCAGCCTGTCCATGGGCGTGGCTTGTCCAAGAATGAGCACCGAGTTGCTCCAGTCTTCTGCAGGGACATCTTTTTCCAGTCCCCACGGGTCCTGTAGCGGTAGCAGTGTTTCTCTGTATTCAATCTTTCTTGCCCGGGGCAGTGCTTCTGCCGTAAAGTCGTAGATAGGCTCGCTCAGTGGAATGTTGATATGCACGGGACCGTATGGAAGTTTGTATCGTGCCTCGAGTACAGCCTCGTTCACCAGCCTGTTGGCATGCCAGATGTCGTTTTCTGGCAGGCTTGCGCTCATCTTCACCATTTTGCCGAGGGCACCCTCCTGTGGCATTGTCTGTCCGTCCATCTGTCCTATCCACGCTTGCGGGCGGTCGGCAGAAACAAATATGACGGGGACATGCTGATAGAAGGCTTCGCATGCCGAGGGGTAGAGGTTGGCCAAGGCCGAACCGCTTGTAACAACGACAACCACGGGCTTGCATGTTGCCAGTGCCAATCCCAAAGCCATGAAACCTGCACACCGTTCGTCGGTGGCGCGGTGCGTGCGAAACTCTTTGATTTGGCATACGGTGTGCACGATGGGTGCATTTCTGCTACCAGGGCATAGTACGAAATCTTCAATGCCGTGTTCCTTTAGTACGGCCAGAGTTTCAAGTATAATCTTGTTTGAACTTAACATATCTTATATTTATGACAGGGCAGCAAGCAGAGTGTCCATCTTTCTCTTTATCTCGTCCTTCTCCTCGGAGAAGATGCTGTTTCGGGTCAGGCCGCCTCCTGCAAAGAACAGGGCCTTGCCACCGGGACGGATTTGTGCACAACGTATGTTCACGAAGATGTTGGTTTCTGCCCTTAGGTTCAGGGGACCCAGGTAACCGCCATAGTACATGCGCCGGTTGCGTTCAAACAGGCGTATGAAGTTCCATGCCTCCATCTTGGGCAGTCCGCACAAGGCTGGGGTGGGGTGCAGCAGTTCCAGTATTCTCAGGGGTGAAGTTGGCTTGTTGAGGTGGAATGTGTAGTCCGTGCGAAGGTGGTAGAGATGTCCGGCCTTGGAGGTGTATGGACCTTGGCGTGTGATGCGTGCTCCAAGGCTTTGCAACTGCCCCTCTATGTAGTCGGAAACAATGCGCTGTTCGTGTATGTTCTTGGCATTCCACTCACCATGTTCCCATGTACGTGTACCTGCCAGTGCCATGGTGTGCCACTTCATGCCGTAGCCTTCAAGTAGCAGTTCCGGGGTGCAGCCGAACCATCTTCCGCCATGGCGAGTGTAGACAAGGTACACCATGGAGTTGGGGAAGCGCTCTGTGGCGCGCACGAAAAGTTCGTCCTCGTGTCCTGCTCCCTCCCAATCTTTCAGTTGTGAGAAGGATAGTACGAGCTTCTGGTAGTTCTCTCTGTCCAACTGATACTTGAAGGAACGGAATGCCACCTTGTAGCCGTCGCTCTGCTCTATGTCGGCAGTTCTGTCCTCCAGTTCTATGGATGAAAGTGAGACGCGCCTATGCTTCCCCAGTTCGCGTGTTTCCAGGTCTATCAGTTCCCAGCCGCTCACCGCCACATCGGGCCTGATGAGCAATGCGGGAGTCTTGGCAGTTTCTATGAATGGTGCAAAGATGAAGCCCGATGGCTCGTTGCCCGGCAGCAGTGTGCCGGAATTGGCGTTGGATGCTCTGCTGTGCGCAAGTTCCAGCGCTTGTGCCTCGCCACTTGTCTGCAACACCAGGTGAGGCTCCTTGTCACCAGGAAACCTGTACAGGGCAAAATCCAAACCGCTATCAAGCAGTCTTCTCACACATTCTACCATCACGGGCACTTCGTTCTCTATGTTTATTGTAGTTATTATAATGCCGCCCCCTTTGCTCTCCCTCGCTTACGGGGTGGAGTGGGGCAGGTTACAGTCCTATTCTTGCACAAAGTTATACATAATTTCTGAATGTTGGCGCTGCATTGCCCAATTATTTGAACCGTAGGTCATCAACTACATGCTTCGGGCATCCCAATGACTTGTTCATGGCCTCTCAGTACGGGCAAAATACCGGCACGGGCGTACTACAGTCCTTCCGTGTACGTACTGCAGTCCTTCCATGCATGAACTGCAGTACTTGCATATAAGGACTGCCCTCGCTATACGGTGCCAGGATGGATGCAATTGAATCAGTCAAACCAGTTGTATAGTTCTATGTACTTGTCAAACTCAAACTCTCCCTCCACGCCTGCTTTGTGCAAGGCATTAAGGACAATTTCCTGCTCGGCAGGAGACAGGGCGGTATCGCCATTCCTGCGCTCGAAATATGCGGTGCGCCCGAAATGGAGTATGAGCGTGGACATGAACTTCCTGTACTGGTCGGGGAACATCTTCTTCTGGAAATTGGTAAATCCCTTGGCATACTGCACGGATTTGGCATTGCGGAAAAACTTGCAATCCGCATTCAGGGTGCAATGTTGTGGATTAACGATGCGAAGATGTTCCTTTTCGCTCATCATCTGTGAATAGGCAACCTGGCGTAGGCACGATGCCGCCATGGGGCAACCGGCATGCAGACATCCCGAGAAATGCTCGGGCAAAGTGGTGTATGTTTTCTTTGGCATAATGTAATAGTGGTATTTCCTCACAAAGATAAGGAAGTTTCGGGATAGAAGCAAGGAAACATGTCTCTTTGTTTCTTGGCGCAAGGAATAATTGTAGGCATAATCTTTGATTATATGTCCCCAAAGTGTTACCTTTGTACCGATTTTAGGCAATCATTGGAATACAGGAACAGCCACCATGCACGGCACCAGTCACTTCATTATGGCAAATAGAATGAAGAATATAAACCCATACAAAATAATTATGAGTACGAGAAAACTGTTTCTAACGTTTGTTATGCTGCTCGCAGTGCTGTCTGCAACTCGGGCGCAGCAGGGCGACTATTATGTAACGCATGGCGCCGATGTGAATGTGACGCATGGTACACACTATCCCAAGATGGTTGGTGTGGCCAATGTGCGTGGCGAGGAGCAGAAACTCGAGGGCATTGCCTCAGCGCCCAGGTGTGCTGCTTACTTCGACAAGACTGAGACCATCTTCAATGTAAAGAGTGGCGAGACCATCACTCCGCTCATCAGCATTAACGGTGCTTGGATGCATGGCTATGTCTTCGTAGACTGGAATGACAACAAGCAGTTCGATGTGAACCTCACCGGCGATGGACCCTACATCAAGGGTGAGGGCA
The DNA here is from genome assembly GCA_045659645.1 of Bacteroidaceae bacterium. GTDB lineage: Bacteria > Bacteroidota > Bacteroidia > Bacteroidales > Bacteroidaceae > Physcousia. The sequence continues at coordinate 10,264 of JAZRCG010000026.1, read as the reverse complement.
ACGAGCTCATGTGCTGGTCGCTCTACGACAAGGGTGGCAACGGCAACTCGGGTTGGAACAGCGCTGGCCTCCATGTATCGGGCGATGTGCTGGCTCCCGGCTCGTTCCGAGTGCCTGAAGGCCTTGAGGTAGGTTCCACTTACCGCATGCGCTATGCCGTGATGTGGAACTGCATTGACCCCACTGGCAACTATGCCAACTTCATCAGCGATGGCGGCTCCATCATTGACGTCACGCTTCGTATCTCTGGCATTGCCAGCGAGGATGAGAAGCGCGACTACCCCATCAATGACTATGCAGAACCCCGCGTGGGCACCACTCCCGATGCGGCTGCCTGGAACGTCCTTGCCGACGGTTTGCAGGCCTCATGGGCTTCGCGCGACGAGCACTACAAGTTGCATGAGGTGCCCAGCCTGACACAGAAGGATGCTGCAACCCTCCGCGCATGGAAGGGCGAGCGTGCCAACATACAGGCGGTGCTCTATAGCAAGACCGACCAGGGCACACTCTCCGTGCGTATGGCGGAATGGAAAAAGAATGGTGTTGCCACAGGTATTGCAAAGGCCGGTGATGCCCGTTTTGTGAACTATGTGATTACCGACGATTATGTTTCATGCGGAAACCACAACATGAACCTGCCCACTTGGCTCGTGGCCGACGTGATAGACCAGGATAAGCCTCATGCCGTGCCTGCTATGGAGACACGTCCCATTTGGTGCACTCTGGAGATACCGCGCAATGCTGAGGCAGGCGAGTATACTACAGCATTGGAGGTGCTGAACGAGGCAGGCGAGGTTGTGAAGAGTCTTGCCCTCACCGTTATTGTAGACAGACACTCGTTGCCCGAGGTGAAGGACCAGAAGTTCCACCTGGACTTCTGGCAGCAGCCCTATGCCGTGAGTCGCTACTATGGCGTGGACCGATGGAGCGACGAGCACTTTGAAGCACTGAAACCATACCTGCAGGCGCTCGGCCGTGCCGGTCAGCGCGTGGTATCTACTATACTCTTCTACGAGCCTTGGGGCGAACAGACACACGACCTCTTTGATCCCATGGTAGAGACCGTAAAGAAGTCCGACGGTACCTGGGCCTACGACTATACCGTATTTGACAAGTACGTGGAACTGTGTGCCGAATGCGGTATAGACAAGTACATCAACTGCTTCTCCATGGTGCCCTGGGACATGAGTTTCCGCTATTGGGATGAGGCCACCTCAAGTTACAAGGCAGTACAGACAGAAACCTCTACCCAGGAGTACCGCGAGCTGTGGACCTCGTTCCTCACCGCCTTCAAGGCACACCTGCAGGAGAAGGGCTGGTTTGAGAAGACCAACATAGCCCTTGACGAACGTGGCGAGGCCGACATGCTTAGAGCCTATGCTATCGCCAACGACTTAGGCTTCAACATGGCCTTGGCTGGCAACTACCATGCTTCGCTGAACGACAAGTTCCGCGACCTCTGCGCCCAGCTTGGACAGGAGCACCAGTTCTCTGACGCTACCATTGCCGAGCGCCGCGCCAAGGGTTGGGTGACCACCTTCTATACCAGCTGCGCTAATGCCGAACCCAACATATACAGCAACTCGCTTCCTGCCGAGGCTGCCTACCTGCCCATCTATGCCGCCAAGATGAACCTCGACGGCTACCTGCACTGGGCATGGATGAACTGGGACGAGCACCCCTTGACAGATAGCCGTTTCCGCAAGTTCGGCTCGGGCGACACCTACTGCTACTATCCCGGCAACCGCTCCAGCATCCGCTTCGAGCGCCTCATCGAGGGCATACACCAGTATGAGAAGATTCAGATTCTGCGCGAGGAGTACAAGGACAATGCCGACATGCTCTACAAACTCAACACCCTCCTGAACCGCTTCAACAGCGCTACCATGGCAGGTACAGCATGTGCCGCTCTGGTCAACGACCTCGAAGCCTTCCTCAATGGCGAGGAGGTGGAGGTTCCAGAGCCTCCCACCATCGCCACAGGCTACTACCACATGATGAGCAAGGCCACCGCACGTAAGGAGCATCTCTACAACGATGCTACCCATACAGGCAATGCTAACCGCCTTACCCTGCAGTCTGACTCCAAGGTAACCGCCAACAACGGTATCTGGCACATCACCTCACTGGGCGGTGGCAAGGTTGGCATCAAGAATGGCGATGGCAACCCTATCGTGGCTGGTGGAACCAAAGGTACGCTGATGGGTTCATACCCGGAACTTACCATCGGAAACACATACAAAAACGATGACGTCATCTATTACTACTTCGATGTGGCGCTCAACTGCGCTAATAACAACTCCAGCTACATGGTGGGTGGCGTAGAGCATCTCACTACATGGACATCAGGCCCTGCAGATGCCAGTGACAACTTGTGGCGCTTTGAACCCGTGAGCACTGAAGGCAAAACTATCTACGAAGTTTTCATCGAAGGCGATGACGATACATACATTGTGTACAACGATGGCACACGCACGCAACATTCCTTCAATGGCGGTTTCTTCATTGCCGACAAGGTCATTGATGCAACGCAACTCACCCTTGCCAAACTGGGCGGCACGGCCCCAGAACTCCCTATCACCGTAGACGGCAACGCCATCAAGGTGGGCAATGTCACCGGTATCGCCCCTGTCGCGGAGGGCATCACTGACATGACATATTACGACCTTCAAGGTCGCCGCCATGTCAAATTGTCCAAAGGGATCTACGTTCGAGATGGCAAGAAAGTTGTGAATAAATGAGCGCAAAACCTATCCTCAAATAGAATATTAATCATATTAAGGAGAACAAAACCAAAAGATCTTCCCCAATTATCGCTTCATGGCTCGTTGTTTTAGGAACTATGTCGCAGGTGACATCTAATATATAATAAGGAAAGGAACTGTATCGTAAAGCAAAATTACGGACAGTTCCCTTTATTGTGTGTGCTACTCGTCAAGTTGTTTTAGGTGAGTTTCTGCCTTGTGATATACAATATGTCAAAAAAAGTAGCAAAATGTGCTTGTGTTTGTTTCTTTTTTGTAACTTTGTCCACCAAATAATAAAATATATCAACACATGAGCGACAGATTGTTTATTTTTGACACCACTTTGAGAGATGGCGAACAGGTACCTGGCTGCCAGCTTAACACCGTCGAGAAGATTCAGGTTGCCCGTCAGTTGGAGGCTCTTGGCGTAGATGTTATCGAGGCAGGCTTCCCTGTGTCAAGTCCCGGAGACTTCAACTCAGTAATAGAAATCAGCAAGGCTGTGACATGGCCCACCATCTGTGCACTGACTCGTGCCGTGGAGAAAGATATCGACGTGGCTGCCGAGGCGCTGAAGTATGCCAAGCGTGGACGAATACATACAGGTATAGGTACAAGCCCTTCGCATATCAAGTACAAGTTCAACAGTACTCCTGAGGAAATCATAGAGCGTGCCGTGGCGGCCGTGAAGTATGCCAAGCGCTATGTTGAGGATGTGGAGTTCTATGCCGAGGATGCCGGCCGTACCGACAATGAGTATCTGGCACGTGTCATAGAGGCTGTATGCAAGGCCGGTGCTACCGTGTGCAACATCCCCGATACTACTGGCTTCCGCACTCCTTACGAGTATGGCGAGAAGATAAAGTACCTTTACGAGCATGTGGATGCCTTTGCTGCAGGCAAGGCAATACTTTCCACACATTGCCACAACGACCTTGGCATGGCAACGGCAAACACCGTGGCAGGCGTGCTGAATGGTGCCCGTCAGGTGGAGGTGACCATAAACGGTATCGGCGAGCGTGCCGGCAATACCAGTCTGGAGGAGGTGGCGATGATCTTCAAGACACATCCCGACCTTGGCATTCAGACAAACATCAACACCACCAAGATTTATCCCACCAGCCGTATGGTGAGCAGTCTGATGAACATGCCCGTACAGCCCAACAAGGCCGTGGTGGGCAAGAATGCCTTTGCTCATAGTAGCGGCATACATCAGGATGGCGTGCTGAAGAATGTAAGCACCTACGAAATTATGGACCCCAAGGAGGTTGGTATCGACGACAATGCTATCGTGCTTACTGCCCGTAGCGGTCGTGCCGCCCTGCGCCATCGTCTCAGCGTGAATGGCGTGGAACTGGAAGGCGAGAAACTGGATGCTATCTATCAGGAGTTCCTGAAGCTTGCCGACAAGAAGAAGGAAGTTACTGACGACGATATCCTTGTCCTGGCTGGTGCCGACCGTTCTGCTTCGCACAACATCAAACTTGATTACCTCCAGGTTACTACCGGCAAGGGAGTTAAGAGTGTGGCAAGCGTTGGCCTGCTCATCGGCAAGGAGCAGTTCGAGGCAGCCGCCAGCGGCAACGGTCCTGTGGATGCTGCTATCCGTGCCGTGAAGACCATTATCAAGCGCGAGATGATCCTGAAGGAGTTCACCATTCAGGCCATTAGCAAGGGATCTGATGATATGGGTAAGGTGCACATGCAGGTAGAGCACGACGGCCGTGTCTACTACGGTTTCGGTGCCAATACCGACATAGTAACCGCTTCAGTGGAAGCGTATATTGACTGTATAAATAAGTTCAAGTAAAAGACCCCCTCTGCCCTGGACCCACCCCCGGCCCCTCCACAGGGAGGGGAGTAGATAGTACAGAGAATAAAGAAGGGCAGGTCAGCAAAGAAGATAAATCCTTGCCATGCGTGATTATAAAACGGCATCTCCGGACAGGTATCATCTGTTGAAAGATTTTGCACGTGAGAACAGGAAGAACCCAACATTGGCCGAGCAGGTGATGTGGGAGCATATAAGAGCACGGCAGACCGGGAGAAAAGTTTTTTGTCAGTATGTTATAGGGGATTATATCGTTGACTTTCTTTTTCCGGAAATCAATCTTGTCGTTGAAGTGGATGGGGGCTATCATTCCGAACGCGAACAGATAGAGGATGATGTGCGTAGGGAAAGGGATTTAAACAGCATGAATTACAATGTCATTCGTTTTTCCAACGAAGAGATATTGTACGATATAGAAAAAGTAATAGAAAGAATATTAAGAGAATTAGAATATTATGAGTGATATAGTATCTACTCCCCTCCCTTGTGGAGGGGTTGGGGTTGGGGGTGGGTCCGCCTGCCTCTTCGACAAAATCTGGAACGCCCACGTCGTTCAGCAGGTGGAGGATGGTCCCACACAATTGTATATAGACAGATTGTATTGCCATGAGGTGACAACGCCTCAGGCTTTTGATACATTGAGGGACAAGAACATCCGCGTGTTCCGTCCCGAGCAGGTGGTTGCCATGCCCGACCATAATACTCCCAGCGACCAGCAGGAGCGCATTGACGATCCTATCGGCCGCAAGCAGGTGGAAACCTTGGCAAAGAACTGTGCAGAGTTTGGCATACGCCATTTTGCCATGGGAACAAAGGACAATGGCATTATCCATGTCGTAGGTCCCGAGAAGGGTCTGTCTTTGCCTGGCATGACCATCGTTTGTGGCGACTCGCACACCTCTACACATGGTGCCGTGGGCGCTATTGCTATGGGTATCGGTACAAGCGAAGTGGCTCAGGTTCTGGCTTCTCAGACCATCCTTCAGAGCAAGCCCAAGACCATGCGCATAAATATTGAGGGTACATTGCCCGAAGGTACAACCGCCAAGGACGTGGCTCTTTATATTATGGCTAAGTTGACAACATCTGGCGCAACTGGTTATGCCGTGGAGTATGCAGGTTCTACCGTGCGCAATATGAGCATGGAGGGTCGTTTGACTCTGTCCAACCTTTCCATCGAGATGGGCAGCCGTGCAGGTCTTATTGCTCCCGACGAGACAACCTTTGCATATCTTAAAGGTCGTGAGTATGCTCCCAAGGGTGAGGCATGGGACAAGGCCGTGGAGGAGTGGAAGAAACTCTATTCCGACCCTGATGCCGTCTTTGACAAGGAAGTGACATATCGTGCCGAGGACATAGCACCTCGCATCACATACGGTACAAACCCAGGTGCCGGTATTGCCATTGACGAGTGTATCCCGGCATTGGAAGACATTGCCGAGGATGAGCGTCAGCAGTTCCTGAGCATGCTGGAGTACATGCAGTTCGAACCAGGCCAGAAACTGGAGGGAACTCCCGTGGACTATTGTTTCCTTGGTGCCTGCACCAACGGCCGTATCGAGGACTTCCGTGCCTTTGCCTCTGTTGTCAAGGGTAAGAAGAAGGCCGAGAATGTTGTTGCTTGGCTTGTTCCTGGTTCGTGGTTGGTTCGCCAGCAGATTATTGACGAGGGTATTGACAAGATTCTGGAGGAGGCTGGATTTGAACTTCGTCTGCCCAGTTGCTCGTCTTGTCTTGCCATGAATCCAGATAAGGTTCCCGCAGGCAAGTTATCAATCTCAACAAGCAATCGTAACTTTGTGGGCCGTCAGGGACCAGGTGCACGCACCATCTTGGCAAGTCCCCTTGTTGTTGCCGCTTCGGCTATCACAGGTGTAGTAACTGATCCTCGTAAATTGTAAGATTATGGCTAAACAGAAATTCGATATAATTCAGTCAACCTGTATTCCCATTCAGATTGACAATTGCAATACAGACCTCATCATACCAGCACGCTATCTGGCAAGTACAACACGCGACCCCAAGTTTTTTGGCGACGCCTTCATGCACGACCTGCGCTTTGATGCAGAGGGCAATGCAGTGTCAGACTTCGTGATGAACAAGGCAGAGTATAGTGAGGAACCCAAGAAGGGTGTTCACGAAATCATTATTGGTGGTCAGAACTGGGGCTCTGGCTCCAGTCGTGAGCATGCGGCATGGGCCATTGCCGGCTATGGCGTACGTGTGGTTATCAGCAGTTCCTTTGCCGATATTCATCGCAACAATCTGCTTAATTGCTTCGTGCTTCCTGTGATAGTTAGCAAGGAGTTCCAGCAGGAACTGTTCGAAACCGTGCTTGCCAACCCACAGGCGGAAGTTAAGGTAGATGTGCCCAACCAGACGGTAACAAATATGGCTACAGGACATTCTGAGACGTTTGAGATTAATGGTTATAAGAAATACTGTCTGATGAATGCCCTTGACGATATTGATTTCCTCTTGGAGAACAAGGGTAAGATAGAGGAATATGAGCATAAATAATCACAAGAATCATACCATAGAAATAATGGACACCACTCTGCGCGATGGAGAGCAGACGAGTGGTGTCTCTTTCATGCCTCATGAGAAGCTGATGATAGCTCGCGCCTTGCTGGAAAAAGTGGGGGTTGACCGTATAGAGGTTGCCTCGGCGCGTGTCAGCGAGGGTGAAAAGCAGGCTGTTGCAAGCATTTGCAAATGGGCTGAGCGAGCAGGAAAGATAGATCGCATTGAGGTTCTTGGCTTTTGCGATGGCAAGACATCGGTGGACTGGTTGCTGAGTACCGGTTGCCGTCATCTCAATCTTTTGTGCAAGGGTTCGCGCAGACATTGCGAGGGCCAGTTGCGCAAGACTGTGGATGAGCATATCAGCGATATACGCAATGTGGTTGCTTATGCCACCGAGAAGGGAGTCAACGTGAACGTGTACCTTGAGGACTGGTCCAACGGCATCAAGGACTCTGCCGACTATGTCTTTGCCCTGATGGACGGTTTGCAGAACACTCCCATCGAGCGCTTCATGCTGCCCGACACTCTGGGCGTGCTCAATCCCATGCAGGTGAGCCTGTACGTCAGCCAGATGGTGGCACGCTATCCAGAGGCGCATTTTGATTTCCATGCCCACAACGACTATGACCTTGCCGTAGCCAATGTCCTGGCCGCCGCTCAGGCAGGTTGCAAGGGCATCCATACGGCGGTGAACGGTCTTGGCGAGCGTGCTGGCAATGCTCCCTTGGCAAGCGTGCAGGCTGTGCTTGCCGACCAGGCGACGCTTGACACACATATCAACGAGGAACAACTCGGCGAGGTGTCGCATCTTGTGGAGACATGTTCCGGCATTATAGTTTCTCCCAACAAACCCATCGTGGGCGAGAATGTCTTTACCCAGGTGGCTGGTGTGCATGCCGATGGCGACAACAAGGCTGGCCTGTACATGAACGACCTTTTGCCCGAGCGATTTGCTCGCAAGCGTGAATATGCCCTAGGTAAGACTTCCGGCAAGGCAAACATCCTCAAGAACCTTGAGGAACTTGGCCTGGAACTCAGCAATGAGGAAACCAAACTCGTTACAGACCGTATTATAGAACTTGGCGACAAGAAGGAGATAGTCACTCAGGAGGACCTCCCCTTCATCATCTCCGATGTCGTGCGCCATGGTGTTGCCGAGGAGGATGTCAAACTCTTGTCCTACGTGGTAACAACGGCCTATGGCCTCAAACCCATGGCAAGCCTGCGCCTGGAGATTCATGGCAAGACCTATGAGGAGCAGGCCACTGGCGACGGTCAGTTCGATGCCTTTGTGCGTGCCATCCGCCATATATACCGCGAGAAATTGGGACGCGAATTCCCCTGGCTGGTCAACTATACCGTTGGTATTCCTCCCGGTGGACGTACCGATGCCTTGGTGCAGACCGTCATTACATGGGATTGGCAGGATAAGGTGCTGCGCACCCGTGGATTGGATGCCGACCAGATGGGCGCCGCCATCAAGGCTGTAATAAAGATGCTAAATTTGATAGAGAAGGATTATTAAAAAGGGGGACCCCTCCCCAACCCTCCCCTGTATGGGAGGGAGTAGTTACAACCGCCAATAAATATTAAGCATTAACAAATATATTAACCCTTTAATAAAATCCCCAATTCCCCAGTACTATATACTCCCTCCCCTTGTGGGAGGGTAAGGGGAGGGGTCCGATAAATATGAAACTCAAAATTGCCGTCCTTCCGGGCGACGGAATAGGTCCGGAGATTATGGAGCAGGGCGTGGCCGTGTGCAGCGCCGTGGCTCAGAAGTTTGGTCACGAGGTAAGTTACAAGACCGCCCTCTGTGGTGCTCATGCTATTGACGAGGTGGGCGACCCTTTCCCCGAGGAGACCTTCCAGATATGCGAGCAGGCCGATGCTGTGCTCTTTGCCAGTGTGGGCGACCCCAAATTTGACAACAACCCCACCGCCAAGGTGCGCCCCGAGCAGGGCTTGCTGGCCATGCGCAAGAAGTTGGGCCTGTATGCCAACATCCGCCCTGTGGAGACCTTCGAGTGCCTGATTCACAAGTCTCCTCTGAAGGACGAGATCGTGCGTGGCGCCGACTTTATCTGCATCCGCGAACTCACCGGTGGCATGTACTTTGGCAAGAAGCAGGAACCAACCATCAATGCCGATGGTGTGGAAGAGGCACTGGACACCAACTACTACACCCGTCCCGAGGTGGAGCGCATCCTGCACGTAGGCTATCAGTATGCACGCCAGCGCCGCAAGCACCTCACCGTGGTGGACAAGGCCAACGTTCTGGCATCAAGTCGCCTGTGGCGCAAGGTAGCACAGGAGATAGCCCCTCAGTATCCCGATGTGGAGACCGACTTCATGTACGTGGACAATGCCGCCATGCGCATGATTCAGGACCCCAAGTTCTTTGATGTGATGGTTACCGAAAACACCTTTGGCGACATACTCACCGACGAAGGTTCCGTTATTACCGGTTCCATGGGTCTGCTCCCCAGTGCCAGCACAGGCAGCAGCACTCCTGTCTTTGAGCCTATCCACGGTTCATGGCCCCAGGGCAAGGGCTTGAACATAGCCAACCCCCTGGCACAGATTCTCTCCGTGGCCATGCTCTATGAGTACTTTGACCTGAAGGAAGAAGGTGCGCTTATCCGTGAGGCGGTCAATGCCAGCCTGGCAGAGAACGTCCGCACCCCCGAAATTCAGGTGGAAGGCGCTCCCAAATACGGTACTCGCGAGGTAGGCCAGTGGATTGTTGACTACATCTCCAAGAAATAACCCATTTTGATCCTCCCGAGGACCGGACCGAGAGTTCCCGGAACTTTCGCCTTGGTCCTCGGGAGGACCGAAGTCCGTCTTCGGGAGGAGTGTCTTTTGCTCCATTTAAGCGCGTCAGATTGCCGTTTCCTGTATAATATTATATAAAAGGAGTGTGAAGTTGCAGATTATGTGTTAATTTGTTTGCAATTATCTTTAAAAATTGTAACTTTGCTCCACATACAAGACAATATGCATACATGATGATTCTGCACCATACCCCAACAGTCGTGTCGCCTCTTTCCCTATGGACGGAGACCTTGATTGCGGCATGTTTTGCTGATAATCAATCATTTACCCCCCCCCCCTACGCGAATTATGTAAAAGCGTCTCTTGTCCAAGAGATTAT
>JAZRCG010000025.1:0-48441 GCA_045659645.1 Bacteroidaceae bacterium | reverse complement strand
TTTGGACATTCCTGAGGAATAATAGTCACGAAGAATTAATAAGCGTTCTTCTTCACTGTAACGTTCGCATTTCTTTCTCATACTGTTTACACATTTTATTAATTGTTATCAAATGTGTCTACCTATATCAGTATAAGACAAGCAAAAACTCTTTGCCCGGAAAAGTGGCTTTCGTTGCCAGAAAAGGCATCCTAAAGGAACTTATCCGTATCTGCGGATTTGCTCTTGCTACTGCTTGCAATGAACGTGTCGAGATCCTCCCCTTCTATACGCTCAAAGCAGGAACGTGCCGTCTTGGGAGCCACGAACCCCACCATATAGCAGTCCGAGGCAGAAGTTGCCTCGCCGGAAAGTATCAGCCGCCTGAGTTCGCGTACACGATAGGTCGCAATGAACTCATGTATATTGTTATGCCCCTGGCTACGCAGGCATTGGAGCATGAGCTGGCGGTTTATTCCGGTTTCCTCGCACAATCTGTCGCGCGTGAAACCGTTGTCGGTCCATACGTCCTTGTTGTTTTGCATCCATTTCTGCACCTTCAGATAACGCTGGAGATTCATTTCGTTGAAGTCCGCACGAGGGCGCTGTTCCACTGGCTGTTCGGAAGAACTCTCTGCGTCATTGTCCGCTTCCACCGGTTCCAGCACGATATCCGGATGTGGCACCTTCAGCACCAGGGTATCTATGGAATAGCATATCCAGAAGAAGTTGACAATGGTGAACAGCACCAGATATATGCTCAGCAGCACAGGGGTATAGTGAAGCGAGGTGTAGAGATAAAAGACCAACGAAAGCACCAGTGCTGTGACATAGGCTATAAGGGACATGGGAAACACCGTCTTTCCTGCCATGCGAAGCGGCAGAAGCACTATATTCAGCACATAGTAACCTCCCATGAACAGGGCAAGGAACCGCAATATAACCTCCAACGAAAAGATATTGCGGAACAGTTCGCCCAAAGAGTACACCATGGCAAGACCGTCTGACAACTGCATGGCGAATACATAAACTATGGCAAGCAGAAATATGGGTGAAGCATATTTCCACATGCGAGACCATTGCAGGAAACCAGGCATGACAATGCCCAACGCATAGATACTTTGCAGATAGGAGCCCGCCACAAGCATCAGCATCATATAGGGATGCATTATGCCGGGGCGCCCCATGGCAACCTCCTGACCAAATGCGGACACAATGGAGAGTACCACAAAGAATATGGCCATAATCCATGCGAGGCTGAGGTACTGGACACGATGTCTGGCCAACATGCCCATCACGCACATGCCTACAAAATGTGCCGTAGCACAACAGGCAAACACTACTGTTACTATGATTGATTCTGCATTCACAACTGGCAAAAATATAGAAAAAAAGCGAAACCGCCAAGGATTTCCCCCGACGGTTTCTGCATATTTTACTTTATTTCCAGAAATGTATTATCTACTTGACAATCACCTTTCTGCCATTCAATATCTGTATACCCTTTGTTTGGGGTTCAACACGACGGCCGCTCAGGTCATAGGCAGAAGAGGCTCTCTGCTCGTCATCGCCTGCTACCTTGCGAATGGCGGTAGCCTCTTGAGAACCCATGGTGACGTGGATAAGCTGTCCCAACTGGGAGCGCATGTCTATCTCTATCACACAGTACATGCGTCCGGCATATACCACACCCGTCTTCAGGTTTACAGGAATCTCTCCCAACCAGGGACCATACCACAAGTCGGTATCTATACCCTCCTTGTCGCCAGGAGCAATGGTGATGGTCTCGTTGGCCGCAAAGAAATTAGAGCCTTGCTTCTCTTCCATCTTGATTTCTGGAAGCACAATGGTTCCAATGTCCATGGTCATGCCGTTGGTAAAGAGCTGGAAGTTGGGCAACTCGAAGGAATACGTACCGTCTGCCTTCTCGGTAAGATAGACAGTGCCCTCCACGGGGTCGCACTCTTCCACGCCAGCACCTATGTTCTCTATCCTAACCACGATTTCCTCGGTGTATGTGGTGGATACTGTAGAGGCATCCTTGAAGCGAATGGTATATACGTTGCTGAAGCCACTGCCCTCGCATGTTATGGTGAGTACAGAAGTAGAGCGGTCAAAGTTAACCTGAATCTTCTCTGCATCGCTATTGCCCACGTACTGGAGCTTAGATGGGTTGTAGTACTCATCCACCTCGGTTGCAGCCAGGATGTCCATGCCATCAAAGGTGAGCGAAACGAGCTGGGGATTGGGCTTGCAGAAGTACACCTTATATAATTTATCAGCAAAACCGTAGTTCAGCCCCTTCTGCTCCTGCTTCAGAGTAATGTTCAATGCCCACTCGGTAGAGTCGAATGCCATCTCATACTCGCCATAGCCGGCAGTCTCGATTTCAGGAACAATCTCCTCCTTGTAATACACATCGGACAGCATTATGGTTCCGTCCTCAGAGGGGGAGTATGAAGTGCCGTCGTAGATGAAGTTCAGCATGCTCATCGTGGGAGTGGGCTTGGCAAGCAGTTCTATGTCGCTGATGGAAATCCACTGATGCGACACGCCCTTACAGCTGCCGCCGATGCTTATCTTAACCTTTTCGTTGGGGTTCTTTACTACAAAGGAAAGATAACGGTACTCCCAGCCACGGCCATTGTTGTTGTTCACATAGGTGCCGTTGGCACTGTAGTTCACGTTGCCCTGAGTGTCCACACCGCGGCCCACATCGCCCTTGGCAGGGAAGGAAACCTGCTCATCGCCAACCTGCAGGTAAGAGGTTGCGTGCTCGCTGCTGCGGGCAGTAGCCTTTACCATATAGTAGCCGGCAGGCAGTTCCACCTCCTGTATAGCATACGAATTCCATGGAGAAGAGGAATCCCACAGGCCCAGGCTCTGCTCGTAGTAAACGGTGGAAGCATCCTTCCAGTGCTGACCGCCATCGGTATTGGCAGACATATTGGTGTTCCACACGTTCTTGTTGGTCAGGTCTGTAGAGCCAAGGTGAGAAGTCTTGTTCTCGGTGTACTCGGACTCTACGAAGCGGAACTGGTCGGCACGCACACGGTAGAGAAGTTCTATGAGGGCAGCGGTATTGTCCTTGTTCTTCTCCTGCAACTGACGATATTCTGTGACACTCATACCCATCTGCAGGCAACGTGTCAATTCCTCATACAGCTCCACACGAACGCTACGATTATGAAGAGCATCCTCATAATCCGATACAAGAATAAACTCCCACTTGTAATTCTCGCCAGAGACATCTACGCCCGCATTGTCATTCCATATAAGTCCCAAAGTGGATGCGCCAGCATACAAAGTATAAGACGCCTCCTTTGCACCAATTCCTAAGAAACCACCGTATTTCCAAGATACGGTCCTGTAGAAACTATATCCATTGGTTGGGTCGCCACTCACCTGCACCTCGTAACCATCTGTCTTGTAAGTATCAACAGCTACACCGCCATGATTCTCATTCTTGCTCGTATTGATGTGAAGGTTCAGGTTCTTGCCACTGGCACAGGTAAAGGTATTGTCAGTTCCACAATTCCAAGCTGTCTCCAAATCAGTGCCAAGAGCATTATCGCCGGCAGAATTGGTCTCCCTCAGATACATACCTGTGGCCTTGTTCCTGATATAATAAGATCTGCCGCGCTCAAATGCAGACGTCTTCAGCACTATTTCATCATCTGCAGGATTGGGCAACTGTCCCAAACCGAACTGGAACTTATATACTCTATCATATATGTCATAGCCTGCAGGAGCCTTGGCAATAACTGTGAGCACCAACGTCTGCTCATTGAACGACCTTACAAGAGTTGCGTCAGCATTGGGAACCAACACAAACGCCTCCTCATCGTATATCTCTGTCGTATTGAAGGTCTCTGCATCCACATCATAACCATTCCACTTGGCAGAAGCAATGGCAGGCTGAGGCTTGTGGAACTGGATAATCTGCACGATTTCTTCGCCGAAACTATCAATCATCTTCACAATCAGCTGGCATGTGGCCAAGTCAAAGCTAACGGTGTGAGACTTTACATCGCTGGTAAAGGTCAACTGGCACTTTGCCTCATCATATATTACGCTCTCGCCATTTGTGAGCAGGTCCACGCCATCCTGTGTGGCAGTAGCTATCTGGGCATTGGGCTTCTTGAACTTGATGGAATAGGTGTGCGTGTTGTCAGGAGCCTCGCTAATGTTTTCGCCCTTCACGGTAATGCGGAGCGCATAAGCATTGTAGTCAAACTCCGACTCCCAGGTTGAAGCACGGCCAGTCATCTCCACACCGGTCAGTTTGGATGCGTCAAAGGGCTTGTTGACCTGAGCATTCATATCATAGCGCTGACCGTCGTAAACAATGGCAGTAGCCTCGCTATAGTAAAGCATTTCCATGTCGTCCACAAACATGTAGTCCGAAGCAGAACCTGCACCAGGGGTGTTGCTTGTGGATAGGTTCACGAAAGCATAGTATGGTTCCAGGGACGAGGCATTTGCCGTAAAGGGAACCTCGTACTTAGTCCAGGTGCCGTTACTTGGGATATCAGCCTTGGTTGCCTGGGTAACCAAGGAAGCGGTATTCCTGTTGCTGTACTCGGGATCCTGGAAGTATCCCTTGGTGGTCAGCATTACTGACAGTTTGCCTTGCCTGCTGCCACCGAACTTAACCCACACACGTACTGCATCGGGGTGACCGCTGAAACGCATTGCCTGGTCGGTACGCTGTTCGTTGATGTAGTTATAGTTGCCGCTGGCATCTGTAGCCGACATGGAACCCATGTTAACGCAACCCGTAGTCAGGTTGCCCTGTGCTATCACGCCAACAACCGAACGTGCATTGATCTTGACCGAATAACGACCGGTTGTTCCCGGGCGGAGGTCATCAGAAATCTTTGCTATCTGCACCTTGCCTGCCATGCTCTTCATGGAGCCTGTGCCATCCACAAACGAACTCCACCTTACGGGTTCCTCACCTGAAACAAGGCTTTCCCACTGTTCAAAGTCGGAATTTGCCAACTGATACTGGGCATTAGCACCTATAGCTACACCCATTAACAACATTAGAACTAACTTCTTTATCATACTTCTTGCATTTACTGCTTAACGATTTTCTTACCTTTCTCTATATATATCTGGCCACGGAGGGTCTTGGTTACGGGACGACCTGACAAGTCAAATGCTCCCGTATCCTGCTCTCTACCTTCACTTGACTGCACCTGGCGGATTGCCGTATCAAACTCGTCCTTACCGAACGTTACATGTATTGTCTGGCCAAGAGCCTCCAGAGGAATATCTATGGTCACATATACCTGATTGACAGAAATCTTGCCATCCATACCCAGGTTCAACGCACCCAATATGGGACCCATCCAGTCGGAACTGATGGTTGGATCACCGGCTCCAATGGTAAGCATGTCGTGGAAACTGTAGGTATAAATACCGTCGCCCTGATGCTTGACCATGAGGTTCTCGATTACAATGTTACCGACATACATCTTCTCACCGTCCAGTTCAAGAACAAAGTTATATAGTGCAAAGTCAATGCTCTTCTTATGGAATGCAACGGTAATATCTGCAGGAATAGGTGGAGTTACTGTCTCATTGACCTGCACTACGAGGTCGTCAGTATATACCTTGGTACCGCTCTTTGGCAGAGGCTCGTAGGTGGGACCAGGAGTAGTTCCGTTTTCCGAAGGCACGTCAGTACCCTCAAATTCATTGCCAAATCTCACGGCAATCATCTGCCCAAGACTGGTGGACATCATGTTGATGCCTATATTAACATACAGGTGCTGGCTGTCCACATAACCGGCCATGGTAACGGGTATTGCGCCATACATGCTGTTGAGCATAGGTCCCATCCAAACATCATAACTGGGGTCGTCTCCTGCGGCAATATAGATATTCTGTGTTACAGAGAACTCACTGTACTTCTTGTCCTTATTATAGACAAGCTGTATGTCATCCAAATGTATGTTACCGATGGGAATGTAGTCGCCAAAACTTTCAAGGACAAAGTTATTCAGGTCAAAGCTAATCACCCCATTACCATGATGAGTCAGGTTTACGGTGTACTCCTGAGGTTCGTTGACTGTAGCATTGACGGTAACCTGTAGCTCATCGTCATACTCAATCTCCGTACCTGCGGCAGGGAATTGGAACTCTGGTTCGGGTTGAGGTTCGGGTTCCTCTTCCTCTGGCTTCTGGAACTGGTAGGTGTAGACATGATAGTTTTCGGGATTTACTGCGATGTCACCACCCTTGACGGTAACAGTAAGCACAAAGGTGGTCTCGTCGTAGGAAGTCTCCACCGTTGCACTGGCACCATTGGCGGTAATGTTGAGGAAAGATTCGTCGAACTCCTCCATCACCTCGGTCTGTCCCAATATATTCTTGCCAGCATAACGGATGGAAGCCAATGTGCTGCTATATACAAACTCCATGTCGTCCACCAGCATTACTGCGCCATTGTCGCCCTGACCGGGAACGTTGCTCGTCTGCATGGAAACAAGAGCAAAGGAGGGCTGGCCACTAACACCAGGGGTGTAACCAAAAGGAATAGAGTAGCAAGTCCACTTGCCATTTGCCACAACCGTCTGTACGGCTTGTGCAACCGGACGGGCAGTGGACACAAACACATCTGCCGTATCTATTGGAGTCTTATATGTTCCATAGGTATGAAGAATGGCAGAAACCAAGCCGTCCTTACCCTCCCCGGCATTTAGTTTAACCCATACCTTCAGCGAGTCGGGACGACCGCTGAACGACATGGCCTGTCCGTTGTCAGGATCTGTATAGTTATAATACTGCTTGGCATCTGCCGGATTCATGCCATTGGCAAAAACACCTCCTGTGGTCAGGTTGCCGTAGAGATTCTTTGCAAGCAAGTTTCTTGCCCTTATCTTTGCGCTGTATTGTCCGGTACTTCCAGGACGTACTTCAGTACTCTGCTCCAGGAGTGCATAGGAATTATTCACCAACGGGACATGCGAACCAGTAGCGCTAAGATAGGAATTCCATCCAATGGGTTCCTTGCCAGTCTTGCCATTGGCGTTAATCTCCTCCCAGTCCTCAAAACTTGAATTTTGAACCTGATACTGGGCTACTGCCAACAAGGGAAACAGCAATGCTGCTAATGTAATGTAGATATGTTTCATACTCTGTCTGTTACGATGCACGTTCTTATTCTATTATTATATATTCATCAATACCTATATGCCAAGCCGAATGTTCCATAAATGGGGTACATAGGGAACTGAACAGGTTCGAAATCACCAGGGAAGGCGCCCATCAGGCCCCAGTTCAACTTGCCAAAAACATTTAGGTGCTTCATTGCCTTCCAGTCAAAGACTACCTCCACACCGCAGGTGAAGGTACGCATGTCCTCTGAGAAGTCATAGGTTGCCTCTATCTTTTCGCCAGTTGGAAGAGGTTCAAATCCGACCTTGCCGCCTATAGGACCAGGATTCTTGTCGTCGTTTACACGCAAATAGCCTATCGCATCATCTCCAAAAACCCCTGGGTCGGCAGCATAGACACTACCCTCAAAACTTTTGTTCAACCAGAAGCTGAAGTAGGGGCCCATACTTACATTCCAGCGGGTTCCCAAGCGGAATGTTGCCATTACAGGAATAGACAAGCCAAAAGTTTCTTCCCTTGTCTCGTTGCAGCCTGTAAACCAGCCCTTCATCTTGTTTCCATCCTGACTGATTTCCATGTAGTAGTTCATCACGTTAGCCTTGGTAGAGAAACCCTGCCAGGTGGCATACAGACCCAGGACCACGCCCCAGCGACGGCCCAGCATCTTATAGCCCTCTATACCTGCATGAACACCGCCACGAGGTGCAAAACCCTGGATTCCCCTAATCTCTGCTGGTATTGGCAACGGTGCACAAGCACCTATGCTATAACCGCCTCTGGCGATAAAGCCCCAGCCAGAGGGCGATGTTGGATCCCATTTCTCCGACGAAGCCGTTTTCTTATACTCAGAATTTACCTGTCCCCAAAGTGTAGCACTGCTGAACACTACGAGGCACAATACAGATATTATCTTTTTCATATACTGATAGTGTCTTATGTTATGTATTATCCAATGACTATTCACTACTTTGCTGTTCTGAGTATAATCTTATCCACCGTCAGGACAGAGTTTTCTGCACCCTCCTTGAGCATTGCCCTGTAACTGCTCATCGCCCCAATGGCCACATTATATTCACCAGTAGCGAAATCGTCCTCCGTTACCTCCTGCAGGTAGTATAGCGGCAGAGTGACGGTAGTGAAATCCGTTGCACTCAAGGCAAAAGGATGCGGCATCACCGTACGGCCGACCACCTGCAATCCTTGCAATACGGACTCTTCTGTGCTGTTCAAGGCATCATACAATTGTTCCACGGTCAGGGTAAAGGGTTTGCCATCTGCATCGATATTGCGGTACACCACGCAGAATATCTCGGGATGATCCTGCTGGTCTACAATTCTGTTGCTGGCATCACGATATTGGGATCCGGCCTTGTACTTCACGGAAGCCTCTATCTCCACTGGTTTCCATCCGAACGGCACACCGAGTTTCATTTCACAATAGGGGTTCTCAATGAACTTACCTGCCGTCTTGTCATTCAGGTTCAAAATACCTGTGTATATCATACCGGGAGTACGGTGATGTCCGATCATTGTACCACGAGGTCCATTAGCAATGGTAGTGAGTGCTATAGCGCCATTCTCACGTACAGGCTGTACGGGATACTCATGCAACTGGGCACCATTCTTGTAGACCATAAGGTTCTCATTGGAAGAACCCCATGTAGCATACTGCGAGAACAAGGATAGAGTCAGGTTCTTGTCCGTCTCGGTCCAATCATGATACTTGACAGACTTGTTGTTATATACACGCTCCACCAACGTAGGTTCGTAGTTGAAGTGCATCACTGCTGTTCCGTCAAATTCTGTCTGCTCGGGTTCTTCTTCCTCCTCTACAGTGAACGGATTGAAACACGTCAGTTTGATATTATCCACGTACAGTGTGGAACCAATGTGAGCTTTGAAGCTGCCTCCCTGCCAACTGGATGATGCGCCAATGGCCAGGCTATAACCGTAGTTAGCAAGTTTCTGCTTGTCAATAAAGCGTTCGTAGTCAGCATCTACGAGAGTATCCTTCTTTTCCTTATTACGATTGAAGGGGTCGTAGTCGAGTTCAAGGGTGAAGTGTTTCCACTCATCGGTTACACCATGCTTGGGCGATGTGGTTGTCTTGTCCTTTTTGGGATCATTGTCGTCGTAGTAATGATCCAAACGGGCTATGGCCACAATCTTGTCGCTGGAAAGGATGTCGGCGCCATTAAGCATGAATGTGCCGCCGCAATTGTCGTACAACACACAATACACATCGGGTTCGTCTGTAAATTGCCCATCCACAAGTCCCATATTCTCTGCACGCAGGTCAACTTCCAGTTTTACTGGCAGATAACGGAATGGCACACCGAACTTAGTAGCCTGCAAGGCATCCTTCAAGGCATTGGTAACATCAAACACGCCATTGAACAGGCTACCAGAGGCATTTGCCATGCCAACCATGGCACCAAAGGAGCCTGTGCTCTTTGTCTGCAATCTCACGCAATCGCTACCGTCGGGACCTGTTCCCTTGCTGGCAGCTGTAGGATAGTCATCCGCAGGAGAAGAGCTGCTGGACAGTTTGAAACCCGGGTTGCCATTGCGCCATACAGCATCACCAGTCTGGAACAAGGGCAGCAGAAGCGGGTCGGTCTCGGTCCATTCGTAGTAAGAACGAGACTTATCCAAGTCGTAGTTGCCGTTGAAACCGTAAAGCATCGTGAAACGTCCCTGCCCAACATTCGCCTCCTCGGCATGCAGGAACTTAATGGTATAAATCTTCTCCCACTTCTTGTCCACAGTGTTGAAACTCTCGCTATGAACGTGTATTTCCACGGGCTTATGCTCCGAATTCGAGTAGTCTATCTCTAAATAATGCTTCACAACATCCTTCTCAACCACTTCACCGTTCTGCAACTTTTTTTTCTCGCGTTCCGTTAATATTTGGAACTGAGTCATGAGTTCGGGATTAGTAGGGTCTACCAAATATACAGTTGCCCCCTTGAATGCCGTTATATATGTTGCATACTTGCCCACCTGGGCATCCTTGTTGACAACAAATGCAATCTCATTTTCCTCCAGCTTGTCGCTCTGATCCAACTTCCAACCCCTGTCGGTAAACGTGCCGCCTGGAACGGCCTTGAACATATCCTTGGCATTGGGCACTACCACCTCTATCGATTCTATATCGCACTCGATGGCCAACGGTTCGTCGGAGACGCATGCTCCCAAGAACAAAGAACAGAAGACGAGGCCAATAATGTTTTTCAGTTTCATATATAACATGTTTATGGTAAACTAAATTTTGCGCAAATGTACACAATTATTCACATACGCACATGCACACAACGGTAAATATAGTCGTCCTTGCCGTTTTTTTTATCAAAAAGAGCGATTTCATCGGCTCTGCCCAAATATACGGATTAGACCTAAAAAACAATTCGGGTGGGGCTACATATCAACAGATTTTAGCTGTTCACGGCTCAAAACAGTGGCCTTGACTATTACAACATCCTGCAATGGACGATCCAGCGAATCGGTTGGCACTGACTGTATGGCCTTGACCACATCCATGCCTGCCATCACCCGTCCGAAAACCGTATAAGTCCCATCCAGATGCGGTGTACCGCCGTACATCTGATAGTCACTTATCATGAATTGGTCAAGTTCTATACCGCGCTCTTCCAGGTAAGCAATAGCCTTCTTCATCCCCGCCGGCCTCATCTTCTGACCCCAGACGATATAGAACTGGGAACCGCTGCTACGATATTCTGGATTTACATCGTCAGGTTCCCGAGCTGCCGCAACCGCACCACGCAGATGAGTAAGTTCCGGAAAAACAATTTCGGCAGGTAGACTGTAGCCAGGACCTCCCTCGCCCAGACGAGCACCAGCCGGCGCATTTCGGCTTTCGGGATCTCCTGTCTGAATCATAAAACCCTCTATAACGCGATGAAACAATAATCCATCATAGAAACCCTCCCGTACCAAGCGGATGAAATTATCCCTATGCACAGGTGTAAGGTCAGACAGGGCAATGTACAAGTCCCCTACGCTGGTTTCCAGGCGAACTACCATCTCCTCCTTTTCTACATCTGAGAGCAACCGGGCAGAGCATAACAGCAATGGGAACAATATTGCCACCAAACACATACCAAGTGTGGTTTTCTTTTTCATAATAGCAAGCATATGTTTTATGGAAGCAAAATTAGCGAAATTTCATCATAATGCAAAAGAAAAGACACAAAACCACCTCACTGAGCAGTAAATGAGCATGCCTCAGAGAGAAAAAGCACTATGATGTATGTAAATATTTTTTATAATATTGGAATTATACGTCTTGCAGGAATGGAGATAATGGCAATCATGTGGATGACAAAAACAGGAGGCAAAGCGCAACAAGAAATGCCCAAACACCATACCAGCCTTTTCCTAATTGCACAACATATTATTTACCAAGCCTTTACACATTGCTCCTTAAAAGCACATAAACATTGTCATGCATTCATCATTGATGCCCTCGGGACATTACGCCTTGGTCCTCGGGACGACAAAGGCCGGTCCTCGGGACGTCAAGGGTCGGTCCTCGGGACGACAAAAGCGATTCCTCGGGAGAGATTGGCAAAGTACATGCGCCGGAGGAAGACACCGCAGATGAGGAAAGGCAATTGGTGTCTGTTTTTTTTTATAGAAGCAAAGGCAATATCCTTCAAAAACCTGCTAACACTCTTTGCCATGTCAGCAAACTCCCTAAAAAGCACGACACAAAGCACCACCAGAAGAAGACGAACATCACAACTCCCCACCAATACATCCGGATTACCGCATCTTGAGGACAAACATAGACGCAGAAATGCAAAATACCCCCTTTTCATCGGAACATCCAACAGCAGAAGAAAAACCGCTCAAGAAGGGGCGCAAAAAAAAAGTTTGAGAGTCCCTAAAAAAACAAACAAAAAAGAAGTGGGGAATTGTGGGGAATTTTATATCTTTGTGGCAGATTTCTATATTAACTAAGGTACGCACATGAGATTTATCGGCAATATCGACGCAAAGACAGACGAGAAGGGACGTGTATTCGTGCCTGCTACGTTCCGCAAACTGCTGCAACAGGCCGACCTTGATTCCATGATACTTCGGAAGGACATTTTCCAGCAATGTCTGGTCCTCTACCCCGAAAGCGTATGGAACAGCATGGTGGATGCCATTGCCGAACGAACCAATCCGTTTGACAGCAAAGGCAGAAATGCCCTGCGAGGCTTTGTGGCAGGTGCCGAAAAGATAGCCATTGACGGCAATGGGCGAATCCTGATACCGCGGCGCTATCTGGAAGCCGCCGACATACAGAACGAAGTGCGATTCATAGGCATGGACAATTCCATTGAAATCTGGAACCGACAAAAAGCAGAAGACATCATAAACAACGACATTCTGGCAGAAAGCCTGGAAACACTGATGACCCCCCGAAAAGATGAAGAATCCTGATTGTTACCACATACCCGTAATGCTTGACGAATGCCTGAACGGGCTGAACATAAAACCCGACGGGATATACCTGGACCTTACGTATGGCGGCGGAGGGCATAGCAAGGAAATTGTAAAGCGCCTTTCATCCAAGGGACACCTCTATGGGTTTGATCAGGACATGGATGCCATGGCAGGGGCCATGGCGGATGAGAGGTTCACCTTCGTGCGAAGCAACTTCAGGTTCATAAAGAACTGGATGCAGTACTACGGCATAGAGCATGTAGATGGAATCCTGGCCGATTTGGGAGTGAGCAGTCATCATCTGGATGAAGGCAGCAGAGGCTTCTCCTTCAGATACGACGCCCCTCTGGACATGAGGATGAACCAGAAAGGCAAGCTGACGGCAAAGGAGATCATAAACAATTACAGCGAGGAACAGCTGGCAGACATCCTGTACCTGTACGGAGAACTGAAACAAAGCAGACGCATTGCCTCGGCCATAATAAAGGCCAGAAGCAAGAATGAGATACAAACCACAGGACAATTGGCAGAGGTGGTGTCGCCGCTTTTAGGGTACGACAGAGAGAAGAAAGATCTGGCCAGAGTGTTCCAAGCCCTGAGAATAGAAGTAAACGGAGAGATGAAGGTCCTGAAACAGATGCTGGACAATGCCACAGACATTCTGGCACCAGGCGGAAGACTGGTGATAATGACATACCATAGCCTGGAAGACCGCATAGTAAAGAACCACATCAAAGGCACAGACAAAAAGGACAAGAACCACACCGACGCACACGCAATGATATTCGGCAAGAGCAACACGGTACTGAAATCCATCAACAAGAGCGTGATTACAGCCAGCGACACAGAACTTGCCAATAATCCCAGAAGCAGGTCAGCAAAACTACGCATAGCAGAAAAGTCATGAAGGAGAACAAGAAGACAACAGGCGAGACCGAGAAGAAGCCCAAACTGTTTGCGCTCCTTCAAAACAGCAGAGAAGACGAAATAGCGCTGAAGCAATGGAAGAGCGCCATAAAGCAGATCAGCATAGACGGGCAATGGTTCAAGAAACAGATTGGCGTCATACTGCTTGCCGTTACAGGAATAATCATCTACATCACGTGCCGCTATCAGGCACAACAGGAGATAATCCTGGAAGAGCAGCTCAGAAAAGAGCGGCAAGACTGGAAATTCAAATGCCTGACAAGAAATAGCGAACTGACACTGAAAACAAGACAAAGCCAGGTGGAAATAGCATTGAAAAACTTTGGAGACAGCACCCTGAAAGTGTTTAACGAAGCAGCATTCTCTATCACCACGAAGACAGAATAACACCATCACACGATGAAACCCGACAAGAACAACAGCATCATACGGTTCCGCATAATATTCCTGGCGCTGTGCCTCGTGGGCGCAAGCATCGTCTCCAAGGCCCTGTACACCATGCTCACAAAGAACGAGTACTGGGCAGCCGTGGGCAAGAGATTTATCAAGGAAAACATCAACATTCCGGCAACCAGAGGCAATATCTATGATTGCAAAGGCAGGTTGATGGCAGCCTCCGTGCCAGAATACCACCTATACATGGATTATGTGGTGATAGACAAAGACTCGATCTCAAGACGCAAGGCTCAGGCATGGAGAGACTCTGCATTCAAAGCCACATTGGACACGATATCGGAGGGACTTGCACGCATTTTCCCAAGCAAAAACAGAAGCTACAAGGAAAATGTAAAATGGTACAAGAAGAGACTGGAGGAGGGAAAAAGACGCAAGAGCCATGCCTGGAGAATATACCCCAGAAATGCCACCTACATCCAATACAAGGAGTGCAAGGAACTCCCTCTGTTCAGAGAAACCGCATACAAGGGAGGATTCTATGCCAAGCCTATCATGCAAAGAAAACACCCCTATGGTTCACTGGCATCCAGAACTCTGGGCAGTTTGCGCACAGACTCGAATATGGCCAAAAACGGGATAGAGCTGAGTTACGACACAATCCTGCGCGGCAAGGACGGCATAAGCCATAGCATGAAAATACGAGACAAACGAGTGCAGGTGATAGATGCCGAACCCAAGGACGGGCACGACCTGATAGCCACCATTGACGTGGATATTCAGGACATGGCAGAAAAGACTCTGGTGGCAAAGCTGAAGGAACCTTCCGTCAATGGCATACTGGGCATGGCAATCGTCATGGAAGTGGCGACAGGCGAAGTGAAAGCCATCGTGAACATGCATCGTGGCAAAGATGGCAATTACTACGAAATGAAAAATAGTGCCGTGAGCGACCTGATGGAACCTGGTTCCACATTCAAGACCGCAAGCATGATGCTGGCTCTTGAAGAGGGGAAAGCCTCCCTGAACACCACCGTAGATTGTAATGGTGGAATATATCCCATGCATGGCCGCAGGATGAAAGATCACAACTGGCACAGAGGAGGATACGGAGTACTGACCTTTTCACAGATACTGGAACAAAGCAGCAACATAGGCGTAAGCCGAATAATTGACGAAGCATACTCCAACAACCCACAAGCCTTTGTGGACGGTTTGCGCAAAATGGGCGTGGGCATAGCCCTGAACCTTCCCTTTATCGGTAAAGGAGAGCCAAACATACCCCAGCCTAACAGCAAGGTCAGATACTGGAGCAAGTCCGACCTGCCTTGGATGAGCATAGGATATGTAACCCAGCAACCTGTAATAAGCACACTGACATTCTACAATGCAATTGCCAACGGAGGAAAGATGGTAAAACCAAAGTTCGTGAAGGCAGAAATGGCAAACGGACAGATCATCAGGGAGTTCCCAACAGAAGTGCTGATAGAGCAGATATGCAAGCCATCAACACTGAAGGACATACAATTCTGCTTGAACAACGTAGTTTCCATTGGCTTGGGCAGGAAAGCAGGCAATGGAGGCAAACTGTTCCAGGTAAGC
Source organism: Bacteroidaceae bacterium (assembly GCA_045659645.1). Lineage (GTDB taxonomy): Bacteria > Bacteroidota > Bacteroidia > Bacteroidales > Bacteroidaceae > Physcousia. Next base: position 32,958 of record JAZRCG010000025.1, on the reverse strand, counting down.
GGCAAAACGGGTACGGCACAGGTTGCACGAGGCAGACAGGGCTATCATAGCGGAACACCAAGATACATGGTCAGCTTCTGCGGCTACTTCCCTTCCGAAGCGCCGAAATACAGTTGCATTGTATGTATCGTAAAAGATGGCCTGCCCGCATCCGGCGGTGGCCAGTGCGGTCCTGTGTTCAGCCAGATATCCCAATACATCATGACACAGGGATTTAATCGCGAGGCCAAGGAACTGTCCGACAGCACCTCGGTATTCATACCAGCAACAAAGACCAGCCGCTCAGAAGACAATGGAGATCTGACAAGAGTCCCCGACGTGAAGGGTATGGGAGCCAAGGATGCCGTATATCTGCTGAAAAAAAGAGGACTAACGGTTTCGCTTCAAGGCATGGGCATGGTAAAAAGCCAAAGCATAGCCCCAGGAGAGCAAATAACAGAAGGACAACAAATAAGGCTGGTCCTGGAATAGAGAACATCACACTATATATAAATAATGTATATGACACTACAGGAACTGACATATAACTATAAGCCCACAAAGGTCTATGGCAACCCTGACATAGAGATAAGTTCCATAGAACTTGACTCCAGAAAATGCAAGGCAGGTACAGCATTCGTTGCAATACGTGGCACACAGGCCGACGGACATATCTACATTGACAAGGCTATAGAACTGGGAGCGACCTGCATTATCTGCGAAAAGGAACCACAGGAACCTGCAAATGGTATAACATACGCCATCTACCCAGATACCGCAGATGCTGTGGGACAACTGGCTACCATCTTCTACGGTGACCCCACAAAAAGGATGAAATTGGTGGGCGTTACAGGCACTAATGGCAAGACTACCATAGCAACCACCTTATATAATATAATACGCAGGATGGGGATAAAGGCAGGCCTGTGTAGCACAGTATGCAATTATATAGACGGAGAAGCCGTGCCTACAGAGTGCACAACACCAGACCCCATTACACTGAACAGATTGTTGGGCAGAATGGCAGATATGGGATGCGAGTATGCCTTCATGGAGGTAAGCAGTCACTCGGTAGACCAAAAAAGAATAGCGGGATTGAAATTTGCCGGAGGCGTATTCACCAACCTGACTCGCGACCATCTGGATTATCACAAGACATTCGAGAACTACAGAGACGCCAAAAAGGGATTCTTTGACATGCTCCCCAAAGGAAGTTTTGCCATAACAAATGCTGATGACCGCAATGGCCTCATCATGACACAGAACACAAAAGCCACCGTGAAGACATACTCCATCAGAGGAGGTGCTGACTTCCGGGCAAAAGTGCTTGAAGAAAGTTTCGAGGGCATGAACCTGGACATCAACAGCACAGAAGTGTTTGTCCAGTTTGTTGGAAAATTCAATGTCCAGAACATCCTTGCCATATATGCAAGTCTGAGAATGATGGGGTTTGACACTCAAGACGCGCTCATTCAATTGAGTGCCATGCGACCCGTCAACGGCAGATTTGAGACCTTCCGCTCGGAAAAGGGAGTAACGGCCGTCATCGACTATGCACACACACCGGATGCCCTTAACAACGTACTGAGCACCATCAACGAAGTTCTGGACGGAAAAGGACTATGCTGGACGGTTTGTGGCGCTGGAGGCAATAGAGACAAGGGGAAGCGACCCTTGATGGCACAAGAGGCGGCAAGACAGAGCGACCGCGTGATCATTACCAGCGACAATCCCCGAGACGAAGAACCAGAGGATATAATAAACGACATGCTGGCCGGACTGATCGCTGAAGACTTAAAGAAAACAATCAGCATCGTGGACAGACGCGAAGCAATCCGCACCGCCTGCATGATGGCACAAAAGGGAGATGTTATCCTTGTCGCTGGCAAAGGACACGAAGATTATCAAATAATCAAAGGGGTAAAATACCATTTCGATGACCACGAAGTAGTCAAAGAGGCTTTAGGGATTACCAACTAAACTATAACAAACCAACATAAAGACATGCTGTACTATCTCTTCAGATATTTAGAACAATTTGGAATAAGCGGAGCCGGGATGTGGCAGTACATCTCGTTCAGAGGACTGCTGACTTTGGTCCTGAGTCTGCTGATTTCCATGTGGTTCGGACAGTACTTCATCAAATGGATGAGAAAACGGAATATTAGCGAAGCCCAGAGAGATGAGAGTATTGACCCATACGGTGTGGAGAAAAGAGGTGTGCCAACGATGGGAGGCATAATCGTACTGATTGCCATTATCGTCCCCTGTCTGCTCCTTGGACGTCTGCGCAATATATATATGTTGTTAATGCTTGCCACCACTGTGTGGCTGGGAATAATAGGATTCTTGGATGACTACATCAAGCTGAAGATAAACAAGGACGGTCTGAAACCAATATACAAGTTGGCAGGGCAAGCCATTCTGGGACTCTGCATAGGTCTAACCTTGTGGTTGAGTCCGGATGCCGTAATTCGTGAAAACATCACAATTTCTCGACAAGGCAATACGGAAACGGTGACACACAAAAGCAAACCCGTAAAAAGCACAATCACGACAATACCGTTCGTAAAAAACAACAATCTTAGCTATAGCGACATCTTCTCATTCCTGGGCAAATACAGGACGGCAGCAGGATGGATATTCTTCGTGGTTATGGTTACGTTCGTGGTTATGGCCGTGAGCAATGGCTCCAACCTGAACGATGGAATGGACGGAATGTGTGCCGGAAACTCTGCAATAATGGGCGTAGCCCTTGCTGTACTGGCATACGTATCAAGTCATATAGAACTGGCTGGATACTTGAACATCATGTTTATACCTGGATCCGAGGAATTGGTTATTTTCCTGCTGGCATTTGTGGGTGCTCTGATTGGTTTCCTTTGGTACAATGCATATCCGGCACAAGTGTTTATGGGAGATACCGGTAGTCTGGCCATAGGAGGTATAATAGCAGTTACAGCTATCATAATACATAAGGAACTTCTAATACCTGTCATTTGCTTCGTCTTTGTTATGGAAAGCGTGAGCGTGCTTCTGCAAACCAATGTGGCAAAAATGGGCAATAAGAGAGGAAAGAAGTGGAGGGTGTTTAAAAGAGCACCAATACATGATGCCTTTAGAATCAAGCCTGGTCAACTGAGCAAAGAACTGAAAATACTCATCAACTGGCCCAATGGATGCTGGTTAGAAAGCAAGATAACAACTCGATTCTGGATAATAACAATACTGATGGCTGCGCTTGCCATAGTAACGCTTAAAGTAAGATAATGGAGATGAAAAAGATAGCTATATTGGGTGCCGCCGAAAGCGGCGTTGGAGCTGCCGTGTTGGCTCTGAAGAAGGGGTATGAGGTTTTTGTAAGCGATATGGGCAAAATAAAAGAACGCTACAAGGACATGCTCAACAATTATGGCATTGAATGGGAAGAAGGACAACATTCACCTGACAAGATTCTGGACGCAGAAGAGATTGTGAAAAGCCCTGGTATACCCGACAGTGCCCCTATAGTCGTACAGGCAACCCAGAAGAACATACGCATTATCAACGAAATAGAATTCGCTGGCAGATACACAGACGCCAAAATGATCTGTATAACAGGCAGCAACGGAAAAACTACCACTACCAGCCTGATATATCATATCCTAAAAAATGCCAACTACAATGTAGGTCTGGCTGGCAACATAGGCCGTTCGCTGGCATTACAGATAGCCGAAGGATGCACATACGAATATTATGTGATTGAACTGAGTAGTTTTCAATTGGATAATATGTATGATTTCCATGCAAACATTGCCGTGCTTCTGAACATCACACCTGACCATTTGGACAGATACGACAATGACATGGAGAAGTATGCAGAATCCAAGATGAGAATCACACAAAACCAAGAAGACAGCGATGCCTTTATCTATTGGGCAGATGACCCAATAATACAGAAAGAACTGAAAAAACATGGTATAAAAGCACAACATTGCCCATTCTCCATTGTCAGCAAAAAAGGCATGATAGGTTATATTGAGCAGGGACAGTACACTCTGGAAACACCTATGCCATTCAACATGGAGCAGGAATCACTGTCCCTGCACGGAAAACATAATATGTACAATTCCTTGGCTGCAGGCATAGCAAGCCGACTGGCTGGAGTAAGCGACCAAAAGCTCAAAGAAAGCCTGTCTGACTTTGAGGGAGTGGAACACCGTTTGGAAAAAGTAGCAACTGTTGGAGGTGTACACTATATCAATGATTCCAAAGCAACCAACGTAGATGCGTGCTGGTATGCACTTGAAAGCATGACCACTCCCACTATCCTCATCTTAGGCGGCAAAGATAAGGGTAACGACTACGAGAGCATAAAGGATTTGGTAAAACAAAAATGTACTGCGCTTGTCTTCCTCGGGGCTGATAACACAAAACTGCATAATTCCTTCGGTTCCATGGGTTTGCCCATATATGATACACATAGCATGAAAGAATGCATTGAAGCATGTACAAGAATCGCCCGACCAGGAGATACCGTTCTGTTAAGTCCATGCTGTGCAAGCTTTGACCTGTTTAAGAATATGGAAGACAGAGGAGAACAGTTCAAGACATTGGTAAGAAACCTGTAAGCAGACTTTCTCCATCCATAATAAATATATAATGTATAGGAAACAAATATAATGAATAGCTGGACCAAGAAAAACTTCAAGGAGAACGGATTGATGCAAGGAGATATGGTCATTTGGATGATACTCCTTACACTATGCTTCATCTCAATAATAACCGTATATAGTGCTTCAAGTAACATGACATATGGTACTGGAAAGTATTGGGCTCCAGTTATGCGTCACGGGGCCTTTCTGCTAATGGGAATTGGTTTTACATGGATATTGCACATACTGCCATGCAAACTATATAAAATCATAGGCTTAGTAATATCTCTCCTATCCTATCTATTATTGATTTGCGCCCAGTTTGCCGGACAAATAAATGGAGCGTCAAGGTGGATTGGGATAGGAAACTTTACCTTTCAACCCAGTGAAATAGCAAAGTTAGGCCTAGTTATTACAACCGTATTCATACTAAGCGTATTTAGAGACAAGAAGGGGGTCAACTCCTTTGGGTTCAAAATAGCAGCTATAAACATTGCATTTACGGTCCTACTTATCATAACAGAAAACCTAAGTACTGCTGCCATTATCTCAGTGGTGATGTTCCTTATTTGTTTCTATGCTCAAGTGTCGTCAAAAATACTCTTCGGACTGCTTGGTGCCATAATGGCAATAGGCATAAGCGGATACCTCACACTAATAAGTATACCTGAAAGCACCTTGGATGAATGGAGAAAAGATAAGGAAAGTGTATTTCATCGTGTTCCTGTATGGGTGGGACGACTTAAAGGTGGTTATGTACCTCCCGAAGACCCTAAAGATTATGATATAACACAGAATATCCAGGTAACTCATGCACAAATAGCCATTGCCACTTGTGGTATTACCGGGCGTGGTCCTGGCAACTCCATAGAACGCGACTTCCTTCCACAGGCTTACTCCGACTTCATCTACGCTATAATCATAGAAGAAGGCGGCATAATTAGCGGTGGATTTGTAATGTTCCTATACCTATTATTATTATATAGGGCCTTACGAATAGCACAAAGGTGCAAGTCACTTTTTCCTGCATACCTCATAATGGGATTAGCCCTTATGCTTGTTACGCACGCACTTATAAACATGGCAGTTGCCGTAGGCTTGTTTCCTGTAACTGGTCAACCATTGCCCCTCATAAGCAGAGGCGGTACCAGTACTTTTGTAAACTGCGCCTACATAGGCATTATGCTCAGTGTCAGTCGCTCTGCACGTCAAATAGAAGAGCCTAAGACAGACGAAATTGTAGAACCCGAAAATCATACTACTGAAGCATGAAGAAGAATCCAAGAATAATCATCAGCGGAGGTGGAACTGGCGGTCACATATTCCCTGCCATCAGCATTGCAAATGCTCTAAAAAAAATATGCCCAGAAACCGAGATTCTCTTTGTCGGCGCGAAGGACCGAATGGAAATGCAACGTGTACCTCAGGCCGGATATAATATCGTAGGGTTACCGGTCAGGGGACTTATTCGCCCGCTTTGGAGTCCACGAAATATAAGTATCCTCATAGATTTCATCAAAAGTAAGTGGGAAGTAAAAAAAGTAATAAAAGATTTCAAACCCGATGTAGCCGTTGGCGTAGGCGGATATGCCAGTGCTGCTACGCTTAACGCAGCCTATGACTTAGGAATACCGTGCCTAATACAGGAACAAAACAGTTTTGCAGGACTAACCAACAAAACCTTAGCCAAGAAAGCCTGCAAGATATGCGTGGCATACGAAGGTATGGAGCGTTTCTTCCCCGCAAACAGGATATTGCTTACAGGCAACCCAGTACGTCAAGACCTAAGCAATCCATCATTAGACAAAGAGACTGCATTGAACGAATTTGGGTTCCATGCCAATAAACCCACTATACTACTCATTGGAGGAAGCCTTGGAGCACGAACTCTAAATAACAGCGTCCTACATGCATTGAAGGACATAAGGAATTCCAATGTACAGTTTATATGGCAAACTGGCAGTTATTATAAAGACCACATTGCCCATGAACTTGAAAAGCATGGCATACCAGAGAACCTTCATGTTACAAACTTCATACGCTCTATGAACATGGCATATAAAGCAGCAGACCTTGTAATCAGTCGCGCAGGGGCAAGTAGCATTAGTGAAATATGCCTGTTGGGCAAACCTAGCATTCTCGTACCCAGCCCGAATGTTTCCGAGGACCACCAAACACACAATGCTATGGCATTAGTCAACAAAGATGCTGCATTAATAGTAAAAGATGCTGAAGCCGAAGAAACGTTAATCCAGTTGGCCATCAATACGGTAAAAGACAAGAACATACTTGAAACACTGGGAAAGAATGCTCAAAAAATGGCACTTCTCAATTCGGATACAAAGATTGCAGAAGAAATACTCCAACTAATAAAGAAATAATTCGTACAAATGCAAGCAGTATATTTCATAGGAATCGGTGGCATAGGAATGAGTGCTATTGCACGATACTTTCTTAACATAGGCATCTTTGTGGGGGGATACGACAAAACTCCTTCTGCTCTAACTGAAGCCTTAAAGCAAGAGGGAGCTATAATTCATTACGAAGACGACGTGCAGTTGATCCCAGTCGAATGCTTAGAAAAGGAGAATTGCCTGGTTGTCTATACCCCTGCCATACCAGCTTCTCACAAAGAGTGGAACTTCTTCAAAGAAAAAGGATTCAATATACAGAAACGTGCACAAGTTCTTGGAACACTTACACATTCGCTCAAAGGTCTATGTGCCGCTGGTACACATGGCAAGACAACAACATCAAGCATGTTGGCACATATACTGCATCAAAGCAACATAGGGTGCAATGCCTTTCTCGGAGGCATTACTAAAAACTATGGCACAAACTATCTCCTTTCCAAGGATAGTCCCTATGTGGTAATAGAAGCAGACGAATTTGACCGATCATTCCATTGGCTAACACCTTGGGCAACTGTAATAACATCAACTGACGCTGATCATTTGGACATTTATGGAACCGAAGAAGCTTATCTTGAGTCTTTTTCCAAATACACCAGCCTTATCCAACCTGACGGTTTCCTCGTTTTACACACGGGGCTGAGAATGGTTCCCCAAACCACTAAGGGTGTAACCACTTATTATTATAGCAGAACAGAGGGCGATTTTCATGCAGAAAACATAAAGATTGGCAATGGACGTATAACATTTGACTTGATTTCTCCTATTGAAAATATCAAAGACATTGAACTGGGAGTACCTGTTGGCATAAATATAGACAATGGCATTGGAGCTATGGCATTAGCACAGATTGCGGGTGCTTCTTCCGAAGAAATACGCAATGCAATGCTAAGTTTCGGAGGAGTTGACCGTCGTTTTGACTTCCATGTACGCAAAGACAACATGGTTTATATCTCCGACTATGCTCATCATCCAGAAGAAATAAGACAAAGTATACTTAGCATCAGAGAATTATATGAAGGACGGAAAATCAAGGCTATTTTCCAACCCCACCTATATAGCCGTACTAAGGACTTCTATCAGGAATTTGCAGATGCCTTATCCCTTTTAGACGATGTCGTCCTACTGGATATATATCCTGCTCGAGAAGAACCTATTCCTGGTGTTACCTCACATCTCATCTACGATAACCTTCGACCAGGAATTTCAAAACAAATTATCCATAAAGACGATTTGATAAGCTGTGTTCAAGCCAAAAACTATGATGTTCTGGTCACACTGGGAGCAGGCGATATAGAAAACTACGCAACCGAGATTACAAATATCCTAAATGGATAATACATTATGAAGATTGTCATAAAGATTGTTTTATTAGTTGGTGTCATAGGATATCTAATCTTTGGTATCTGTTCCCTTTCTCGTGACGAAGAGAAACGTATATGTTCCGGAGTAGAGATTCTTATCAATGACTCAATATATCCAAACTTCGTTGATGTTCAATTCATTGAAGAGCTCTTAACTCTGACACAAAAGCCAGTCAAGGACATGCCGCTAAAACAAATTGACATCAAATATATAGAGCATTTCATCCAAACAAACCCATATATAGATTCAGCCATATGCTATTATACACCCGAAAATATTATGTGTATTAGCGTCTTCCCACACAAGCCTATACTCCATGTTGTATCAGATTCTGGCGAAAACTACTATATGGACAAAAATGGGAATGAGATGCCAAGCGATAGATTTCATTTGGATTTATGCTTGGCTACAGGTAAAATCAATAAGGAATATGCTCGGGAACACCTTACAGAAATGGCTTCTTATATAAATACTCACACTCCTTGGAATACAGAAATACAACAATTGCACGTCAAGACGCCGAAACACATTGAGATGATTCCTTTTACTGGAGAACACGTGATAGTCTTGGGAGAACCCACAAATATCGAGCAGAAAATGAACAAACTATCCATATTCTACAAAGAAGGACTAAATAAGGCAGGGTGGAACAAATATAGTATCATCAACCTAAACTATGACAACCAAATAGTTTGCACCAAACGAAACAAAAAATAAAGAACACACATACTATGGCAACAGAAAAGAACATCATCGTAGCATTGGAATTGGGCAGTACATCCATCCGTGCTATTGCAGGACAGCATATGCCAGATGGCACAATGCAGGTTCTCGCTTTTGCGGAAGAGAATGCATCCAACTGCATCCGCAAAGGCATCATCGACAACATAGACAAGACCACACAGGCCATTTCGCGCGTACTTGGACAAATTGGTCTTCAACTTGGACAAACTGTATCTCGCATTTATGTCGGATTAGGCGGGCAATCACTACATTCCGTGCAAAATAAAATACAGAGGACATTTGCTGAGAAAACGCAAATCACCAATGCATTGATAGACCAGTTAATGGACACCAATCGAGGTGTTGTTTATACTGACTCACAAATCCTTGAAGTCATCCCTCAGGAATATAAGGTAGGAAATAGGGCAGAAGCAGATATTGTAGGCATGCAGATAGAGCTGATGGAAGCAAACTTCCTTAATATCATTGCCCGCAATTCCTTGGCAGATAATATCGAGAAATGCGTCCATGACGCTGGATTTGAGATTGCAGAATTATTGATTACACCACTAAGCCTGGGAGGTACAATACTCAATGCTGCCGAAAAACGTTCTGGTTGCGCTTTGGTAGATATAGGTTCCGATACTACCACTGTAAGCATCTATACCAAGAACATTCTTAGAAAACTTGTTGTTATCCCCATGGGCAGCAACAATGCCACCATAGACCTTAGCACCTGTCTAACCACCGAATTGGAAGAGGCCGAAAGTCTTAAACTAAAATATGGTCGTGCATGGTCAGAAAACCATGACACCGCCCAGAACAATATTATCAAGATTTCACTTGACAGGGAAATCAGCGAAAGCCGCCTATGCGAAATTATAGAGGCCAGATACGAAGAAATTCTTCGAAACATTTGGGCACAGATAGAGGATGATTGCGACAAACTAACCTCAGGAATAATTTTCACGGGTGGTGGTGCACAGATACGCTCCATTACAGATGCTTTCATGAACTACACTAATTGCAGCAAGCCAATACGACTGGTCAAGGGTTTACCTGCCGATATCTGCATTGTATCTGGAGTATACATCCCAGACAATGGACGAGCAAACTGCATCCTGTCTATGCTCTTAAATGGTGACCAAAACTGCATTGCCCCAGGTCCAACTTCTGACAACACCCCAACCAAACCTAAAGACACCGATACAGACAAAGCCCAAGAGCCTGTTCCTACTCCTATATCCATCGAACAGGAGGAAGACACAGACAACAACGGCGGCATCGATACAGGAAAAACACCCGAAAATGAAGTCTCCAAGAAGAAAAAATCCTTCTGGCAAATAATTAAAGATGCGCTGACTGACGACGAAGACGAAAGAAACTAATAATACTATACTTCTTAATAAATTACAGAATATGAGTTACCCACAAGATATCAATTTTGACATGGGACTTCCCATCACAGATCTCCCACAGACAAACAACTGTATCATCAAAGTCATAGGCGTAGGTGGCGGTGGAGGCAATGCTGTAAACCATATGTACCGTGAAGGCATACACGATGTTTCTTATGTTGTCTGCAATACTGACAAGAAGGCCTTGGATGATGCCGCCGTACCCAATCATCTGCAACTCGGCAACGATGGTCTCGGTGCTGGCAATCGTCCCGAGAAAGCTCGTCAGGCAGCAGAGGAGAGTATGGATGACATCAAGGAAATGCTTAACGACGGAACACGCATGGTATTCATCACTGCCGGCATGGGCGGAGGAACTGGTACCGGCGCAGCTCCAATCATAGCGAAGTGCGCCAAAGAAGCCGGCATACTTACTGTGGGCATAGTGACCATTCCATTTAAGTTTGAAGGTATCAAGAAGATTAATCAGGCCCTTGATGGTGTTGAGGAGATTTCAAAGCACGTCGACGCTCTCCTTGTCATCAATAATGAACGTCTGCGCGAAATATATCCCGAACTGACAGTAATAAATGCCTTTGCTAAAGCAGACGACACTCTGACCGTAGCGGCCAAAAGTATAGCAGAAATCATCACCATGCACGGTATTATGAATCTGGACTTTGAAGATGTCACAACTGTACTGAAAGATGGTGGTGTTGCCATCATGAGTACTGGTTATGGCGATGGAGAAGGCCGAGTAACCAAGGCTCTCACCGAGGCTCTCACCTCTCCTCTGCTTAACCATAATGATATCTTCAACTCCAAAAAGGTACTGCTGAACATCAATTTCTGTGCAGACGATGACCACAGCTCACTCATGATGGAGGAAATGAACGAGATTCATGAGTTCATGGGCAAGTTCCGCCACGATGTTGAAACCAAGTGGGGATTGGCTACAGATTCCACCCTGGGCGACAAAGTGAAGATTACACTGCTCGCCACTGGTTTTGGTCTGCAGAGCATAAATGGCATGAGTTCTCACCAGGAGGAAAAAAAGAGAAATCTAAGCGCAGAAGACAAGGAGCGTATGGCAAACCGCGAAGACATGATAAATATCTACTACCGAGATGGAACCAAGACCTCCAAACACCGCCATAACAACATATTCATTTACTCGGCAGACAACATGGACAATGACGATATCATATCACATGTGGACGCAAACCCCACCTGCCGACGGACCAAAGAAGATCTGAACAGATTGAAGAACGAACAGGCAGGCTGATTAAATCAGGAAAATAATTCTCGCAGAACATCCAGGCTCTGCAATTCACCCAACCCCGGCACATGTATCTGGTAATAACGCAAAAGCATATCCAGCATGTGCCGGCGTTCGTTTCTGGACATCCTTACCATAGACATCGCAGAATAGTCCAGATTAAGAATAGATGACAACAAGGCTGACTCAACCGGTTCTATATATTGACCATGGGTTGGTGCCTGCTGTACGAAACAAGCCCCCCTTAGGTCAAAAAAGCAACCTGGCTTATAGTCGTCTATGCGAGGCCAAATTCCGAGAAAACGTGTTATCCTCAACATCAGTATCAGATGAAAAAAGGGTATACCCTGATCTGCCTCATCAAACCAAATCAAGGAATTCTCCAAGAATGAAAACAACTTCCGATTCTCGCCCTCCTCACGCAGACAATGATAAAGAAATTCTGAAAGGAACATACAAATAGAGGCCTTATACGGATTATAGGGCAAATCCTTCCATGGAGTAGAGATAAACACCTCCCCCACCTTTTGTAAATCTGAAGATTCACGAAAATCTACATTTACCTCAACGATATTCATTAGTTGCCACAATGCAGTCCTTCCACCTTTTTTTACACCGTGAGCAACACGTACAACTGCTGAAATCATGCCATAAAGCTCAGTGAAAAGAGAAACAACTATGCGACTATCACTATACCTGACAGTACGCAATACTATGGCTTTGGTTGTCTGCATGCACGTTTACATATAAATTCATGCGAAATTACCCAAATCAGGAGAAATAGAAGGCAAAAAGGCAAAAAACGCTGTGTTTCATGCATTTTTTTATTAAAATGTTTTGTCAATTCAAAGAAACGACGTACCTTTGCACCGCAAAAACGGAACAACACCGTTTAAGCACAGGCACAAAAGCCGAAGGTAAGGTCCCTTCGTCTATCGGTTAGGACGAGAGATTTTCATTCTCTAAAGAGGAGTTCGACTCTCCTAGGGACTACATAAGTAAAAAAGAAATAGATTAAGTAAGACATGGCAAACCACAAGTCATCTTTAAAGAGAATCCGTCAGGAGCAGAAGAGAAGACTCCACAACAGATATTACGCCAAGACCATGCGTAATGCTGTACGCAAGTTGCGCGCTACCACTAACAAGGAAGAGGCAACCGAATTGTACCCCAGCGTTCAAAAGGCTTTGGACAAATTGGCCAAGGTTAACATTATCCACAAGAACAAGGCTTCTAACTTGAAGAGCAAGTTGGCTAAGCACATCCAGAAGTTGGGTTAATAAGCAAGGATTCTCTTATTAAGACAGAAAAATACGACGGCTTCCTGTACAGGAGGCCGTTTTCTGTGTATATACACATCCCATACCGCACGCAGTCCAGCATGCCAGCCACACCGCCGGACAAGGTGCGGCCAAGAGACAGAAACAACAAGTAAAATGAATAAAATCCGGACACACGAAACATAGTTTCGTTATTTTTTTGTATCTTTGTAGCGATATACTATACAATAAGATACAATGAACGAGACAACAACAAACAATTCCAATTACAGTGCCTCCAACATTCAGGTATTGGAGGGTTTGGAAGCCGTGCGCAAGCGCCCCGCCATGTACATAGGCGACATCAGCAAAAAGGGTTTGCACCACCTCGTGTACGAAACCGTTGATAACTCTATCGACGAGGCTTTGGCCGGATATTGCACACACATTGAAGTCACAATCAACGAAGACAATAGCATCACCGTGCAGGACAACGGCCGCGGTATCCCCGTGGATATGCACGAAAAGGAGGGAAAGAGCGCCCTGGAAGTTGTAATGACCGTGCTTCACGCCGGCGGCAAGTTCGACAAGGGTTCATACAAGGTTTCAGGCGGTCTGCACGGTGTAGGCGTAAGCTGCGTGAATGCCCTGTCCGAGAAAATGCTCTCACAGGTGTTCCGCGATGGCAAAATCTACCAGCAGCAGTACCATCAGGGCAAGCCCGATGCTCCCGTGGCAGTTGTGGGCGAAACCGAATTGCGAGGCACACGCCAGCAGTTCTGGCCCGATGCAGAGATATTCACCACCACCGTCTATGAATACGACATCCTGGCCAACCGTATGCGCGAACTGGCATACCTGAACGCCGGCATACACATTACCCTCACCGACATGCGACAGGACGTAAACGAAGCATCCGGCATAGAGGGCATACGCAAGGAAGTGTTCTATAGCGAAGGCGGTTTGCGCGATTTCGTTCGCTATATCGACAGCACACGCACACGCCTCATCAACGACGTCATCTACCTGAACACCGAAAAGCAGGGTGTACCCATTGAAATAGCCATCATGTACAACACCGGTTATTCCGAGAACCTGCATTCCTATGTAAACAACATCAACACCATAGAGGGTGGCACACACCTGCAGGGCTTCCGCACCGCTCTGACACGTACACTGAAAGGATACGCCGAGAAACAGTGCGTAAAGGAACTGGAGAAACTTGCCAAGAACCACGTTGAAATCTCTGGCGAAGACTTCCGCGAAGGCCTGACAGCCGTTATCAGCGTGAAGGTGGCAGAACCTCAGTTTGAAGGACAGACAAAGACAAAACTTGGCAACAGCGAGGTGGCAGGTGCCGTTCAGCAGGCTGTTGGCGAGGCTCTAAGCAACTATCTGGAGGAACACCCCCACGAGGCAAAGGTAATCGTGGACAAGGTCATCCTGGCTGCCACAGCACGCGTTGCTGCACGCAAGGCACGCGAGAACGTACAGCGCAAGTCTCCCATGGCAGGCGGCGGTCTCCCCGGCAAACTGGCCGACTGTTCCGACAGAGATGCCGCCAATTGCGAACTCTTCATTGTCGAGGGTGACTCTGCGGGCGGCAGTGCCAAGCAGGGCCGCAACCGCCATTTCCAGGCCATCCTGCCTATCCGTGGTAAGATCTTTAATGTTGAACGCGTTATGTGGCACAAGGCCTTTGAGCACGAGGAGGTAAACAACATCATCCAGGCCTTGGGCGTACGCTTCGGCTTGGGCGAAGATAGCAAGGAAGCCAACTACGACAAACTGCGCTACTATAAGGTCATCATCATGACCGATGCCGACGTCGATGGTTCTCACATCGACACACTTCTGATGACCCTCTTCTACCGCTACATGCCCGAACTCATCCGCAACGGCCACCTCTACATTGCTACTCCCCCACTCTACCGCTGCACCATTGGCAAGCACGAGGAATACTGCTACGATGAAGCCAGCCGTCTGCGCTTCATCCAGACCTATGCCAACGGACGTGAGGATGCCATCCACACCCAGCGCTACAAAGGTCTTGGTGAGATGAACCCCGACCAGTTGTGGGAGACAACCATGGACCCCGAGCGCCGTCTGCTCAAGCAAGTTACCGTAGACGATGCCGCACAGGCCGACTACGTATTCTCCATGCTTATGGGCGAGGACGTGGCACCACGCCGCGAGTTCATCGAACAGAATGCTACATTTGCCAATATTGATGCATAAGCAGAATTTCTATTCCACCTTATTTGCGGCAATATAAATAGTACCAACCAACACCATCCCAGCCTATGAAACATAGCGTATAATTGATACGCACATTTTTAGAATAGAAAAGCGTTTTAGTTTTATTCTGTCTACTCAAAAGTTTGGCGACTTAAAGATGCTGACAGGAATGACACTGGAATGCTCATGCGATAACGCGTGGGCTTTTAGTTGTTCCGTCAGCAGGTTACGCCAAACACCTTGAGTAGAGAACACACTAATAAGTTCCGCGTTTTTTTATGTACGCATCCCCCGCACAGCACTGACACACAGGAACTGACGGAGTTCCCGAAAAGCCGTAAAGTGAGTAGGATATTTAATCACAACCGATATGAAAAGAATTCTAAAGAGTTCATTATATGTCACTCTGTGCACCATAATGGCTATTCCTATGCTGCTTGGGTGCAGTGGCACTGATGTGGACAACGAGAATGAACAGGATTTGTACTCCTGGAGTGACATTGCAGGTACCTACGCTACTAAACCCGAGAAAATATCACTTGGCAACTACGATTGGGCAACCTATTACCAGGCTTACGCTCTAAAAATAGAAGAACACGTACTAACCGATTATGGGTCAATAGACAACTCAGATTTGGTAGATGGGGATATTGACACGTATTGCAATGGACTGAAGGGCGATTGGTATTCGGACATGCTTGAGTGGGATATATATGGACTTGATATAAACGGTTCCTCTGTTGACATATATAATGCCGGCGAACCTACCGGTTATAGCATTGGCATCTATAAAGACTATGTAACATACAAAGGGCGTACTTATTATTCCGAATCGTACTTCAACCAACACGTAGACGAATGGACCATGGACACGGATAGTGAAGACTCCACACCATCAGAAGAAGAAGATATAACTGTAAGCATCTCAAGCAGAACAACCGATTCAAACAGGTTCAAAAGAAACTATGACATAACGGTAAAGGCAACAGGCAGCAACTTTACCGTAGAACAAATTGGATTAGAAAGAGTTAGCGGCACTTTCTACCCTCCAACTGCCGTAAAAACCTCTGCTCACCAATACACCTTCAGCATAACATACACATCTGGCAGCCCATCAACAATACGAGGCGTGGTCAAGACTGCCTCCGGAAAGAGTTACAAATCAAACACAATAACAATCTCTAAATAGCACTAAATCATGAAAAAGTACTTATTAGGCCTTTTGGCATTTATGTTTGTGTCGGCAATAACATTGTCAGTAACCTCATGCAGCAAAAGCGACACAGAAGACCCAGGAAATAACGGAGGCAATGGTTCAAACAGTTCGTCTCGAATTGTAGGCACATGGTATTGTGGTGAAAGTGCTGATGATTTCGATATGATGTATGTATTCAATGCCGATGGCACAGGCAAAGGATACAAAGAATATAGAGACACCTGGGACATTGTTTACCGATATGAAGAAACCACAGGAATACTAACCATTATTGAGGCAGGCGAAGGGGATATTGATTCTTATTTGGTAGAGTTTATCAACAACGACACTGTTGTCACTTATGAAATACACGACGATGGGGTCGACAGAGAAAACCCAGAGGTTTTCAAACGTGTAAAATAAAAGAGCAAAATCACAATGTGCTATCTGCTCTAAATCATCCGATATTGACTGCTATTGATGATGCTAATGACGGCGATAGTCTGACCCTTGTCAGTGCTGATGTATATGACAGCGAGAATACTATCTATGAGTATATCGTTGAAGTCAGCGACAAATCTATGTTTATGCTCAATATGCCGAAAGATTATGCCGATGCTCTCGGTCTTGGAGAAAGCAAGAAACTGGGAAACATATTGAGATTTGGAGACTTTATCAAAGAGAACGACGAGAAGAAACCTGTCAGTAAGGTCAAGTCTGTGAAAGAGTATGTTAAAATCCGCGAAGATTACATACACTCCTTTATAGACGAACACGAACGAGGAGTAGAACCCGAAGAAGAGGAATAACCACCTTCAACAATACATAAAACTATCTTCATTATGCAACCACTGTAATGTTAGACATTATGGTAGCTGTTTTTTTATTTGCGCGACGCAGAAATAATTATTATTTTTGCGATTATAACAGCCAAAACACTATGGCAGAGAATAAGAAAGAGATGGAGCGTGCAGAACTCCACAGAACAATATGGGCAATCGCCGATGAGATGCGAGGTGCAGTAGATGGATGAGATTTCAAGGCATACATTCTCGGTATGCTCTTCTATCGCTACATCAGCGAGAACATCCCAACTATATCAACAAGGGCGAGTGGGATACTGGCAACACCGATTTTGACTACGCCACTTTGGACGATGCCACTGCCGAGTGCATCCGTGAGGAGATGGTGGGCGTGAAGGGTTTCTTCATCCTGCCGAGCCAACTCTTCTGCAATATATGCAAGGTGTGCGACAAGGATGCCAACCTTAACGAAACATTGGAGAAGATTTTCACCTCCATTGAGGCGAGTGCGAAGGGAACTGAAAGCGAGGATGATTTCAACGGTCTGTTTGCCGATGTTGATGTCAATTCAAATAAGTTGGGAGCGACCGTCATCAAGCGAAACGAGAAACTCGTGAAACTCCTTCGTGGCATTCAGCAGATGAACCTTGGCGACTACCAAGACAATACGATAGATGCTTTCGGTGATGCTTACGAATACTTGATGGGTATGTATGCGAGCAATGCTGGTAAGAGCGGTGGCGAGTATTACACCCCACAGGAGGTAAGCGAACTACTCACCCGTCTGGCAACTCTTGGTAAGACCGAAGTCAATAAGGTCTATGACTCTGCTTGCGGTTCTGGTTCGCTGCTCTTGAAAGCGGCAAAGATACTCGGCAAGGACAATGTTCGTCAAGGTTTCTATGGTCAGGAGATTAACCTTACCACCTATAACCTCTGCCGTATCAATATGTTCTTGCACGACATAGACTACGACAAGTTCAATATCGCCTGCGAGGATACACTTTTCTCGCCATAGGTGCAGACGTCGCAATGCTTGCGCTCGGCTAGTCCGAGAACCGGCGCCAAACCGAGAACTATCAAGCTTTCTTGAATAGCCTAGGTGCGAAAGAGGGAAACAAAAAGTTAAGCAGCGCTTGCATATCGCGCTGCCTACTCCTATTCTTCGAAAAGTTCTGTAGATTAGTAATTTTTCTCCGGCCACAGCCCTGATAATCAGATACGGCGGATAAATCATATCCGCCGTAACGGGACATTTATATTGCAACTTTCAAGGTCTTACCGTCCAGTTTGACGATATAGATTCCATTCGCCAAAGGAATTCTCATCGAATTTGATGTTGCTTTTACCGTCTCAATCAACAGACCTGCATCATCATATATCTGTATGTTTTCACCCTCATTCGCACCTGAAATCACAATACTATTATCTGCACCATAGACTTTTGCACGACTTGGATTAATGGCCTTTACTGATGAAACAATAGACTCAAAAGTGATAGAAAGAGTCGTGTTTTCTGATATTTCACTTAATTTCAATGCGCCATCATCGCCAACGCGGTTGGTTATATCTTCTCCATTAAGCGCAACAGAATGCAAAGTCCATCCTTCTGATGGCTCTATAAAGAACTTATACGTATCCCATTTATCCACCACCATTTTAGTGCAACCGTTTTCTGCTTGCTTGATAGTCAATAATATCGGATTGGGCTCTACATAATCCCAATCAATATCAATGGTCATATTACCTGTAACTTCCACAATCAACTCATTATTCACAACATTCGAAGTTACATCTTTCTCATCAATAGTAACACTGCCTAATTCATAATTTTCTTCTTCATTTGACCAAGGTATAAATCTCAGAGTGATTTTATCCCCTTTATTTGCAGACATTACATATTCATTGTCTTTTATCCGCAGGTCACCGATTTCAACATAGCCTCCATATGAATCAGAACATCCCTCAATCACAACAGAGTATACGTTGTCTGTTATATTTGTATTCTCTTCAATATTGAAAAAGTTTTTCCAATTAGTAGCACTGAGATATTCGTCTTTTGCACCCGCAGGAACTATCAATGTCGTGTTTATGTAGGTTTGGGCATCAAATGTAGTTTCACCTATAGCTATGGGAGAAGAAGCATTCACTGTTATCGATGTGAGATTAGGGCAATCAGCGAACACTGAACTATGTTCTATATTGTTTACTTCTCCTATGTACATAACACTTGCAGGTATTGTTACGGACTCAAGAGATTCACAACCCATAAAAGCCATAGTTCCGATACTTAATAGTCCTTGTGACAGGACGACATTTCTTAAACTTTTGCAATTTTGGAATACTCCCCATCGATACGTTCCCCATTGAGAGTCTCCATTGTCAATTACTTTAAGACTTGGAAAGTTGAACGATTCCAAAGAAGTACAATTATTAAATGCCCCGGTTTCTATCAGTTCGATACCCTCTCCGGAAATGGTCTTTAATTTAGTACAACCATCAAAAGCATGATTAAATATGCTCTTTATGTTACTCGACAACTCTACACTTACGAGTTTTGTACATTTTTCCAACATACCTCCTGGGATATATGTGACGGAATCACCAAATACAATACTTTCTATGCTCGAATACGAGAAACTATATATGAGATGATTCCACGGAACATTAATGTCACGCCCCATATATACATCTTTGGCGGCTTCAGCAGATAACTCCTCTAATGGTATTCTGCTATCTTCTATGATTAGTTTTTCCACCGAAGATGCTGAGATATTTGCTTTCATTATATTCTTTGGAATAGTTAATGTACCCAATATCGACTTAGAGAAAGTTGAACTTTCGATAGAGGTTATGGTAAAAGTTTTTCCTGAGTATTCAACGCTTTTAGGAATTGTTATATCTCCACTGTATGATGCCCCTTCATTCCCAGTCAAGGCAACGGTTAAATCACTCAAGGACGTGATGTTGTAATAGAATCCATTTGCTTCAAAATCATAAGCCTTGCCCAATAATGCAAAAGCGGCAAGCGCCATTGACAAAATAAGTTTTTTCATTTTTTGATTTGTATAAGAAAAGGCGTGTACCATTCGATGCTTATTTGTCCTTAGGTACCGCCAAGTAACCTCACACGTAACAAGCAAAGAATAGCTCACGCCATAGCGCGAACCTTCTTACTGCTTGTTCTCACGTGTTGAATTTTGGCGGTTTCAAGGACAGAGAACAAGAGCAAAAGCTCCAAATCTATATTAATTAAGAACGAACGGAACGCTTTTCGGGTTAATGATTTGTTTTTATTTGGCTTAATTTAAGCCTTGAAAGCAGTAATGCCTCGCATTACAAACCTTAGCGAAAGCGTCTGTCCGGATTTACTTCATAGGCTATTCGTTTTTATCGTTAATACTATATTTATTTACTAGTTCTGACGTCAGTTCGGAATAAGAAAGTTGTCTAAAAAGTTGGTAATCTGAGATATATTTTGTATCTTTATATGTGATTTCCAGTTACTTATAAAGTTTTATACAAGGATACACTCATGATTAACAACGACAAAATTATAGAAATTTTATGTGATACGGATGAATTTAGCAAGAAATATGAAGAAGAAATTGAAAATATGCCTCTTCTGAGTTCCGAGGGCAAGGTCCGCCGGAGGCGTGCGGCGAGTATGTCCGATAGCGAGATTATGACGATTCTCATCATGTTCCATTTTGGCACTTTTGATAATTTCAAGCATTACTACCTGCATTTCATCAAGCTTCATCTAAAGAGTGATTGCCCAGATGCGGTGTCATACAACCGATTTGTGGAATTGGAGAGTATAGTTTTCTTCAAATTGATGTTCTTCTTGAACCTTCACTCTTTCGGACGGTGCACAGGAATCACTTTTGTAGACTCCACTATGATTCCCGTATGCCACAACTTGCGCAGGTATGCCAACAAAGTATTTGCCGGTCTTGCTACTGACGGAAAGGGGACGATGGGCTGGTGTCACGGTTTTAAACTGCATTTCATATGCAATGATCGGGGAGAGATTATAATGTTCTGTCTTACAGGAGCTAACGTAGATGACAGGGATCCTAAAGTATGGTCAATACTTGGCAAGAGAATTTACGGAAAACTCTTTGCTGACAGAGGATACATCTCGCCCAGCTTGTTTGAGGCGCTCTTTGCTGATGGCGTACATCTGGTGACGGGAATCAGAAGCAACATGAAAAACAAACTGATCCCACTATGGGACAAGATTATGCTTAGGAAAAGATATATCATCGAATGTATTAATCATCTGCTCAAGGACAAGGGGAATTTGGTGCATACAAGACACAGATCCGTCAACAATTTCCTGATGAACCTCATTGCTGCTATCAGTGCATATTGCTTCTTTGACAACAAACCAGAGGCAATCAAAGGATATTGTGTTGAGGACAACAAACAACTAACATTGTTCTAATATTATCCCGAACTGACGTATATGATTGCTAAAATCGTTTATCAAAATTCTTGTCATAGAAACGACTATCTATACTGAATCAAGCAAGGGAAACAAGACATCCAAAGCAAGACATCCCGAAGAGTGAGGTCGTTCCTCGGGACGTCAAGCCTTTGTCCTCGGGACGTCAAGGCCTTGTCCTCGGGAGGGCAAATCTGTGTTCTCTCAAGAACCGTACAGCATACAAACAGGCGACACGGCAGCCTACAGGCTCACTGAAGCTATGTTACTATGAACTAGTCAGTTAGAACGCCGGCAACATTCATTTCCTTTTATCAATGAATAAACGGACTTCCAACACACCGTTTATGCAGCATTTACAGACAAAAGCAGACAACAATACTATAGGAAATATTACGACACAACAACAACACATATAAACATACAGACTTGCCATGCAGAGAATTTATCATATCTCGGCAATGGCAAGCCCGAAATTATATATATATATCAAAAGTCGAACCTTGGGAATGAGATTTAGATTATCTGCTCCAGTTCCTTCACGTTGCGTGTTACCTCCTCATCACTCACCTCATGGTCAAACAGGTTGCCGGCAAGGTATTGAGTGTAGGCTGCCATGTCTATCAAGCCATGGCCAGAGAGATTGAACAGGATAACCTTCTCCTCACCAGTCTCCTTGCATTTTTCTGCCTCGGCAATGGCAGCAGCAATGGCGTGGCATGATTCGGGAGCAGGAATGATACCCTCTTCCTTGGCAAAGAGCAGACCAGCCTTGAAGGTTTCGGACTGCTTCAGGTCCATAGCCTCCATGTAACCGTCCTTCATAAGTTGGGAGATTATCACACCGGCACCATGGTAGCGTAGACCGCCAGCATGAATGTTGGCTGGCATGAAGTTGTGGCCCAGGGTGTACATGGGCATCAGGGGAGTCAGGCCGCTAAGGTCGCCAAAGTCGTACTGGAACTGACCGCGCGTCAGTTTGGGACAGCTGGCAGGTTCGGCGGCAATGAATCGGGTCTTGCGCTCGCCGCTGAATACATGGCGCATGAAGGGGAAGGAAATGCCTGCAAAGTTGGAACCGCCACCAAAGCAACCTATCACGATGTCGGGATATTCTCCTGCCATCTCCATCTGCTTTTCTGCCTCCAGACCTATGATTGTCTGGTGCAGGGAAACGTGGTTCATGACGGAACCAAGCACGTATTTACAGTTGGGCGTGGTCATGGCCAGTTCCACTGCCTCGGAAATGGCAGTTCCCAGCGAACCATTGTTGTTGGGGTCCACGGTAAGCACGTCCTTGCCGGCGCGTGTGGACATGGAGGGAGAGGGGGTGACCTGTGCACCATAACTCTGCATAATGGCACGGCGGTAAGGCTTCTGCTCATAACTGATTTTCACCTGATACACGGCGGCCTCCAGGCCGAAGACCTTGGCGGCATAGCTCAGAGCACATCCCCACTGACCGGCACCTGTCTCGGTGGTAATGTTGGTAACACCCTCCTGCTTGCAATAGTATGCCTGTGCCAGGGCACTGTTCAACTTATGGCTTCCTATGGGACTTACGCTCTCGTTCTTGAAGTATATGTGTGCCGGTGTGCCAAGTGCCTTTTCCAGTCCGTAGGCACGTACCAGGGGAGTGCTGCGATAATACTTGTACTGCTCGCGCACGGCCTCTGGGATGTCTATCCATGCATGCTCCTGGTCCATCTCCTGCCGGCTTGCCTCCATGGAGAAGAGCGGGAACATATCTTCGGGTGTCATAGGTTTCTTGGTCTTGGGATCCAGCATGGGCATGGGCTTGTTGGGCATGTCCGCCTGGATGTTGTACCACTGTGTGGGTATCTCCTCTTCACTCAGGAAGAAGCGCTTTTGCTTGCTCATATTGTATTTGTTGTTTTGTGTCGTTAATAATCAGTTCAAACGGTACATGCCGCCGGGAATCATCCTCACCACTCCCTTCATCTCCATAGTGAAGAGCAGGCCGCTGAGCCTGCCGGCAGGTATGCCGGTGCTGACGGAAATGATGTTCAGTTGCAGGCGGTCCTTGTTGCGCAAAGTCTCTACGATGAGTTGCTCTTCATCGGAAAGGTCGGGAAACAGCTCCTGCTGGATGCCATCGGCAAGTTGTTTTTGTCTGGCCTTGTCGTTCTCCCATCCCATGGCATTTACGAAATCTTCAGCACAGGTAAGAAGACCTGCCGTATTGTTGGCAATTATCCTGTTACAGCCCTCCGACTGAGTATCAGTCATACGGCCAGGAAAAGCAAAGACCTCCCTGCCGTAACTTTGTGCTATCTCTGCCGTAATGAGACTACCTCCGCGGGAGGCACTCTCCACCACTATGGTGGCATCCGAACATCCTGCCACAATACGGTTTCGCTGGACGAAATAACGTTTCTCTATGGTTGTTCGCGACATGAATTCGGTCAGCAATCCACCCTGACAAAGCATCTCCTTTGCCGTATTGCGGTGCAGTGTGGGATATATCTGGTCCAATCCGTGAGCCAGCACACCGATGGTTTCCAGTTTATTCTGCAGAGCCTGGCGATGGCACTGAATGTCCACGCCGTATGCCAAACCGCTCATTACGAGGACATCGGGGCACAACTCTGCCAGTTCCCGAATGAACGTCTCGCACATCTGGCGACCATAGTCGGTAATCTTGCGTGTGCCAACCATGCTCACTATACGTGTCTTGTTCAGGTCTGCCATGCCACGGTAGTACAGCATCATGGGAGCATCATCGCACTCCTTCATGCGCTGGGGGTAGCGATCATCCAGAAAACTGATGCAATCCACCTTTACCTTCTCTGCCCATTCCAGTTCCTCCTCGCAACGCGGCAGACACGAGTCCATGAAACTCAGGTTCTCCCTCAATGCCGGAATGGCATCGGGGATGACGTCCATGATATTGCGCCTGTTCTCATACACGGCGGTAGCACTACCCAGCGTTTCCACCAGGGTTCTCTGCTGAGAGTAGTTCAGTTTGGGAACTCTCGTCAGCGCCATCATGTACAGAGTCTCTTTATCCATTGTGTCTCATAAGATGCGAAATATACTCGAAACCAAATCGGCAATCAAGACATCTTGCATGGTCGCAGTATTCCTTTTTCAGCTGTATCAGGGCCTGACTGTCATAGGCAGTACCTACATTCAAACCGCATGCTTGCCACTGCTTCAGTATGTGGTTCTTCTCGCCAGGCAGCTGCTCCAAGAAATCCGTGGCACGTGCACGATAGTCGTAGGTTCCGTGGTGCATGTCGTAGGCAAATAGCAGGTTTGCCACGGTATTTATGATTATAAGCGTGCGACTACCCTTGCTGATGCCGGCAGTTGCCAATCTGTTGTCCATGTCTTCAAGCGAGTTGGCGTCCAACAGACTGCTCAGCGTGCAATGCCCCTCGTGAAAGAGTCTTGCCATCTGCCTGATGCGGACATCGGGGAAATTCTGCGGCCTGGTGCGCAGATAGTGCCAGCAGGAGGTTGGCATTGGGGCGGGCAAAGAGAACTTGTGGCTCAGGAATTTATATTCGGCATGCATCCTGTTCCTTAAACCTTCGTCAGCTATCTTGTCTATCAGTCCGGCAAGTCCAAGGAACAGGCACTCTACCTGGAACAGGTTGTCGCGATGCTTGCCTGCCGCAGCAAGCGGAACACGCTTTGCCCACATCTCGAAGATGTCTCCATTCAAGCCGAAACCGAAGTTGCGTGCCAGGGTTATGAACGTAGTTTGCTCCCAATCGCCACGACATTCGTCCAAGATGGCCAGTATCCTTTTGGCACGCACTTCCATCCTTTCTGCCAAAAGGGCATCAAACCAGGAATGGGCCTTTATAGGTTCTATCTGTGGCACGAATCTGTGGCAGCGTGGATAATCTGTAGTACGAAGCAACTCCTCGTAGTTATCCTTCACCTCCTGAGGCACACCCACTACCACCTGCGGCACCTGGTGTCCGTTTTGCATGAAAACCTCTGTCTCTGCTCTCTCCACTACATGCAGGATGGTGGTATTGTACACCGGATCCTGGTCATGCCCGTGTCTGGTCCAGTCGGCAGAACTGGTGTGTATCTCCACATTGCCTGCCCACGTCATCCCGTCCAAGCGAATGCGTGCATTGCTGAAATCCGGTCCTTGGTTGTTGTTGTGCTGACCAGGGTCCAGAATTTCCACGCATCTGCCGTCTGTTGTCCTCAAAACAGTGGACGGCATCAGCTTATGCATCCATACATAGTGGAGCAGTTTCTCCATGCCTAAATATCATTTTGATGGCAAAGATACGAATAAATTTGACAAATCGTTCACAGAACCCCAACTTTGATGTTAAATACAGTCACCAGTGCCGGGCATTTCACAATAAAGGTTAATTTACTTTGAGATTACCTTACTTATTCGTACCTTTGAAACATCGTTTTCCAAATTACTTTAGCTCGGAAATGAAAATATACCTGCATTTATTTTGTATTTCCCTCGCTTAATCGTAATTTTGTGCAATAAAGAACATCATCAAATATGAAAATAGCACTTATTGGTTACGGCAAGATGGGCCGTATGATAGAGGAAATAGCACTGGGACGTGGTCACGAAATAGTTTCCATTATTGATATTGACAACCAGCAGGATTTTGATAGCGAGGCATTCAAGAGTGCCGACGTTGCCATCGAGTTTACAGCACCACACACAGCATACGACAATTACATGAAAGCATTTAAGCATGGAGTAAAGGTTGTCAGTGGCAGTACGGGGTGGATTCCACAGCATGGTGAGGATGTGAAGAAAATGTGCACAGAACAAGGCAAGACCCTGTTCTGGAGTTCCAACTTCAGCCTTGGTGTGACAATCTTCCGTGCCGTCAACCGTTATCTGGCTCGTATAATGAACGGTTTTGAGTCATACACCCCTGTGCTTGAGGAGGTACATCATATACACAAGCTCGACCATCCTTCTGGCACGGGTATTACCTTAGGCGAGGAACTGGTGGCAGAAGTGGAGCGCTTGAACGGTTGGGAGTTCGGCATGCTGACGAATCCCGACGGAAGCAAGGAGGGCACAACCGAGGTTCCTGCCGATAAGTTGCGTATAGACAGTATCCGACGTGATGAGGTTCCCGGTATTCACTCCATTACTTGGGAGAGCGAGGCTGACTGCATCACCATTACCCACGATGCGCATTCCCGCAAGGGATTCGCTTTGGGCGCAGTGCTTGCTGCCGAATACACCGCCAAGCATGAGGGACTACTGACAATGTCCGATCTGTTCAAATTCTAATACATATAGGATAATGAAGATATACCAACCAAAAAAGACTGACTGGATAAAGGGACTCGTGGCATGTGCTCTGTACATTGCTTTCCTTGTGTGGATACAATCGTGGTGGGGCGTCATCGTACTGCCGTTCATTTTTGATGCCTACATTACCAAAAAGATTAACTGGGGCTGGTGGAAAGATTTGGAGGATCCCATTCTTCGCACCGTCATGTCGTGGGTAGATGCCATCGTGTTTGCACTGGTGGCGGTTTATTTTGTCAATATCTACTTCTTCCAGAACTACACCATACCTTCCAGTTCTCTTGAAAAGAGCCTGCTGGTGGGCGACTATCTGTTTGTCAGCAAGATGTCCTATGGCCCCCGTGTGCCGCAGACACCTCTTCACGCCCCTTTGTGCCAGCACACCCTGCCTATGGGAATTGGGAAAAGCTATATTGAGAGTGTGCAATGGGACTACAAGCGCGTCAGTCCCAAGAAAATCACGCTGAACGATATTGTCGTCTTTAACTATCCTGCCGGAGATACCATAGCCTATAATTGGCAAAACACCGACTATTATCGCATGTGCAAGGAACTCTATATGTACAATATGGACATTCCCGAGAACTTGGACAGCATGTCGGCCTTAGAGCAGTACCGTTTCTATAACCATGCCATTCAGGTGGGTAGCGACTATGTGAAATCGGTTCCCCAGTTCGGCAAGGTCATGTGGCGCCCTGTGGACCGTAGAGAAAACTATGTTAAGCGTTGCGTGGGACTCCCTGGACAAACACTGGAAATACGCGATCACATCATCTATCTGGATGGGGTGGCAAACAAGGAACCGGATAATGTTCAGTATAATTATGAGGTGGAGTTGAAACAACCTCTGCCAGAATCTCTGATAAAGGAACTTGGCATATCCCAAGAAGATCTCAGTGCCCTAAGTACTACAGGCAGCATGCCCCTGACCGCCAAAGCCAAAGCGGCACTGGAGGCACGCCCCGACCTTGTGACCAGCATAGAGTACAGCAAGCAGGAGGAAACTGGTTTCCTATATCCCCTGAACGGGCACACGGGCTGGACATGCGACAATTACGGTCCAATCTGGATACCAGCCAAGGGCGAGACCATACAGTTGACAATAGAGAACCTTCCCGTCTACGAGCGTCCCATACGCATTTATGAGGGCAATGACCTGCAGGTTACCGATGACGGACGCATTCTGATAAACGGCAAGGAAACCACCGAGTACACCTTCAAGATGGACTACTACTGGATGCAGGGCGACAACCGTCACAACAGTGCCGACTCACGCTATTGGGGCTTTGTTCCCGAGGACCACATCGTGGGCAAACCTATTGTCATCTGGTTGTCCATGGATCCCGATCGTGGCGGACTGAGCAGTATCCGCTGGAACCGTCTGTTCCGTTTGGTAGACAACATCAAGTAGTCCCCATTTATAGTATATAGATAAGGTGTATGGAAACATCCCCCAAACAGAAGGTTGCCCTGGTGCTTGCCAGTGGCGGAGCCAAGGGCTTTGCCCACATTGGTGCCATTGAGGCACTGGAAGAAGCCGGCTACGAGATAACCTCCATAGCAGGTGCTTCAATGGGTGCGCTTATAGGTGGCATATACGCCGCCGGAGGTTTGGACAAGGTAAAAGAGTGGATGTACGACCTGACCGACAAGGAAGTCTTCCGCTTGGTGGACTTCACGCTCAGTCCCCATGCTCTGGTAAAAGGCGACCGTATCATTGATGCCCTTAAAGCCATAGTGCCCGATTGTGACATTGAGACCCTGAAAATCCCATACTGTGCTGTAGCCACAAATGTGAAAGAAGGCGAAGAAGTTGTATTCCGAAGTGGCAGTTTATACGATGCCATCCGTGCAAGCATCTCCATACCCATGTTGTTCCGTCCTGTTGAATATGGCGAGATGCTATTGATTGATGGAGCCATAACCAACGGTTTGCCCCTGGATAGAGTAAAACGTACTAAAGGAGACTTACTGGTGGCAGTTAACCTTGACGATTACGAGTGGGAAGAAGACAATACAAACGTTGCACATCATCAGCAGGAAGATGTATCCCCTTTTACCTTACTATCGCGAAAGTTCCAGGCTGGATTGAACGCGCTGAGCAACAACTACATCTCGCTGACATACAATACTATTTCCATACTAATGAAGAGAAATACAGAAATGTCTCTTCGTCTTACTCCGCCCGACATCTACCTGAATGTTGACTTAAAAGAATACGGAAGCCACGACTATGACGAGGCCGAAGCCATTGCCAAACTGGGTTACGAGCAGATGATGAAAGTCCTGTCTACATGAATTTTGTGTCGGTGTGCATGCGCCGCATTGTGGCAGCATCCTCGCGAGGACAAATCATGAGTATTTCGCCCTCTTCTGCTATAACATAGTCTTTCAGCCCCTTCACCACGGCAATCCTTCCCTGTGGCAGACGTATTACGTTATCTGCACATTCATACAAATATGCTTTTGTGTCCATGAGGACATTTCCCTGATTGTCTGCCGGACAGTCGTCATGTATTGATGTCCACGTGCCTATATCTGCCCAGCCAAAAGAACATTCCTTCACATAGACATTGTCGGCACGTTCCAGAATACCTACAGCCAGGCTCAGGTTGGGCAGCATCTGGAACACCTCGGGAACCAAACGGGCATCGCCACTCTCGGCATCTGCCATCAGGCGAGGAATCCCCAACTGATACTCGGGCACTATACGGCACAAAGTGTCCAGGAACACATCAGCACGGAAAGCCTGCAAACCGGTATTCCACAGGAAACCACCATCCGTGACAAACATCTCTGCAAACTCGTGGGAAGGTTTCTCCGAGAAGGTCTTTACCTTACTTATGCCTTTCTCGTTAATTTCATCACCTCTCTGTATGTATCCGTATCCTGTTTCGGGACGAGAAGCCTTGACACCCATGACAAGAAGAGAACCTTCATTACCCACAAAATCCAATCCGTCAAGCATGTTGTTCTCGTAATCCGCTTCCTGAAGAATCAGTTGGTCCGAAGGAGTCACAAGCACCCTGGCTTTAGGGTCTCTCTTGGTTATCATAGCCATGCCCCACACCACCGATGCCAATGTTCCACGCCTAAGTGGCTCTTCAAGGATATGCATATCGTCCACCTGTGGCAACTGTTCATACACAAGAGGCAAATACTGCAAATTAGTGCTTACAAATATATTTTCGGGGTCTATGAATCTTGCCACACGGTCATAAGTCTGTTGAAGCAGAGTCCTGCCTGTACCGAAAAGATCCAGGAACTGCTTGGGCCTGGTACTACGGCTCACCGGCCAGAGTCTTTGCCCTATGCCACCGGCAAGAATAAGACAATAGTTTTTCTTAGTCATAATGCTACCTTTTTAGGACATGTCTGTACTTGTCGTATGACAAATATAGCAAAAATCTCCGACATAAGGGCAACGCTTTCCATATCTTTTTGCCTTTACCTCGGAGATTTAATATATTATAACCTTTATCAGTTTGCTACAGCCCCTATTATACAACCCAGTATGGTTCCTGCCACCACACCTGCTGCCACTTCACCTGCAGAAGCATGGTTATGAGCGACTACTGCGTGATGATGCAAGCGGGGAGGAACAGGTTCACAAAAGAAATCGTATGGGTTGTAGTAACAATCGTAATATCGCCAACATCCATTCACATAATATGCCCAACGGCCATCATGCATATAACGCACTCGCCCTTCCCAACCCGGCACGTAAGTTCCTCGCTTGATACGAGGTGGTGCGCACTTTACCATACGAGCTCCACGGGGAACATAGTGATTATTGTGCCTGCCTTTGGGTTTGGGAGCATGGGCTATGCTTTCATGACGCGTCCTTCTGGTCGAATGATTACGAATTGCTCCATTATTTTTGGACTTGCGAGAATCACGATGTTCTACACGTTCTCTGCCACGACCACGACCCTGGTTCTGGGCGTCTGCATAACTTACCGACATTGACATTGCCATTACCATCGCTGAAATAATCATAATCCTTCTCATAGTAGTACGTTTGTTAAATGTTTGACTTTTCTTTTATCTCACATCGCAAAGATATGGCACTTTGAAAAGATTATGCTTGGATTTCCCATAAAGCAGAAGGGTGTTTTCTCTATTCCTGAGAGGGATTTTACCAATTTAGCACACAGAGACGTTGCCATTACGCTCACTTTTGCGTATCTTTGCACCGCAATTATCTACCTTATATATTATAATATAACATGCGCATGACCACAAAAGATATTTGGTTTACTCTGCGTTCTGCTTTCATAGCAGGCATTTGCATTGGCATTGCAGGTTTCGGTTATTTGGCAGAAAAGAACATCATAGGTGCCGTACTTTTCTCCTTCGGACTCTTGGCGGTAGTTGGTTATAGCCTAAAACTATACACCGGTACGGCTGGCTTCTTCAAGAAAGGAGAATTTGGCCAGGTTCTGCTCATTCTGTTCGGCAACATATTGGGTTGCGGAGCCATGTCTCTGATTTTGCGCTGTTCTCCCATGCCTGTACAAGAAACTGCACAGAGCATAATGGAAGCCCGTCTGGCATTGGGGGCGGTAAAAGGTGGCATATTGGCAATCGGATGCGGTTTCATAATGACAACCGTGGTCACCTTTGCACGTGAAGGCAAGAATCTGCCCATGCTTTTCGGCATACCTGTCTTCATCAACTGCGGTTTCCCTCACTGTGTAGCCGATTCTTTCTTTTACCTCTGCGTACCCGTGGATTTTACCTTGGCTCACCTTCCCCAGATACTGACCTTCTGGCTGGCAATTGCCACAGGCAATTTTCTGGGTTGCAATCTGTACCGCATAATCATGTGCAGAACTCGCTAAGACACATAACTTTATCCTGGCACAAGTATGGCTCTCATACTCTCTCCTGACAATTCCAACTGTCGCTGCATTGCCATTATGGGGCAAGACACCATCCTGAGATGCGATGGCCAGGAACTAACTTTCTGCGATCTGCTTCAATTAGGGAACGCAAATAACGAGGGGGTGCTTTTTGAAGAAAAACAAAACAATCTGTGTGTCCTTGGCCTACCTCAAACACAGGATTTGCCAGCAGGATTCTACTCCATTTCCTTGCGCAACTACTATGCCTCTGAGGGCGAAGACCTTGCATCCCCACATTTCCGAGCCAAGGCTCTACACGAATGGCTTGGCAAAACCCGTTTCTGCACCAGATGCGGCGCACGATTGGTTCCAGGTACCACAGAGGAGGAAACTTCGCTCGTTTGTCCCGAATGTGGCAATACAGTCTACCCTCGCATAGAACCGTGTATCATAGTACTGGTCAAGCGTGGCAACGACATCCTGCTGGCACTTCACAACAGACGCAATGCCCAATATTATTCTTGCCTGGCAGGTTTCATGGAAGCCGGCGAATCTGCAGAACAGGCAGTAAGGCGCGAGATTATGGAGGAAACCGGCATTACCGTACGCAACATCCGCTATTTAGGCAGCCAGAGTTGGCCGTTCCCTTCCCAACTGATGCTCGGTTTCACCGCAGAATACGAAAGTGGGGAAATACGAATCCAGGAAAGCGAACTGCAACGAGCAGATTGGTTTCCTCGGGACAACTGCCCGGCAACACCGCCCAAAGGTTCACTGGCATACGAACTAATACACAATGTGTAGAAAAACTACACCGTTCTTGAATCTCCATAAAGCAGGAAAATTGGTCCTCCCGAGGACCGAGGCGAAAGAACCGGGAACTCTCACCCTTGTCCTCCCGAAGACCGACATCGGTCCTCGGGAGGACATTTTTTACAGGTCATAGTGTATTGTCTTTTCCTGATTTCAGTAGACGTTTTTTTGCTTCATTAGCTGAAAAGATTTACACCTTTTCTCTATCCATACTGTTGATGTTTACGGTATCCTTGATTCCATGCTGTGGCTGTTGACACTTTCCTCAGATGGGACAG
>JAZRCG010000024.1:0-47609 GCA_045659645.1 Bacteroidaceae bacterium | reverse complement strand
CTGTCCCATCTGAGGAAAGTGTCAACAGCCACAGCATGGAATCAAGGATACCGTAAACATCAACAGTATGGATAGAGAAAAGGTGTAAATCTTTTCAGCTAATGAAGCAAAAAAACGTCTACTGAAATCAGGAAAAGACAGAGAGAGAATACCTTATTTAGGTCCTCCCGAGGACTGAGGCTTGACGTCCCGAGGACCGAGGCGAAAGTTCCCAGTTCTTTCGGGCCGGTCCTCGGGAGGACCTAAAAGATGCATCTTGGAGAGGGATGCAACGCCTCCTTGTACTGGAGGATAAACAACGGTTGTCTTTTACGCTTTTTTCTATATGTCACAAATGAATGACATACATAGCAGGCTATTGGAAATCCTGTCCATTGCTGTTAGTGGTGAGCATGCACAGGCAGTGCTATCCTTACAAGAAATGACAGAAGTGCAGCGGCTGTCACGTGCACACACGGTGGACGGTTTGCTGGCAGACATGGTGCTGAGGGGGCAGGCAGAAGTGAAATGCCGTTCTGACGAGGGGAACAGGAAACGCTCACTGGTGATGGAACTGGTGGGTATTGAGCAACAGCATCGAGCTGTTAAGAGTAATTTTGACGTTGCCTTGTCGGAATTGACATTGTTGCTGAACGAGGGGGAGATTGATTTCGTGGTATTCAAGGGCCCGGCAGTAGCTTCGTGGTATGCCAGTCCATGGTGCAGAACCATGGGCGATATTGATTTCTATGTGCCGGAGTGGGATTATGAAAGGGCATTGAGCCTGATTCAGCAGAAGTTGAAACTAACGGTGGAGAGATGCGATGCAGACAAGCACGATTCCTTCTCGTACCGAGGCATACGCTTTGAGATGCATTACCAGATGGAGACCTTCGGTGCAGGGAAACATCAGCGCTATTTCTCGGCTTTGGTGGACAAGGAGATAAAGGATGGCAGACTGGGGCATTTCTGCGTTTCAAGCGGAGTGCAGGTGCCTATGCTCAGTCCTGAGGCGGACTTGATTCTGGTGTTCAAGCACATGTTCAATCATCTGATTGGCGAGGGAGTGTGACTAAGACAGGTTACGGACGTGGCTGTGCTGATACATGCCTACGCTCCTGCCTTGAACATCAGCGCGTTGAGGGAACATCTGCAAAACATAGGTTATCTGAAAGCCTTTGATGCTATGGTGGCACTGGTGGGCAGATACTATAATGTGAGTTGGGATGCATACAGGGATTGTCTATCTTCCAAGGATTTCCGCATGGCAGACATGCTTATGGCAGACATTATGAAGAACGGCAACTTTGGCAGGATGGATTATAAACACAGGAGCGGATGGAAGAAGCGCATGGAAACTACGTGCCGCTTCTTTGCCAATTGCATGAAATACTTTTGCCTGGCTCCATGGGAGATAATGTGTCTGGTGCCAAAGAGAGTATTTATATCACTGAGAGCACACTGATGTGTTACGGTGAGAGGTTTATCCACCCCCTCCCCCTTTGGGGACTCCCGCCTGTCTCAGGGGGAGAAAGTGAGCGGTGAACGCTATGCCCGATTAGATTCCAGCAACAAAGTTGCGGAGACATGTTTTCAGGGGTGACAGGCAATAGAGTCATCCAAACTCGCTTGAGATATTCAAAGGAAAAATACTTTCAACGTTAAACGTTAAACTATCAACGTTATCACGTATCCGTGTTGATAAGAATATAATTTCCAGTGCTTACCGACGTTGTAAACTTTATTACGTGTAGAGCAAAAACTGTCCCTCAATGAGGGACCAACAAACGTAAAAGTATCCCTCATTGAGGGACAAAATAGACCAAAATACTCCCTCATTGAGGGAAAATCAATATTTCTTTATGAAAATATCTATCATCACTGCTACGTATAATAGCGGTGCCACTGTTCGTGACACTTTGGAGAGTGTACTGAGACAGAACTACAAGAACTATGAACTCATCATAAAGGATGAGGGCAGCAAGGACAATACCTTGGATATTTGCCGGGAACTGGAACCTGCCTTTGAGGGCAGGATGAAGATTCTGTCCTGTCCCGACAGGGGTATATACGATGCCATGAACCAGGGCATCAGGGCTGCTACGGGTGATGTGGTGGGACTGCTGAATTCCGATGACTTCTACACCTCCTTTGATGTACTGACCTCCATAGTGCGACAGTTTGAGAGGACACCCGAGGCCGATGCCGTGTATGCCGACATACATTATGTGGATTGGAACGACACCACACGACTAAAGCGCTACTACTCTTCACGCCTATTCCGCCCGGGATGGATGAGACTGGGTTTTATGCCAGCACATCCGTCGTTCTATTGCAGGAAGAGCGTGTACGAGAGGTTCAAGCTGGATGCTTCTGCCATAAAGGGATGGAAGGGCGAGACGGACTGTGCATACTTCAACACCACATACAAGATTGCTGCCGACTTTGAGTGCCTGCTGAGAATGATATATTGTGGCGGGATACGTACGGAATACATCTGGAAGGACTTCGTGACCATGCGACACGGCGGAGCAAGTTCCAGCGGTGCCGCCGACCACAAGCAGATAAACCGCGACCACTTGCGTGCCCTGAAGGAAAACAAGGTGTATTCAAACATCGGAATACTTTCTTTGCGCTACATCTACAAGATTGGCGAAGTGATGGCTGGCAGAATACGGAAGGTGGCAATGTATATGTTGCTCTGACTCCTGTCTGACCTGAAACAAATGACAATAGCCAATACCGTCATCCTCATCCTTATGAGGGAGCGGTATTGGCTATTGTACGTTCCAGAGGGATGGGTAATGACTGCACTACAGTTTCTCGCCGTAGCACAGGTCGCCGCAATCTCCCAGTCCGGGAACTATGTATGACAGGCTGTTCAGCTCGGGGTCTATCACGGCACACCACAGGGTCACCTCGTCCGATGGAAACAGTTTCTGCAGGTATGCCACGCCCTGTTCCGATGCCACTACCGCCACGATGTGCAGCTTGGCTGGCGTGCCATGTGTGAGATATGCTTTATAGGCGGCCTCGAAACTCTTGCCCGTTGCCAGCATGGGATCTACGAGCATAAAGGTCTTTCCATCCAAAGATGGCGAAGCCAGATAGTCCAGCTGTATGGTGATGTTCTCTCCATCTTCCTTTCTGAAGGCTGCCACAAATCCGGCATCGGCCTCATCGAAAATCTGCATAAAGCCTTCGTGCAATGCCAGTCCGGCTCTGAGAACTGTGCCTACTACAATACGGTCGCTGCATGTAGAAACCGTGCATTCTGCCAAGGGGGTCAGGATTGTCTTGGGAGAATAGTCCAGGGTCTTGCTTATCTCATACGCCATCAGCATGCCAATCTTTTTCAGGTTGCTTCTGAACAGGTATCTGTTTCCCTGTACCGTAATGTCGCGCAACTGTGCCACGTAGTTGGACACCGCGCTGTTCGTTTCCGCCAAGTTTATTACCTTCATGGATATCTTGTATTATATGGTGAGTGTGTGTATATTACTTTACGAATTTGTTTAGCAATCGGATGACATACTCCGCCTCTTCCATCGTCATGATGGGAGAAATGGGCAAGGAGAGTTCCTCGTTGTGTATTCTCTGCGTAATGGGTAGCGGACCATGCTCCAGAGCGCTTAGCGCCTGCTGCTTGTGCGGAGCTATGGGATAATGGATTAGGGTCTGCACTCCTGCCTCCCTGAGATATGCTTGCAGGGCTTCGCGCTCGGGGCAGCGTATCGGGAACACATGCCAGACGCACTCCTCCTCGTCTTCCGGCCACGCCGGAAGCACAATCATGGGATTCTTTATGCCACGGATGTATGTCTGGGCTATCTCGCGACGATGGGCATTGTCCTGGTCCAGACGTGGTAGTTTTACTCGCAGCACGGCGGCCTGCACTTCATCGGTACGGCTGTTTATTCCCTCTAATTCATTCACGTATTTGATGCTGCTGCCATAGTTGGCCATGGTGCGGACCGTATTGGCCAGTTCTGTATCGTCCGTCACCACACAGCCTGCATCGCCCATGGCTCCAAGGTTTTTGCCTGGATAGAAGCTGAACCCGGCAGTATTGCCAATGGCGCCTGCTCTCCTGCCCTGCCACATGGCGCCATGTGCCTGAGCGGCATCCTCGATGAGAATCAGATTGTTGTCGGCAGACAACTGCTGCAGCTCGCCTATGTCGGACGAGATGCGCCCATAGAGATGAACCGCCATAATGGCTCTGGTTCTCTGGGTTAAAGCCTTCTTGCACTCGTCGGCATGGATATTGTAATCGTTCAGCGAAGGTTCCACAAGAACAGGTGTCAAGCCTGCTTCCCTGATGGCAAGAATGGTGGCAATATAGGTGTTGCCAGGGACTATGACCTCGTCGCCATCCCCCCATCCTTTCAGGAGCTTGTAGGCTCTGAGTATGAGTACAAGGGCTTCAAGTCCATTTCCGCAAAGCACTGCATGGGAGACTCCCAGATAGTTGCTCCATTCCTGTTCAAAGGCCTTGTTCTCCTCACCCAAAAGGTACCATCCGCTGTGCATGGCACGCATGATGCTGCTGGAGAGTTCCGGTTCGTAGGTTTCGTTTATGGCCTTCAGGTCCAGGAACTTTATTGCCTTGGTTCCTTCTGCATTAGATGCCATGGAGGTCATCTTCTGCAGCCGGTTTCGTTTCAGTTCCACCCTGTAGGCATCGTAGCACACAGCCCTGCCGCCAAAGCCTTCCTTCTGGAAGATGAGTCCTTCGTTCAGTACATGGCCTCCGTTTTCTGTGCTGGTGCCAAAGTCCACATAATCCTTCTCCTTGTACTTCTCGTTGCACAGGTGGCGCAGGAGCAGGTCCAGGGCGCCATACTTGCGCCCTTCAGCTGCCGAGGCTATATACTGAACATGTGCCACAAGGTCTGTTTCGAAGACAACAATGCCGGAAACTATCTGCCTGTCTGTATTCCTTACAACAAACAGCTTGATCTGTTTGGGGAAACGGTGCATCAGCAGGGCTATCTCCTCAAGGGTGTGGACAGGCTTGGCTTGGTGATACTCCATTAGCACGCTCTCTAGTATGCTCCAGTATTCCGCCAGGCTCTGGTCGTCCCCATCCTTTATACGCTCTATGTAGAATCCATGCTCCAGGGCCTTCTTGGCCTGGCGGATCCTCAGTGTGCGCATGTTCAGCGGATGTGCTATGCTTACCACCGTGGCCACGGAACGGTTCTCCAGCTGTCCTCCTGCACGGAACAGTGCATACAGGTCTTCCTGTGCCGGCACCCTGCTGTATATATATGGTATAGGTTTGTACACCATGGCCTTGGCTCCAAGATAACCCTCGTAGTACATCAGTATCTTCTGCATTATCTGCATTACCTCGGTTTGGGTGATACTGCTCTTTGTTATCAGTCCGCCATACGTCAGCCCTTGGTGCGAATACACGGTTTTCTCCTCTTCTCTCCAGTTGGCGGGGAACAGTGCTATGAGACTGTCGTCCGTCACGTCGCTCTCGTCCACATCATCGCCATATACCAGCAACGAGCAGTCAAAGAAGCGGTCGGCATGATAATCCATGAAATTCCTGTCGATAAGGAAAGTACCTTGCTTGCTTTCCTGCACGAACGTGTTCCATGCCTCGCGCTTGTTTATGCTATAGGGTAGAATAGTCATATACCTTATTTATATATATATATATGGCAATGTGGTTACCGGGTAATATCCTTGGGGCCATATATCGACATAAACTCGTCGTAGTCCCTGATGTAGCCTTCCATGTTATAGTACTCGCTTGCACCCACCAGAACAACGCTGCCTTCGGCAAAATCCTCCAGCGAGCACCACACGCCCTCTTGTATGACTATGGCATAATCGGGATTGTCCAAAAGAAATTCCCTGCTCTCCAGTCCGTTGTGTATAACCAGGCGGAAAGAACCCTTCACACAGCATATCATCTGCTTGCATTTCCTGTGAGCATGACCGCCACGGTTATACTCGCTGGAAACATCCGTTATCCAGAAGATACGCTTCAGTGGAAAGGGGATGTCCTTCATTCCTTCGGCAAAAGTTAGCAACCCTCTGTGGTCCCTGAAGGAACGGAAATGCACTTCTACATTATCTATCGGAGCATGTTTTATATTGTCCATAGGTATAATTACGTATTTGTTAGGACAAAGTTACAAAAAAATATCCACAAACACTTGCATGAATCAAAAAAAAGCTATACCTTTGCATCGCAATTGAGAGGAAAGACGCCAAGAGAGGCGCTAAAAAGACCTCTGATACTGCAGGAAGCATCCAAGTTTGGAAGTGTGGGTGAGTGGCTGAAACCACCAGTTTGCTAAACTGACGTACGGGTTACCGTACCGGGGGTTCGAATCCCCCCGCTTCCGCAAAGGTCCACACCATCAATTGCAAATGGCGATTTCGTCTAGGGGTTAGGACACATGCCTCTCACGCATGGAACACGGGTTCGATTCCCGTAGTCGCTACAACGACACAAAGAACTTTTTCCGATTGGAAAGAGTTCTTTTTTTATATTCGCCACTACTGTTCTATAATACCCATACACAATACGTCACATACACTCACCCCTACCCTTCTCTGACATTATTTGCAAATGCCAGTAGTTCTCAAACAAACCAAAGTCTGCCACGAAAAGAAAAATATGGCAATATTGGACAACTTTTACAGACAATAACGCAGTTTCTTTGATTTATTTATTACTTTTGTGCAGACAATTGCATAAATTTAACAAATAACCTCTAAACACACACAATTATGAAATTCAAGAAGTTATCCTATCTGTCGTTTTTGGGCATCCTTGCTCTCGGTCTGACATGCTCTTCTTGTGACAAGGACCTCCCAGGTGAAAATGGCACCAATACAGAAAAACCTGAAGGAGGTTCCGAAAATGGCGAAAATGGCGGGGATGATACTCATGACGATGGTACTATCCTGACTCCACTACAGCAAAAAGAGAAATTGAGCGCTATTGGACAAGAGTTTATGAATGCCATCCCCTCGTCGGATTTTGACGATATAACAAATACCCTTCAGGATGTCTCCGACAAGTATGGCGAAAACTACAATTGGGAAGATGTAGAAGAGTGGGCCGAAGACTGTTGGGACAAGACCTTGGAATATCTTGGAGAGGAAACGGAAAATTATGACTATGGATATAATGTAGATACCTATATTTACAAAAATTACAAACAAATACTCCTGGCATCAAACTTCATAGGTCATTTCGAAGCAAAGAATGGAGGCTGGCAATACAGCAAGGCCAGCAACCTGCAGTTCTCAATGCCAAATGAGAACTATGTAGTAAAGCTTGAGACAAGCGGGGAAGTCAAGAAGGTATATATCGGCAACTGGGAAGATTATGATGATTTGGATTGGTACCCCAATGATAATGGAAGCTATAATTATACCACATACTACGATCGATATGCTTGCACAATAGGTGTTCCAGAAACAATCACACTTACTTTCAGCAAGGGCGGTGACAACATCATAAAGTGCGTGGTGACAACAAACATTTCCGGCACAACAAGCGAAGACAAGATAGACATTTCAAAATGCAACCTGTCCGTAACCACACAAACAGAGTTCAACAACGGATACAAGATTAACGTGTCTCAATGCCAATACTCTGCAAACCAAAATGCCTTAATGGCAATGAGTGTTACCAAAAACAACAATCCTCTCGTGAAAATGGAAATGGGCACAGAGCTCTCCAACATTCCATCCTTCAATGCCGATGCCTTTGTTTCAGAGGATTATAACGATGATGACCTTGAAGAAGACTTCGAGAATGCAAACGCCAAGAACACATACATAAATGTGGACATCATGGGCAAGTTGCAGGTTCAGGGCAAGGTAAGCAATGCCAGAAAGATGTATGAGTACTGGGAAGAAGCCGATGATAACAGGTACGAGGAATCTACATACAAATCATACATCAACCAAGTCAACTCGCTGGCCGACATAAAGATGTTCTTTGATGGCAAATCCACTGCTCAGGCTTACGTTATAATGGAACCCTTCTACAAGGAAGCCTACTGGAATGACAGTAAGTATTGGGAAGCAGAACCCGTGATTTGCTTCTTTGACGGTTCTTCCTACAGCAGTTTTGAGGCATTCTTTAACGAAAGTGATTTCAGGAACATCATTGACCAGTTTGAAAAACTGTTTGAAGAATATACAGACATTGTAGAATCCTTTGATGTATTCTAAATTTCTCTTTATCATAATACTCAATATACTGAGCGTTTGTCTTGCATCTGCACAAACAAACGACAGTATATTGAGCAAGACTTTGGACGACGTTACGGTACATAGTCATCGTTACACATCGTCCGTAAATTCATCTAAGGAAGGGGAGTACACATGGAAACTCCCCTTCCTTAACAATCTTCCCAAGATAATGGGAAATGCAGACCCCATTCATTATGCACAGATGCTGCCTGGGGTGCAGACAAACTCTGAATACAAGGCAGGCATCAACATTCAGGGATGCGAGAATTCCCACAATGCCATTCTGCTGGAGGGAGTTCCTATCTATAATCCAAATCACTTGCTCGGTTTTTTCTCGGTATTCAATGCCACTCATTTCTCCACAATGAGCGTAAGGAAATACAATCCTATTTCCTCAAGTGTAAACCGACTTGGCGGCACATTGGAGATATTCCATGACGAAGAGATCCCCAAATCTACAGAAGGAGACCTGACCGTCGGTCTGATTTCATCACAAGGAACCATCCGTGTACCTATTGGAGACAAGACCAAAATAACACTATCACTAAGAGCGTCGTACATAAATCTGCTATACAGCTCATGGCTCACGTTTGACGATGCAAGCCTGAACTATTCTTTTGCTGACGCTAACTTCACATTACATCATAAACTCAACAACAAGAACACACTCATTGTTGATTATTATGGTGGTTTTGACCTTGCCGACGTTGAGGATTACTACTCTTCGATTCGCTTCAAGTCGAAGTGGGGCAATCATGTCGGCGCATTACATTGGAAACACAATAACAACAAATACAAGATACATAGCACCATCTTCACAACAAACTACTTGAACCAGTTCAATTTGGACATCGGCAATCTTGCCCTGGACATACCATCATCAATATCAGACATCGGAATCAAGTCTGCACTTGAGTACGGGAAATGGAACGCCGGAGTGAACTTCACATACCACAATATCCATCCACAAAACATTGACCTACAAGGAGGATACAACATAACAAATCCACCACAGCAGAAGCAAGACTCGTGGGAAGCGACACTGTTTGCCGAGTACAAACATCGTTTTCTTAAATACTACACAATCAACCTCGGCAGCAAGTTAGTAGGCTATTTCACACCCAGCAGCAGTTTCTTCAATGCAGACCCAACTGTATCTGTTGCCTTTGACAATTACAGAACCAAGGTGTCATTGAATTACACCTATGCCCACCAGTATCTGTTTCAAACGGGTTTCTCTAATGTTGGCCTTCCGATAGAATTCTGGTTTTCGGCAGACGAGAATAACGCTCCGCAATCTACACATTCCGTCATGCTCAGCGCATCCACATCACTCTTCAATGGAAGATACAGATTGCATGCCGATTTGTTCTACAAGAAGCTATATAATCAAATAGAATACAGGGGCAACGTCTTTGACGTAGCAAATACCCAGTACTCCTTGCAGGATAATCTGCTTCATGGGCATGGTACAAATTACGGCTTCAGCGTAATGGCTCATAAATGCACCGGAAAACTGACTGGCTGGATTTCCTATACCTACACTCACGCCAAAAGATTTTTCAAGGAATTAGACGAACAGACACCTTTTGCTGCTAATCACGAACGCCCGCATGACCTGAAAGCTGTGATTATGTATAGTCCGTGGAAACACTGGGACTTCGGTGCAACAACAGTGTTTGCTTCAGGAACTCCATTCACCAAGCCAAAATCCATTGCATATTTCAATGGCAACATCATCACTCAATATGAAGCCTACAATTCAAGCCGCTTGCGTCCATATTTCAGACTTGATGTATCGGCAAACTACAAATGGACTTCACGTCTCTTTAAGGAACAAGGCATAAACCTGTCCATACACAATGTAACGTGCACGGAGAACCATCTTTTCTGGAAAGTCAAGATAAAAGAGGGAGGATTTGCCTATCGACCTGTTTCATTCATTGTAAATATACTTCCATCCATCAGCTATTACTGCAAATTCTAATGAGAGGACTGTATAAAATATTGCTCATACTTGCAGGAAGCATCGCCCTATATTCCTGCAAATCAGACGAACCCATTGAGAACCGACCCACATTGGTTGTTGAAGGATGGATAGAAGACGGCATGCCGCCAGTAGTTATTCTAACCAAAACGCTGAACTTCTCTACAGAACTGACACCATTGACTGACATTGAAGATTACATCATCAAATGGGCAAAGGTTTCTGTTTCCGATGGCAATAAAACAGTAGTACTTACCGGCAAATATGCACCAGAGTATTTCCCACCTTATATATATACTACGGGGCACATGCTGGGACAAGCAGGGCAAACATATTCAGTAACTGTTGAATATGACAACTTCCATGCAACGGCACAGACAAGCATACCTGAGCCACCAGATGTCAAAGACTATAGAGTTGTACCCTCTGCACAGAACGACACGCTTTACCAGATAGAGATTTTGCTACAGGACAATAACCCTGATATCGACTATTACCAGGCTTTCGTAAAAAACAAAGTAAAATCCAAGCAATATCTCTCGGCATATATGGGTAGTTTCAACGATGATATTCTTTCAAGCGGAACCTACATTCCTATATTCAATGGAGTAGAAGCCATCGTTGAAAAGTTCTCTCCCTTCTATACCAAGAACGATTCTATCTCTGTGAAAATAGCACATATAGACCATCATTCCTACGAATTCTGGGACCAATATTCCAAGAATGTACAAATGCCCAGCAATATGTTCCTGACATCCGTTTCATGGATTCCAACAAATGTTACAGGTGGTATTGGCTATTGGTGCGGAATGGGATGTTGGTACAAAAACATAGCAATCTCGGATTACATCTCCCCCAAATAGGGCATTAAGCAATAATTACGAAGACCTACTCAAGACCATTGGGAGATGAATAGCACTCTTGGCGCTTTACCTGTTTCTACGTTAAAATTTCACCACAAGAATGGTATCATCCGATATTGTACACGTTTAGTGTATTCTGTATATCCAGGCAATCCTTGGTGTAGCAGCAATTCTTCATTTTTGATTCGCACGAGCAACAACAATACACATAAAGACATCGGCAATAATGCCCACCACGAACCAAGAACAAGGGGAATGGCAATGTAGAGCAATGAGACAGCAAGGTACATTGGATGACGCACAATGCCGTACAATCCGGTATCAATGACAATCT
Source organism: Bacteroidaceae bacterium (assembly GCA_045659645.1). Taxonomy (GTDB): domain Bacteria; phylum Bacteroidota; class Bacteroidia; order Bacteroidales; family Bacteroidaceae; genus Physcousia. The sequence continues at coordinate 36,211 of JAZRCG010000024.1, read as the reverse complement.
GCCCTTCCTGCACCTCTACTACACGCGACAGATAGACATTCTCGCGCAACACTTCGGCATAGAGCACATAACCTACAAGAAGCAAGACAGAGGCAAGAACAACAACGGCATTTGGAACAAGACTCCATCCAAAACGAAAGTCAAAACCTGACAGAACTAAAGAAAAGACGAGCAGCAAGCCTGACAATGACACAACACCTCTTTGTTCCTTGTCACGCTCTCTCATCTCCAGACGCTTGTGAAGCAAAGCGGGATTCCTCAGGAACAACACTATCCCCACAATAAAGATTGGCGTAAAAAGCAGGAAGACAAAGAGCCATGCACCATAGTAGGCCAGCGTACCTGCTGGCAGGAAAAGCATTGCCCCCGTCGTTAAAAGACCAAGTAAAAAGGCTGTTATAGCTTTTATCAAAAGAGACATAAGGATTTGAGATATAGGATATGTGAATTATGTTCTCAACTGAGCGCAAAGTTAACAATAAATATGGGAACATACGCCATGTCGTAATTAAAAACAGTAAAAAAAGGGACAACTACTTTAGCAGTTATCCCTTTTTCTGTACGCCCTCAGGGGCTCGAACCCTGGACCCATTGATTAAGAGTCAATTGCTCTACCAACTGAGCTAAGGACGCTTATTATTTCAGCAAAGCGAAGTATTATTCCCGTTTTGCGAGTGCAAAGATACGACGATTTATTGAATCTGCAAAGGTTTTGCCACTTTTTTTTGAAAAAAGATGCTGAGCAGTCACAACAACCCGAGTTAACTAACACCATTCCTATATAAATAGAAATAAAAGGCGTATCTTTGCAAGGTAAGATGTAAACAAATGCAATACAAGTTATGAGTCTGTTCAGAGTTCTACTATGCATTATCTTTCCCCCACTGGCCGTTATGGACAAAGGGTGCGGTTCCATACTCATCACCTTATTGTTGACATGTTGCGGATGGGTGCCTGGAGTAATTGCTGCATTAGTAATCAACAACAAATAAGTCAGAGAAAAATGGCCAAGAGTGGAAAAGAGGACTATCGTCTGCAAAACGAGCAGTACCTGCAAGACATAGCAACACAGGAAGGGGTTAAAAGTTTGAGAGGAGGAGTCTTCTATAAAATTTTGGAAGAGGGACAAGGCGGAGGTAGCGTAGGTCCCAGGAGTATTGTTACCTGCCACTACAAAGGTTCGCTCATTAGCGGCAAGGTGTTTGACAACTCCTTTTCAAGAAGTTGCCCCGAAGCTTTTCGTGTAAACGAACTGATCAACGGTTTTCAGATAGCATTGGTAAACATGCACATTGGCGACCATTGGATTGTCTATATTCCAGCATCCATGGGATATGGCACCAAGACTTCTGGCCCTATCCCTGGAAATTCCACACTGATATTTGAAATCAAACTCATAGCCATAGGTTGAGATGCTTAGCAAGGCTCGCATAAAACTGATACATTCGCTGGAGCAAAAGAAGGGACGACGCAAGGAGGGACTCTTCGTAGCGGAAGGCCACAAACTGGTAGGAGAACTGCTATCGGCAGGCTACGAACCCACCTATATATGCCACACCGAGCTGTGGCAAGCGGACACGACGCCCACGAATAGGCCTTGGACACTGACATGCCAAACAGATTTGGTAACTGATGCCGAATTGTGCAGCGCATCCCTTCTGCAACACCCACAACAGATACTGGCACTATTCCCATTGCCTTCATGGCAAATTCCCCATCCCACATGTGCCAAGGACAAGTTAATTTTGGCACTGGATGGAATTCAAGACCCAGGAAACCTGGGCACTATATGCCGTTTGGCAGATTGGTTTGGCATAGAAGATATTGTCTGCTCTCCAGAAACTGCCGACATCTTCAATCCCAAAGCCATACAAGCAACAATGGGAGCCGTTGCACGTGTAAGGATACATTATACAGACATGCCAGAGTATTTAAGCCAGGCCTCGCACCATAACATTCCCATATACGGAACATTTCTGGATGGCAACAATATGTACGACAGACCATTGACGCAAAGTGGCATCATTGTTATGGGCAATGAAGGAAAAGGCATTTCACCAAGCGTATCCAATCTGGTGTCTGACCGCCTGTTTATACCCAACTACCCTTCTGAACGTCCTACAACGGAATCTCTGAACGTGGCAGTTGCCACAGCCATTATCTGTGCAGAGTTTAGAAGACGGATGTAACAGAAGAGATAATAAAAAACTATGCAAACTCAGAAAGTTCAAGCCAACGCATGGACTTTTCATCCAACTCGTCATTGAGTAAAGGCAAGCGCTTGGACATGACGGTAATCTCGTCCACACCTATCGTACCAGAACTCAAAGCCCGCTCTATATCAGTCTTTTCCTGTTCCAAGGCTTCAATCTGCACTTCTAATTGTTCAAACTCCTGACGCTCCTTAAAGGTCAGTTTGCGCTTCTTCTCCGTCAAACGTGGTTTTCCATTGGCAGAGGCGCAAGACACCTGCGCAGAGGTGGCATTTGACACCTTGCCTCTTAGCTCATCCTCCTTGAGCATGGCCCTTTCTGCATCCCTGAATTGGGTATAGTTACCGGGGAAGTCCTTTATTTCGCCATTGCCACGGAACACCAGCAGATGATCCACAACCTTGTCCATGAAATAGCGGTCATGAGAAACTATGATAACACAACCACGGAAATCCTGCAAGTATTGCTCCAGTATTTGAAGCGTTACGATATCCATATCGTTGGTTGGCTCGTCCAAAATCAGGAAGTTGGGATTCTGCATCAGCACAATACATAGCTGCAAGCGGCGACGCTCGCCACCAGACAACTTATAGATATAGTTCTGCTGCTGCAATGGGGTGAACATGAAATGTTGCAAAAATTGCATGGCACTTAAGTGCTTGCCGCCACCCAAATCCACATATTCCGCCACACGACGCACGGCGTCTATCACCTTCATGCTCTCGTCTACTTGGATTGGTTCCTGACTGAAATAGCCGAATTTCACTGTTTCGCCAACTACAAAACGTCCTGTATCAGCTTGTTCCAACCCCAAAAGCAGTTTCAGGAATGTACTCTTGCCCGTTCCGTTGTTTCCCACTATACCCATCTTCTCATAGCGAGAGAAGTTATAGTAAAAGTCCTTCAGTATCACCAATTCCTCCCTACCCTCTCCTGCCGGAAACGCCTTGCTAACGTACTCGGCCTCAAATATCTTGCTTCCTATGTATGTACTGTTGACCTGCAAGCGCAATTTGTCCTCTTCTATATGGCGCTTGGCTTTCTTCTCCAATTCATAGAAGGCTTCCTCCCTGTAACGTGCCTTATGGCTGCGGGCTTGCGGAGTGGAACGCATCCATTCAAGTTCCGTCCTGTACAGGTTGTTGGCTCGTGCTATCTCTGCTCTGGCATTATCCAAACGCTCCTGACGCTTTTCCAGGTAATAGGCATAGTTTCCACGATAGGTATAGAGTGTTTCGTCGTCCATTTCCAGGATTACGTTGCACACACGATCCAGAAAGTATCTGTCGTGCGTAACCATCAGCAGAGTGATGCACTGCCTGCCAAGATAACCTTCCAACCACTCTATCATCTCCAGATCCAGATGGTTGGTAGGCTCGTCAAGTATAAGCAAATCCGGATTCTGTATGAGCACATTTGCCAAAGCCACGCGCTTGACTTGTCCGCCGGACAGGATTCCCATCTTTCGTGATGTGTCCCCTATTTTCAGCTTGCCCAGTATTTGCTTGCTCCGGACCTCCAGTTCAAGAGCCTCTTCTGTATCGTCCCTGTCCTGTCGTGCATGCCAGAAACAAGCATCCATCACAGTCATGTCCTCGGGAAACTCTGGCGCCTGACACAGATAGCCCACCTTGATGCCACTGCGCAGGACCACCTCGCCACCATCGGCCTCGTCCACTCCCGCAAGTATATTAAGCAAGGTGGTCTTTCCTGTACCGTTCTGGGCTATGAGACCAACCCGCTGCCCCTCGCCTATACCTATGTTTATATCATGAAAGAGTGTCTTATCGCCTACTCTTCTGGTCAACTCAGTTGCTTGTAGAAATACTTTCATAATGCAAAATTACTAATTAGTTTCAAAAAAAGACGACAAACCGGCATGCATTTACGCAAAAAAGCGTATCTTTGCATTATCAAGAGCGAAACAACATAGGTGTTCCGCATTTCCCTAACAAATTTTTTATGCACACAAAGAGTCAATTGGAGTCCATGAGTATGGACGAATTGCATGCACTGGCCACAAAAATAGGTGCAGAGCAGAGCGACGACCAAATTACACTTATTTATAATATCATAGATAAGGAAAGCGAAGTAGGTTCCATGGAAGCGTCGGCAGACCATAAACCCAAAAAGCGTGGCAGAAAGCCAAAAGCAGAAAAAGAAGCTGACGAAGCCCCGAAAGAGGAACAATCCCCAGAAGAAACAGAAGAAGTTGTACAGGATAAGAATGCAGCACAACCCAGTAATACTCCTCAACCCAAAAAGCGCGGCAGAAAGACCAAGGCTGAAAAGGAGGCCGAGTCTAAGGAAAACGCTGAGAAAAAAAATGCTGAAGCAGCAAGCGAAGAGGCTCCCATGCCTAAAAAACGCGGACGAAAGTCAAAAGCCGCTGTAACTGCAGAAGAAACAGAGCAAATACAATCTGCCGAAACAGAGCAAGGGGTTATGGATACTGAGGAAAGTGAAAACAAGGATGCTAACAAGGCAGACGAAGGCAGACAGGAGAACCTGTTCAAGATTATCCGAGACATACGCCCCACATCACTCATTTTGGCACAAATGCAGGCCGAGGAGCAAACAGAAGAATCCATAATCCCAGAGCAATCCGAAGTAAAGGCAGAGGAAAAGAACTTCTCCTTCGGTGACATGCTCACGGCAGAGGGAGTACTGGAAATATGTACTGATAATGCCAACGGTTTTCTGCGTTCTTCGGACTTCAACTACATGCCATCGCCAGATGACATACAAATAACATACCAGCAGATTAAGAACTATGGATTGAAGACTGGAGATGTTGTAAAGGGTACAATAAATATGCCCTCACGAGGTGAGAAATACTACACCATGGGCAAAGTACTTAGCATCAACGGATGCGACCCACGTGTCATTCGCGACCGCTCACCGTTCGAAAACCTTACCCCACTCTTCCCCGACGAAAAGTTCAATCTATGCAGCGGACAAAACGATCCTCTCTCAGTTCGTATCGTGGACCTTTTTGCGCCCATCGGCAAGGGACAACGTGCACTTATTGTGGCACAACCCAAGACAGGTAAGACCATACTGATGAAAGAGATAGCCAATGCCATCGCCAAGAACCATCCAGAAGCTTACCTGATGATGCTGCTCATAGACGAACGTCCCGAGGAAGTGACAGACATGGCACGAACGGTAAAGGCCGAGGTTATAGCATCCACCTTTGATGAACCTGCAGAACGCCATGTGCGCATAGCTGGCATAGTACTGGAAAAAGCCAAGCGTATGGTGGAATGCGGTCACGATGTCGTAATCTTTCTGGACAGCATCACACGTCTGGCCCGTGCCTACAATACAGTCACACCAGCCAGTGGCAAAGTGCTTACAGGTGGCGTGGACGCAAATGCAATGCACAAACCCAAGCGATTCTTCGGTGCGGCACGCAACATAGAACGTGGCGGTTCGTTGACCATCATTGCAACAGCCCTCACCGACACAGGCAGCAAGATGGACGAAGTCATCTTTGAGGAATTCAAGGGTACGGGCAACATGGAACTACAACTGGACCGCATGCTGGCCAACAAGAGGATATTCCCCGCCGTGAACATAGTTCAATCAAGCACACGACGCGACGACCTGCTTCAGGACAAGATGACATTGGACCGAATGTGGATTCTGCGCAAATTCCTTGCAGACATGAATGCCATAGAAGCCATGACGGAAGTAAAGGACAGAATAGCACGTACACAGAACAACGAGGAGTTCCTCATCTCCATGAACTCATAACAATCCCACGGCTTCAGGAAACACCCTATTTGGGTCCTCCCGAGGACCGAGGCTTGACGTCCCGAGGACCAAAATCCGGGATTAATTCCTGTGTTTCAATGCATACAGGAATATGTGTATAAACTAAGGAGGCAGATTGCTGTTTTGTATGCAATCTGCCTCCTTAGTTTATTCTATTATTCAAAACATCATCTTGGCGGTTCCTGCGTTATCAAATCAAGCAGTTCTCTGTGCATTTGTGCTTGGACACGATGGCGTCGATGGCTGCTACGGCAGTAATGGTAACGATGTCGCGCACGCTGCTCTCGAAGTCGGTGAAGTGAATGGGCTTGTTCAGACCTATCTGCAGGGGACCGATAACCTCCACTTCGGGCGACATGTACTGGATGAGCTTGCTGGCCACGTTGGCACTGGACAGGTTGGGGAACACGAGGGTGTTCACGTCCTTGCCACGAAGACGGGTGAAGGGGTACTTGCGGTCGCGCAGTTCCTTGTCAAGGGCTATGTTGACCTGCATTTCACCGTCTATGATGCGTGATGGGTCCTCCTCCTGAAGGATGCGAACGGCCTCGTGCACCTCGGCAGGAGAACCTACGGAATCGGAACCGAAGTTGCTATAACTTGCCATGGCCATTACGGGTTCGTGGTTGAACACACGCACGGCACCTTCCATCAGTCGTGCCACATCCACCAGGGTGTTGGTACCGGGATGACGGTTGATGAGGGTGTCACCGATGAAGAATGTACCCTTCTTGGAGTTGAGTATGTGCATGGTGGCAAAGTGGTCGTAGCCGGGCTTGATGCCGACAACCTCCTTGGCCACCTTGATGGTGTTACTGTACTTGGTGTAGACACCGGTGATGAAGGCATCGGCCTCGCCTGTCTCCACCATCATCATGCCGAAGTAGTTGCGCTCGAACATCTTATCGTTGGCCTCCTCGAAGGTGTAACCCTGACGGGCACGCTTCTCGGCCAGAATCTGAGCGAAGCGCTCGCGGCGGGGTGCCTCGCGGTCGTGGCGAAGGTTGATGATTTCAATGCCCTCGAGAGAGAGTTCCAGTTCTGCCGCCTTCTTGGCTATCATCTCGTCGTTGCCAAGCAGGATGGGATGACAGATACCCTCGTTGCGAGCCTCCACGGCAGCCTTGAGCATGGTGGGGTGAATACCCTCGGCAAATACCACACGCTGAGGATTGCGGCGGGCGGTTTCGTAGAGCTGCTGGGTCAGTTTGCTTTCCTGTCCCATGATGTTCTTCAGGTGTGCGGCATAAGCATCCCAGTCGGTAATCTGCTTGCGTGCCACACCGCTCTCCATGGCGGCCTTTGCCACAGCCATGCTCACCTCGGTAATGAGGCGGGGGTCAACAGGCTTGGGTATGAAATAGTCCTTGCCGAAGGTGAAGTTGTTCACATTGTACACCTCATTTACCACATCGGGCACGGGCTTCTTGGCCAAGGCGGCAATGGCACGCACGGCGGCAAGTTTCATTTCCTCGTTGATGGCGGTTGCGGCGGTGTCCAGTGCGCCACGGAAGATGTAGGGGAAACCTATTACGTTGTTTATCTGGTTGGGATAGTCGGAACGGCCCGTGGACATGAGCACATCGGGACGTGCCTCCATGGCCTGCTCGTAGGTAATTTCGGGTTCGGGGTTTGCCAGGGCAAACACTATGGGCATGTCTGCCATGGAGCGTACCATGTCCTGCGAGAGCACACCACCCTTGCTGAGGCCAAGGAACACGTCGGCACCCTTAATGGCCTCCTCCAGGGTATACACATCACGACGGGAAGTGGCGAATTCCTTCTTCTCGGGAGTAAGACGCTCGCGGTCGTCGGTAATCACACCCTTGCTATCAAGCATGAGGATGTTCTCCTTGCGAGCACCAAGTGCTACATATAGTTTGGTGCATGATATGGCCGCGGCACCTGCACCGTTCACCACTATGCGCACGTCCTCTATCTTCTTGCCAGCCACTTCCAGGGCATTGAGCAGACCTGCACTGGAGATGATGGCCGTGCCGTGCTGGTCGTCGTGCATGACGGGGATGTCCAGTTCTGCCTTCAGGCGACGTTCTATCTCGAAGCACTCGGGCGCCTTGATGTCCTCCAGGTTGATTCCGCCGAAGGTGGGAGCGATTGCCTTTACTGCCTGTATGAACTTCTCGGGGTCCTTCTCGTTCACCTCAATGTCGAACACATCAATGCCACCATAAATCTTGAAGAGCAGGCCCTTGCCCTCCATTACGGGCTTGCCGCTTACAGCACCTATATCGCCAAGGCCCAGTACGGCGGTACCGTTGCTTATCACGGCCACAAGGTTGCCCTTGCTGGTGTACTTGTAGGCATCATCGGGATTCTTCTGAATCTCCAGACAAGGCTCTGCCACACCTGGCGAGTATGCCAGGGAAAGGTCGGTTTGTGTACTGTAAGGTTTTGTGGGAACTACCTCTATCTTACCAGGCTTGCCCTCGGCATGGTAAGCCAAGGCAGCCTCTTTTGTAATCTTTGCCATAAATCTTTTACCTTAATATAAAACTAATTCTTGCGCAAAGTTACGACAAAGATTTGAAACAGCATACAAGCACCCTCAAAAATTACAAGAATGAAGAATCATCAAACACTAAAAGGCATAAAAAGCCCTCACCAACGTTGGCAAGGGCCCTCTATCATAAATAAAAGAAATTCAATTTCTGTACGTCGTAGTTTCTACAACCCCAGCGCCTTTGCCAAACCTGCATCCACACCGGAGAAGCCCATGAAGGCCATAGCAAGGAGGCCTGCGGTGACAAGGGCAATGGCCATGCCCTGCATGCCACGTGGGATGTTCATCAGGGAGAGATGCTCGCGAATGCCGGCAAAGATTACCAGAGCAAGGGCAAAACCGAAGGCGGTAGCAATGGCATAGACAACGCCAGTGAGGAGATTGGCCTCAAGTCCCTGGGTGTTATAGGTTCCCTGTGCAACCAGGATGGCAACACCAAGGATGCAGCAGTTGGTGGTAATCAAGGGCAGGAACACTCCCAGAGCCTGATAGAGCGAGGGAGAAACCTTCTTCAGGACTATCTCCACCATCTGCACCAGGGCAGCGATAATCAAGATGAAGGCTATTGTCTGCAGGTACTCAAGACCAAAGGCATTGAGTACATAGATCTGCATCAAATAGGTGACTATGGTAGCCAGGGTAAGAACAAAGGCTACGGCAGCACCCATGCCCAGGGCAGTCTCTACTTTCTTGCTGACGCCCAGGAAGGGACATATGCCAAGGAACTGGCTCAGTACGATATTATTTACGAATATCGCTGTTATAAATATAAGTATGTATGCCATGTGATTAGTTCTTTAATTTGTTGATTATCGCTATCAGGTATCCCAAGGCTATGAAGGCACCGGGAGCAAGAACGAAGACAAGGGCTCCGTAACTGTCGGGGAAGATGGTCATTGAGAAGATCTTGCCAGTCCCAAGGAACTCGCGAACAGCGCCAAGCAGAGTAAGGCCAAGGGTGAAGCCAAGTCCCATGCCTATGCCGTCAAAGACAGAACTGACAGGGCCGTTCTTGGCGGCAAACGCCTCGGCACGTCCCAAGATGATACAGTTTACCACAATGAGGGGTATGAACAAGCCAAGGGACTTGTCTATCTCGGGAGCAAAGGCCTTGATTACCATCTGCAGGATGGTTACCAAGGATGCTATCACCACTATGAACGAGGGAATGCGAACCATGTCGGGGACAAGATTCTTGATGAGGGAGATAATCAGGTTAGAGAAGATGAGCACTGCCATTGTGGCCAAGCCCATGGACATGCCGTTGAGGGCAGAACTGGTGGTACCCAGTGTGGGGCACATGCCCAAAAGGAGAACAAAGGTTGGATTCTCCTTGATGATACCGTTCCAAAGTACTTTTAATTGGTTCATATCTAATGTCCTCCTTTATTTTAGTTCATATCCTTTGCCGTAGCTGAAGTGTGCACATCTGCCTCGGCATGGGGGTTAACAACCTTGGCATACTCTGCATAGGCATTGTTGACGGCACGCAGGAAGGAGCGTGTAGTGATGGTGCTGGCGGTAATTGCGTCTATATCGCCATTGTCCTTGGTTGTGGCGAGCTGACCTGCCGTCCTGCCTACAATTTCGCCCTTGCCTCCCTTTTGGAACCACTCGTCGGCCTTAGCTCCAAGACCAGGTGTTTCGTTAGAGAGCAGTACGGTGTAACCCAAGACCTGAAAGTCCTTGTTGAGACCAACCATGATGGTCAGTCCTCCACCGAAGCTGCCATTCAAAGGGTCGGTGGTCTTCACTGCAGCACCATTGTCAGTAAGATATAGGACTACATCACCATTGCTGACAGTATCCGTTATCACCGCATTTTCGTCGCAAAGGACTGTCTTAATGGCCTGTGCCTCGTTGCGTTGCTGAATTTCAGCAATGGGGCCCTTGGTCAATTCATTGACATAAGCCAAGGCTGCACCTGCCACCACAGAGATGACGGTGAGCACTATGGCCATGTTGTACCATGTGGATTCAAGCTTCTTCATTTCTTGGCCTCCTTTCTGACTACCTCACCAAAACGACGAGGCTTGCAATATTTATTGATAAGAGGAGTGAACGCATTCATGATGAGGATGGCAAAGGACATGCCCTCGGGGTAAGAACCCCAGTTGCGTATAATCACGGTAAGTGCACCTATGGCAACACCATAGATAATCTGTCCCTTGGGCACCATAGGAGAAGTAACATAGTCGGTAGCCATGAAGCAGGCGCCAAGCATGAGACCACCGCTACAGAGCACGCTGATGGGGTCGGCATAGATTGGGTTAACGAGATGCAGGACACCGCTGAGCAGCGCTACAGTACCAAGGATGCTGACTGGGATGTGCCATGTAATGATCTTGCGGACTATCATGAACAGGCAACCGATGAACAGAAGAATGGCAGAAACCTCGCCAAGCGAACCACCGTGCGCACCGATGAGCATATCCACAGAGGAAGGAATATCCTGGAGCACGCTGGCATCGCCCGACTGGATGGCCCACTTCATCAGTGCCAGAGGTGTAGCTCCTGTCTGCGCATCAAGATACTCCACGCTGCCACTAACGGGCCATGTGGTCATCTGTGCAGGAAAGGAGATAAGCAGGAACACACGTCCCACTAATGCCGGATTGAATGGATTCTGACCAAGACCTCCGAAAGTCATCTTGCCCACACCTATTGCCACCAGGGCACCGATGAGGATAATCCAGATAGGCAGATTGGAGGGCATGTTGAAACCAAGCAGGATACCGGTCAGGATGGCAGAACCATCCATGATGCTTGTCCTCTCGCGACGGAGAATGAACTTGGCGATGGCCCATTCACAAAACACGCAGGAAACGATGCTGGTGAGCAATACCACAGCAGCACCAAGGCCAAAGAAGTATAAACTGGCCACTAAAGCCGGCACCAGGGCCAGGCATACTCCATACATGTTCTTCTGGATGCTGTCGCCAGAGTGGACATGCGGAGAAAGTGAAACTATTAATCTGTTTGACATTGTATCTTTCTTTCTGTGTTCTACTATTTCTTTGCCGCTCTTTCGCGAATAATGCCCATTACGGTGGACTTGCCAAGGCGGATGTTGTCCAGTAGCGGACGATGACTCGGACAGGTGAAGGCACAGGAACCGCACTCTATGCAAGAAACGATATCTTCCTTCTCTGCCTCTTCCCACATGTACTGGGAACTGATCTTGGCAAGCAGGTAGGGTTCAAGCCCCATGGGGCATACGCTGACGCACTTGGCGCAACGGATACAGGGTTCGGGGGCAGTGCGGCGTGCTTCCTTATCGTTCATAATGAGCAAACCGCTGGAACCCTTTGTCATGGGAATATCAAGGGAGATGAGAGCCTTGCCCATCATTGGACCGCCTCCGATAATCTTGCCCGTGTCGGCAGGCAGGCCTCCACACTCGTCGATGAGTTGGGAGAACGGTGTGCCCAAACGTGCCAGAAGATTGGAAGGGGTCTTTACACTTTTGCCCGTGACGGTGATGATGCGGGAAATGAGGGGCTTGTTCTTCATCACTGCCTCGTAGATGGCAAAGGCAGTACCAACATTCTGCACCACCGCACCTACGCTGATGGGGATGGCAGGAGGTGCCGGAACTTGACGACCGATGATAGCATCTATCAACTGCTTTTCACCACCCTGAGGATATTGTACCTTCAAGGGGACAATCTCTATCTGGGGATATGCCTTGGCCTTCTCCTGCATCAAACGGATAGCGTCGGGCTTATTGTTCTCTATACCGATGTAGGCCCGGTTTACGTTTACTGCCTTCATTATCAGACTTACACCGACCAGTATCTCGTCAGTTTTTTCAAGCATCAGGCTATGGTCGGAGGTCAGATATGGTTCGCACTCCACGGCATTGATAATGACGCACTCGGCCTTTTGACCTGGAGGAGGACACAACTTGACATGGCAGGGGAAGGTAGCACCACCCATACCCACAATGCCGGCTTGCTTTATCTTCTCTATGATAGCCTGTGCGTCCAGGTCGGGGCGGTCCTCCATGCGAACAAGGTCGGGAGTACGATCTATAGACTCCTCCCACTCATCTCCTTCCACATCAACATACACTGCCATTCGACGTGTATCACTGGCATCCAGAGCAACGTCCACCTTGCTGACCTTACCGCTCACGCTGGAGTAGATAGGTGCGCTGACAAAACCTCCAGCCTCGCCTAGCAGAGTACCCACCTTCACCACATCGCCTTTCTTCACGACTGGTTTGGCAGGAGCGCCTATGTGCTGGAACATGCTGAAAATGGCCTGCTTGGGCAGAGCAGCCTCGCGGATAGGACTGCCAGCACTGAGTTTGTTCTCGGCGGGATGTACACCGCCTATTCTAAATGTCTTCATACTGCAGTCTCGCTTTCTTTTTGGGTTTCCACTTTCTTTTCAACAATCGGTGATGCCGATGCCTTTGCTACGGTTTCCTCTACCTTGGGGGAGGCTGCCGACGCAACAGGAGCGGCCTCTGCCTTGGGCTTACGTGGAGGGAAGTTGAACGCCTTGATGGCACCACGTGGACATGCCTCCTCGCATTTGCGGCACATCTTGCACTTGTCGGGATCGATGTGGGCAAGGTTGGTGCCCAAAGTGATGGCCTCGAACTTGTCGCATACCTTCACACACTTGCCGCAACCTATGCAACTGACCTTACACTCCTTGGTGGCAAGGGCACCCTTGTCCTTGTTGTTGCAAAGCACCACTACCTTGCGGTTCTTGGGACCTTGCGGAACCAGTTCAATAATACCACGGGGACAACTCTTGGCACAAGCGCCACAACCGGTACACTTGCTCTCGTCCACCTCGGCAATGCGGGTGGCAGGATTCACGGTAATAGCCCCGAAGAGACATGCCGCAGCACAATCGCCCTCGCCCAGACATCCATACAGGCACTGAGTTTCGCCCATACCCGTCATATTCTGGATTTTGCACGAATGCACACCATCAAACTCAACTCCGTGAGGACGGACATCACATGTGCCCTGGCAACGAACCACCGCCACCTTGGGAGCAGCAGCAGAGGCCTTCAGGCCCAGAATACCTGCCACCTGCTCCATAACGGCCTGACCGCCGGGAGCACAGTTCAAATCACTCAGACTTCCGCCCTCAGCAGCCTTGACGCATGCCGAGGCAAATCCAGAACAACCAGGATAGCCGCAACCGCCACAATTGGCTTGAGGGAGGACATCAGACACCTGCTTGATGCGAGGGTCTTCCCATACGGCAAACTTCTTGGAGGCAAGAAACAGTACCAAGGCTGATACGAGTCCCACCACACCAAGCACGATTACCGCAACAAGAATTAGGTTCATAACTTACTTGTATTATTTAATTATTCTATTTCTTATTTCTACTGAAATCCAGTTTCAACCACCTGATAACAAGAAAATACAAAGCCAAGAACAGCAATATGCCCAAGGATGCCCATCCATCCCCTACCCGGCCATGCGCAACAGCCAACAAGAGCACAATACCCAACAAGGGTATGACAAATGCCACCACTACGGCACGAAGGTCTGTCTCGCAAGCCTGACCCTCCTGCTTGTCCTTACGGCTGCAAAACATAGAAATCTTGCATCCGCTACAATCCAAATCCGTCTGTTTTGCCATGTAGACTTTACATTTACCACACAAAGATACTCTTTTTTAGGTATCATTGTCATCATGATACCCAAGTATTAACGTTTATTAACAAGCAATGACGTCTACGTGATAAAAAGTAGGACTAACCTTTACGCTGACTTGTAATCAAATGCTCAAATAACATGCACCCGCACACCCCTGATTTGGCCCTCCCGAGGACCGTCCCGAGAGTTCCAGGTACTTTCGCCTCGGTCCTCGGGACGTCAAGGCTCGGTCCTCGGGACGCCCTAAAAACAGCAATTATGCCTCATCATGCCAATGGTTGCAGTGTCCCCATAAGCATACGAGGACAAATAGCACTATTTTCACAAAAAAAATGCAAAAGGTTTTCGGTTTCCAATAAATTTCCTTAACTTTGCACACCGAAATTCTATATTAACAATAAATATCTCTAACTATTATGCCTAACGGAAAAAAGCACAAGCGCCACAAGATGGCTACTCACAAGCGTAAAAAGAGACTGCGCAAGAACAGACATAAGAGCAAGTAAGCATCGCTTGCCGTCTGATTGCGTTGACATACGCAAAGGAACATATCCGGTAGCCGAGTGGCCATTATATAATATATATAAGGTGCTGGCACCGGATTTTTCATACATTAAAGACTATGACCAGCGAACTATTCATTGATGTACAACCCAAGAAAATATCAATCGCTCTGACCGAGGACAAGCGACTGATGGAATACCAGGAAGAGAGCCAAGAGGCGAGCTTCCAGGTGGGCAATGTATATCTGGCAAAGGTGAAGAAACTGATGCCAGGACTTAACTCATGCTTCGTAAACGTTGGTTATGAAAAAGATGCATTCCTGCACTACCTGGACCTCGGTCCACAATTCAACTCGTATGCCAAGTACTTGAAACGAGTACTCAGCGACAAAAAGAATCTCCCGCCCCACGACAAGGCGCAGATATTGCCAGATTGCCCCAAGGAGGGAGCCATACAGCACACCCTGCAACAAGGCCAGGAAATACTGGTACAAATTGTAAAGGAACCCATTTCCACCAAAGGCCCACGCCTCACCTGCGAACTGTCCTATGCCGGACGATTGCTGGTGCTTATGCCGTTCCAGAACAAAGTGAACGTATCCTCCAAAATAAAGGATCCGAAAGAACGTGCACGCCTAAAGCAAGTCATTGAAAGCATTAAACCAGACAACTGCGGTGTCATCGTGCGAACCGTTGCCGAAGGAAAGAAAGCCAGCGCACTGGATAACGAGATGAAAATCCTAGCACAACGCTGGAACGACACGCTCATACGCACACAGAAGGCCAAGGAAATGCCTACCCTGGTCTACGAGGAAAGCAGTCGCGCCGTAGGCATGCTCAGGGACCTTTTCAACCCCTCATACGAAGGCATATACGTAAACCGCGAAGACGTGTATCAGGAAGTACGCGACTACGTCAGCCTCATAGCACCAGAACGCTCAGATTGCGTAAAGATGTACAGGGGGAACCTGCCCATTTTTGACAACTTTGACATCACCAGACAGATTAAGTCTGGATTCGGCACCACCGTTACATACAAGGGAGGCGCATACCTCATCATTGAACATACTGAAGCACTGCACGTTATAGACGTAAACAGCGGCAACAGAACAAAAAAAGACGACACTCAGGAAGTAAACGCTCTGGAAGTAAACCTTGGCGCAGCCGACGAAATTGCCCGCCAGCTGCGCCTTAGAGACATGGGAGGCATAATCATCGTGGACTTCATTGACATGAAAAATGCCGACTCACGCCAGACCCTGTACGAACGTATGGTGGAGAACATGAAAAAGGACCGCGCCAAGCACAACATACTGCCCCTGAGCAAATTCGGCTTGATGCAGATAACACGTCAGCGCGTACGCCCCGTCATGGACGTCAAGGTAGAAGAAGTATGCCCAACCTGCCATGGAACAGGCAGCATAAAAAGCAGCCTACTGTTTACAAAGGTTCTGGAAGGCAAAATACAGATGATGCAGAACAGGTTAGGAATCAAGGCTTTCACGCTGCACGTTCATCCATACGTTTACGCATACATCTGCCAAGGTTTCTGCAGCCTCAAGATGAAATGGCAATGGCGCTACGGATTGGGAGTCAAGATTATACCCAGCCAAAAACTGGGCATGTTGCAATACGAGTTCTACGACACAACAGGACAGGAAATAGACGTCAAGGAAGAAATCGAAATAAGATAACTTCCACAACCAACAGACCTCATCTAAAGTTAATGAATATTAACTGATGTTTCAATTTGGGCAAAAGGGTGTTCTCTTTTGCCCAAATCTTTTTATGTTCCAATAAAATAATGTAACTTTGCACGCGGTTAAGTGTATCCGTCACAGAATGAGCGAACGAATACAGCGATTTCTGACTACTCATATCAAAGGAGATTAAAAGAACAAACATATCAAACACTAACAAACAAAGAAACAATGAAAGTAAACGGAAAGATTGTTTTTGCCGTAGCTATAGCAGCATCGGCCATGTTGGTATCCTGTGGAGGTAAAAAGCAGCAGCAATTGCCCACCGCCACCTTCAAGACAATGAAGGTAGGCCGTCAGGATGTGACAATTGACACCAAGTATAGCGCAACTATACGAGGTCGTCAGGATGTAGATATTTATCCTCAAGTGGGTGGTACACTAAAACAGATTTGCGTCACAGAGGGTCAAACCGTACGCGAAGGCCAAACCCTATTCATAATTGACCAGGTTCCATACCAGGCTGCCCTCAACACAGCCGAGGCCTCCCTCAAGGCAGCACAGGCAAACGAAGCAACTGCCGCAATGAACTATGAGAGCAAGAAGAAGTTGTTTGCCGAGAAGGTGATTTCTGACTTCGACCTCCACGCCACCTACAACACACTGCTCACTGCAAAGGCTCAAGTTGCACAAGCACAAGCACAACTCACCAATGCCCGCAACAGCCTTTCCTACACAGTTGTTAAAGCTCCGTCAAATGGCATTGTTGGCACCCTGCCCTATCGCCAGGGAGCACTTGTAAGCGCACAGATGCCTCAACCCCTCACAACAGTGAGCGACAACAGCCAGATGTGGGTTTACTTCAGCATATCCGAGCGTGACCTTCTGGGCATGGTACGCAAGAATGGTTCCATCAACGAAGCAATCAAGAACATGCCCCCTGTAACACTGACCCTCGTGGATGGTTCAACATACGAAAATACCGGCCGTGTTGAGAGCGTGAGCGGAGTTGTAAATACAAACACCGGCAGCGTGCAGCTCCGTGCCGTATTTAACAACGAGAATGGCATTCTGCACAGTGGCAGCACAGGCAATGTCATCATACCAACCACATACAATCAAGCCCTGGTTGTTCCAGCCACAGCCGCAGTGCAAACCCAGGATCGTTTCCGCGTGTTCCTCGTTGGCAAGGATAGCATCGCACATGGCAAGGCAGTTACGGTAAACGAGCAGAAGGCTGGTGACCTGTTCATTGTAACATCAGGCCTTGAAGGTGGCGAAGAAATCGTTGCTGAAGGTGCTGGCATGGTCAAGGAAGGCCAAAAGGTTAAGTAGTTGACAATCGACACTGATACGATTGAGAAACAGAACATTAAAAACTACGACAAGAACATGAAAGGAAACATATTCATTAAAAGACCCGTGATGGCCATGTCCATTGCCATCATGATTCTTATAGTGGGTGCCATCAGCTTTTTCACTCTGCCCATGGAGCAGTTCCCTGATATCGCCCCCCCTACCATTTCCGTAAGTGCGTACTATACCGGTGCTAACGCTGATGCCGTTACCAAGGCTGTAATCCAGCCCTTGGAGGAGAGTATCAATGGTGTGGAAAACATGATGTACATGACCTCCACCTCTACCAATGCAGGCTCTGCGTCTATTACCGTTTACTTCAAACAAGGCACCGACCCAGATATGGCTGCCGTAAACGTGCAGAATCGTGTATCAAAAGCACAAGGACTATTACCACAAGAAGTAACTAAGATTGGCGTAACAACACAGAAACGCCAAACCTCGTTCCTGCAGGCTACCGCCCTAACATGTACCAACGGAGAATACGATCAGGACTTCCTGTCCAACTATTTGGACATCTACGTAATTCCCGAGGTTAAACGTATCAAGGGTGTGGGCGATGTGCAGGTGATGGGTGGCCAGTATTCATTACGCATATGGCTGAAACCCGAATTGATGGCTCAGCATATGCTTGTTCCAACAGACATCACCTATGCTTTGGCCGAGCAGAACCTGGAATCGCCTGCTGGTCAGTTGGGCGAAAAACCAATGACAGCAAATCGTGGCAATGGTATTGAGAACGTTTATCAATATACATTGAAATACACCGGACGTCTGCATAAAATCGAGGATTTTAAGAACATAGTTCTAAAGGCGCTTCCCGATGGCAGCGTTCTCCGCCTTGGAGACGTCGCAGACGTTGAACTTGGTTCTAACAGTTATGCTTTCTACGGTAAATGTAATGGTTATCCTGCTACAACCTTTATGGTGAACCAGATGCCCGGCACAAACTCTAAGGAGGCAAACGATGCCGTTGATGCAAAATTGGCAGAACTCAGCAAGAACATGCCTGCCGGTTTGGAGTTCGTCAACGTTATGTCATCTAACGATTTCCTTAATGCATCTATTTATAATGTGGAAGAAACCCTTATCATTGCCATCATCCTGGTAATCTTGGTGGTGTATTTCTTCCTTCAGGACTTCCGCGCCACATTCATTCCTGCTATTTCCATCATCGTTTCATTGGTGGGAACCTTTGCCTGTCTTGCTGTAGCCGGTTTCTCGCTGAACCTGCTCACTCTCTTTGCGTTAGTGTTGGCCATCGGTACTGTGGTGGACGATGCCATCGTGGTGGTGGAGGCTGTGCAAGCAAAGTTCGACGCAGGCTACAAGAGTCCGTATGAAGCAACACGCGATGCTATGAGCGATGTAACCATGGCTGTTATCTCATGTACTTTCGTGTTCATGGCTGTATTTATCCCTGTTAGCTTCATGCCCGGCACATCTGGCATATTCTATACACAGTTCGGTGTTACCTTGGCAACATCTGTCGGTTTGAGTTGCATATGTGCACTCACACTTTGCCCTGCCCTCTGTGCTATGATGATGAAGCCAGCCTCTGGCGAACGACGCAAGGGATTCCTTGGTTCTGTCAACTATTACACACGTAAGGCATACGAGGCTTCATACAACGCCATGCTTACAAAATATAGCAACATTCTGGCATCCCTCATACGTGCCAAGAACCGTTGGATAGCACCCACCAGCATCATCGTGGCATTTGCCGGCATGGCATTCTTTGCTTCCAATCTTTCAGTGGGTCTTGTTCCTGCCGAGGACCAGGGGACTGTTATGCTTGTAATGAGTACACCTCCTGGAACTAACCTTGGAACTGCCTCCAAGACTATGGATAAGATTGAGAAAATCATGCAGGAGACTCCAGAAGTCAAGGACTATATTCGTGTCAATGGTTTCAGTTTCATGGCAGGTCAGGGTGTTTCATACGGTATGGCTATCGTACGTCTGAAGCACTGGAGCGATCGTAACTATGGTGCGCTTCATCCAATTGACAATTTCTTGTCAACCAGCACAATGGTGGCTAACGTCAAGTTGAATCTTCGACTTATGACCGAGATTCCCGAGGCTCAATGCTTTGCTTTTGAGCCTGGTATGATTCCCGGTTATGGTACAGGCTCTATTGAGTTGAACCTTCAGGACAAGATGGGTGGTGACAAACAGGTGTTCCTGGAGTACACCGAGAAGTTCCTTCAGGCCATGGGCAAGCGTCCCGAGGTTGCACGCGCCATGACATCCTATGCCCGTAATTTCCCACAAATACAAGTGGAGATTGACGCTGCACAGTGTAAGCGTGCTGGCCTATCCCCTGCAGATGTCCTTAGCGCATTGGGCAGCTACTGTGGTGGTGCATACGTGAGCAACATGAACCAGTTTGGCAAAGTGTACCGTGTTATGTTGGCTGCTCATGAAAAAGCACGTCTCACACCCGAGGACCTTAGCAACATGTTTGTCCGTGTGGGTGGCCAGATGGCACCTTTGGCACAATTCATCAAGCTCACACCAGTACTTGGTCCTGAGATTGACACTCGTTTCAATCTCTTTAGCTCAATCATGTGTAACCTCGCACCTAATGCCGGTTATGCAAGTACAGACGTGATGAAGGCTATCGAAGAAGAGTTCAGCAAAGTGTTCCCTGCCGGTTATTCATACGAATACGGCGGCATGAGTCGCGAGGAACACGAGCAGATGGGAAGCATGGCTTCATACCTTATCTATGCTGTGTGCTGTGTGCTCATCTTCCTTATTCTGAGCATGCTCTACGAAAGTTTCCTCATTCCTTGGGCAGTTATGCTCTCTGTTCCAGCCGGTTTGATGGGTGCTTTTGGCTTTGCATGGCTGTGGAACCAGTGCTATGCGACTCTGCCTTTTATCTTCCTTGGCAAGATTGAGAACAACATCTACATGCAAACTGCCGTTGTGATGCTCATTGGTCTGCTGGCAAAGACTGCAATCCTGATTACCGAATATGCCTTGGAGCGTCGTCGCAAGGGATTGGGCATCGTAGAGGCTGCATATGCCGCAGCAGAGGCACGTCTTCGCCCCATCATCATGACTGTTGCCACTATGATTATCGGTATGATACCCCTGGTTATCATGACAGGTGCCGGTGCAAATGGTAACCGCACCATCGGTATAGCTGTAATCGGCGGTATGTTTGTGGGCACCTTGGCTATCCTGCTTACTGTGCCTGTCTTGTTCATCTTCTTTGAGTGGGTTCAGGAGAAAATCCGTCCTGCTTTGACAGAAGAGCCTGATGCACAGGTTCTGATGGAGCGTGAGCGTATCCGCCATGAACGTGAAGTTCGTGAGCAAAAGCATAAGGAGAAGTACTAATCGCACTACCCTCTAATATAAATAAAGAATATTCAAAAGATGAAGAAAAACATCATAATCCTTTGCCTTGCAGCCCTGTCGTTGACTGGCTGCGGGGTACTGAAGAGCTACAACCGCGAGAAGGTAACTCAACCTGTGGATATGGAGACACTGTATGGTGATGCTCTGAGCGGCGACTCTTTGGGCCTGGGCGACTTGAAGTGGCGCGAACTCTTCACCGATCCAACCCTTCAGGAACTCATAGAACGCGTACTGACACAGAACACCAACATCAAGAATGCTGACCTGACTGTGCAGCAGGTCAACTATGCCCTAAAGGCAGCCAAATGGGCTTACGTTCCTAGCATAAGCCTCTCTGGCAATGGCAGCATCAGCAAGATGTGGGATCCATACGAACGTGCCCACTACACAGGCACTCCCAGTACCAAGCCTTATGCCATCAACCTGACAGTAGGATGGCAACAGGTAAATCTGTTGCAACTTCGCAATGCACAAAAAGGAGCCGAAATGAACCTTGAGCAAGCTCGTGCTGCCAAACAGGCCGTGCAAGCTTCATTGGTATCAAATACCGCTATCCTGTACTACACTCTGCTTCAGTTGGACGAACAATTGTTCCTTCTCAAGCAAACCAGAGCCAATTGGGCAGAATATCTTAGAATGCAAAAAATGCTGATGGATGCAGGTCAGGCAAATATTGCAGCTGTATCAAGTATTGAAGCCACCTATTGGAGCATCTGCCAGAGCATAGACACCATTGAGGACAATATTCTGATTCTTGAAAACCAGCTTTCTACCCTTCTGAACGAACCCGCACAGAATATAAAGCGCAGTTCTCTGGCAAGTTTCATTTCACCTGCAATCGTCACCACTGGCGCCCCCATCAGCATATTGTCACGACGCCCCGACGTTCGCATGGCAGAAATGGCATTGGCTTCTGCTTTCTATGACGTAAATCAGGCTAAGTCTGCCTTCTATCCTTCACTCACACTAAGTGCTACAGGAACCTTTACAAACGGCAATCAAGCCAACATAAATCCAGGTGCCTTCATCGGACAGGCTCTGGCAGGTTTGGCACAGCCTATCTTTATGAATGGCAAACTGATCGCCACTCTGAAAATCAGCAAGGCGCAGATGGAAATCGAGGCAAACAACTTCACCAACGCCATCATTACTGCTGGCAATGAGGTTAACCTGGCTATGAAGCTTATACATTCTGCCGAAGAGGAGCGTGTCTTCATAGACAATCAGGTGAAGGCTTTGGAAACGGCATACGAGGCTACACGCAAACTTTTTGCCGGCAGCAGTGCCAACTACCTGAACGTTATTACAGCCCACAACAACCTGCTTCAGGCTCAGATGACCCAAATTACCAATCGCATGGACGTCATTAATGCCACAATAGAGCTATATCTGGCTCTTGGTGGCGGTGCAGAATTGTAATCCGGCAAAAGGAATAACTGATATACAACGTATATAGTATCAGCGAGGTTGTGCCATGAACAGCCTCGCTGATACTGTTTTTTAGGATATAGCCTGTCAGCAAAGCAGAAACTGTTCTGCCACAATGGAACGGTTCCTACATATCATATCTGTACACACTTGAACCTACTCAAAGAGGCCTCTCGAGGGCAAAGGTCGGTCCTCGGGAGGACAAGGGCGAAAGAACCAGGAACTCTCGCCTCGGTCCTCGGGAGGACCAAAAATGAGGGTAAGCGGGCGAGAAGAAAATCCACGGGCATTCAAGGCATGTCCGTAATTGAAACATTCTCCATACCAGCTTCACGCATAAAACCCTTCTCGTCATGAAAGAATTTCCAAAGTGGTGCTGCCATAAGAGCCTGCAGAATCTCTCCTTGCTGAAGCATATCATACACCTGCTGGCGAGTAAGGACATGGCATGTCAGTTCTTCAGTCTCATCCAAGTGTTGGTCGGATATGGGTTCTACACCTACGGCAAGGAATGTGTAAACCAGATTGGTATGATTGGACGGATTTGCACATGTGGTCATAAACAGGCTCCATTCTCCACCTCCGAAGCCTGTCTCTTCCAACAATTCTCTACGAGCACTTTCCAGAGGTGTTTCTCCTTCCTCCATAACTCCGGCACATAGTTCATATTCAGTAACCCCAAGGGCATGACGGTACTGTTTCACCATCACCATATCTCCTTGTTTGGTAAGAGCTATGACGTTAACCCAATCTGGAAATTCCAATACCCAATACTCAGGATTCACACGTCCGTCCGGCAATTGTACTCTATCGCAACGTGCTGTGAGCCATGGCCTGCGGGATATGTAGGTACTTTCCAGGATTTTCCACTTTTGTTCTCTCTTCATCATGGTATCTGCCTATTTGTGCTCGATTGTAAGATATTATAGTCGGCATTGCCATTGGAAATAGTCGGCAAACACGTCGCCAAGCATAGGTTGCCTGCGGAAAAGTCCGTACACAGTGCTTCCGCTCCCACTCATGGCTGAATAAGAAGCGCCAAGCATGTACATCTGTTCGCAGATACCCTGAATTACGGGATGCGAGGGAAATACACTTGCCTCAAAATCGTTCACCATTTGACCACGCCATTTCCTTACCCCTTGGGACAGTATTTCATTCAACGAAACCTTAGAAGGTGCAGGTGTAACTGCGGCATACGCCTCCCTTGTAGATATGAAATCATTGGGTTTAACAAGCACTAACCAATAACCGTCCAAAGAAGCCGGGATGGACAAAGATATGGACGGAGGCAACACACTCCCCACCGGAGGCAAGGCAAAGTATTGTTTCTGCAAGAGAGGTGTCTGAAGTGAAGTAAATTCATCGCCCTTACCTTCTGCATATACCGGTATGTTGGCTATAAATACAGGGCAATCTGCACCAAGGCGCCCCACCCTGGCAGCCATTTGTTGCTCTGTTAGCTGCAAATCGAACATCTCGTTCAGGCCCTTTATCATAAACGCAGCATCCGTACTTCCTCCGCCTAATCCTGCTCCGGAAGGAATGTTCTTGGTCAGACGGATGGCAACGGGTGGAATTTCAAAATCCTCGGCACGAAGCATGTTCAGCACACGTACAACCAGATTGTCCTGAACGGAACAATCCAACTGACGGCCATCTATTGTAAACGAATCTTCATGCGAAGGATTTATCTCCAGGCAATCACATAACGGTATAGGCAAAAACACTGTTTCTATATCATGGTAACCATCACCACGCTTTCTAACAATGTTCAGTCCAAGGTTAATCTTGCAATTGGGATACAGTATCATTTAAGGTCAGTATTAACAGTCATTAAAGAACAGTATTTTACTCAACGGCGAAGTTTGCCAAGCAACTCCTCATTTATACGGCTTATCTTCTTGGGAGTTTCACGGAACGGCATACTCATGCCTGCATAAAAGTCAGCAAATATCTTCAGCAAAGGCGGCTGCCAGGGTTGCTTGTTGACATTCACTACCATACGGATATCCTTATGTACAAGTGACACTCTGACTTCTGCAGATGTTTCCTTGGGATCACCGTCCACATGGATAGGTCCTGCCGATGCCCTGCGTATCACCAAGTCTTTGCAACGGAATGTCTTAATATGGGAGTTCTGGGTTATTGTCCTATTTACCAACTGATAGGCTATCTGTGGTGCCTCAAATATCGTAAACGGTTCCATTATGGTCACATCCAACAATCCATCCGACATGGAAGCATGGGGTGCAATGTAGAAATCGTTACCATACTGCGATGCATTGGCACACGTTATAAGAAATGCCTTGTATGTACTAACGCCGGACTCGGCACCGATGATTTCCAACTCATATGTTTCAGGTTCGTAGGAAAGGCCATCTCGTAAAGCATGTTCTATGTAAGAAAGCAAGCCACGCTTGCCGGATTTGTTGAAAGCATGGGAAAGGAAAGCATCAAAGCCCACTCCCGCCGTACAGAAAAATGGAGTATCGTTGATAATTCCATAATCCAGAGAATGAATATTACACTCGGAAATAATTTGCAATGCTCCGTCTGGATTCATCGGCAGATACAGGTGACGGGCCAGTCCGTTACCACTGCCACACGGCACTATGCCAAGAGCAACGTCAGAGTGTATCAACGCCCGCGCTGTCTCGTTGACAGTACCATCTCCGCCAACAGCAACAACAATATCTATCTTCTGCAAGACAGCCTCATGTGCTATCTCGGCAGCATGACCTCTATGCTGCGTGTATTTAATCTCCACAGAAAAGCGGTCATCAGGGAAATATTCGGGTATCTTGGCTACTATCCTCCCTTTATCCTGAGTACCGGAAATGGGGTTAACGATAAACCATATAGTTTTTACAGACATATAATTTACAATTATGTAACAAAGGTAATCAATTTAGGGTGTATTTCACTCTTCAGAAAGAGCAATATAGTGATATATTGCACATAACATGAGATTTCATGCAAAAATAATTATCTATTTAAAATAATTTATGTAACTTTGCAGACGGTAGTTTCATATACTCCACTTAATAAGAAAAAGAAACAACATTATATATTTTATAGATATGGGATTGTTACAAGACAAACTGGCCAAGTACACCTTGCCCGATGAGATTAAGGCAAAAGGCATTTATCCTTATTTTCGCGAAATAGAAGGAAAGCAAGGAACAGAAGTCTCCATGGGTGGTCATAACGTACTTATGTTCGGTAGCAATGCATACACCGGTCTTACTGGAGATGACCGCGTAATTGAAGCCGGAGTAGAAGCAATGCGCCAATATGGCAGCGGATGCGCAGGAAGCCGATTCCTTAACGGAACATTGGACATTCATGTTGAACTTGAGAAAGAACTGGCAGAATTCATTGGAATGGACGATGCCTTGGTGTTTGCCACAGGTTTCACCGTAAACAGCGGTGTCATCCCCCAATTGTTGGGCAAGGACGACTACATTATTTGCGACGACCGCGACCACGCCTCAATCGTAGATGGCAGACGTTTGAGTTTTGCCAACCAGTTGCGCTACAAGCATAACGATATGGCTGATCTCGAGCGAGTGCTCAAGCGTTGCAACCCTGACAGCATCAAACTGATTGTTGTAGACGGCGTATTCTCTATGGAAGGCGATCTCTGCAAACTCCCCGAAATTGTTGAGTTGAAGCACAAGTACAATGCTGCTATCATGGTAGACGAGGCTCACGGCATCGGCGTGTTTGGACGCAACGGACGTGGTGTCTGCGACCATTTCGGACTGACTCACGAAGTAGACCTCATCATGGGTACCTTCTCCAAGAGTTTGGCAAGCATCGGTGGTTTCATTGCTGCAGACAAGACCATCATCAACTACCTGCGCCATACTGCACGCACATACATCTTCAGTGCCAGTTGTACACCTGCTGCTACTGCAGCTGCACGCAAGGCTCTGCACATCATGCAGGAAGAACCCGAGCGCTTGGAGGCTTTGTGGGATGTTACACGCTATGCATTGAAGCGTTTCAAGGAAGAGGGGTTTGAAATTGGCGACACCGAAAGCCCCATCATCCCCTTGTACGTTCGCGACCTTGAAAAGACATTCATCGTAACCGCCCGTGCTTTTGAAGAAGGTGTATTTATCAACCCCGTTATTCCTCCTGCATGTGCCCCCACAGACACATTGGTACGCTTTGCTCTGATGGCCAACCACACCAAGGAACAGGTTGACCGTGCCGTAGAGAAACTTAAGAAAGTATTTATCGAGTTGGATATCATAAAGTAATTCTTCTTTTTCTTACGAAACTTCAGAAATAAAAGATACTAATCAGAAATGGAGAGAACTGGCATAGGCTTCAGTTCTCTCCATTTTCATTTCAGTTAAAGAAAGGTTTCAAGGACATGGCACAGAGGACAAGCAGACTGGGCAATGTCATCTTTTTTCCCATCCATATTCAGATAGAACAACAAGAATGGTCCTCGGTACAGATAATAAAAGGCATCCGCCAATCAGCGGATGCCTGAAAAACCCTCCCTCGGTAATTAGACATCAGAAGAGCCGTGCGAAGAGGGATATTACAGATGGCACGGGGTCCTGCTGGCTAATCATTTTTCGCTCATTACTGGTGCTGCTCGCGCAACAGGTCGTTTACGGTCTTCACAGGGTTGAAGGTGGACAGGGGCACCTCTACCATCAGGGTGTTCCAGTTGCTCATGGCACCGTTCCAGAGACCAGGAAGCTCAAGGGCCTTGAGTTCGCGACCTGACTTGCTCTTGAAGGAAATGAAACCTGTTGCAGGGTCCACATACTTGGGCAGGTCAAACTTGTTGCCTTTGTAGTCGCGGATACCGCATACGAGGTCCACGGGATTGAAGTGTGTACCCTCGGTGAACATGCGCATGTACTCGGGGTTGTTAGTGTCTATCTGACTGCTTTCCAGAATCTGCATGGAAACGCTTCCGTCGGGGTTGTATGCCAGGAAGGGGCCACCGCCGGGCTCGCCAACGTTCTTCACCACACCGCAGACACGGATAGGGCGATTCAGTTTCTCGCGCAGATAGCATACCAGTTCGGCATCCTCCATTTCCTTGATGTCGGCGCGGTCGGTGCACAGGGTGTGACGCAAGAAGCGGATCATGTTCTCTATGTCGTCATGATTGTAGTCACCGCTATCCAGGAGTCTCAGGTAGGCGAAGGTCTGGATCTGTGCATCGATGAGGATACCGGCCAAAACCTGCTTCCAGAGTGTTGTGTCGTCCTTCAGTCGGTCGGGCACAACGTTGTCTATGTTCTTCACGAAAACGATGTCGCTCTCCAGGTCGTTGAGGTTCTGGATGAGAGCGCCATGGCCACCGGGACGGAACAGCAATGTACCATCGTCGTTGCGGAAAGGAGTATTGTCCATATTGGCGGCAACGGTGTCGGTGCTGGGTTTCTGCTCGCTGAAACTTACGTGGAAATGCACACCATACTGCTTTTCATAGTCAGCAACCTTTTCCTGTACCAGAGCCTCAAACAGTTCGCGATGCTCTGTGCTTACGGTAAAGTGCACGTCTGCCTCGCCCTGACTGCTTGCATAGAGGGCAGCCTCCACAAGATGCTCCTCCAGTGGGGTGCGTGCACAATCGTCGTAGGAGTGAAACTGAAGCAGGCCCTTGGGCAACTGACCGTAGTTCAATCCATCGGCATCCAGCATAGCGGCTGCTACCGCCTTATAGTTGCCCTCTTCCATCAGAGCCTTTATGCCCTTGCCTTCCAGCACGTTGCAGGCATCATCCAGGGCCTGGTAGAAGGCAAACTTCTCTATATCCTGGAAGAATTTCTTCTCGAAGTCGGTGGTAGGTTCGTCGTAGTCAGCGTCCACAAACTCGAACACGGCCTTGAACATACGGCTGGCGGCACCGGAAGCAGGCACGAACTTGGTAATGTGATGTCCTTCCTGCTTGTAGCGGTTCCAGGTGTTTACGTATGTCTCCTGTTCCTCGGCTGTGGGGGCGATAATGCCATTGCTTGTACTTGCCGCTGCCTGAAGACGAAGGAAAGGGAAGCCCTTTTCAAAACTCTTCAACTGTGCCTGAAGCTGTTCTTCACTGATGCCCTTCTGGGCGATTTGCTGTAATTCCTGTTCTGTCAACATAGTATTGCGTTTAATGGTTTTCCTCGCAAATATACACATTATTTATAATATACGGATGTCTTTTCCCTTTTTTTTTATACTTTTGTATGCTGAAATTAAGTAGCCTATGTTGCAATTATGTGAAGTCTTTGGCCTGGACCCTATCCAAATAGCCCAGCAGACATCGGAAATCCTGAAGGAAGAAACCGGAGAAACGGAGGACATCTACCAACTGCTTTCTGATGAAGGCAGCAGTTTCGTCACCGCTGTACGGAAAGTAGAGATGCTGAAGGAGAAGTCAGCAAGCGTGGAGAACGAAAACCTGCGCGCCCTCATCATGTCTGAAGTAGCCGACATGAAGGTAGTGATGATGTTCATTGCCTTCCATGTGGCACTGATGCGCAACATAAAGGATGTGGAGAATGGCGAACTGAAACAAAAGGAAAGCCGCGAGGCCGGTGTCCTTTGGGCACAGATAGCACATCAGTTGGGCCTGTACAAACTGAAGTCAGAACTGGAAGACCTCTCGCTGAAGTATCTGGAGCATGACGCCTACTACCACATAAAGGAAAAACTAAACGAGACAAAGGCATCCAGAGACAGATACGTGGCCCGATTCATATCCCCTATAGAACAGAAACTTACCGAGGCAGGCCTGAAGTTCCACATGAAGGGCAGAACCAAGAGCATACACAGCATCTGGCAGAAGATGAAGAAACAGCATGTGGGTGTGGACGGTGTGTATGACCTGTTCGCCATACGCATCATCCTGGACTCTGCCCGCCACAAGGAGAAGCAGGACTGCTGGCAGGTGTTCTCCATCATCACGGACATGTACCAGTCCAATCCCAAGCGCATGCGCGACTGGCTTTCCGTGCCCAAGGACAACGGATACGAATCCCTGCACATCACCGTTCTGGGTCCTGAGGAAAAGTGGGTGGAGGTACAGATACGTACCGAGCGCATGGACGACATCGCCGAGCATGGTCTGGCTGCCCACTGGAGATACAAGGGTGTGAAGGAGGCTAAAGAGGACGGAATCTTCGTGTTCACCCCCAAGGGCGACCTGTTCAAGCTGCAGGCCGGTTCCACGGTGCTGGACTTTGCATATCACATACACTCAGGTCTGGGCAACCGCTGCACCGGTGCACGCATAGCCGGCAAGCAGGTGCCCATCAAGCAGGTTCTGCACAGTGGCGACCAGGTGGAGATAATGACCAGCAACAACCAGACTCCCAAGCAGGACTGGCTGAACATAGCCACTTCCACCAGAACCAAGGCCAGGATACGCCAAAGCTTGAAGGAAATGCAGTTCCGCCAGGCACTGATGGCCAAGGAGGTACTGGAACGCAAGATGAAGAACCGCAAGCTGGACTTCGACGAACCTACACTGATGCATACCATCACCGGCTTTGGTTTCAAGATGGTAACGGACTTCTATGCCGCCCTGGCAGCAGAGGAACTGGACATCAACGATGTGCTCGAAGACTATGCCGGCCGTCTGAACCCCTCGGAAAACAAGACCGTTACAGAGCATACCAGCGCCAAGGAGTTCGTCCTGGCAGAACCGTCCGAAACCGCCACTGACAAGAGCAAGGAGGACGTTCTCATCATAGACCGCAGCCTGAAAGGCATTGACTTCCAGATGGCAAAATGTTGCCAACCTGTGTATGGCGATGAGGTGTTCGGTTTCGTAACCAGCGGAGGCGGCATCAAGATACACCGTACGGACTGCCCCAACGCCAAGCAGCTCAGGGACCGCTTCAGTTACCGCATAGTCAAGGCGGAGTGGGCTGGCAAGGGCGGACAACAGTACCCCATCACACTGAGGGTCGTGGGCAATGACGACATTGGCATCGTGAACAACATTACAAGCATCATCAGCAAGGAGGAAAAGATACAACTAAGGAGCATCAGCATAGACTCCAACGACGGCATCTTTTTCGGCACACTCACCGTAATGGTGGACGACACAAGCCGACTTCAGCAATTGATAAAGAAACTGAAGACCGTAAAGGGAGTGAAAGACGTTTCAAGACAATAAACAACACATAATAAGAGAATGAAAAAACTTTTGAACATTGCCATGTTGCTGGCCATAGGCACAACAACATTTGCGCAGAAAGACACCATCCGGGTGGAAATGGTGAAGGCGGCAGGTCCCTTCATCCAGCAAAACGTGCTTACCACAACCGAGAAGGACGCCAATGACAAGACATACGACCAGCACGAACTCCATTGGGCAATCCCCATGGACATGAACATGTGGAAAAAGGCGGCATCTGACGGCGTGCAGGAACTCCATGCCACCGACTCTGCCGGATTTGTAATACAGGAGAAGGGAATATACCAGCTGGGCTTCACCATCGACAACAACCAGTACCAGAAGGTCAGTTTCATCATCAAGGCAAAGGGCAAGAACGCCCTCTTTGTGGACGGAAAGCAGCAAAGCGGCGAGGTTGCCCTCATAGCAGGCCGACATGACTGCGTCCTGAAACTCCAGCAGAAGGAAGAAAAGGCCGACACCGTGGAAATCAAGGTGGTGACCGGCACCGACACCCTCTGGACAGCACACTTTGCCGGCATCAGGGTGAACGAGGTAGAAAAGCGCACTTACACCCTGAACGACCACATGACCGGCCAGCGCCTCTCTACGGCAAGCATTTCCGCCGACGGACGCTTTGTTCTGGAAAACACCTACATCACACGTGCCGACGGCAAGAACGAATGGACAAAGTACATCGTTGACCTGCAGACCGGCAACCGCTACCAGCCATACAACTTCGTACAGTGGGCAGCCAAGGGCGGCAAGTACATCAGCCGCACCGTGGACCAGAACCACAAGTGCACCTATGAGTACAGGGACGTGATTAGCGGACAGAGCGAGCACCTCTATACACACCCCAGCCAGGAAAGCCTCTCCTTCGTTGCCATGGACACTAAAATCATTGTACGCCAGAGCACTGAGGGCAAAAAGGAACTGCACAATCAGGTACGCCAGATCCTGGAACCAAACGACAGGCTTCCCGGATGGAGAAACCGTTCCTACTTCTCCGTCATTGACGTAAAGACCGGCGTACGCCGCCAGATAACAACAGGTCTGCGCAGTACCGGAGGCACAATGAGCAACGATGGCAAACTGCTGTACATCAGCGTTTCCGACGATGTTGCCAACGAACGCCCCTACTACTTTACCATGGGCATGCTGATGAATCTGGAAACCGGCAAGGTGGATACACTCTTCCACAGAGACGGTTTTGTGCGTGGCGCACAGTTCTCGCCCGACAGCAGGAAACTGCTCTTCACTGGAACTCCGGAGGCTTTCGGTGGTATAGGCAATGTCTGTCCCGAGGGCATGATTCCTAACAACTACGAATACGAACTGTTCCTGATGGACTTGGACACCAAGAAGATAGAGCCTATCACCAAGAAACTGGACCCCAGCATCAGCAGTGTGCATTGGTCGCTTGCCGACAACCATCTGTATGCCGTATGCGAGAATAAGGACCTCGTAAGCGTATTCCGCATGGACATGGCAGAAAAGAAGGGCCATAGAAACGGCAAGTGGGAAATGCTCCAACTGAACGAGCCCAACATTAAGGGAGGCATCAGTCTGGCCAAGGAAAAGCCTGTGATGGTTTACACAGGCCTGAGCGGAGAGACCACCGACCACAGCTGGGTCCTGGACCTGAAGAAGAACAAACACACCTCACTGACCGATCTCAACACCACCCGACTAGATGGCATTGCCATAGGAAAATGCCTGGATTGGACATACCGCACAGAACGCGGCGACAGCATTACTGGGTGCTACTATCTGCCACCATACTTCGACGAGACCAAGCAGTACCCCATGCTTGTCTACTACTACGGTGGTGTAACTCCAGTGGGACGTGTCTTGGAAAGTCCCTACAACTATCAGGCATGGGCTGCCATGGGTTACGTGGTATATGTTCTGCAACCCAGCGGATGCATCGGCTTCGGTCAGGAATTTGCAGCCCGCCACTCCAATGCATGGGGCGACTATACTGCAGACGACATCATAAACGGCACCAAGCAGTTCATAAAGGAGCACTCCTTCGTAAACCCCAAGAAGATAGGCTGCATGGGTGCGTCATACGGAGGTTTCATGACACAGTACCTGCAGACCCGCACCGACATCTTTGCCGCCGCCATGTCGCATGCCGGCATCTCGAGCATAGCCAGCTACTGGGGCGAGGGTAACTGGGGCTACACCTATAGTGCAGCAGCCTCGCCCAACTCCTACCCCTGGAACAACACCAAGCTCTACACCGAGCATGCACCTCTGTTCAACGCTCACAAGGTGAACACTCCCATCCTGTTCATGCACGGCACCGTGGACAACAACGTGCCCATGGGCGAGTCCATACAGATGTTCAACGCCCTGAAGATCCTGGGCAAGGAGACCGCCTTCATCATGGTGGACGGAGAGAACCATTATATAGCAGACCACCACAAGCGCATACGTTGGCACGACAGCATCATGGCATGGTTCCAGAAATGGCTGCAGGACGACCCAACGTGGTGGAATGACATGTATCCCGAAAAGAACTTATGATATACCCAAACAACTACGAACATAAAATCGGTTTCAACGATATAAAGGTCCTGCTCTCCGGCTTCTGCCAAAGCGAACTTGGCCGGGAGCGTGTGGGCGAGTTGCAAATGCTGACAGAGGTTAGCAGCATACGCCAGAAACTGCAGGAAAGCCAGGAACTTGAGAACATACTGGAAGAGACAGTAGAACTGCCGGAAATGGCATTCTACGATCTACGTCCTTCCATACAGCGCATACGTCTGGAGGGCGCACACATAGAGGAAGATGACCTGGGCAGACTGAAGAAGTCGCTGGACACACTGCATTCATGGCTCAAGATCATCAGAGCCACAGCCGATGATTCCGAGACATACACCTACCCTGCCCTGAACCAATTGTCCATGGGAGTGTTCACCTTCATTGCCGTGGCAGGTGCCATAGACAAGACATTGGACAAGTACGGCAAGATAAAGGACGAGGCAAGCCCTGAACTTGCACGCATACGCCACGACCTGAGAGCATCCGAAGGCAGTGTGAACCGTACCCTGCACGGCATACTTAGGACTGTGAAGGACGAGGGACTGGTGGCACAGGATGTTACCCCAACATTCCGTGAAGGACGATTAGTAATACCCGTAAGTCCCACGCTGAAAAAGCGCCTGCGCGGTATCGTGCATGACGAGAGCGCCACGGGCAAGACCGTATTTATAGAACCACAGGAAGTGGTTGAGGCCAACAACCGCATACGCGAACTGGAAGCTGAGGAGAAACGCGAGATAATACAGATCCTCAAGCACATCACCATGCTCATACGACCGAACACCAAGGAACTGCTCAGGGCATTCTCCTTCCTGGCCGACCTGGAGTTCGTGAGGGCGCGCGTCTCTTTTGCCAAGCACATAGGAGGCATATATCCAAGTGTTGCCCCCTACCCCATCATAGACTGGACTATGGCAGAGCACCCCTTGCTGAAACTTTCACTGGAGAAGCAGGGCAAGAAGGTTGTGCCCTTAGAAATCAAACTGGACCGGAAGCAGCACATACTCATCATATCCGGACCAAATGCCGGCGGCAAGAGCGTGTGTCTGAAAACCGTAGGCCTGATACAGTACATGCTGCAGTGCGGCCTGCCAGTTCCCGTAGGCGAGAGCAGCAAGATGGGTATCTTCCATAAACTGGCCATAGACATAGGAGACGAACAGAGCATAGAGGACGACCTGTCCACTTACTCCAGCCACTTGCTCAACATGAAGAACATGATGAAGATGGCTGACTCCACCACCTTGCTGCTCATAGACGAATTCGGAGGCGGCACGGAACCGACAATAGGCGGTGCCATGGCCGAGGCCATACTGATGAGATACACGCAGAAGGGTGCCTTTGCCGTGATAACCACGCACTACCAGAACCTGAAACACTTTGCCGACGCACACGACGGTGTAGTAAACGGTGCCATGCTCTACGACAGGCATCAGATGCAGGCCCTCTTCCAATTGCAGATAGGCAACCCGGGCAGTTCTTTTGCCATAGAGATAGCACGCAAGATTGGTATCTCAGAGGAGGTTATCACAGATGCCACCAACCTTGTGGGCAAGGATTACGTTAATGCCGACAAGTATCTTTTGGACATCGTTCGCGACAAGCGCTATTGGGAGGGTAAGCGCCAAACCATACATTCGCAGGAGAAGCAGATGGAACAGACCATCCAAAAGTATGAACGCGAAATAGAGGAACTGAAGCACAAGCGCAAGGAAATAATCCAAGGGGCACGACAGCAGGCCGAAGAGATAATCCAAAACTCTAATGCCGTGGTGGAGAACACCATACGAGAGATTCGCGAGGCTCAGGCAGAGAAGGAACGCACACGCGAGATACGCAGCGAACTGAACGAGTTCCGCGAACAACTGAACCAGGCAACACGCAGCGAGCACGACGAGTTGATAGAGCGCAAAATGCGCCAAATTCAGGAACGCAAGAAACGACAAGAAGAACGACGCCGCGAAAAAACAGAAAAGTCTGCTCAGGAAGCACAGCGTCCAGCTCTTGGGTCCCTACTCAGTGCCCTGGGAGCCAAAACACAAGATTCCACAGGATTGGCTATTGGCATGCCGGTAAAAATAATCGGTACCACAGCTATTGGCACAGTGGAAAAAATCGACGGAAAGAAGATTACCGTACAGTTTGGCATGGTCAGGAGTGTAATGGATGCCAAGAAATTGACACCAGCGAAACCGGATAAAAAAGAAGAGAAACAATCGTTCCAAGTAACTACCTTCGTTAGCCGTGACACTCAGGACAAGATTCGTGATACCCATCTCAACTTCCATCCAGAGATTGACATCCGAGGCATGCGAGGAGACGAGGCATTAGACACTATCACTCACTATATGGACGATGCAATACTTGTGGGAGCATCACGCATAAGAATCCTACATGGTACAGGCAACGGTATTCTGCGCCAACTTATACGCCAATACCTAAACACAGTACCACAAGTAAAATCCGCACGTGACGAAGATGTCCGCTTCGGAGGTGCTGGCATAACGGTAGTAGAAATAAGATAGCATGTTCTGGCTGTATTTAAATGTAAGTAGGAAGAATATACAGAATACTACTTCCTATTTACAGTTTAAATGCTAATGCAAGACGAGAGATCATAATCCACATTCGGTCATTAGAGTTATGATGTTAACAGTCAATATTCTGAAACTGATGTCTTGCCACCCTAAGAATACATAACAGACCATCTATATCAATTTTGATAATATATCACACTGTTGGAATGTGGAAAGCGCTAACAATATTACATTCTAAATAAATAAAAAACGTGGGTACAAAAAAGACCATCTTTTAAAGATGGCCTTTTATAGCTTAATCATAAGAATGGTGGAGTCTTGAATACGGGAGCGGAAAACGAGGCTCGAACTCGCGACCCCAGCATTGACAGGCAATGCTGTTCCCTTATCTTTTTGTGGCAAGGTTGTGCTCTACCAACTGAACTACAAACCGGACACAAACAAAAAAAGACAGCTAACGCGCTGTCTT
>JAZRCG010000023.1:0-19344 GCA_045659645.1 Bacteroidaceae bacterium | reverse complement strand
CCCCCCTTGCATTTATGGACTGCCACTGAGCAGGTTCTTGTCGTATTGTTTCTTTTATCTTTTCTTTTGGGAGAAGGTAAGGGTGATTGTGTGCCGCTTCTCGGCTCGCTCCTTGAGTGTGTACAAATGTTTGAGAACTGCGTTTTGGATAGATTGTTTCAGTAGTTTTTGAATAACTATATAATTATAAATACAATTGAGGTTGCGCACGACACGGACATAGTGCTGAGTGATATGAAGAAAAATGTTTTACGATCATTTGCAAGAATTTGCTTGATGGTTTTATTCCTGTTTTCAGCAGGTATGAACTGTAAGGCAGAAGATGGAGTGGTAGTAACATTGAAGGATGGACAGGTGCTTGGCTTCCTGTTCTCAAGTAAACCATGTGTTATGACTACGGAGGCAGAACTTCTTATTTCTACTGCTGACGGTCAACGTCTTAGCTATGATTATGCCGAGGTTAGCAGTGTCCGTTTTGGCAATGGAGAGAGTACTGGTGTAAAAGAAGCCCTGGCACAGGATATTTCGGAGGTTTCCTTCAAGATTATCTCTGGTGTGCTAAATGTCTACAATTTGCCCGTAGGAGAAAACGTAAGTGTCTATACTCTGAATGGCCACCGCATAGGTACACAGAGTCAGCAGAAGGATGGAGAGGTACTGAGTATTCCTCTTAAGGCAAATGGTGTTCTTGTTGTTCGTACCAGCACAGGTGTTAGTTACAGAATTCTAAATAAATAAATTTACAATATTATGAAAAAGTTATTTACTCTTTTTGCATTGCTCGCCATGAGTGTTGTGTCTATTGCACAGACACACAATGTGTATGAATGGAAGGACGGTGTTGTGTCTGTCCGCAATTTCTCTGAGATTGACAGTTTGACATTTAGTTTGTCTCCAGAATTGTTTTCCCTGACTACCGTAGATGTCACAGATAAGACCTCTAACACTTTTGCTGTTGTATTTAGTGTACAAAGCCGTGTCTCAATCAACAATTCTGTTAATGTTTCAGAACAAGGAATTTGTTATAGCACTAATCCTGTTCCTCCTACGTACAACGACATGAAGGTTAAGTATGGTACTT
Source organism: Bacteroidaceae bacterium (assembly GCA_045659645.1). Lineage (GTDB taxonomy): Bacteria > Bacteroidota > Bacteroidia > Bacteroidales > Bacteroidaceae > Physcousia. Next base: position 18,263 of record JAZRCG010000023.1, on the reverse strand, counting down.
TTACACCCGGCTACTGTTCTGTGACTCTTTCCAATCTTGCACCTTCTACCACTTATTACATTCGTTCTTATCTGAAGATTTCAAATGAAATCATCTATGAAGATAAATATTATGAAGTTACTACATTAGCAGGTTCCGAAGAATGGAAATCTTTGGGTATGGGTAAGTTTATGGATGCGTTTTTGTACGATGACAAGACTTATTTCGATGTTGAAATTCAGCAGAATTATAATGAACCAAACCGTTTCCGTGTTGTAGATCCATATGTGGGTATCCTTGGTAGTATCCCTGTTGATAAATATCTGGAGTTCAGCATTCTTCCAGCTGGCTCGGAGTTTAAGGAGTATGTCACTGATGCGGAGTATGTCATCTTTAATGACTATAACATGGGTCAGTGGAATTCCAACTATCCAGAGGATATTTTCTTGATTCATCCCTACCGTTTTGGAATGGACCTAAGTCTTTGGAAGTATAATAAGGTTCTGGATTATCAGGAGAATGGTTTGCCTGGTGAGGTATCAATTGCTCCTTATTATTTTCTATTTAATGTAGGTGGTGGTTGGAATCAAACAAAGGAAACAACTATCAGTATCCTCTTCCCTGGTTATAGAAAGCGAGATTACAGTTCTTCTGTGGAGTTTGAAGGAACTTTCAAGGCAGAGAATGGTACTACCTATGCTGTTGGTAATCTGATATTAGGTGGTGATGCAACTGATGTGAAGGCTGTTGTTATGCCAGCAGATGCTGATGCCAAGGCTGTTGCCGATGCCATTGCAGCAGGTGAGGTTCTGGCTACAGATGTTTCTTCCGGCCGCATAGAGGTTCCTTTTGATGCAGAGGAGTTGGGTAGTGAGAAATTGCAAATCATTGTTGCTGTCATAGCCAATAATGTGGTTAAGAGTTTTGATAACGCTTCATTTGACTATTATGGAGAGGGTGGGAGCCCTTGGAAATCACTGGGTACAGGTTATTATACTGATGATATCTTAGGTTCAATGTGGGGACTGCCTCCAACTACTTATGAGGTGGAGATTCTTGAGCACACCGAGAATCCAGGTTTGTATCGTCTGGTAAATCCCTATAACAACAAGGTTTACCCTGCAGAATATGCAGAGCTTTTTGCATCATCATTAAATAATTCACTCGCCCCCGAAGGCTATACTCTTGAGGTCAATGCAACGGATCCAGAGGGAGTATATATCCAGAAACAGACATTAGGTTTGGATTTTGGTGATGGCGAATGGGCATTTGAAACTGAAGGTTCACGCTATCTATCCAATTACGATATTGTTATGTTGAAGGAGGCTGGCTATATGGGTGCAGTTATGGATGGTGTAATCAGGTTCCCCGCATTTTCGTTTAATGCATATGATGGAAGTAAGAGGGCTTATCAGGGTATTCTCTATGAAGGAGGTTCTGGCTACTATTCTGCAACTAATGCCCAGCTTGAGATAGTGCTTCCCAGTGCTAATGCATTTGCGCGCAATATGGCTGTAGCAAAGGCTAAAACTACTCAGAGAACTGCCCTAAAGAAGTCTTTCTCTGGCGTGAAGGTTGATGTTAAGATGAAGAAACTATTTCTTGACTCCAACATAGAGAAGATGGAAATTGTGAAGTTCTAAACCATCTAAGTATATAGAAAGGTAATCGGGGGTATGCCAAAACAAATGGCACACCCCCGATTAGTATTTGCGCATAAGCGGCACCTGTATTGTTCTTGGGACGTTTAAATCAACTATAGATGAAGAAGGAGGGCTATTTTTGTATCAGAAGTCTATATTCACACGGAAGTTTACCATTCGTCCGGTCAGATAGTTGGGGACGGCATATTGGTCGCCCTTCACGTCGGTAACCCAGTAATACCCGCTTACATTGTTAAAACCGAAGACGTTGAGACAATCCAACCCTAACCATATGTTTTGTATAGGGTTCTTGCGATAGCGACGATCTTCATTGTTCAAGGCACGAAAGTTCATGCCTACATCAACTCGCATGTATGGAGAGGAACGGAAGACATGCTCCTCCAGTCCGGTGTGTGGTGCACCAAAAGGCAGGCCTCCAGCAAAGCAAGCCTTCAAGTTCATTTTCCAGCGCTGAGTACCAGGGAAATAGTCCGAGAAGAACATGTTTACTGACCATGTCTGGTCCGTAGGTTGCGGAATGCTCCTACCATTCAATTTCATGCGTGCTCTCATCAGTGAGAATGTGAGCCAGGAGTCTGTTCCAGGAACAAACTCCCCATACAGTTTCAGGTCTATACCCATCACGTTGCCAGTGGCACAGTTGCGGCCATAATAGACAATCTTTGTATTGTCCACGGTATAAGGGTTCAGGCGGTCTTGTGCCTTGTAGTATAGTTCTGTGGAAAAGAGAAATGGGCGAGAAGCCAACTTGAATCGATATTCATACCCTGCAATTACTTGGAATGAACGCTGTGATTGTATATTCCGATTCAGTTGCACAGTGGTGTTTGCACCATTGGTGACGGTATCCCTGAGTTCTTTGAAGAATGGTCGCTGATAGTAGATACCCGTAGCCAGGCGAAAGGTCATGTTGTCAAGTTTTTTTGGTATAAATGTCAAGCTAACTCGTGGTGAAAAGAGCCATTCCTTGTTCCACGACCAATAGGAGAGGCGCAATCCATAGTTGAGACTGAATATTCCCTTTGATATCTCCTTTCGCCATGTGTCCTGTGCATACATTTCCAAATGGTTGGAAGAGATGTGGTTGCTGCTTCTGAGATTGTATATTACATTTAAACGTTCTGGGTCGTGTGGCATGGAATACCCAGAACTGTCGCGATACTCCCACTCGCGTGATCTCTCGCGAATGCTCTCGTGGCGATAACCAATGCCGGTTTCAATGTGATGCTCTTTTAGTTTGAGGTCGTACGCCAGTTTTACGCTATGCTGACTGCTGCCCAACGTGTTTCTGGCATGCTCCATGTAGGTTCCCACTGCCAGTTCTGTGGCAGTGCTTATGTTGGACAGCCAGTACTGTCCCTGAATATCGTATGTTTCCCTTTCGTTGGTGGAGAATGCCGTGTAGTTTAGTGATATAGAGTGCTTGTCTCGTATTGTGCGCTTGACACGTGCTGTACCATAGAAGGTCTGGAACAGGTCCTGCTCCCAACCGTCGAAGTAGACCTTGAAGTTGTGTATGTTCTCCATGGTACCAAAACTGGTCTCGCGTGTGGAAGGAGTGAACTTGTAGCTGTTGTGGGAGATGTATCCGATAACATCCACGCTCCAGTCTTTTGTGGGTTGCCACGACACGAAAGCCTGGTAATCCACGAAGTTCGGAGAATACTCTGCCTCGGTTTCCAGTGCTCCCAGCAAATATGCATTGGTCTTGTAGCGCAGACTATGCGATATGGAGATTTTCTGGTTGCCCCATCCCATATACCCAGATGCTCCAAGCAAGGATAGTGACAGATCGCCCTCCCACTTTCTGGGTTTGCGGTATTCTATGTCCAGGACAGATGACATCTTGTCGGTATATTTCGCTTCAAAACCACCTGTGCTAAAGCGTACTCTGTCTACCATATATGGATTGATGACTGAAAGCCCCTCCTGCTCGCCACTGCGGATGAGCAAGGGGCGGTACACCTCGCCTCCATTGATGTAGACGCAATTCTCGTCAAAGGAACCGCCCCGTACGTTGTATTGCGAAGTCAGTTCGTTATGTTGCGACACACCAGCCTGTGTTGCCACCAAATCCTCCACAGCATTACCTGTGGAGCTGGGCATGCGTTTCAATTCCTCTGTATTCAGTTCCTGAGTTTGACCCATTTGGCGCCTCAATTCCTTGATTTCAAGTTCTGCCATATCCACAGAACTATCGTGCATGACGATGTTTAGTGTCAGGGAGCCTTGGGGTTTGTACAGGACTCTGCGCCTGGGACGATACCCCATCATCTTGTATGTTATGACGACAGAATCTGCCGAATTGAACGATAGCGAGTATTTACCTTCAAGATTGGCGGTGGTGGCTGCGACCTGTCCCTCTACTTTTATCAGGCAGAAACTGACAGGTTCGCTTTTTTCATCGGTAACCCTTCCCTTGAGGGAAACCCTGATGGAGTCGCCAGCCTGGGCGATTAGTGGTAGGAAGAGATATAAAAAGTAAAGTATTATCCGTTTCATGATATTATAACGCAAAAATAGCCCCTTTTCTTGTCCGATGTGGCATTTTTTCGTATCTTTGCGTGCAAATATAGGAAGAAAGAATGGAAGAATTTTCAGAATTGGCAAGAAAACGCCGTTCTCATCGTAAATTTACTGCCGACAAGGTGAGCGAGGAGCAGATTCAGACTCTGCTGGAAACGGCACTTATGTCGCCTACAGGCAAGAGTTTGCGCAGTTGTTCATTCTGCGTGGTTGAGGATCGTGAACTTATCCAACGTCTGTCTGAGACCAAGTCTGCCGGCAGTCAGTTTGCGTCCGGTGCACAGTGCTGTATAGTTGTTCTGAGCGATCCAGAGTTGAGTGACGTGTGGATAGAGGACGCTTCGGCCGCTGCGATGTCCATATTATATCAGGTAGAAGACCTGGGGCTTGGGGCATGTTGGGTGCAGATGCGACAGAGACAGGATGCACAAGGCAATGACAGTGAAAGTGTTGTCAGGGAGATTCTATCTTTGCCCGAGAATATACGTATTGTATGCTTCCTGGCTATCGGTCATAAAGGCATGGAACGCAAGGAGCAAAATATGGAAAAGATAGAAACCCTGAAGCAGGAGAAGGTGATGAGGCGCTAAGCCAATAGAAAAAGGATGAGGATAGCAATCATAGGCAAGGGTAGGGTGGCGACCCATCTGTCCGGAGCACTGGCGAAGGTAGGTCATAATGTGGTTATGTGTGGAGGAAGGAAACGCACAGAAGCAGTTCCGGAAGATGCAGAATTGCTGATATTGTCGGTAAAAGACGATGCCATATCACAAGTAGCGCAAGAGTTCGCCCATAGTCAGACTTTGGTTGTGCACACCTCTGGAAGTGTAAGTATGGATGCCATACCGGCACAGCGCCGAGGAGTGTTTTATCCCATGCAGACGTTTTCCTTGGACCGCCCAGTGGAATTTAGCAGTGTCCCCCTGTTTTTGGAAACATCAGAAGATATGGATATGGAACTGCTCAAGCACCTGGCAAGTACTATTTCCAGTTCGTATATGCCAATGAATGGCGAGCAAAGAAAGGTGATGCATCTGGCAGCGGTGTTATGTTGCAACTTTGTGAACCATCTGTTTGAGCTTTCCCATGATATGCTTGCAGAGCAAGGTATACCATTCAGTACCCTCCTTCCGCTAATAGACGAAACAATAGCCAAGATACATCATCTGCCCCCTCATGAGGCGCAGACAGGGCCGGCATTGCGAGGTGATTGTAAGGTGATGCAGGGACACATGGAATTGCTGCGCTCCCCAATGCACAAGGAAATATATCGCTTGCTGAGCCATTCCATAGGGATGACGTTTGGCAATAAAGAGTTGAATGACAATGATTAACTACGACCTCAGCAAGATAAAGCTTATAGCCTTTGATGTGGACGGAGTGCTAAGTGCCCCTGTCGTTTCGGTTGGTGAAGATGGGCAGCCCATGCGCACCGCCAACATAAAGGACGGGTATGCCATACATCTGGCACAGAAACTGGGCATGCCTGTGGCTATAATAACCGGTGGGAGAAACGAGGCAGTCAGACGCAGATATGAGGATCTTGGATGCCAGGAAGTGCATCTTGGCTGCAGCCACAAGCTTCATACTTATGAGATGCTATTGAAGAAATATGAACTTGTGGACGAGAATGTCTTGTATATGGGCGACGACATCCCTGATTATGAAGTGATGAAAAGTTGCGGATGCCCATGTTGTCCGAAGGATGCTGCCCCAGAGATTCAGGAAATCTCACTCTATATAAGCCACTATGGTGGCGGTATGGGATGCGGCAGAGATGTGATAGAGCAGGTGCTTAGGGCACAAGGCAAATGGATGAGTTCGCCAATGGCTTTTGAATGGTAAACGGAGCCTGTGACAAAGAGTGAAGTTATAAAGGTAGACAAAGAACATATATAGGTAAAAGGATTATCACTATGAACAAGAACGTGAAGATTGTATTGGCATCCAATTCGCCCCGTAGGAAAGAGTTGTTGGGGGCTTTGGAACTGGAGTTTGAGGTGCGCACAATGGATGGAATAGATGAAACCTATCCGCAGGGTCTTACGATGACCGGCATACCCGAACACATTTCCAGCCAAAAGGCTGCTGCCTATGCTTTGGGAGAGAATGAGTTGCTTATTGCTGCCGATACTATAGTTTATCTGGATGGTGAGGTGCTGGGCAAACCTTCTGATGCAAAGGAGGCCTGTTCAATGCTTGCCAAACTGTCCGGACAGACACACCAGGTGATAACAGGCGTGACATTGCGCACATTGGACCGTACGCATACATTTTCGTCTGTAACGGAGGTAAGTTTCGCAGATTTGACTAAGGAGCAGATAGAGTACTATGTAAAGAACTATGCTCCTTTTGACAAGGCTGGCGCCTATGGTATCCAGGAATGGATAGGATGTGTGGGGGTGACAAGCATAAACGGTTCGTATTACAATGTGATGGGATTGCCCGTGCAGAGATTAAACCAGGAACTGAATGCATTCCTGAACGAAGAGACAGATTCGTTTGTGGATAATTTCATATACTAATGTATTGAAAAGAAGACTTTATAAAAACCTAAACATCAATCAGAGAAATGAAAAACAAAATAGCAATTTGTCTTGTGTCGCTCATGACGTTGTTATTGACATCGTGCTTTGAAACAACGGTAACACCTCCCAGTTGGAAAGGTTTCAATTATGTGGTGAAGAGACCTTTGAACGATGGTTCTGACGGAGTATATGAGCAGATAGAGCGAGGTGAACCAAGACCCGGTGACGAGATAAAGGTGTATGCCGTCAGGAAGAACGTCGGCAAGAATGTAGGAATGTTGTCGGGTATAGTGCGTCTTCGGTATTCGGCCATAACTGAGGAGGGGCTGCCTGTAGGCGAAACCTTGGAACAGACAATAACCTCTGAACCCAACTCCACGGCTGATGGTTGGGAAGACCCTTATGCTATATTTACTCTTCCCAAAATGGATAGACCCTATACTTCATATAAACTGGAAGTGGCGTGTCATTTCTATTTCAAAACTTTCGGAAACGAGCACTCAGAAATAGATTACGGTGACAATACTTCTCACGAAGCACCATATCTGGGACATATCTACACAGATTTGGAGAAACTTCATCCCATGAACGGAGGAGAAGCATCTTCCGGCAAGGTGGGCAGTGAATGGAAGTTCCACACTATTTATCAATAACTACATGAAAACAATACGCGAACTATACAGAATAGGCATAGGTCCATCAAGTAGTCATACAATGGGGCCGAGGAAAGCTGCTGAACTCTATAAAGAACGATTCCAGGAGGCTGTTGCCTTTAGGGTTACCCTTTATGGTTCCCTTTCTGCAACGGGAAAAGGTCATATGACGGACATTGCCGTGCTGGATGTGTTGGGACACGAACGTACAGAAATAGTATGGTCGAGAGAATTTTTGCCCTTCCATCCAAACGGAATGAAGTTTGAGTGCTTTACACTGGGTTCACAGGATTTCAGTAACGAGTGGATAGTTTTTAGTATTGGAGGCGGTGCTCTTGCCGAAGAAGGCGAAAACAGCATAGAGTTGCCCGAGGTGTACAAAATGAATACCATGACCGAGATACTGCAATATTGTGAGTGGTCGGGCAAGAGTTATTGGGAATATGTAGAAGAAAGTGAAGGTCCGGAAATATGGGATTACCTCAGAGAAGTGTGGCAAACTATGCGCGAGGCAGTGGAGCGTGGTCTTGATGCTGAAGGAGTGTTGCCAGGACCTCTGAATCTAAGACGCAAGGCCTACTCGTATTACGTAAAGGCCTCTGGGCATAAGGCAAATTTGCAGACACGCGGATTGGTATTCTCGTATGCATTGGCTGTGAGCGAAGAGAACGCTTCTGGTGGCAAGATAGTGACAGCACCGACATGTGGTTCCTGTGGAGTAGTTCCTGGCGTGTTGTATCATCTATGGAAGAGTCGTGACTTTTCGGAAACCCGCATCTTGAAGGCTCTTGCTACAGCAGCCCTTTTTGGCAACGTGGTAAAGACCAATGCCTCCATATCAGGAGCAGAGGTGGGATGTCAAGGTGAAGTAGGTGTAGCATGCGCCATGGCATCGGCGGCCGCAAACCAACTTTTTGGAGGTTCTCCGGCACAGATAGAGTATGCAGCAGAGATGGGGCTTGAGCATCATCTGGGTATGACCTGCGACCCGGTGTGTGGCTTAGTGCAGATTCCTTGCATTGAGCGTAATGCCTATGCTGCAGCGCGTGCCTTGGATGCTAATATATATAGCAGTTTCACTGATGGTGTGCATCGTGTGTCCTTTGACAAGGTAGTGGAGGTGATGAAGCAGACGGGACATGACTTGCCCAGTCTGTACAAGGAAACCAGCGAAGGAGGACTGGCTAAGGACTACAGCCAGATGTCCTGAGTGAAGTAGCAGTAAATAGTGCCTTGAAAAAAGAAACAGATACAATAATATATATAATAGGAATAAAATGAAACAGGAAACATTGATAGAAAGTATTCTGGACTTGAATTCAACCAATGTGTGGAAACTGACAGAGCATGACATAAAAAAAGCTTGGGACGATGAAAAGGAAGAGGGCAGTTTTGCAACGAGTGAAGACAAACTGTTGAACACGATACGTCTGTGCTTCGATGTTGTGCACTACAACCCGTCGGATCCACGTGAAAGAGCTAAGTACGAGAATGGAGAGTGGGCAACTTTCATGCATTGCAACGAAAAGAAGGGATGGGTAGCAATACGAAAGAAGCATATAACACGACTGACAGACCTGAGTTATGAAAACATACGCCACATAACAGTTGCTACACTGTTGGAGTTGATAAACAATAACTTTGGTGGTGGATGGGATAGCATAGCTCTGAGTTTGAAGGATATAATATTGAGTGGCTTTGACATAAGTACCACTACATTGCCGGCAAGCAGAATACATGCTCCAGGTGGAACGCTTGAGAGAAAGCTTGCACAGGGATTTGAGGTGTTGGAGATAACCAAAGGAACTTGGGTGGAAGCTATTTTTGCAAAGAAGAAAGAGCCTTTGCTAAAGATACGCATGAATGAAGACAAGTATGATGAGGATGGTAACCTGCGTAAGTCTGCTGGCAGGAACCTGAATGGTGATGATGAGGAGGATTTGCCAGAAGAAATTGACAATGAATTGGATGATGATGCAGACAGCTCTCCCGATGAAGACCAGATGGACGAGATGTACTACAGCAGTATCTCTGAAGGGGTAAAAAATCGTGACACTCAGGATGACGAGGAGTTTGCTGGATTGTCAATAGATGAGGCTGAGTAATTAGAATGCAAGCATTATTGCAGAGCTAAAACTTTCTGAAGATAAATAAGATGCTACGATACAAGAGACTTGGGCAGGTGGGAATCCTTATGGGACTCCTCCTGCTTGTATGCTCTTGCAGTAGCACTAAGCATTTGCGTGAGGGAGAGCATTTGTTGGATAAGGTTACTATATCAGTGGACTCGGCGGATATAAATACCTCCATGCTGTCGGGGTATCTCCGCCAAGAACCCAATACCAAATGGTTTTCATTAACAAAACTTCCATTGGGCATATATTTAATGTCCAACCCCAACAGCAACAGTTCATTTAATCGTTTTTTGCGAAAATTGGGTCAGGCCCCTGTTGTCTATGATACATTATTAACGGAGCGAAGTAGGCAACGAATACAGGATGCTTTGTTCAATCTCGGATATCTGCATGCAAATGTATCGGTGGATGAAAGTTATAAACGTCATAAGGTTCATGTTCATTACAAGGCTCAATTGGGGCAGCGCTATTATGTGCAGAACGTGGAGGTAGAGGTGAGGGATACGGCCTTGAGAAGTCAATTGGAAAAAGTTGCTTCTCTTAGCTTGTTACACCCTGATATGCCGTTTGATGCAAATGTATTAAATCAAGAGCGTTCACGTATAACCAATTATTTGACGGACAATGGATATTATGCCTTCAACCGCGACTTCATAAGATATTATGTGGATACAGTTGCTGGTTCTAATCAAGTACAACTGAAAATGCTTGTCTCGGACTATGTCCAATCTCCGGAAAGTCCACGCCTGAAACACCAACAATATAGGATAGGAGATGTAATTTATGAGTATGACCGTTCCACAGGTTCGCCAATATGGTTTCGGAACAGTGTCCTGTTGAAGAATAGCAGCCTGAAAAGTGGGGAGGTGTATAAAGAGTCAGATTTGACTGACACATACAGTCGGATGAATCGTTTGGCAGCGGTGGCTGCCGCCAATATAGCTTTAGTTCCCAATGAAAATGACAGTAGTTTGTTGGATGCAAGAATAGCGATTACTCCATCTCGTTTGAATAGCATCCAATTGGGGCTTGACGGTACTAATACTGCTGGTGATTTCGGCGCAGCTGTTAATTTTACATATCAAAACAGGAATGTTTTTCATGGTTCAGAGGTATTCTCTTTGAAGTTGCGTTCTGCATTTGAGGCTATACGAGGTTTAAGTGGTTATGCTGACCAGAATTACATAGAATATAGTGTGGATGCTGGTTTACAGTTCCCCGATTTTATTTTTCCTTTTGTCCCATACGAATTTAGGCGCAAGTCAAAGGCTGTAACAGAGTTCAATCTGATGTATGCCAGCCAGAATCGTCCAGAATTTCACCGACGTGTATTAACAGGGGCATGGAAATATCGTTGGAATTCAGGTAATGGCAAATCACAGCACCGTTTTGACCTATTGGATGTAAACTATGTGTTCATGCCATGGATAAGTGATACGTTCTATAATACTTATATCAATAATCCTGAGAGCAGAAATGCCATTATAGCCTACAATTATAAGAATTTGTTTATTGTAAAGATGGGTTATCTATACCGCTATTCCAGTGCCGGTTTGTCTGCGCCTATGGGAATATATGGTATGAATGCCTGGACGTTTAGCATAGGAGTGGAGACTGCAGGTAACTTGTTGCATGGAATATGTTCGTTGGCAGATACAAAACGAAATGAAGACCACCAAAGAACGTTGTTTAATATTGCTTATGCCCAATATGCCAAATTTGATATTGATGTAAGTAAAAGTTTCCGTTTCTCCAAGAGAACAAGTTTGGCAATGCACTTTGCCCTCGGTGTGGCATGCCCTTATGGAAATAGTGATATCCTGCCTTATGAAAAGCGCTATTTCAGTGGAGGCGCAAATAGTGTCAGAGGATGGAGCGTACGTGGTTTAGGACCTGGATCTTTTCAAGGGTATGGCGGAAATATTGACTATATAAATCAGACTGGAGACATCAAATTAGATATGAGTGCAGAATTGCGAATGCATTTGTTTTGGAAGTTTGATGCCGCACTTTTTGTGGATGCAGGTAATATTTGGACAATACGCGACTATAAAGACCAGCCAGGCGGTCAATTTAGGTGGGATAGATGTTGGGAGCAGATAGCGGTAGCCTATGGTTTAGGCATACGCTTAAATTTGAATTATTTTCTCTTGCGCTTTGATGCCGGAATGAAAGCTGTCAATCCGGCATTCAATGATGCCAAGGGGCATTATCCATTGCTTTACCCTAATTTCAATCGCGACTTTTCGTTCCACTTTGCTGTTGGATTGCCATTCTGATGGAGTGGAAACTATATGATTTCTGTATATTTGGCCCATGTGAGTAATCTGCGCAAATATTCAGCTTCCTTATTGTCCTCTATATAGAATTTGAATGTCTTGTTTGTTCCGTCTAATGCATATAGAACTCTGTCCATTAGACGTTGTATATTACCCTCGGGTTGCAAGTATATATCCAAGTGGTCTGCTTCGTTGATTGATGGAATTGATAACTGTGCATCATCAAGGTAGTTGATACATTTCTTTAGTCTACGACAAGCCATGCAACCACGGCATTTGCCAATTTCTTTCTCTGATACAGCTATTATTTCCTGGTCATCTGCAGCTGTGATATTATCTGTTTGCCTTGTGCATATTATGATTTTTTTCATGATAGAAAGCTATTTAGTGTTAAGAAGTAAGGGTTGTTTGTTATCTTGTTCTACAAAGATATGTATTCTGCTTCAATCAAACAACTTGGATATGTTGGTTTTACTGGATTTGTACATTTTTTATTATATTTTATTACCGTATTAACATATGTTTACGGGTATATGGCACGTATTTGTCATATAAAATGGAAGATTAAATATTATTTACCGAGAATAATGAAAAAAATATCGTACCTTTGCGTAGAAATATAAACACAATACAACACAAATAAAATGATAAATATCACTTTTCCCGATGGCTCTGTGCGCCAGTACGAAGCAGGAGTCACCGGTCTTCAGATTGCAGAAAGCATCAGCAGCCGTCTGGCTCAGGATGTGCTTGCATGCGGAGTGAACGGAGAAACCGTGGAACTGAACCGCCCCATCAACGAGGATGCAAGCATACAGCTCTTCAAGTGGGATGACAAGGAGGGCAAGCATGCCTTCTGGCACACCAGCGCCCACCTGATGGCAGAGGCATTGCAGGAACTCTACCCCGGCACCCAGTTCGGCATAGGTCCTGCAATTGAAAACGGTTTCTACTACGACATCATGCCCGCTGAAGGCGTGGTTATCCGCGAGGCCGTGTTTGCCGACATTGAGAAGAAGTTCATGGAACTGGCCCAGCGCAAGGAGCAACTGGTTCGCGAGGACATAAGCAAGGCAGATGCCCTGAAGTTCTTCGGCGACCGTGGCCAGACATACAAGAACGAGTTGATTGAAGACCTGGAGGATGGCCATATCACCACCTACACACAGGGTGCGTTTACCGACCTGTGCCGTGGCCCCCATCTGCTCTCCACCGCGCCCATCAAGGCATTCAAGGTGCTGAGCACCAGTTCTGCATACTGGCGTGGCGACGAGAAGCGCCCCCAGATGACACGTATCTATGCCATCTCATTCCCCAAGCAGAAGATGCTGACTGAGCACCTGCAGCTGCTGGAGGAGGCCAAGAAACGTGACCACCGCCGCATAGGCAAGGAGATGGAACTGTTCATGTTCTCCGACCTCGTGGGCAAGGGCCTGCCCATCTGGCTGCCCAAGGGCACCGCACTGCGCCTGCGCCTGGAGGACTTCCTGAAGAAGATTCAGCGCCGCTATGGCTATGAGCAGGTTATGTGCCCCCACATCGGCGGCAAGGGTCTGTATGTAACTTCTGGTCACTGGGATCACTATGGCAAGGACAGTTTCCAGCCCATCCAGACACCCGAGGAGGGCGAGGAGTACCTGCTGAAGCCCATGAACTGCCCCCATCATTGCCAGATCTTCGCTTGCAAGCCCCGTTCATACAAGGAGTTGCCCTTCCGTTGTGCAGAGTTCGGTACCGTATACCGTTACGAGCAGAGCGGCGAGCTGCACGGTCTCACACGTGTGCGTTCATTTACTCAGGACGATGCGCACATCTTCTGCCGTCCCGACCAGGTGAAGCAGGAGTTCATCCGTGTGATGGAGATTATACAGATTATCTTCAAGGCTCTTGACTTTGACAACTTCGAGGCACAGATTTCATTGCGCGACCCCTCAAACACCGAGAAGTATATCGGTTCGGACGAGGTATGGAATGCCGCAGAGAGCGCCATCATCGAGGCTTGTGCCGAGAAGGGCATGAAGACTACAACCGAACTGGGTGAGGCTGCCTTCTATGGCCCCAAGCTGGACTTCATGGTGAAGGATGCCCTGGGCAGACGCTGGCAGCTGGGTACCATTCAGGTGGATTACAACCTGCCCGAGCGTTTCAATCTGGAGTACACCGGCGAGGACGGCAAGAAGCACCGCCCCGTAATGATTCACCGTGCTCCCTTCGGTTCTATGGAGCGCTTTACCGCCGTGCTCATCGAGCATACCGCAGGTCGTTTCCCCCTCTGGCTCGTTCCCGACCAGGTGGCTATCCTGCCCGTCAGCGAGAAGTACCAGGAGTATGCCGAGAAGTTGCGCGACTATTTCGACACACAGGACGTACGCTGCTACATCGACGACCGCTCGGAGAAGATTGGCCGCAAGATTCGCGATAACGAGCTGAAACACACTCCCTACCTGCTTGTCGTTGGTGAAAAGGAGCAGGCAGAAGGCACCGTAAGTTTCCGCAGACAGGGCGGTGGCGAACAAGGATGTATGAAATTCGAGGATTTTGCAAAGAAAATCAACGAAGAAGTACGTAATATGACAGAAAATTACTAACTTTGCACCCCGAAACACATAGTTAATGAAGAAGGACAACAAGCTCAAAGTAACCTACCGCGTAAACGGACAGATCAGAGTTCCCGAAGTGCGCATCGTTGGCGACAACATTGAAAGCCAGGTACTATCTATTGGCCGTGCCCGCCAGATGGCAGAGGACATGGGTGTTGACCTCGTGGAAATAAGCCCCAATGCCGAACCTCCCGTGTGCCGACTCATCGAGTTCTCCAAGTTCATCTACCTGCAGAAGAAGCATGCCAAGGAAGTGAAGGCCAAGCAGGTCAAGATTGAAGTCAAGGAAATCCGTTTCGGACCTCAGACAGACGATCACGACTATGAGTTCAAACTGAAGCACGCCAAGGGTTTCCTGTCAGATGGCGACAAGGTGAAGGCATACGTGTTCTTCAAGGGTCGTTCAATCCTGTTTAAGGAACAGGGCGAAGTTCTTCTCCTGCGTTTTGCTCAGGATCTGGAAGAATACGGCAAAGTGGAGTCAATGCCCACTCTGGAAGGAAAGCGCATGACAATGTTCATCGCACCCAAGAAGGTTGTGGCAAAGCCCATGAAGACAGCCGAGGAACTTGAAAACGAGAAAGCCCCCGAGGCAATCGTAAAGAAGCAACCTCAGCAGAAAGCCCGCAAGGAATACACAGGTCCTAAGGTAGAAGGCGAGGACTTCGACGATTAAACGACACAAGACAGGTCTTCCCCTATCCACCCTATATATAATATATAAGGTATAGAGGACCTCAAAGAAAAAGGAAAATCTGTGCGCCGTGTCTTTTGGATGCGCGGCCACGATTATTAATAACAATTTAATTATTTAACAAAATGCCAAAAGTAAAGACCAATTCCGGTGCTAAGAAGCGTTTCACACTCACCGGAACCGGCAAGGTAAAGCGCAAGCACGCTTTCCACAGCCACATTCTGACCAAAAAGACCAAGAAGCAGAAGCGTAACTTGGTTCACACAGGTCTTGTAGTAACATCAGACATGAAGCAGGTTCGCGACCTGTTGTGCATGCGCTAAACATTAACCCCTAAAAAGACAAAAGAAAATGCCAAGATCAGTCAATCATGTAGCATCACGTGCTAAGAGAAAGAAGATATTGGGTCTGACCAGAGGTTACTTTGGCGCCCGCAAGAATGTTTGGACCGTTGCCAAGAACACTTGGGAGAAGGGTCTTACCTATGCTTTCCGCGACCGTCGCAACAAGAAGCGCACTTTCCGCGCTCTTTGGATCCAGCGTATCAACGCTGCAGCTCGTCTGGAGGGTCTCAGCTACAGCCAGCTGATGGGTCTGCTGCACAAGGCAGGTAT
This sequence comes from Bacteroidaceae bacterium, assembly GCA_045659645.1. GTDB lineage: Bacteria > Bacteroidota > Bacteroidia > Bacteroidales > Bacteroidaceae > Physcousia. The sequence goes on along the minus strand of JAZRCG010000023.1, from coordinate 2,591 downwards.
CGAGATCAACCGTAAGGTTCTCGCTGACCTGGCTGTTAACAACCCCGAGGCTTTCAAGGCTATCGTAGCTAAGGTAAAGTAAAGGATTAGAAGAACAAATCCAAATCAAATGGCGCCCACCCTTGTGAAAGGGCGGGCGTTATTTTTATTTTGAACATTAACTAGGCTTAACCATACAGGATTAAAACCTGATATCATGATAACAGCAAGCATAGTCACATATAACGACCACCTTTTAGATATAGAATCCATTCTTCGTTCTATAATCACCTCTCCCATACGCAAGGTATGGATTATAGATCATAGCGACGAGGTGTTTGCTCTTCGCGAGGAACTCCAGCAATACATGCAACGCGACAAGGACATCCGAGAGCATATTCAACGTGGTTTCCAGATAGAGTACCTTCATGAGGACAATACAGGGTATGGCCGTGGCAACAACCGTGCCATACGCTTGGCCATGGAGGAAGGCAGCCTTTATCATCTGGTGGTAAATCCTGATGTATGGTTCTCTTCCGATGTGATTCCAACGATATGGAAGTATATGGAAGAGCATCCAGAAGTGGGCCAGATCATGCCCAAGGTGCTGTTCCTGGATGGCAACATCCAACCTTTAGCAAAACTCCTGCCCACGCCCATGGACATGTTTTGCCGGATGTTCCTGCCCGGATGGATGTTTGCACGTCGCAACAAGCGCTACGAACTGGCACATTCCGAATACAAGCTCATAATGAACGTCCCATGCCTTTCTGGCTGCTTCATGTTCCTACGTATAAGCACACTAAAGGAAACGGGACTTTTTGACGAAAGATACTTTATGTATGCCGAGGATTTCGACCTCACCCGACGCATACATCGCAAATACAAGACCCTGTTCTTCCCTCAGGTTTCAATATATCACAAGTTCAGCCGTGGTTCGCACCGAAGCATGCGTCTGTTCTTTGCCCACACCATAAGCATGGTTCGATATTTCTTCAAATACGGATGGTTCTACGATAACGAGCGCCGCCACTTCAACCACAGAATACTGGAAGAAATCAAGCAAATGCAAGGATGAACGAGGTGTTTCTTTTTCTAAAGCGCTGGGGACTGGTGGTGAGTATGCTCACCGGTGCAAGCGCATATCTCCTTTTCGCCAGCATCGACGCACTGGAGGGGGCACGGCCACTGGCAAACGATGTGGTGCAGGTGGCACAGCCCACCTTGCTCTTCCTCATGCTTATGCTCACCTTCCTGAAAGTGAAGCCCTCCGACCTGCATCTGCGCCGCTGGCAGATGGGAGGACTGGCACTGCAGGGAAGTTTCTGGGTGCTGGGAGCATTGGCACTGGCATGCATACCCATGTCATACACATGGCGCCTGGGCATGGAAGGGTTCCTCCTGTGCATGATATGCCCCACGGCCACGGCGGCGGCGATAATCACGGGCAAACTGGGTGGCAACCAGGGTTCGCTGACCATGTACATCATCCTGGCCAACCTGATGGCATCGCTGCTCATCCCCGCCATGATACCGCTGATTTACCAGAATAGCGACATTACCTTCTGGGCAACATTCGCCAAGATAGTGCTGAAGATTTTCCCTCTTCTGTTCCTGCCCTTTGTATGCGCCATACTGATGCGCCGGCTCACACCTGCCCTTGCAAGGGTGCTGACCAGCATACCCAATGCTGCCTTCTACCTGTGGATGATAGCCCTGTCCATGGCTATTGCCGTGAGCGTGAAGAACATGCACTATAGCCTTAATGCCGGTCACGGACTTCTGCCCCAAGTGGCCATTGCCGGCGGAAGCCTGCTGGCGTGCCTCATACAGTTCACCTCCGGCAGATGGATGGGCAAGCACCTTGGCAAATGCACCGAGGACGAGGTTATCAGCGCCACGCAAGGCCTTGGCCAGAAGAACACCATCTTCTCCATCTGGTGCGGATACTCCTTTATGGATCCCCTTAGCAGCATTGCCGGCGGTTTCTATAGCATCTGGCACAACGTGTACAACTCCTATCAGTTGGCACAACGCACATAGTTTTTAGGCCAGATTGAGTCTAAATGCAGTTTTTTTATTGTTGTTTTAGTTTTTTCTGTGTAAACTCTTGCACTATTCAGAAAAAAGCACTACCTTTGCACAGCAATTCAGAGGAAAGGCAGTCTAAACGACTTAAGATTGAAAGAGTAGATTATAAAGCATAAATAGAGTAAAGTGCGGAAATAGCTCAGTTGGTAGAGCACAACCTTGCCAAGGTTGGGGTCGCGAGTTCGAGCCTCGTTTTCCGCTCTCTTATATGCCCAAGTGGCGGAATTGGTAGACGCGCACGTTTCAGGTGCGTGTGTCGAAAGGCGTGCAGGTTCGACTCCTGTCTTGGGCACAAGTTTTATAATCGGATTGGAGAGGTGGCGGAATGGTAGACGCGCTGCTTTGAGGTGGCAGTGCCGCGAGGCGTGGGAGTTCGAGTCTCCTCCTCTTCACTTTCAATCGCGGAAATAGCTCAGTTGGTAGAGCACAACCTTGCCAAGGTTGGGGTCGCGAGTTCGGGCCTCGTTTTCCGCTCCCGTATTCAAGAAGTCGGAGGCCAAGCGGGCTTAGGGAGACAAATA
>JAZRCG010000022.1:0-96784 GCA_045659645.1 Bacteroidaceae bacterium | reverse complement strand
TGGACATTCCTGAGGAATAATAGTCACGAAGAATTAATAAGCGTTCTTCTTCACTGTAACGTTCGCATTTCTTTCTCATACTGTTTACACATTTTATTAATTGTTATCAAATGTGTCTACCTATATCAGTATAAGACAGACTGTTTCTATATCCCAGGGAATAAAAGCAACGGTCGCTAATCCAAAACTAACTGGTTAACGACCGTTGATGGTATTCTTCTATATTCTTTCGTTGTAAATGATTCTTTCGTTGTAAATGTCTCTATCCTACTTTGTGACCTTCTTGGAGGATTCTATTCTCTGCCAATAAATAGTTTGACCAATTCCAAGGATGGTTGCACGCAGTCTTAGTTTGTTCTTGCTCTCAAATACGGCAGTTGCATTTACTCTTATGCCTTTCGTAGGATCGTAGATCTTGGCTCCGCTCCATTCCTTGTCTTCAGGATCATATTTCAGACCACGTACAAGTATTACCTTGTCAATATCAACGTTGCGAAGAGCCTTGTCGGGGTTCTTTACATCCTTGCGTTTTTTGCCGTCCTTGTCCAATGGGTTCTCTACCCAGAAAACCTGAGCATCGTATGTTCCCTGTGCATTCTTGGTTATGCGAACTTTACTCTTACTTCCGCCACGGTCTGTTAAATACTCTCCAACAATGTTGTCGGCAACATCATTTATACCTTGTGCAAAAACTGTGCTTACAGACATTATTGCACACATAAAAACAAGTAATAATTTCTTCATTATAGTTCTCATCTTTGTTAATTCGCGTGCAAAGGTATGTAATATATTGCACATATACAATAAAAATGAGAAAAAAATCGGGGTCAATCAAGAATAAACTCACGATGGTCGGCTACAGTCATGAGTGCTATATCATATTTTAGTGGGTCGTCTGCAGACCAATTGCGAAAGATGTTGGTTAATTCCACGCAAGATTTCCAGTCTGCTTGTTTGCGCGATAATAATGTAGCAGTTAGTTTGCATACATGAACATCCATAACTGCATACAAATCACTTTGGCTGAAGGCATGCCATAACCCGAGGTCGGGCTCTTCTTTTCTTATCATCCACCTTAGGTACATGCATATCCTTTTACATGCCGATTGTCCTGGAGTTCCAAGTCTGGCAGGAGAGAGCCATTGGCATATCACGGCTATTGCCTGTTCAACACTGTTGTTCTTAAGAATGGATTCCAATGTTATATTTTTGTTTTCCAAATTATATTCGCATAATGCTTTGTGTAGGTTTTCGCAAACAAGGATAAACTTCTCTCTGTTCAGAGTACGATAAACACATCCATTTTTTGCATCCAAATAACAGTCTTTATACTTTTTCTTTAAGATGAATTCTGATGGGTTCCACTTCATTTCCGTTTCAAGCATATGTAGTGCTGCCTTCTTTATTGCTTTTCTGTTTCCCCAGGTTATCATGGCTACAAACAATGCACCTAACTCTATGTCCAATTGTTTTGTTGTGTGTCTTTTTAACTCATACACTAATTCGCATGGATCTACACTAAGAAATTCTTCCTTATTGAAGTACTCTCTATAAGCCCTTTCAAGCAGTTCTTTTGTAATTGTCATATAGAAACATCTGTTTTCAGTGCAAAAATAGTACAATTATTCGCGATATTCCATGTTTTGTTAAAAAAAATACATGAAAGTTTGCATGGTAACGTAAATTGTTGTATCTTTGCACTCGTAAAACAGAAGGCACGGTGCCTTGGATGAGTGGCTTAGTCTACGGTCTGCAAAACCGTCTACGGCGGTTCGAATCCGCCAGGCACCTCCTAATTTTAAGATGATGTGTTCAGGGCACATCATCTTTTTTTTGTAGGACGCTTAGCATGAGCATTAGCTAACTGGTGTAAGTTTATAGAAACAAAGATATTATCCAAATTAGCAATCATGAAGGTAGTTTTTTATCTATAATCACAGAATCTATTATAAGGTACTTACGAATATATACAAAAACAATAAGGTTTAAGACCTGTTGTGGTCTTAAACCTTATATTAGTTTGTTCCTTGTGTATTTAGAACTTATGCTTCTGCGATGGGCTCAACGCTAACGGTAGAGCGGTTCAGACGACCCTTGCGGAATGTCACGATACCGTCTGCCAGAGCGTACAGAGTGTCATCCTTGCCGATGCCAACGTTCTTGCCAGGGTAGTGGCGTGTGCCACGCTGACGTACAATTACATTACCGGCAATGCACTTCTCACCACCGAAGATCTTGATACCGAGTCGCTGTGATGCTGACTCACGGCCGTTCTTAGAACTACCAACACCTTTTTTATGTGCCATTTCTGTGTTCCTCCTGTGATTTTAGTGATTAAGCAATAACTTCCTTGATAGCCAACTCGGTGCACTGCTGACGGTGACCGTTCAGCTTGCGGTAACCCTTGCGGCGCTTCTTGTGGAAAACAAGAACCTTGTCGCCCTTTACCAGGGGAGATACCACCTCACATACAACCTTAGCGCCCTCTACAGTGGGAGCACCTACGGTAATTGTACCGTTGTTGTCTACCAACAACACTTTCTCAAACTCAGCAGCCTGACCAGCCTCGGCACCAGCGATGTGGTGAACGAAGAGCTTCTTGCCAGCTTCAGCCTTGAACTGCTGACCGTTAATCTCAACGATTGCGTACATTTTTTTTTATTATTTAACGGGTTTGACCGCGGGGCGGAATCATCTTGTGATTCACTTTTTCAAGCCTCAACGGCATAAATCGGGTGCAAAATTAGCACTTTTCTGCGAGATGTGCAAGAAAAAACGTGCCAAATTTCTATTTGCTTGCGTTATAGCGCTTATTTAGTCCTGTTACGATGTCCTTTGTGATATTGTACTGAGGGTTAGCTATAAGAAGATTATCGCCAGCCTTAATCATCACGTAGTCAAACTTTTTGGTCTGATTATATATTTTCAGGAACGCTTGGATGCTGTCACGGGCCTCTTGGTTGATACGTGCTTGTTCCTCGTTGAATTCGTTGTTCAGTTTAGCAGCCAGCTGCTGGAGTTCCATTTCTTGCTGCTGGAGGTTTCGCTGAGCCGTTTCAAGTTCATCGCGTGTTTGGAATCCGTTGTTTTCAAACTTGCGTTGCATAGCAGCTGCGCTTGATTCCAATCTACGCTGCCTTTGCTCCAAGGTGGTCTGGATGTCTGCGCCCTTTCTGGAGAGAACGCCTTCGTAGTCTTTGTAGAGTTGGTACTGGCTCATAAGACTATCAAGTTCTACATAAGCTATTCGCAAACCGGTTGATTCTGTTCCGTTGTTTTGTGCTGTTTCAGAGCTGCCAGCCTCCTTGTTGTTGCATGATGCAAGGCATAGAGCCACGCACATGATTAGTAAAAGATACTTTTTCATTGTTTATTCTATATTTGTTTGTTTTTTACGCTTTCCTTTACTCTGTGCTGACTCTGGTGTCGCATCATCCTGTCCATACTCTGAACGCAGTGGATGCCTTTCTTGCGCATTTCTGGACTTTGGCCAATGTGAAAGCTGCGGAATTTACCTCCTTTTTGCAGAAGGATGCGTATGGATAGCAGCAATATGCTGATTGCACAAATTCCAAGCGTCAGAAGTAGGAGTTTCAACATTTATTTGTATATTTGCAGACGCAAAGTCATGATTTCGGGTGGCAAAGATAGTGAATATTTGCTAATCTGCCAAATAAAACTTCCTGGCAATGCGTTATTTTAATATCAACGTTCAAATAATTAAAAAGATATGATGGAATTGAAACCAGCTTCAGTATTTGAGGCTTTTAGTGAGATAAACCAGGTTCCCCGCCCATCCAAGAAGGAGGACAGGATGATGGAGTATCTGTTGGAGGTAGGACGCAGTCTTGGATTAGAAACACAACATGACGAGATAGGTAATGTTGTCATCCGCAAGCCTGCAACTCCTGGAATGGAAGACAAACCAATAGTTGTGTTGCAAAGTCACATGGACATGGTTTGTGAAAAGAATAACGATGTGGAGTTTGACTTTGAGAACGATGCCATCCAGGCTTATGTGGACGGAGAGTGGATGAAGGCTAAGGGTACAACTCTGGGTGCTGATGACGGTATCGGTTGTGCCATGGAGATTGCTATCCTCCGTGCCAATGATATCAAGCATGGTCCTCTGGAGTGTGTCTTCACCCGTGACGAGGAGACCGGTCTTACCGGTGCCGAAGCCATGCCTGCAGATTTCCTGAAGGGCAGGATGATGGTTAACCTTGACAATGAGGAGGAAGGCTATATCTTTGTAAGTTGTGCCGGCGGCTGCCGCACCGTGGCAACTTTCCACTACGAGGACGAACCCGTTGAGGACGGCATGTTCTTTGTTCGCCTGACCATTAAGGGCCTGACCGGCGGTCATTCCGGTGATGATATCAACAAGATGCGTGCCAATGCCAACAAACTGCTTGCTCGTTTCCTGTACATGCAACAGGCAAAGACCGACCTGCGCCTGGCTGACATTCAGGCTGGCGGTTTGCATAACGCCATTCCCCGTGAAGCGTCTTGCGTGGTATCCGTGCCATATGCATATAAGGAGCAGATACGTGTTGATTGGAACATCTTCCAAGCCAACGTGGAGGAGGAGTACAGTCGCACGGAGAAGACCATGGAGTTTATCCTGGAAAGCGAGGAGGCTCCCAAGAGTGTGGTGGACAAGAAGACATCACGCAACTTGATACTTGCCCTGCAGGCTGTGGATAATGGTATCTTTGCCATGTGTCAGGACATTGACCTTGTGGAGACAAGTTCTAACTTGGCCAACATCCGCAAGAATGCAGAAGAGCATACCATTGTGGTGAACTCAAGCCAGCGTAGCAGCATCTTGAGTGCTCGTCATAACATGGCTGCCACATTCCGTGCTGCCTTTGAACTGGCAGGTGCAGAGGTGGTTAGCGGTGAGGGTTATCCCGGATGGAAGATGAACCCCAATAGCAAATTGCTGGTGGTTGCCGTAGATCAGTACAAGAAACTCTATGGCAAGGAACCCTTTGTGGGCGGTATTCATGCAGGACTTGAGTGCGGTCTCTTCAGCGAGAAGTTCCCCGGTATGGACATGGTGAGCCTTGGCCCCACGATGCGTGGTGTGCATAGTCCTGATGAACGTATGCATATTCCCAGCGTTCAGTTGGTTTGGGACCATCTGTTGGCTATATTGGCAAATATTTAAAACATAGAAAACAGATTTGAAGAGATTTCCATTATATATATATATAATAGGTGTACTACTGGCGATGGTCAGCAGTTGCGATGACTATGATTCGTGGACTGCAGACCATCGTGCATACTTTTCATTCAGTCAGGACACGGTGTGTTTTGATACTTTGATAACGAGTGTTAGTAGTAGCACTCAACGATTAATGATATATAATCACAACAATAATGGTCTGAGAATTGGTGAGGTATTTCTTAAGCATGCAGATCGTAGTCATTTCCGTGTCAACGTTGATGGGCATTACCTTGAAAATGGAAGAGGCATGGATTTTGAAGTTGTTGCTAATGACAGCATGTTTGTTTTTGTTGAAGTAACCCTTCCTGAAACAAATGTTGATGATATTACCAAGTACACTGATAGTTTATGCTTTAGATTAGAAAGTGGTAATTTGCAATATGTTACTCTGTTAGCAAATGGCCAAAATGCTATACATTGGCATGGAATAAAAGTAATTGATGAAGACTTGACTGTTGAGAGTAAGAGGCCTATTGTTATTTATGATAGTATATTTGTTGCTAATGGAATTACACTAACCTTATCTCCAGGAACACAGTTCATGTTCCATCAGCATGCCTCCATGTGTGTAAATGGCACTCTACATGTAAATGGTACCCTTGAACAACCCGTGGTATTCAGGGGAGATAGGACTGGCAACTTGTTTGACTATCTTCCCTATGACAATACACCTCAGCAATGGGGTGGCATTTATCTAAATGGCCATAACCATAAGCTTAGTCATCTTGATTTGCACAGCAGTACATTTGGTATAGTTGCAGAAGATACAGATATTGAGATTGAAAATTCTGTTATACATAATACTGGAGGTAATGCCTTATTGAGTAGAAATAGTGTAATAACGGCATATAATACTCAGATAAGTAATTCTTATGGAAATTTATTCCAAATGGTTGGCGGTAGCGTTGAGATGGCTTTTTGTACCTTTGCTCAATTCTATAATTATGATGCCACAAGGGGATTTGCATTGAGTCTAAGTGATTATATTGTAGAGTATGGTGACACATTATACTATGAGCTAAAGAAAGCGGACTTTAATAATTGTCTTATAACTGGGTATGGAGAGGATGTTATATATGGAAGTTTCTTAAAAGAAAGTAAGTATCAAGATTCGGTACCGTACAACTTTACATGTTGTTACCTGAAAACGGCTTTCAGTGAAACTGACTCTGTGCGTTTTGTAAATAATGTTTTTGAGGATCTCTCTGATACGACTTCGTACGAACGCAGATTCTTGCAGTTCGATACTTATTCCAGACTATATGACTTTACTCCTGATGTATCCGCTCCATTCTGTGATAGAGGAGATATGAATATGGCAGAGAAATACCCTTATGACCGCATGGGAAGAAGTCGTATTGCAGATGGTCGTCCAGATATTGGCGCATACGAAAATGTTTCACGGTTAAATGCAGATCTTAAACCATGAAAATAACCCTGCTGGTGGTAGGCAAAACCACGGACAAGCATATTATTGCCCTCGTGGATGAGTATTTGGCGCGCCTGAAGCACTATATGCCCGTGGATATTGAGGTGATACCGGAACTGCGTCAGACAAAGGCCTTGTCCGAATCTCAGCAGAAGGAGGCAGAGGCTTCGCTGATACTCTCCCGCATACAACCCGGCGATAGGGTCGTACTTTTGGATGAACATGGTGTTGAGAGGCGTAGTGTTGAATTTGCCTCGTGGATGCAGAAGAAAATGGTTTCTGGTACCAAGCGACTCTTGTGCATAGTGGGCGGACCCTATGGCTTTGCTCCTGTTGTATATGACAGAGCCGACGAGAAGATATCCCTTTCGCAGATGACCCTCTCGCACCAGATGATTCGTCTGCTATTCGTGGAGCAGGTATACCGGGCCATGACCATACTGAATGGAGAACCATACCACCATGAGTGAATGGTAGGCCCCCCTCAATCCCCCTGCAGGGGGGAGGAGAGGTGAGCTATTAACGTAACGTTAACGTTTAACGATTAACGATTAGCGGGTGAGCGGAAATATTATAAAACTAAAAACAAACAATAAATACATACAATTATGCTTAGCGTAGAAGAATTGAACGAGAGACTTATTGACCTGGCTTTCAGCGAGGACATAGGTGATGGTGACCACACCACATTGTGCTGCATCCCGGCGGACAGCATGGGCGAGAGCAAGTTGCTCATCAAGGAAGAGGGAATATTTGCCGGTGTGGAAATCGCCAAGCAGGTGTTCCACCGTTTCGATCCCACCATGGAGGTGGAAGTGTACATCGAGGACGGTGCACACGTAAAGCCAGGCGATATTGTTATGAGCGTTAAGGGCAAGGAACAGAGCCTGTTGCAGACAGAGCGCCTGATGCTGAACATCCTTCAGCGCATGTCGGGCATTGCCACCATGACCAACAAGTATCAGCAGGCACTCATTGATGCCGGTACCAAGACCCGTGTGCTCGATACCCGCAAGACCACTCCCGGCATGCGCATGCTGGAGAAAGAGGCCGTGAAGATCGGTGGCGGCATGAATCACCGTATTGGCCTGTTTGATATGATTCTGCTGAAGGACAATCACATTGACTTCTGTGGAGGCGTGCACAATGCCATCAGCCGTGCCAAGCAGTATTGCAAGGACCATGGCAAGGACCTGAAGATTGAGTGTGAGGTTCGCAACTGGAAGGAACTGGAAGAGGCTCTTGCAGAGGGTTGCGACCGCATCATGTTCGACAACTTCTCTCCCGAGGACACCAAGAAGGCGGTAGAACTCGTGGCAGGTCGTGCCGAGACAGAGTCAAGCGGTGGCATCACTTTCGAGACAATGATACCATACGCTCAGGCAGGTGTTGACTTTATCAGTTTTGGTGCCTTGACACATAGCGTAAAAGGACTGGATATGAGTTTCAAGGCCGCTGGTTCTGATAAGTTGGTAATCAAGTAATATAAAATGGCAGGAGTAGTCGGAGTAATCTGAGTAATCCGAGAACTCCGAGTATTCCGAATAAACTTTAATGTAATTTTATGCGCAAGATATTTTCACTCCTGTACCTTCTTCTCGTGTCGGTGGCAGCCATGCCCTGCACCAATCTTATTGTGGGCAAGAAGGCTTCTACTGATGGCAGTGTGATAATAAGTTACAGCAGCGACAGTTACGGTATGTTCTCCTCGCTCTACTACAAGCCACACGCCAAGCATCCCAAGGGATCCATGCGCCCCGTCTATCACTACGAGACAAGCAACTATCTGGGCGAGATTCCCGAGGCCTCCGAGACCTATCAGGTAACGGGTTTCCTGAACGAATACCAGTTGAGCATCATGGAGACCACCTTTGGAGGTCGTCCCGAACTGGACGGAGGTCCTGGCATCATGGATTACGGTTCATTGATGTGGATAGCTCTGGAACGTTGCAAAACCGCACGCGAGGCCATAAAGCTCATTGACGAGTTGTGTCAGAAGTATGGTTATCAGTGTAGTGGCGAGAGTTTCACCATTGCCGACAAGAACGAGGTATGGATTATGGAACTCATCGGTAAGGGCAAGGAAGAAATGGGTGCCGTATGGGTGGCACGCCGCATGCCCGACGATATGATCAGTGCACATGCCAACCATAGTCGTATCCGTCAGTTCCCTCTCAAGGACAAGGAGAACTGCCTCTACTCAAAGGATGTGATCTCCTTTGCACGCAAGAAGGGCTACTTCAACGGCAAGGACAAGGACTTTTCCTTCTCCGAGGCATATGCTCCCATCGATTTCGGTGCCAAGCGTTATTGCGAGGCACGCGTATGGAGTTTCTTTAACAAGTGGGCTGCCGAAGACATGAAACCCTACCTGCCTTACGCTATGGGCAAGGATACTGACCCCAAAACCCAGCAGCCTCTTGAAGGCGTACCTCACGAAATGCCCCTTTGGGTTAAGCCCAAGCAACTTTTGAGCACACAGGATGTAAAGGACATGATGCGCGATCATTACGAGGGCACTCCCATGGATATAACAGAGGGACTGGGCGGTTTGCCTTGGCAGATGCCATATCGTGTTACTCCCTTGTCCTACAAAGTGGATGGCAAGGAATATTTTAATGAGCGTCCCATCAGCACCGTACAATCCAGTGCCATCTACGTGGCACAGATGCGCGACTATCTGCCCGACTATATCGGTGGTGTCCTCTGGTTTGGCAATGACGATGCCAACATGGTTGCCCTGACTCCCATATACTCATGCCTGGAGGCCGTTCCCGAGTGCTACAGCCAGAAGTTGGCCAATGCCACCAAGTTCTCTTTCCGCAATGCCTACTGGATGTGCAACTGGGTGAGCAACATGGTTTATTACCGCTACAATCTCCTCTTCCCTGAACTTCAGGTTGTCCGTGACCGTCTGGAGAAGGATTTCAACAGCGTTCAGGCAATGATGGAGAGCAAGGCACGCGAAATGGGCGAGGCGGAAGGAAAGAAGTTCCTCAGCGACTACAGCCTCCGGATGTCAGGCATGATGATGGACGAATGGATGCAACTGGCCCAGAAACTCATTGTTAAGTACAATGACATGTGTGTGAAAAAAGTGGATGAAAATGGTGACTACCTACTCACACCTGGAGGCGAACCAGTTGCACCTCTGCGTCCTGGTTATCCAGAACATTATTTGCGAAAGATGGTAGAGGAAAGTGGTGACAAGTATTTGGTTAAGTAAACCAATCTACCTTAGTAGGCATCCGATTGGATGCCTACTTTTGGGTATATATGAAATGTGATTTTGCAAAAGAACATTACTGATTATTGAGGAAGGCTGGTTCAATCTCTTTGAAAAATGTCTCTCGTATAAACTTTGTCTTTTACATCATCAAGTATTGTGTCATAGCGGTTGGCTATGATAGCTCTGCTTTGTTTCTTGAATTTATTAAGGTCATTTACAACAAGTGAACCAAAGAATGTGCTGTTGTCATTTAGGGTTGGTTCATATATAATAACCGTAGCACCTTTAGCCTTGATACGTTTCATAATTCCTTGTATTGCACTCTGCCGGAAGTTATCGGAATTGGATTTCATTGTCAGACGATATATACCGATAACTGGAACTCCCTCGGCTTCGTTAGAACTAATACCAAGATACTCATTATTATTTGTATATCCGTACCAGCCAGCTTTACGAAGTACCGCATCGGCAATGTAGTCCTTTCGTGTTCTGTTGCTTTCTACAATAGCACTCATCATTTGTTGAGGTACGTCTCGGTAGTTGGCCAATAGTTGTTTTGTATCCTTGGGTAAACAGTAGCCGCCATATCCAAAACTGGGGTTGTTGTAGTGAGTGCCTATTCTGGGATCTAATCCTATGCCCTCGATAATCGCAGACGAATCAAGTCCTTTTATCTCGGCATATGTATCAAGCTCGTTGAAATAACTTACTCGTAGTGCCAGGTATGTATTGGCAAACAACTTAACGGCCTCAGCTTCTTTCATTCCCATAAAAAGGCATGGTATATCCTGTTTTATTGCACCTTCCTTTAAAAGTTCTGCAAATGTGCGAGCAGCGGATTCAAGATCGTCTGGAGCAATCATCTTGATGGCATTGTTGCAATCAACATCCTCGTCACATGATTCTATGATCTTAGGATAACCTACTATTATGCGTGATGGATAAAGATTATCATAAAGAGCTTTGCTTTCTCTAAGGAATTCAGGCGAAAATATCAGACGAAGTTTTCTGTCTGTTATGCCTTTAGCCTTAAACTCTGCTGCATATTTGGCATACAAACTCCTACAATACCCAACAGGAATTGTAGATTTTATTACAATTGTAGCATTGGAGTTTACCTTAAGAATAAGGTCAATGACATCCTCAATACAATGTGTGTCAAAGAAATTTTTTACTGGATCATAATTAGTAGGAGCAGCAATTACCACGAAATCTGCCTGTGCATATGCCATTGCACCATCCAAGGTTGCTGTCAGGTCTAGATTCTTCTCTGCAAAGTATTTTTCAATATATTCGTCTTGTATCGGAGATATACGACTATTTATCTTCTCTACCTTGTTTGGCAAGATATCTACAGCTGTTACAGTATGGTTTTGTGCGAGCAGTGTAGCTATACTTAATCCCACGTATCCTGTACCTGCAACAGCTATCTTGAGTTTTCTGTTTTCTAACATGTGTGAACCAAAAAACTATCTAACTGTTATACTCTTGTTTTATCCTCTTTGTATTATTTCAATTCATTTATAACCTTGATTAGATATTGTCCGTATTGGTTCTTTATCATTGGTTGAGCCAATTCTCGCATGCGTTCTTCTGTAATCCATCCTTGACGGTACGCTATACCTTCAAGACATGCAATTTTCAGTCCCTGACGCTTTTCAAGTACTTCTATATAAGTGGAAGCCTCGCTTAGAGAATCATGTGTTCCTGTGTCCAACCACGCAAAACCTCGTTTCAGAGTCTGTACCTTTAGTTCACCATTATTTAGGAAGTGCTGGTTAACAGTTGTTATTTCATATTCACCACGTGCCGAGGGCTTAATGTTTCTGGCTACATCCACTACTCGGTTTGGATAGAAATACAGACCCACTACAGCATAGTTACTCTTGGGGTGCTGTGGCTTTTCTTCAATTGAAAGGCAGTTGCCGTTCTTGTCAAATTCCGCTACTCCATAGCGTTCAGGGTCGTTAACCCAATATCCGAATACAGTGGCCTTGTCCTCCGCTGATGCTGTTCTTACTGCTTCTCGCAGCATTGATGTAAATCCTGCTCCATGGAAGATGTTATCACCCAACACCAGGCATACACTGTCGTTACCAATGAAATCTGCACCAATGGTAAAGGCTTGTGCCAAACCATCTGGTGAAGGCTGTTCTGCATAGGTGAATGTCACTCCATAATCGGAGCCGTCACCCAGCAAGCGCTTGAACCCTGGTAAATCGTGTGGGGTAGAGATTATAAGTATTTCACGAATTCCTGCCAGCATCAGTACGCTGATGGGATAATAAACCATGGGTTTGTCATAGATGGGCATCAATTGTTTTGATATACCTTTTGTAATAGGGTATAGACGAGTGCCAGAACCTCCTGCCAATACAATTCCTTTCATGTTGAAGTTTTGATTTGGTTTTTCTTTGTGTAAAGATATTAAATTTTGTTGAAACAAACAATCATTATCCTATAAATATTCAAACATTCTTCTCTTCCTCTTGTATATTTATGTGCTTCGCACTCAGTTTGAGTTTTTTATTTCCTAAAACATTGATATTATTTTCTTACTTTTGTTCACTGAAAAAAGACGAGTTTGATAATAAAAAACTGACCTTTTCAACGATAAATAGAACCGAGTTATTTTATCTACGGAAAGCAACTGAATTAAGAATCAATTGTTGTCAAATCACTTTTGTTCTAAGAAAACGTATGTTTGATTGAAAATAAATGAGTATTTTTGTCAAAAAAATATTAGCATAAATAAAAGTAAATTTCATACCTATCAGAATAGAGCAGAATCAAGCTTGCTTGTATTATGCCGAGCGAAGAGGAGGAAGACGAAGTCATCCGTTTATAAAGGCCGAGGGACGGATTATGTTGATGATATAAGAATAATAGGATTTATGCAAGAAGATACATTCAAGGACAAGGTGGTCATAGTAACAGGTGGTGCCAACGGCATTGGCCGATGCATTGCCGATGAGTTCCGAGGGCAGGGTGCCATTGTCCATGTAATAGACAAGCAGGAGGGTGAGCATTTCGTTGGGGACATCTCCAAGCAGGAGGTGCTGGAAACTTTTGCCGCTGAGGTGCTTGCCAAGCACAACAAGGTGGATGTCATCATTAACAATGCCTTGCCTCTGATGAAGGGCATAGACGAATGCTCCTACGAGGAGTTTCAGTATGCCTTTAGTGTGGGAGTCACCGCACCTTTCTATCTGGTGAAACTACTAATGAACCATTTGGCCGAGGGTGCTTCCATCGTCAACATCTCTTCCTCGCGCGACCGCATGAGCCAACCGCAAATCGAGAGCTACACCGCCGCCAAGGGTGGCATAGCCGCACTTACTCATGCCTTGGCGGTAAGTTTGGCTGGCAGGGCCAGGGTGAACTCCATTTCTCCCGGTTGGATAGATACGGCATACACCGTTTACGAAGGTCCCGATGCCACTCAGCAACCGGCCGCCAGGGTGGGGAACCCCATGGACATTGCCCACATGGTGCTCTTCCTCTGTAGCGACAAGGCGGGCTTCATCACGGGCGAGAACATCTGCATCGACGGTGGCATGACCCGCCAGATGATTTATCACGGCGACCACGGCTGGAGGTTGGAGAAATAAATATTCAGAGAATTATGCTTGCATACACATACATAGAGAAAGGAAAGTTCGCTTTGGTGGAGAAGGCGAAGCCTGAGTTAATTGAACCTACCGATGCCATAGTTCGTGTGACAATGAGCAGTATTTGCACCAGTGACCTGCATATCAAGCATGGCAGTGTACCTCGTGCTGTTCCGGGCATCACCGTAGGCCACGAAATGGTAGGAGTGGTGGAAGAGGTGGGAGCTGAGGTAACCTACGTCAAGCCAGATGATAGAGTGACCGTAAATGTGGAGACCTTCTGCGGAGAGTGCTTCTTCTGCAAAAATGGTTATGTGAACAATTGTACCGACCCGAATGGTGGATGGGCATTGGGATGCCGCATCGATGGTGGACAAACCGAGTATGTTCGTGTACCGCTTGCTAATCAAGGCTTGAACCACATTCCCGATAGCGTGACCGACGAGCAGGCTTTGCTTGTTGGTGATGTCTTGGCAACAGGATTCTGGGCGGCTCGTATTTCCGAGATAGCCGAAGACGATACCGTATTGATCATAGGAGCAGGACCTACCGGCATCTGCACCCTCCTTTGCGCAATGCTGAAGCAGCCCAAGTGCATCATCGTGTGCGAGAAGTCCGAAAAAAGACGCCGCTTCGTACAGGAGCATTACCCCCATGTATTGCTCACCACCCCCCAAGAATGCAAGTAGTTTGTATTGAAGCATAGCGAACACGGAGGACCTGATAGAGTGCTCGAAGTGGCAGGAGCCGATGATACCTTCCGTTTGGCGTGGGAGTGTGCTCGTCCGAATGCCATCGTTACCGTGGTAGCCCTCTACGACCAGCCTCAGATGCTTCCTTTGCCCGAAATGTATGGCAAGAACCTCACCTTCAAGACCGGTGGCGTGGACGGTTGCGATTGCCAGGAGGTTCTCCACCTGATAGAAGAGGGTAGGATAGACACCACTCCGCTCATCACCCACCGCTTCCCTTTGAGCGAGATAGAAGAAGCCTACCGCATCTTCGAGAACAAACTAGATGGAGTTATTAAGGTGGCAATCATTTAACCCAGATTTATTTGTAGAGCTTATGCAACCGCCGAAGATTGACAACTCCACCCAGGAAGAGCGTCAGGCCTATGTCCTTGATGCCTGGAAATGCCTGCATAATTGTGAATTATGCGGCAAATGCCATATCCTCAAGGGCCGTGACCCCGAAACCCTCTATGCCGACTACATCCAAGGCAAACGGAGTTATATGGATATCACATTGGAGATTCGGAACCGCTCCTTGCGATAGCGATATGATTGAATACACGTCTACCGGCCTCGGTCATCAGTCCTCTATCTTCAAGTTCCACGCATCTGTTTATGTTCAGCTGAGTCCAATGACTTTTTGCTCGGCGAGGAGAGAGGCTCTATTGTTCAACTCCATATATCTACCGAGAAGCATTCCCTCTTTACCTTCTTTACCTTCTTCACCTCTGTTCAGGAGTCAGTTTGTCCATAGTGGAATTTGGGGAGTGTTTTTCCTTATCTTACTTAGTTATGTTGGCAATAATGAAATTGATATTTTCCATTCTAATATTAACATCTCGTTATTTTTCAGGAATAATATAGTCTGTTTCTTGATCAAGACGTAAGAAAATTTGATTTAAACGTTTTACCTGCCTATCACTAAGTGTTCCTTTACGAACACTCATTGCAGAAATTCGAATGCTTTCTTGGTCTGATGCAGACAAAAGTCGTTGAGTTTTCATATCATGGTATATTCTCTCTAAATAGTCAGCTCCGAGCATCATGTATTTTGCCCACATGTCAGTAGCCAAGTTAAATTTGGTCTTACGTTCCTGTGATTTTGCTTCTTCTTTTTCAAATGTACTATCAACCAAATCAGCTAAAAAATCGTTTGTTAATACAAGTTCTTGTTTACGGTATTTTTCCCATGTGCCTTCTTTTCCTGCGAGTGTACGTTCATTACCAAAATTGCTTTCTTTGCGTAAGAATAGCATTGTTTGCTGGGCTACAATTTCTATCAGATGCGCAAGAGAAGGATAAATATCTTGTATTCGCCATATGCGTTTCCAATCTATTTCTTTTCCCTCCGGAATAGAAGCAAGAATTTTTGAAATGGTGTATGGAATGTACATAGCTTTGTAACCACCTACTGGATACCAATCTGCACTATTAATTATTCGGTCTGTTTTGTCGTAGATGATTTTAGTGGCAACATATTTGCGGAAGAAATAACTATTAACCGAAGCAGGATTCTTCTTCATGATTTCTACAATAGATTCAGCAAACTTGGGCATATTACGTACTGCACCCAAGCATACCAAGTGTGGAAGTAGGGCTACAGTATTGTAATACATACCAAGCTTTTCCTTGGTAATAACCTGCTTCTTCGGGTGGAGTTCAAGCCATGCCTTTCGTTTAGCCTTTGTCATACTGAATGTAGATTGTTCATGACGATTTGCTGAACGCTCATAGAACCAGAATGTACCATTAACTTGGCCTGGTTGTACTGGGGTTTGATTCTCTAAAAGCAATGACAGACGTTCCATTTCACGATGGAAAGGATCGTTTGAGAAGAAATCTGCCTCTTTCGTTGGGTTCTGCCAGTTGGAGCTACGCGCAATTTGTTGTACTAATTCGTTGTAGTCATCTTTGTTTTTTTGTAATAATTCGGGATCATCAATGTCATCCAAATTAAAGTTGAGAACGGTCAACTTCATCGGCACAAATATCTTTTCCAAATTACCTTCAGGCGCATCGCCTTTAACGAGCGCATTACATAGAGATACAGTGGTTTGACCACCATTTACGATTTGGAAACCATCAAATGCTGTGATATAGTGTCCATCGGGAGAAAGTGTAATTGAGTTGGAAACTACAGCTATACCATTATTATAAGTAAAGAATCGTTCTGGAGTATTACCTGTAATAGTTGCACGAATAGCCTTGTTTACTTTACCCTTGGCACTAAGGAAGCATCGAATATTGCCCTCTAGCAGTGGACCTTGGTAGCGTTTAAAAAGTTTAGCTAGCAACAACCCTGGCACAATACCCATATATGATTCGAACGAGTTAGACTGTGAAATGTTTGCTTTAAGACATTGAATCCCTTCTATCCCCCATTCTCGACAATTAATTTGAATTCGCTCACTTTGAGAACTGCGAAAATTATCGTAGAAACGTTCTAGTGTCCATACCTGAAGAATTGAAGGACGTCCAAGTAGGTTCTCTTGCTCTAGGCTTTTGACACGATTACTAAGGGTCTTATTGGTAACAATATAGAAGCGAAATCCTGTGATTTCAGTTTTGTCCATGGTACCAATCTTATCACGGAATTCTTTTGCAATATCGATAATCTGGTCAGATTCATCGCTTGCTGCTTTTGCTATAAGACCTTCTGCAGCATCTTGTATAAAATACTGCATTCGATTGTAGAGTTTCGTGATGTCCTCGTTAGTTAATGTGCCGGCATTAACATCATCAACAAAGTCTGTTATAAGTAACTGAATCGTTGAATCTGCACCCCCATACGCATAAGCGTGAAAGCCAAGGTTGCGGTTGCGAGAGCGCATATTGCATGGATAAACTATAGGATCCATCAACTCTTCGTTCTTTTCCAGCAATTCAACAGCTTCCTCTATAAATTGGTGTTGATTAAGGTTGCCTTGGGTCTGTGCATTATTACGCAATGTTCCAAGGAACTCTTCACGATACTCCTCAATAGTCATAATCAATATTATTTTTTATATGGAATAATCTCTGTAATTACTAAATCAAAACTTGCTTTTGCAATAGCTACAGGAATTTTTGCACGAGAAATACGAGGAAATGACTCGTTTACAATATAGTCATCTTTTGCCCTTACTTCAAAAACAAACTCATCATACTTTGGGTGCACAGTGTAATTAGCGTCACACAATTTTGTAATTAACGTATCCTTGTCATTAACAGAACTAAGCATACTCATTATAGACTTGAACAACTTGTTGAGTGTAATTCCATCGTATTCCTCAGCCATTCTTTCGAGTTGGAAAATCACAAGTGTTCCTACTACTGGGCTATCCAACTGTTCAATAGAAGATATGTGTACAGTTTCTTTCCCAAAATCAATTGCTTTAATCTCGTACCACTCGTTATCTAAGGCAAAGTCCTTTCGAGTTTTCGATGTCCCACTCCATGCATTAAGTGCCTTTGTTGTTCCATATTTGGGAATGAGCGTATCACGGAGAAATATCAATTCTCCAATAAGTCCTTTTATCTCAGACTCTGATAGAATCTCCGAACTTGAACGGAACATTTTTTGCATTATGAAATAAACTTCACAAACAGCATTATATGCATCTTGTTCGGAAAGACAAACCTGTTCGGTAGCCTCAATCATCGTATTTAAAAAATCGCAAAAAGGACGTAACAATCTACTATCCAAAAGAGAGAACACGATAGATTTTCCACCTTTATTATTTGAATAGTGGGCAATTTCAATTACTACGGAAGAATGAATCTTTCTATTTATTGAAAATTTCCCGGAATACTCGATAGCATTACGAGCCTTGCCATCCTTGCCATAATAGAGATTGGCAGGATGAGTAGCACCAACACGTTTCCACGAATTAGCTCCTGTCGCTAGGTTAAAATCATGTTCAGTTATCATATCATAATGTATTTATTCGTCTTCATCAGTTTCGAGAATGCCATCATTGTTTTGATATACAACATTCGTATAATAAGAGCGAGCATCCGATTCATGTCCATGGCCAGGAATACCAATCGAATATCCCATAACAGGATTGCCCTCCAATTCTTCAATATAATCACCTAGTGTACCTTCTACAGCATCTCGATTTGAGGGACGAACTGGGTATATGAAGAAAGTTGGTTTTCGTTTTGCATACTTAAACCACGTACAACGGTTGATTTTTTGAGCGGATAACGGGTTAACTATGGATTCTTTTACCTTAAAATCATCTACAATAGCCTGAGGATTGTCAAGACCAATTTTGCCATCATTGTTACCGCTGACAACACCTTGCTGAGTGAACGAGAAACCCTCACCATCGCCTCGAACGCTAAAGATACGAGTCGATGCGTTTACTATGATATTGGGGTCTGGGAAAATATTATGTAATTCGGAACCGCGACCACCAACTACAATAACATCCCAGTTGTTCAATTCATCCTTATTGGATATTATAAAACGTGTGATGTTGGTCTTGTTGAATTTGAGATTTTTATCCGAGGTGTGAATCACACTAAGAATATCGGCAATTTTATCCACAGGGACATCGCGCATAATGAAGGATGCAAATCCTTTAACTTTAGTAGGATTGTATCCACTTTCGACTATATGAGCTATCCACTTCTTGGTTTCTACAACGTTGATAGTGTTATCATCAATATGGGTACTGAAATAGGGTGTTTCAAAAACATCACCCCAATAAGTCGAACGGACTTCACACTTGCCAGCTTTGCGCATCTTGTTTCTAGCGGTGATTTCCAAGGCCGTATCATCACGACGAATCCTAAGACCGAACTGCTTTGGTGTTAGTTCAAGTGAGTTCATGTGTGCCAGTTCCGTCTTCAGTTCATCGGTCGCTTCTGCAATCTCACGATACCAGTTGGCGCTAGTGTTGGTTGTCCAGATACGGCACACTTTGTCGTAATGAGGGCGGTAACCAAACCAACGCCCCATCTGCATGAGTACATCATATGTGCAGGTGTTACGATAGAAGTAACTGGTCATAAGTCCTTTAAGTGTCAAACCACGAGAAAGAGCCAATCCGCCCACAGCAATCACACGCCATGATGGATATTTCTTGTAGTCGGGTGCTTCGTCACGAGACTCTTTGGTTCCGTTGACGGTAATCACCTTGATTGATTTTCTATCTTTGCTAGACTCCCATTTAAGAAGTACATCACGCTGACCGACTTGCTCCCATGTGTAGCCACAATTAGCGTAGTGAATATCAAAGAGTCGATGCAACTCATTGTACAATTCGTTACCAACGTTACGTTCTTGACTTTTACTAAAGTTTACTCGGATTTCTTTATAATCTGCATCTACTATAGCTGCTATTTCTTTTTTTAGATAGTTGTGTACATTGACGAATCGAGATATATTTACAAGCATGGTTCGTGGCGCATCAAATTGTCTCTCGTCAAGATCACGTATGGCATTTGCTATATAATAGCAACGTATAGACTCTACAAGCGACTTTGGTAGTTGACCTTTCCAATGTTTCTTGTGCTTGTAGTATAGAGGGCCTTCGATTTGTTGCTTGTCAGACATAGAGCGAATATCTGCTGTAGAAGGCTCTTTAATGTCCTTGATATAACAGCTGTCCAACATGTATGAACAGTTTCCATATTCCGGATGTTCCTCTGTAGGTGTACCAAATATTCGTTGTGCGCCGATATATGGTTTCGGTGTTGGAAGCACATAGATAAAATCCTTAGGAAACAGATCCGCTGTCACCATATCATCATCTGTTTCTGGATTAATGAATATATTGGCATATGGGGTTGCTGTAAAGCCGACATAGTTGGAGTTCATAAATACCTCACAAATTTCGCGAATCTTTTTGTTGGTTGCCGTTGGATCGATCGTACTATCTTTGGTGTTGATAGATGCATTGTCCGCTTCATCATCAATCAGCAAGAGCGAATACGGCAGTTTCCCTTCCGCATTTAGATGTTGGTTTGGACCAGTAAGCCACTTATGCAAGTGAGTGAGTACAGGCACGTTCTTCTTAACCACAAACAGCACAATTGATTGATGTGTACCTATTGATGTCATAGACTTTGCACGTGCCATATTGAAGTCGTCTTCATATAAAGTAAAGGTCGTTACTTTATTTTCCCAACCCGGAAGAGTACCTACACCTACGTTTGATGGTCTGTTGTTGTGAAAATTATCTGTACGGATAGTTAGACCAACAATATCTTCTTCGATGCGTTCCTGAGTTTGTTGGCGCAGCGTTTCAGTAATACCTGCGAGAAGAATTACAACTTTAACTCCGGCGTCTGCAGCCTTGCAAATAAGACCAGAATAGGTGCTAGTTTTGCCTGATTGCACATCACCTAAAACAAGACCATAACGCTTACGCTGGGTGGTGAGTTTTTCACTGGGGTTGCCCAAGCAATTCATAAGATTAGGAAGAGTCTTGTCGCCCAACAGGTTGAGAGAGGCGCGGTCTAAATCGCCTTTCTCTGCATGATACTCACTAAACAAATCCCAGAAGTATTGATTCTTCGGTGGATTCTTGGTGTACCATGTATTATCAAAAGGTTCGTCGTCAATGATGGCATAACCCTCATGGTCATGCTTGACGAAGATATAATTCTCCAGATACGAGATTAATTCTTTCTTGTCCTCTTCTGTAGGAATCCACTTCTTGAGGAAATAGAATTGAAACTCAACGAACTTAGCAAGTTCTTCTTTGGTGATGGAAAAAGCCAATTTTTGGGACTCAAGCGTCTTGCGTAACGCTTTCTTTGCTTCTTCTAACTCTGTTAGTGTCATATAGAGTATTTCTTATTGATAAGCTTTTCTAGATCTGGATTATTACGGAACTGCTCACAGAACATGACAGATTGAATGGCTGATGCAAGCGGTGTTCCTTTGAATACCTGCCATTCGATTGCCATAACAGCTTGTTCGAACAGGTTGTTCACTTTGTCGTCCTCAACTGCACGATCAATATGATTATCGTCATGGTCAAGGTGCATTTGATGGATTGGAATATTGCTTTCTATCTGTTGAAGCATCAGTTCAACAGATGTCTTTTGTGACTCATCCAATTGATCAAATACGGACTGAATGAAATAATTGTTGCGATTGATCTTGTAGGAGAAGTAATCCTGGCGTGATTCGATGCGATCCCATACGTACACATGTTTCTCGTCTTCAGAAGTGACCTTACGTCCGCGGAATTTGGTTTGGCGTGTAGATTTAGCAATAAGGCTACCGATGGTTTTATCCAAGAGTTTTGCCAACTCGGTAGGAATCTCGGCATTACGCTTCATCACATCCACTTTCCAGATATCATCCATGCAGTTAGGAATATCAACTTTTACACGTGCATATTTTGACACCTCATGACGTGGAGTGCCAAACCATGTACCATAGCGTATAAGACGACGTCCTCGATAAATGAAGTAACCTTGCATCTTACTCATTTTATCTGCCCCTCCTATGAGATGCTGCTCTGCATTGGTCATTTCTGTAACAAAGGGCAATTTGTAGGGAGTAATCTCTACAAAATGCTCTTTACCAAAGGAATCGGTTAGTGGTTGTCGTATTGTTCCCCATGAGCAATCTGAACGACTGGTGAGAAAGGGATCTAGGGCTTCTAATTGCTCGTAATTGACAAATATCTTTAATCCATCCTCAGAGATAAACCTGTGGTATATTAGAGGTAGATGGTCAAGCAAATAATTTCGGTTACGAGTAAGTGCTTCGTAAATACGTCCACCTGACGATTTGTATAATCCATCAAATTCTTCCCATAAAACAAGGGTACCATGTTCGAGTTTAGCAATTTCATCATAACAGAACAGTTGTCTTATATCGGTTTCATCCAATTCGAGAACAGCCCAATCCCCACGTTGTCCTTGGCTGGTTATCTCGTCATAATCCCAACGATAAGCACTAAGTTCTCCTTCCTTCTTACTAATTACCGTCATTTTACGGCATTGAGACAGAGAGGCAGACTTCATACCTAGCCCGAACCTGCCGAGATCATTCTCATTCCGCTCTTTTTCGTTTGCTTGACTTCCATAACACATTGCTCTAAAGAGTTCTTGTTTAGACATTCCATGACCATCGTCTAAAATGCCTACATAAATATTATCGGCATTTACAGGAAAGAAGAGACGAATTGTATTTGCATTTGCGCTTACGCTATTATCCATAACGTCGGCAATAGCATCTGCAAAAGAATATCCCATGTGACGCATAGAACCCATCAGGAATTTTGCTTTTGGAGGATTGGAAATACGTTTCATAGTTACTTTATCAAATTGGGATAGAATCTGGAATACATTTTTTTGTTGGTGCCATTTATAACATCAAAAACGCCATGAGCCATAGAGTTCCAGTAAGATTCTTCTTCCTCTTGGGATGGAGGATTGATGTTAGATTTGTTTAGAACAAAATCCCTTACCAAGGCAGTTGCCAAAGGGTTGATGACGTAATCTTCACCTTCAATCACTACTAATTCGGAAGCAACAAGCAGTCCTCGAACATAACGAAGAGAATCAGTATTGGAAAGAATGATAGGAGCATACTTTGAGGCAAGCGTAGCATCCATTTCGTGGGTGAATGTGGTTTTGTTCATTCTGCCTCTGGTCTGTATTTCATCTAAGATACAAGTGAGCAGAGGCTCGTTGTAAACAGTTGGAATGTTGCCAATATTTGTTGTTTTTATCCATTGCTTGGAAAGCATAAGGAATGCATACTCACGATATGTTATAGAATCTAATATAAAATGCAAAGCCACTTTACTCAAATGTAAGGTATTAGAGGAAGAATCCAATAAACCTGATTTGCGAGCAAATGTTATGTCTGCGGCAGACATACGTTCAGGAATGAGACCTATATAGTGGATAGAATCTCTAATATTAGCCTCGGTAATATATTTTAGAGTATCCAATTCAAATAGTTTGAGTTCAGCACCAGTTTGTTTGCGTCGCATATTATTTGAGATATGGAAGTAATGTGAGTATCAGTTCTTTTAAAACAGGAACAACTATTGAATTACCTGATTGATGATATGCTTGATGATCATCAACGACGATTCGAAACTTGTTAGAAAACCCCATTAGGCGCAAACATTCGCGTGGAGTCAGTTTACGACCTACGGCATCTTCCATGCCGTTGCCGAAATCATACTTGCCTATATAAATACGTTCGTCTGTATAATGTTCTTGACGAGGGCGTTCTACGCGGAAATCTCCAATCCAATTGTCTTGCTGGTTGGCTGTTTGGCAACCGATAATGTCTTGATTGACACGAGAGCGTCGTTTGTTCTTCTCATATGTAGTAATCCATTCGAAACCACCTTTGCCCAAATAATACTTAAGAGGAATTGGCCCTTTTTCGAGGAAGTCGGTACTCTTCTTTGTTAGTTTCTTTTTCTCTGGGAACTTATAAGGAATGGTACAAATATCCTCACGAATGCCAACAATAAAAACACGACGACGAAGTTGTGGATGGTCGTAATCTACGGCATTTAAAATCTCAGGGTATATCTTGTAACCTAACGACTCCCATACGGAAAGCATGGTTTCCCATGTATGTCCGTTGTCATTGGTTTTGATAGCAGCTACATTCTCGTAGATAAAGACCTTTGGAGACGTTTCTTTTATAATGCGTGCATAGTCGTAAAAAAGCGTACCACGCGCATCTTCTAATCCTTGCTTTTTGCCATAGGTTGAGAAACTTTGACAGGGACTGCCACCGACAAGTATATCTACCTGCTCGGCATAGTCATCACCACGCATAAATCGAATGTCTGTATGGAAATCAGACGGGGCAATATCGTAGTTGGCAAGATATGACTCTCTTACATAATTACGTCGATTACCTTCATAATGCTGGTAGAGTTGGTTGACGTAGCGGGTTCTCTCTTCCTTTGTTGGTAGATTGTAGCAGTATTCACGTATTTCTTCGTTTCTACGGGATATTAAATCTTTGAATTGTTTATGCAATACTTTTTCTTCTGGTGTTAACGAACGAACACGTCTGTTCAAATCTTTGTAAATACGACGATTCTTTTCATCATCAATCGGTATCAATTCTATTTCACCTGTATCACATGCGAATTTTATCTCGTGCAAAACGCCCAATTGCTTTAAAGCCTCTTCAAATGCACCTATTCCACTAAATAGAGTTCCCACTCGTAATGGAGTTTGCAGGTCAAACGAATTGACTTGTTTTCTTTGGCGTTTCATATATTTTATCAACTCTTTTCCTTGAATTAATCGCGGACTATAATCTATTTTTTTACTATTTGGTTCTTGAAAACTTTGAAGCAGTTTTTTTATGTTTAAAGAAGGAATCAAGTGTTCATTACCAAGTTTATATGTAACATACATTCCTGTTGGAGCAGGATAGTGAAGATCTTCCATCTCTTTCTGGGAATGTTGGACTACGCCAATACACTCATATAAGTGAATTTCACGGAATACACCAGCATCGTATAGCAGTATATAACGTGGCAAAAGGTAAGAGTCCAATCCACCTTTACGAGCTACAAACAAATCTGCCTTACTACGGACGTTATACAGACGGTTCGTTAATACCCATTGAAGATGATCCTTGGTTGTTCTGCAACTGCCGACCAAAAACGAGTCTTCCGTATGCTCCTCTAACGAAAACATGGCTATCTTACAATTTCAAATGTCCAGCCAAGCGCTTTGGCAATGCCCAATACGTTAATAATGTTGTTTCTTTCCCATTCTACGCAAATCGCAAAACTAAATCCATCTCCAGAAGTTAGAATATCTTTGTCATTTAGGAAATAGTGAGCATGATTCTCACCAAATTCACTCCATCGCTTTGCCGTTTCGATATCCTCTTGAATGAATTCGTACAATGCATAGCGACCAAGATACTCACGTCTAAATGTTGCCTTCAACTCGCCAAGTGTTGTTTCTGGATATCGCTTCATGTACTCCTTTACGATGGCAAGAACCATTTCCCTTTTAGAATATTTTCCAACACCGTTTAAGGACATCTTAACTAATCCTCTTAAATCTTCAGCGGTGTATTGTATAGGTGCCGGTATAACCTTTGAGGTATTTGCCTCTAATACGGTTTTTAAGACAACATTGGGGCGTTTCTCAAAGATTCCGCATCCAATGAACTTGGATAGAAATTGAACGTATTTGAAGAATTTGTCAGTCTTGCCTTTCTGCATAACGTTCATGTGTGGATTCTTGGGGGCTTGAGTGTTCTCGCTAATGTCATAGGAAAGAGTCTCCTTAGCCTTGTTGTAAGCGAGAAATTCCAAGTATTGAACTTCCGTCTTGCTTAGTGTGTCCTCATTACTACCCACAAAAACGAGGACTTCTTCCCAAAAGTCCTTTTTGGTGATATGCTGACTTATTCTTTTTATAAAATCATCAGTTTCTCCAATATAGGCTTTTTTTGATGTTTCGTTGATGAGGATGTAAAGTGCAGGTTTGTTAAGTTCTGCATTAAAATCCCTTAAAAACGTGGAGTCGTCCCTCTTAATGTCATATAGCTTGCACATGCAGTCGTCCATGCTCACAATGCGTGACCCATTCAGATCGTCGTTGTGCAGATATGTGTAAATAGTTGTTGCCATAAATCACTGAATGCTTTCTACTGATCCGGTCGATTTATGGCACAAAAAAAAATGCCCTCTTGGAAAAAGAGGGCGCGGAGGAAGTGTCACACCTTGGCTTAGGACGGCCATCATCAGTCAACAACTTACCTGTCCGCGCCCCAAATCGACGCGAACATCCGTTGCCAAACCTGACTGATGACTATCTCTAAGGTCCTAATTTAGGTGTACCAGTATGGAATGGATGTTTCTATCTGTGTGTATGTTATTCTATATCTGTTGTTTTAGTGTTTAGGTTAGGTTTTCCTCTACAAAGATATAAAAAATATCTTAAATTGAGAAGTTTTGTTTACATAAAATGTAAAGGCCTTGCAATAAATTGATAAATGAGCGATGAGGGGTGAGTGGTGAGCGATTAAAGTTTATCGATTAAAGATTAACGATTAACGGCTGGAGCGGTGAGTGGTGAGCGATGAGCGGTGAGCTATGGGCAACGAGTAATGAGTAATGAGTAATGAGTGGGGAGGGGTGAGTGTTGAGCGGGTGAGCGATGAGGTAATGCATTTCGCGCCGTGTGGCGTGGGGGCGGGTATTACGCTAAGCTAGAAAGATGACTTTACATGGTATCGGTTAGGCTAAAGGGTAAGCGAAAAACAGCTATCTGAAGAATAGCGCAAGGTATTAAACGTGCATGCTATACTTATTAAAAGTGTTAGGATAAGGAAATAAACCGTTGAAAAGCACGTTTACAAAAATGTACTCAATGTTTAGTACAATTGTACTCAATACGTAGGATATTAGTCTCCAATGTTTAGTACATTGCTCCACAATATTGAATATATTAAATAAATCACGTTTTTCTTGCTTTTGCTCCGTATTCTTATTATCTTTGTAAAGCGTTGTTACAATTTTACCAAAAATAATAAAAAGAGACATATGGCAAGATACATCAAACAGGAGTTGCCTGATTTGCGCAAGACTGGCGAAAAGAAGGCATACTATCGTCTGAAAACGGAACGTAATATAGACTTTAATCAATTCATAGAGCTCATCAGCAGTCATAACTCGGGTATCAGCAAGGGAGAGGCTTTTCATGTTCTGACGCATGCTACCGATACCTTGGCCGAACTCTTGGCCGAAGGGTACTCTGTGACGATTGATGAAATGGGTACCTTCAAAGCTACCATCGGCTTAGTTGATGACAAGGAAGTGGATTCTTTCGAGGAAGGGACTCCTAAATTGAATGCGCGAAGTCTGAGGGTAGACGGTGTGAATTTTCAGGCGGACAAAAGACTGATAGCGAATGTGGACACACGTTGCAACCTGGAGCGCGCAGGTGTAAGTCGTCTTTGTCGTTCTCCGTTCAGCAAGGAGGAGCGTCTGCAGAAGGCTTTGGGGTATCTAAATGCACATGGAGCAATGAAAGTGAAGGACTACATGGAAATTTCCGGACTTTCACATTCCGTTGCTGCAAAGGAACTGTGCGAGTTTGAACACGACGCAGCATCCGGCATCACCTCCATCGGCCGCCTTGCAGGTAAGGTGTACGTAAGGCGCAGGGAAGAATAGGGTAAAAGCCAATCTTGGTATGACTTTGAATGCTTTGCTGGAATATAAAAAAGCCGCTGATTCAGCGGCTTCCTTATAGTTGACTCTAAATAGTTACTGTTGTTTACAACAAATCATTTCCCGATGCAGAAGTTTTTGAAGATGTTGGAGAGGATGGCGTCGGAGGTGATTTCGCCACCGGTGATTTCGGCAAGGTGGTGGAGGCATTGGCGGAGGTCTTCGGCGATGAGGTCGCCGGGGATGTTATCAGCTATGGCATGACGTACACGGGCAACGGCTTCGAGGGCGTGATGGAGGGCTTCGTAATGACGGAGGTTGGTTACGATGGTGGAGTCGTTACCTTGATTAACAGACAAAACCTGATGGGCAGCACTTACCAGGGAACTCAGGAGAACGGGCATTCCTGCTCCGGTCATTGATGATATGTGGATGTCTTGGTCCTTCTGCTTGCGATGATAAAGGAAGGATGAGTCGGGCATGACAAGGTCGCTCTTGTTGATGACACGCAGGATGATAGGAAGGTCCGGAGTTCCGGGAGAGTGGGGGATGCGTATGTCAGGAAAATTCTTGTTGGGTTCGGTGAGCAATATGATGATGTCTGCTTTTTTTGCTGCCTGCATGGAGCGCTCTATACCCATCTGCTCTATGCGGTCGGTGGTTTTGCGGATGCCTGCCGTGTCGATGAAGCGGAAGGTGATGCCCTCTATCTGTATGGTGTCCTCGATGAGGTCGCGTGTAGTGCCCTGAATGTCGGAAACGATGGCGCGTTCATCGTGCACGAGGGCATTCATGAGGGTGCTTTTACCCACGTTTGGCGCACCTATTATAGCAACAGGGATGCCAGTCTTCAGGGCATTGCCTGTGCGGAAGGATTCGGTTAACTGCTGAATGTGCCTATACAGAGAATCAATGTGTTGGGTGAGTTCTGTGCGGTCGGCAAACTCTATGTCGTCGTGGTCGGAGAAGTCGAGTTCAAGTTCGAGAAGAGAGGTGATGTGTAGGAGTTGTTCGCGCAGAGTATCCAGTTCGCGAGAGAAGCCACCACGCATCTGCGACATGGCCATGCGGTGTGTTGCTTCGTTGCTGGAGGCAATGAGGTCGGCTACGGCCTCGGCCTGGGAAAGGTCCATCTTACCGGCCAGAAAGGCTCTTTTGGTGAACTCGCCAGGTGTGGCCATGCGAGCGCCTGCCTGGATGAGAACCTCAATAATCTTCTGTACGATGAAACGGCTGCCGTGACAAGATATTTCTGTGCTGTCTTCTCCCGTGTATGAGTGCGGCGAGCGGAAGATGGAAACGATTACATCGTCTATTATGCGGTCGGGAGATGCCATGTTGTTTGAGCACTGGGCATTATCCGTTGTCTTGTTTTCGGGGCTCAGGATATTGCCGTAGTGAAGCGTGTATCCCTTGGCCTGTGTCAGGTCCTTGGAGAAGATGCGCGATGTTATGGAGATGGCCTCGGGGCCAGAAACTCTAATTACGGCCATTGCTCCGCCGGGTGCGGTGGCAGGTGCACAGATGGTTGACATTATATATATATAGATAAGGTGTAAGCCTCTCTTGGATGGGGCGGGAAGGCGAGTTTTTAGATTCTCTCCAATACCAGAGAGATGAGATTGTCGATGGTATTCTTGTAGGAGGTGTTCATCTCCTGAGCGTAGCGGTTGGCTATTACCATGCAGCAGGTAGTGGCACGGTGTCCGAGGATGGAGGCAAGACCGGCAAGAGCCGAAGACTCCATCTCAAAGTTGCATATCTTCAGTTCCCGTGGCGTGCCGTTTTCATAGGTGTGATACCTGAAGGCCTCGACCTTGGCATTCTGCTGGGGGTCCTGAATCTCCATCCTGATTCTTCTGCCCTGAGGGCCATAGAAACCTCCGCAAGCGATGGTGATGCCACGAACCATATCGTCGGCGGCAATCTGTTGCAGGAGTCCGGCGTCGGCGGTTGCCACATAGGGAGCGCCTTTCTGTGGAGACCAGTTCATGTGCTTACGGAAGGCCTCCTCCAGTTCAAGGTCGCACACCCTGTTGCGGTCGGCATAGTAGTTGAGCAGGCCATCAAAGCCGATGCTCTTCTCGCTTGCAATGAAGGTACCCAGAGGAGTTTCGGGTTGGAGACCACCGCAAGTGCCGATGCGAACAAGGGTTAGTTGGCGGAACTGGGGATTGTCCTCACGTGTCTGGAAGTTGATGTTTGCCAGGGCATCCAGTTCGTTCACCACGATGTCTATGTTGTCGCATCCGATACCGGTGGAAAGCACGGTGATGCGCTTGCCATGGTATGTTCCGGTGACGGTGCAGAATTCGCGTGAGGAAATGCTGCACTCACGGGTGTCGAAGTGCGAAGCCACGGTTTCCACGCGTCCGGGGTCGCCAACGAGGATTACACGGTCGGCAAGTTGTTCGGGGCGTATGTGAAGGTGGAATACGGAACCGTCGGGGTTTATGATAAGTTCGGATGGGGGATAGATCATGGTATGTGTGTGTGTTTAGGTTAATAGGGTGGGGCAGTGCGTGAGAGATATAGGGGCGTAGGGCTGCATTATCTCTGCTCGAAGGCCCGTATCTCCTTTTCCAGCGTACGGAGGCCGGCAACAAGTTTTTCGTACCTCTGCTCCAAGGGGAGTATCTTTGTTGCCAGTTCTGCCCTTTTTTCGGAGTTGGCGACATGGTACTGGTGCCTGAGGTCTTCGAGTTGCCCAGAAACGGTATTGCGCTCTGCAGACATCTTCATCCATTTCTCGGCCAGTTTGCGGCTTTCCTCGTGTCGGAACTGCGAAATGCTGTTATACGTGATACGGTCGTTGACGATAAAGTGGAATTGGTGGATCTTTGCCTTCTTGGTCTTGTCCCTGGTGGAAAGCAGGCGCTTTTGCGCTTCCATCACCTGGCTTTTGTCCACCCATGTGTCCCTGATGCTGCGTATGTCGGCATAGGCCACCAGTGTGTCGTATCCCAGTTCGCTGGCATTGTATATCTTGCGCACCTCGTTGGGAATGAAGCAGTAGAGGCATACCGTGTCGGCACTCTGGCCTCTGTCTGTCAGGAACCAACCGAGCTGGTTGAACTCGTCAACGAGATACAGATAGTCGTTGGCAGGAGAATTGAATGGCATGCCTATGTTCTCGGGTTTCAGGAAGCGCTGGTCATCGTCGTCCCATCGTGTCATGTAGATGTCGTATCCGCCGAGTCCCTCTTCGCTCTTGGAGGCATAGTACAGGGTGCTTCCGTCGGCAAGCATGAAGGGATAGTTGTGGCTGACAGAATCCTCAAGTCCGGGCAGTGCCACGCTCTTTGACCACTTCTGCCCGATCATTTCGCTGGCATAGAGATGGAGCACTGAGGCCGTGTCGGGCTGGGCATAGATGATCTTGTCGCCCAGTTGCGAGAGGAACAGGGTGCAATCCAAGGTGTCCTCCTGGGCAGAGGCGAAGAACTTGTTGTACTGATGCACGCTGCCTGTTTCCTGGCCAAGGCTGAGCACATCCATCACTTCCGACTTTTTCAGGAGAATGGAGTCAATGAAGGTTACACGCTCGATGGCCTGCAACTTGCGGTCGTACTTTTCCTTGCGTGCCATTTCCACCAGTTCCTCGGGAGTGGGAGGCGGAGGAGTCTTTGCTCTCCTTCTGCGCTGGGCAGAAGCGCCCAGCGTCAGGAGGATGAGAAGTGCGAATATGAATAGTTTCTTCATGTCAGCGTATTGAAGTGTGTGGTTGAGAGTAATTTACTTTGAGAGGTACTCGTGCATTGACTGGGCAGCACGGCGGCCGTCGCCCATTGCCAAGATTACGGTAGCACCGCCACGCACGATGTCGCCACCGGCAAAGATGGTGGGCAGGTTTGTCTGCATGTTCTCGCCAACTACGATAGTGTTCTTGCGGCCCAGTTCCAATCCTTCGATAGAGGTGGGAACGATGGGGTTGGGAGACACGCCCACGGCAACGATGGCCTGGTCGATGTCCAGAGTAACGGTAGCACCGGGTATGGGCTGGGGAGAACGGCGTCCAGAGGCATCGGGCTCGCCAAGTTCCATCTTCTGGAGCACAACGGCACGCACGGCACCTGTCTCGTCGGCAAGGTACTCCAGCGGATTGTGCAGGGTGAGGAACTCAATGCCCTCCTCCTTGGCATGCTTCACCTCTTCCAGACGTGCAGGCATCTCTGCCTCGGAACGACGGTAAACGATGTATACCTTCTCTGCACCCAGACGCTTGGCCGTGCGGCAGGAGTCCATAGCGGTGTTGCCGCCACCCACAACCATGACGCTCTTGGCAGGGTTGATGGGAGTATCGGTGTCGGGGTTGGAAGCATCCATCAGGTTCACACGGGTAAGGTACTCATTGGAAGACATGATATTGATGAAGTTCTCGCCGGGGATGTTCATGAA
Source organism: Bacteroidaceae bacterium (assembly GCA_045659645.1). Classification (GTDB taxonomy): domain Bacteria; phylum Bacteroidota; class Bacteroidia; order Bacteroidales; family Bacteroidaceae; genus Physcousia. The sequence goes on along the minus strand of JAZRCG010000022.1, from coordinate 65,017 downwards.
GTTGGGCAGACCTGCACCGGAACCTACGAAGATACCCTCGAAGCCCTCGGCCTCCAGTTCCTTTACAGAGATGGTCTTGCCCACGATGCAGTCCTTGATGAAGTTGACGCCAATCTTGCGCAGGTTGTCAATCTCCACGTCCACGATCTTGTTGGGCAGACGGAACTCGGGAATGCCATATTTCAGCACACCGCCAATCTCGTGCAGAGCCTCGAAGACGGTAACGTCGTAGCCCATCTTGGCCATGTCTCCGGCAAAACTCAAACCAGCAGGACCAGAACCGATAACGGCAATCTTCTTGCCATTCTTCTCTGCCACCTCGGGCAGGGAGATGTGGCCGCTCTCTCGCTCGAAGTCGGCACTGAAGCGCTCCAGATAACCGATAGCCACGGGCTCGTGACCCATCTTCACATGCATACACTGGCTCTCGCACTGCTTCTCCTCAGGACACACACGTCCGCAAACGGCAGGCAGGGCAGAGGTGCTCTTCAGCACACGGGCAGCATTGAGGAACTCGCCACGCTCTATGTTCTTGATGAACGAAGGTATGTTGATGCTCACGGGGCAGCCCTGCATACATGTTGGGTTGGCACAGTCCAGACAACGCTTTGCCTCGGTGATGGCCTGCTCGCGGGTGAGGCCGATGTTCACTTCCTCGGTGCGTGTTGTGGCACGATATACGGGATCCAGTTCGGGCATCTTCACACGCTCTATCTCTGAGCGCTCCTTGCCCTTCATGCTCTTGCGGAGTTCCTCGCGCCACTCAGCCTTGCGGTCGGTGAGCACATCCATGGGAGTGGTCATGTCCATGTCTTTTGCCTCGCGAGAAAGCAACTCGTCGGCAACGATAGTGTTGTCGGCCTTGCAAACGATGGGGCTGTTCAAGTGGCTCATATCCTCCTGCTCCACACGACGGAATGAACTGGCACGCTTGAGCATCTCGTCGAAGTCAACCTGATGACCGTCGAACTCGGGACCATCCACGCACACGAAGCGGGTCTTGCCACCCACGGTAATGCGGCATGCACCGCACATACCTGTACCGTCTACCATGATGGTATTCAAGGACACGTCGGTGGGAATCTCATACTTCTTGGTAAGCAGGCAACAGAACTTCATCATGATGGCAGGACCGATGGCAAAGCACTTGTCTACCTTCTCGCGCTGTATAACTTCCTCCATACCCACGGTCACCACGCCCTGCTTGCCGTATGAGCCGTCGTCGGTCATGATGATGACCTCGTCGGAAGAGGCACGAACCTCGTCCTCCAGGATGATAAGATCCTTGCTACGGCCTGCGATAACGCTGATAACACGGTTGCCGGCAGCCTTCAGGGCCTGGATGATGGGCAGCATGGGAGCGGTACCCACACCACCACCGGCACAAAGTACGGTGCCATAGTTCTCGATATGTGTGGCCTTGCCCAGAGGACCTACGATGTCGGTAACCTCGTCGCCCACGTTCAGGTCGCACAAACGGGTTGAAGACAGGCCCACCTTCTGCACCACCAGGGTGATGGTGCCCTTCTCGGTGTCTGCACCGGCAATGGTCAGGGGCATACGCTCGCCCTGTTCGCCCACACGGACGATAACGAAATGACCAGCCTTGCGAGCCTTGGCAATCAGCGGAGCCTCTATCTCCAGGCGGTAAACCTTCTCGCTATATTGTGTTTTGCTTACTATCTTGTTCATCTTGTTGTAGATTTATGTTGTTCTGTGTGTGTGGCTATGCCATGAATCAGTTGATAAACTCGCAACCCATATAGGGTACCAGTGCGGCAGGTATGCGGATGCCCTGCTCCGTCTGGTTGTTCTCCAGCAATGCTGCCACTATGCGGGGCAATGCCAGGGCAGAACCGTTCAAGGTGTGTGCTATCTCGGTCTTCTTGTCGGCCAGGCGGCGCACACGGCACTTCAGACGGTTTGCCTGGTAGGTGTCGAAATTGCTCACCGAACTTACCTCCAGCCAACGCTTCTGTGCCTGGCTGAACACCTCGAAGTCGTAGCACACGGCGCTGGTGAACGACTGGTCGCCACCGCACAGGCGCAAGATACGATAGGGGAGTTCCAACTTCTGGAGCAGGCCCTCCACATGCGCAATCATCTCCTTGTGGCTCTCAGCAGAGTGCTCGGGAGTGTCTATGCGAACGATCTCCACCTTTGAGAACTCATGCAGACGGTTCAGGCCGCGCACGTCCTTGCCATAGGAACCAGCCTCGCGGCGGAAGCACTGGGTGTATGCACAGTTTTTGATGGGCAGTTCCTTCTCGTCCAGGATAACATCGCGGTAGATGTTCGTTACGGGCACCTCGGCGGTGGGAATCAGGTAGAGGTCGTCAAGACCGCAATGATACATCTGTCCCTCCTTGTCGGGCAACTGGCCTGTGCCATATCCGCTGGCGGCATTCACCACCGTGGGAGGCATAATCTCCTCGTAGCCAGCAGAGCGTGCCTCGTCCAGGAAGAAGTTTATCAGTGCACGCTGCAGACGGGCACCAAGGCCACGGTACACGGGGAAACCGGCACCGGTTATCTTCACACCCAGGTCAAAGTCTATCAGGTTGTACTTCTTGCACAGTTCCCAGTGTGGCAACATCTCGCCCTCTGTGGTGGGGTCGGCATCCCAGTTGCCCACGGTGTCCTGTCCCTCCACGCACTCCTTCAGGTTGGACTTCACCACCCAGTTGTCCTCGGCGCACTTGCCCTCGGGCACCTCGTCGTAGGGGATGTTGGGTATCTGGCAGAGTTTTGCGGTCAGTTCCTTTTCGGCATTTTCCATGTCGGCCTTCAGGGTCTCGTTGGCGGTCTTTATCTCGGCTACCTTTGCCTTCACGGCCTCAGCCTCGTCCTTCTTGCCCTGCTTCATCAGGGCGCCAATCTCGGCTGCCAGTTTCTTGGCGTCGGACAGGTTCTTGTCCAGTTGTGTCTGTGCCGCACGGCGCTGTCTGTCAATCTCCATCACCTGGGCAATGGCCTCGCGGGCACCTGTGAAATGTTTCTTCTCAAGACCGGCAATCACGCGCTCGGTCTCTTCTGTAATCAACTTTAGTGTAATCATCTTATGTGTGTTTATTATATTTCGGCCGTAAAATTACAAAAAAAACTGCACAAAACGTAACTATTCCCCCATATAATTATAATAAGGTGTAAAAAAGACAATCCTCAGGCGTCCTCGGCGGATGGTATGTGTCTGCAGGTTGATGTTGTTTGTAGAGTGGGGCAGGCTCACACTCAGGTTGGAATCCACAGAATAGCCCCTGTTTCACGGTGCTCTTCCGCTCCCCGCTCATCCGTTCACAATGCAAAGGTACGACACTGCTTTTTGTGGGTGAGAATTATCAAGAAATAGCGTACTGTGCCTCGTGTAGCGAGGGCGGCAAGAACACGAGGCAGGGCGCGATGCGCCGTGAGGCAAGAGGGTGAGTGGTGAGTGGTGAACGATGTACTCTCAGTTTTCCGATTTATTATTCACCTTTGGTTCATCAATCTAAAGCAGTCATATTCCGTTTGTAGATGTAAGGGGGTAAACGGTAAACAGTAAACAGTTTAGTTTTACGCCTACTCACCCCTGCCTTGCCCACCCGCTCACCATCTGCCAAGTGATACACTTATAAATATACTTTATTATAATAATAAAATTTTTCTTTACCCTTTCGGTGCAAGAATACACTGGGACAAATTCTAACTGTTTACTGTTTACCGTTTACTCCTCCCTGAGCCTAAGATGCTGAAATTAGACAACATACACTATCAGCACCATCTGCTACATCCCCAAATCCGTACTGAGCGGGTTTACTTTCACCCCTTGTTTCGTTGACTTTTTGACGGAAAAAGGTGGACACTGTGGTAAAACAGAAATCCGCAGACACCTGCCATCACTGGGGGGGCTGCGGATTGTATCTTCAGTTTATAACGGGCTTACATCGCCCATGGGATGAAAACCATGTTACTTGGTAAGGGCAACAATCTTGCCGAAACTGCTCCAAGGCTCTCTTGCCTTATAAGTATTAATGGAAGCAGCCGGAACATGCAGGGTGGCATCTGCTATGGGTGAAGAATAAAATGGGTACCAATCTGTAGATGGCACATTCACTGCATGGCAATATACGTCACGCAATTTAGAGCAATGTTCGAAAGCAAAATCTCCTATGCTCGTCACACTATTGGGGATAGTAACCGAGGTCAAACCAGAGCAACCAGAGAAAGCAGAACTCCCTATGCTCGTCACACTATTGGGGATAGTAACCGAGGTCAAACCAGAGCAATCACAGAAAGCACCATACTCTATGCTCGTCACACTATTGGGGATAGTAACCGAGATCAAACAAGAACAACCATAGAAAGCCTGTTTCCCTATGCTCGTCACACTATTAGGGATAGTAACCGAGGTCAAACCAGAGCAACCAGAGAAAGCAGCCCCCCCTATGCTCGTCACACTATTGGGGATAGTAACCGAAGTCAAACCAGAGCAACCAGCGAAAGCACCATAGCCTATGCTCGTCACACTATTGGGGATAGTAACCGAGGTCAAACCAGGGCAATCAGTGAAAGCATAAGCCTCTATGCTCGTCACACTATTGGGGATAGTAACCGAGGTCAAACCAGAGCAACCATAGAAAGCAGAACTCCCTATGCTCGTCACACTATTGGGGATAGTAACCGAGGTCAAACCTGAGCAATCACAGAAAGCACGCTCCCCTATGCTTACCACACCATTGGGGATAACATGCGAGGTCAAACCAGAACAACCAGAGAAAGCATACACCCCTATGCTCTTCACGCTATTGGGAAGGGCAATATATGTCAGTTTGCTCTGGTTCTTGAACGCCTCACGTTCTATAGCAGTAACCTCCGATGCGAACTCTATTGTTCCATACCCCTTGGTTGAGGAATATGTATTTGACACAATCTTTGCACCACCGAAAACATCCTCGTTCTGAAAACGCACAATGATGTTGTCATTGGTGATGTAATAGATGATGTTGTTGGGAATGTCGCTGGGAATACCATTGGGATGCACAATCTCATCCTCATCCTTGCTACCTTCCTCACTACCTTCCTCGCCACCATCGTTGTTTTCACCTTGCTCCGTGTCTGGAACAATGTCCTCCTTGCTGCACGATGTAAGGTTCACATTCAGCATGATGCCTAACATCAGCATCGTAAACAATCTGAAAATCTTCATTTGCTAATTGGTTCTTCCGCCTCCCTGCTCCCTACGGGTGACATCATGATGAGTATAAAATAAAGGTGTGGGAGCCTATTGTGCCTGCTATCCAAGAAGACAGCCTCAATAACACCTTTTTCCGGTAAAGTCCTTCCTCGCACCGACGCCGTGGTGGTGGATTTCATAGGGCAAAGGTACAGTAAAAAAAGTTAAATATGCCTGAGATTTGTGCGGAATAGAAAAAAGTGTTATTTTTGCATAGCGAAAACAATACACACACACAAGCAATGAACAACAAGGTATCGGAAAACCCTTTAAAAAACCGAACTTATTTTGACTCGCCACTGATGATTGTAACGGGATTGTTCGTTACACTGTATCTCGTCTCCAACGTGATGGCGGTGAAGATAGTCAGCATTTTCGGTCTCTTCTACTTTGACGCAGGTACAATCACCTTCCCCTTTGCCTACATGCTGGGCGACGTGCTCACGGAGATATGGGGATACCGCATCTCCAGGAAGGTCATCTACCTGAGCCTCCTATGCAACATAATCCTGGTGATATGCACCAACATAGGCATATGGATGCCATCGCCCGACTATCTGGACGAGACGGCACGGGCCTATGACCATATCTTTGCCTATGTGCCGCGCATAGTGATAGGTTCGCTCACGGGATTCCTGCTGGGCGAACTGTCCAACGCCTACATAATGGAGCGCATGAAGGTGTGGACGCGGGGCAAGTACATGTGGGTCAGGACCATAGGCAGTTCCATGGTGGGCTATCTGTTTGACTCCGTGCCCTTCGTGGTGATTGCGTTCTACGGCACAGTCTCTACCGAGGACCTCCTGAAGATGATTGCCCTGCAATATGTGCTGAAACTTGCCATCGAGGCTCTGGCAGGCACTCCATTGGCCTATATTGTGGTGAACCGCCTTGACCAATATTACCGTAAGCACAGATGAACAGGTACGCCATAATCGGGGGCAACTTCCCCAGGGAATTCATCCTGCTGCAGGGCACGGGATGCCGATGGAGGCAGTGCACCTTCTGCGACTATCACGAGGATGCCTCTGCCAACCCCTTTGAGACCAACATGCACGTTCTTGAACAGGTGAGCGGACAATATGGCGTGCTGGATATCATCAACTCAGGCTCTGCCATGGAACTTGACCCGGCAACAATAGGGGCCATCAGGGACATCGTGCATGACAAGGGGATACATACCCTGTGGTTCGAGGCGCACTACATGTACCGCCACAGGCTGGAGGACTTTGCCGCTCAGTTTCATCCGGCAAGGGTGAAGTTCCGTTGCGGGGTGGAAACCTTTGATGCATCATTGCGCGAGCGGTGGAGAAAGGGTATCGCACGCGAAGTGTCAGCCCAGGATGTTGCCCGGTATTTCCAAGGTGTGTGCCTGCTGTGCTGCACTGATTCACAAGAGGATACAATGGAAAGGCTGATGCAAGACATTAACCTGGCAGAGCGGTACTTTGAATACTACAGCGTGAACCTTTTCTGTGCCAATGGAACAGATGTGCGGAGAAACCAGAAGATGGCAGAGAGGTTCATGACAGAGGTGATGCCACAATTGCAGGCATCTTCCAAGGCAGAGGTTCTTGTAAACAACAACGACCTTGGCGTAGGATGAGAAAGGCGGAGAAGGTTGAAACTAACGAATAGAACCTTCCTAAAAAAAACAGAAATACCACCCCCTATGGAACAAGAATTCAATTTTCAGGCAATTGTAGATTACGTCAGCAGCAATTGGGAGTTGGGCGAGGTCCACGGCATAGAACACTGGAAGAGGGTAGAGCGCAATGGACTGCTCCTTGCCACCGAGGGCGTGAACACCACCGTGGTGCGCCTGTTTGCATATCTGCATGACCACAAAAGGCTAAGCGACGGATATGATTGGGAGCATGGTCCCAGGGCAGCGGAAAACCTGCTCGTGCTGAGGGACACGCTCCTGTCCGCCCTGACTGACGAGGAGTTTGACATGCTTGCCCGTGCATGCAGGGAGCACACCGTAACCCAGCGGACCGGCATACCCACCATAGACGCATGCTTTGATGCCGACCGCATGGATTTACCGCGGGTGGGCTATACACCCGACCCGGAAAGGATGGCATCGCCTTTGGGTGCAGCCTTTGCCCGCTACAACGTTGTCAACGATGACTGTACCTTGGCAATGGATGTGGTGGAGAGGCTGCGTGCTGAATTTCAATAACGGTTTTGAAGGAGAGAGGGGGGGCACCGCTTGCGTCAACGATGTTGCTGCCTATGCGCACGAGGGTGCTGCCCTGCTGGATGGCCAAATACAAAGAACGGACTGTTCCAATAATGGTGGCAGTCCGTTCTATATGTATGTGAATTGTTTTATCCTTGGTGAAGTCCAAATATAGATTTATAAACTTTTTCTATTTGCTCTAAATCCATATATCGTTATCATAAGGAAGCATATAAAGGGCAGGATGAATGATACATTTACGGCAGGGTGACCGATAATCACTCCTTGGTCTATAATAAGACCTTGCAAGGGGGGCATTAATGCACCACCTACTATTGCCATGACCAGAAAGGCTGCACCTAAGGATGTATCCTGAGCATCTACATTTTCTAATGCAATGCCATAGATAGTGGGGAACATCAGCGACATGAAGGCCGAGATGCCAACTAAGCAGTATAGACCAGGCATGCCAATTATAAGTATCGTCCCCAATGTGCATGCCATGGCTCCGACACCAAATATGGCAAGCAGGACACGCGAATTGATATACTTCATGAGGAAGGTGCTGATGAAACGGCTGCACAGGAACATGCTCATGGCAAAGATGTTGTAATTCTGTGCCGTGGCCTTGTTGATGCCCAGATTGTCGGCATACTGGATGATGAAGGTCCATACCATAATCTGTGCGGCAACATAGAAAATTTGTGCCATAACGCCCTCGCGGTATATGGTGTTGTTCCATAGACGTTTGAGAGTGGCACTGGCAGAATCCTGCTGGACATTGGCAGAGGTCTGTGGCATCTTCTTGATGGCAATGATGATGAACATGACAAGCACCACGATGCCGAGCATCACATATGGATCGCGAATCTCAGCCAGGTCGTGCACGCGGATGTCGGCCTTCTCAGCCTCGCTCAGGGTGTGGAAGATTGTCTCTCCGGCCTCGTTGCGACGGTCGGACCACAAGGATGGCAATACAACCAGCGATGCCACAGCCATACCCGATAGCGACCCCATGGGGTTGAAGGCCTGTGCCAGATTGAGACGGCGTGTGGAGGTCTCCTTGCTACCCAGAGAGAGGATGAAGGGATTGGCGGTTGTCTCGAGGAATGCCAAGCCGAAGGTCAGAATATAAAGTGACAAGCAAAAGAATTTGAAACTTTGCATGGATGCCGCTGGGATAAAGAGGAATGCACCAATAGCATAAAGTCCTAATCCTAAGAGTATTCCGCTCTTATAGCTAAACTTACGAATGAAGAATGCGGCGGGTAGCGCCATAGTGGCATAACCGCCATAGAATGCACACTGCACCCATGATGCCTGGAAGGCAGAAAGTTCCATCACCGTCTGGAATGCCGCCACCATGGGGTTGGTGATGTCGTTGGCAAAGCCCCATAGGGCAAAGAGCGAGGTGATGAGGATGAAGGTAATGAGATATTTCTTTTCAACAAGTTTTTCTTTCATGGTTGATGTTTTGGTTTCAGGCATGTGCCTGTTTGTGTGGTTAATATAGATGGAAGATACGTTCCATCAATTGCCATTTCTCTGCCGAGGACATGCCTGCCTTTACCAACTGGAATTCGGCCATGTAGTCTTCCCATTCTGCCTGACGGGGCAGGGTGCCAAGGCGTGTCATGGCGGTGTCCCAGTCGAAATCGAGGGGTGTTTCTACAATCATGAACAGGCGTGTGCCAAGCAGATATATCTCCATCTCCAATATGCCCACTTCGCGAATACCTTCGGGTATTTCTTTCCAGATGTGCTCCTGGCTATGACGGCGGCGATACTCGGCAATGAGTTCGGGATTATCACGGAGGTCCAGTGTCTGGCAATAGCGCTTCACAGGGCCATGGTATTGTTGTACGGGATAACCGTCTTTTGGATTTTCCATAGTATTTTCGGTTTGTTAAGTCTATTTGTTTGCAAGGGGGGGGGAGGTTTCAAATCTTTTGGGGTTCGAAAACCTTTGGAGTGACGCTACGGTGTACCACCTCGCGCAATTCGCTCATGTCTGCTATTTCGCCGGCTGTCATTGCCTGAACAAGGATGTTTCCCATTGCCGTGGCTTCCACGGGACCTGCCCATACGGGTATGCCAAGGGCATCGGCGGTGAACTGGTTGAGAAGGCCGTTTTGCGAACCGCCTCCAATGATGTGCAGGCGCTTGGGCTTCTCTGGAAGGATATTGTCAACACCATCAATGGCCTCGCGGTATTTGGTGGCTAGCGACAAGAGTACACATCGTACAATTTCTGCCTTTGTCTGTGGTACTTGCTGGTTGCTTTGTGCACAATAGTCGCAGACGGCTTTTTCCATGGATGTCGGATTCATGAAGGCCGCATCTGCCACAGGGATTATGCTTGAGATCTGTGCCTTGTCGGCGGCAGGAAGTATTTCGGCAAAGGTCTGTTCCTCGCCACGCTCCTTCCATTCTGCCATCAGGCGCTGCATGATCCAGAGACCGGTTATGTTCTGCAGGAATCGGATACGTCCGCCCACACCACCTTCGTTGGTAAACTCAGCCTTGCGGGCTTCCTCGGTGAGTACAGGTTCGGACAATTCAAAACCAAGCAACGACCATGTGCCGGAACTGAGGAATGCTGTTGCACCATCACCTTCTACGGCTGGCACGGCGGCAACGGCAGAGGCGGTGTCGTGAGAACCTACGGCTATTACCTTCACGTTGCCCAGACCCGTTTCCTCGGCAATGTCCTTGCGCAATTCTCCACGCGCGGTTCCCGGCATCACAATCTCACCAAAAATACGTTTGGGCAAACCAAGAGCCTCGATGGTTTCCCACGACCACTCTCTGCGCTTGGCGTCGAGAAGTTCGGAGGTGGAGGCTATGCAATACTCGTTGTTGGCCTTGCCTGTGAGGAAGTAACTGAACAGGTCGGGCATGAACAGGAGATGTTCGGCTGCTTCAAGTTGGGCGGTCCCCTTGATGCTAAGCAACTGTGCCAGAGTGTTGATTTCCATCACCTGAATGCCTGTAGTTGCATAGTGCTCGGTGGGAGAGAGGGTCTCGAAGAGTTTCTCTGTCATGCCGGCGGTGCGTGCATCGCGGTAGCAAACGGGGTTGCCTATGAGTTGTCCGTCGCGGTCAATAAGTCCAAAGTCCACTCCCCATGTGTCCACACCGATGCTCTCTACCTGGTAGCCCTTAGACGCGGCTTTCTTCAAACCGGCCTTCATGTCCTCGAACAGGGCAGGGAAGTCCCAGTAGACGTGCTCGCCCAAGCGTACCTGGCGGTTGCCGAAACGGTGTACCTCCTCCATGACGAGTTTGCCATCTTCGAGCCATCCGGCAATGACGCGTCCGCTACCTCCACCAAAGTCGGCGGCAAGATATACTTTGCTCATTTTGTGTCTTGTTTATGCTGAAGTGAGGAGACAAAGGATGAAAACATCCGGCAACCGTCCTTAGATGGAAGAGTAGGGTGGAGGTCCTCATCCTTTGTCATCATTTCTTGGTTACTGTTGCAGGGGAGTCTTCTTGCCCAGAACGTAGATATCCAGGTCTTCAATCTCCTGTGGTGTGAGAACGGAGTAGTCGCCACCTGTCTGCACGATGATGCGGCATGCCATCTCAAAGAACATGGCACGTTCGAATGCCTGGTCAAAATCCTTGCCGCAAACCACCTGTCCGTGGTTGGTAAGCAGGATGGAGTTGTGGTCTTGCATGGCCTCCACTACTGCTTTAGCCAATTCTGGAGAACCTGGTCTAAGATAGGGAATTACGGGAATCTCACGACCTACGTGACAGGGAACCTCGGCAGTTACATTGAAGTTCTCCGGCTTCTTCTTCATGCAAGACACGGCTGTGGCATAGGGTGACTGGAAATGCAGCACCACGTTCACGTCGGGACGTGCACGCAGAACGCCCAGGTGGAAACCGCTTTCCATGGATGGCTTCACTCCGTTGAGCACCTCACCGGTGGCAACCATACACTGAGACACCTTCTCTTTCTGGATGGTGGGCACCCATGAACCTGTGCCGGAAACAAGTGCCTCTTCGCCAATGCGCCAGGAAAGGTTACCGCTACTGCAAACAGTTAGTCCGGCATCGCCCACACGGTGTGCCTGCTTGATGAATTCCTCTATATGAAGATTTGTAATCATGTCTTTTGTCTTTTATTATATAATAAGGTGTAATGTTTAGAAGTTTTAGAGAACCTTCTCGTAGAGACCCAGGATGATGTCCTTGTTGACAAAGCGTGGATTGCCCGGTGTGCACACATCGGCGGCGGCAGCTGTGGCAAGACGGTCGAGGTCCTCGGCCTTGATGCCAAGTTCGGAGAGATGCTGGGGAATACCCACACGGATGGACAATTGGCGAACGGCTTCTACGGCTGCCTCTGCGGCCTCCTCGTTGCTCATTCCTGCGGAGTAAACATTCATAGCCTTGGCTATCTGTACGTACTTGTCGATGGCGGCAGGCATGTTGAACTCCATCACCGTTGGAAGAAGCAGGGCATTTGCCACACCATGAGGTATGTCGAAGATAGCACCCATGGGGTGTGCCATGCCGTGTACAACGCCAAGACCTACATTGGAGAATGCCATGCCGGCAATGTACTGTGCTACGGCCATACCATTGCGTGCCTCAGCATTCTGGGGCTCGTTTACGGCGGTTTCCAGGTAGCGTGCAATCATCTCTATGGCCTTGAGCTCGAACATGTCGCTCATCTCCCAAGCCCCCTTGGTGATGAGACCTTCGATGGCATGTGTGAGAGCATCCATGCCAGTGGCGGCAGTGAGGCTGCGGGGTAGGGTGTACATCAGCTCGGCATCGACAATGGCCATTACGGGAATGTCGTTAGGATCCACGCACACCATCTTCTTCTCATTTTCCTCGTCGGTGATAACGTAGTTGATGGTCACCTCGGCAGCAGTACCGGCGGTGGTGGGCAGGGCTATGATAGGCACTGACTTCTTCCTGGTGTCGGCAACGCCTTCAAGAGAAACCACGTCGGCAAAGTCGGGGTTGTTGGTGATGATGCCTACAGCCTTGGCGGTGTCCATGGAAGAGCCGCCACCGATGGCGATGATGAAGTCGGCGCCCGACTTGGCAAATGCCTCCACACCTGCCTTCACATTGGAAACGGTGGGGTTGGGCTTAATCTCGCTAAACACCTCATAGGGTATGTTGGCACCTTCGAGCACCTTCAGCACCTTGTCGGCAACGCCAAACTTGATAAGATCCTTGTCTGTGGCTACGAAAGCCTTCTTGTAGCCAAGACGAGCAATTTCTTGAGGCAATACCTCGCGAGCACCGGGGCCGAAGTATGAAACTTCGTTAAGTATAAAACGGTTGATCATTTGTATTAGGTTTTAGGAATAAAATGTGTAAAGGGTTAAAAAGGTATGGTCTTGTGTCACCCTCCTTTTTAACCCTTCATATCTATGTATTACTTGTAAACGGGACCGTATGTCTGGCATGCTCTGTAGTCAGACCCCTCCTTGTCCATACCGAATGCGTTCCATGCAGCGGGACGGAAGATGTTCTCCTCAGGCACGTTGTGCATGCACACAGGTATGCGGAGCATAGAAGCCAGGGTGATGAGGTCGGCACCGATGTGTCCATAGCTGATGGCACCGTGGTTGGCACCCCAGTTGTTCATTACAGAATAGACATCCTTGAAGGGAGCCTTTGTCTCATCCAGACGGGGAACGAACCATGTTGTAGGCCATGTGGGGTCGGTACGCATGTTCAGCACTTCGTGAATCTCGGGATCAACGTCGGCTGTCCAACCCTCGGCAATCTGCAGAACGGGGCCAAGGCCCTTGATGAGGTTTAGACGAGACATGGTAACAGGCATGCCACCCTTAGAGAGGAAGTTGGAAGAGAAACCACCGCCACGGAAGTAGTCGCGGTCGGCTGGCATCCAGTTGGTGTTCTTCAAACAGCCCTCAACATCAGCCTCTGTCATCTCCCAAGCAGGCTTCATGCAAGGTTCGCCCTTGGCATTGGTGCTGGCACCTGTAGCATCGAGAGTTGTAGCACCAGAGTTGATGAGGTGAATCATACCGCCAGAAGCCAGACCTGTCAGTTCCTTGCCTGTTACACGCTTAACAGCCTCGGGGCTCCAGTATGTACGCACGTCGGAGAACATCTGGCCGCAACCAGTCAGCAACTTGCCGAAGAGCATCGCCACGGCATTGCATGCATCGTTCTCGGTGGCAACGACATAAGCCTCGCGGATACCGTTCCAGTCGAAGGTACTGCAGAGCAGAGCCTCGGTAAAGTCACCGTTGGGCTTCCAGTCGGTCCACTGACGCTGGCCCTGGAAACCTGCCGCAATGGCATTGTGGCCGATAGCCTCTTCCTTAAAGCCCATCTCCTTGAGCTTGGGGTTGCCAAGCATCAGGTCGCGTACGATAAGGGTCATCTTCACTACAAATTCCCAGTCGGCATCCTTGCCGGCACGATCCTTCTGCTTCTCGGGACGGTTCTTGTCCCAACCCTCGTTCACCTTACAGTATTTCTCTGTCCAAGCCATAGCCTTGGCATACTCCTCGTGGTCGTAGATACCTTCTTCCATGCGGCGGAGGATTTCTGTCTCGTCCACGCTCTCGTTGCGCATGCCCAGATATTCCTGGAAGAAGTCCTGGTCAACGATACTGCCTGCTATACCCATGCACTGGCTGCCTACAGACAGGTAGCTCTCGCCACGCATAGTTGCAACAGCCAGGGCGGCACGTGCCCAACGCAGAATCTTCTCCTCTACATCAGCAGGGATAGTGTTGTCTGCCAAGTCCTGAACGTCATGGCCATAGATGCCGAAAGCGGGCAGGCCCTTCTGTGCATGACCAGCCAATACAGCAGCCAGATATACGGCGCCGGGGCGCTCTGTACCGTTGAAGCCCCAAACAGCCTTGGGCCAGTGGGGATGCATGTCCATGGTCTCAGAACCATAGCACCAGCAAGAAGTAACAGAGATGGTAGCGCCCACGCCCTCACGCTCGAACTTAGCCTGGCAAGCGGCGGTTTCAGCCACACGGCCAATGGTGCCGTCGGCAATAACACACTCCACGGGAGTACCGTCGGCATGCTTCACGTTGGCAGAAATCAGTTCGGCAACAGCCTTTGCCAAATTCATAGTCTTCTCTTCAAGACTCTCACGCACGCCACCCTGACGACCGTCGATGGTGGGGCGAATACCAATTTTAGGATACTTGCTCATAATGTTAGGTTTATTTAGGTTAATATTGTTTATATTTATGCTATTAGCGGAACAAATATAAGAAAAATAAATGAGAATTCCTTCTATGCTGATAGATTTTCAAATGAGAAATCATAAAACAGATGTTTCGGTAACACGATTTTCCATAGTAGCAACTCCTATATCCTCTGGGTGAAATTTTAAGATATCTGCCATTTTGCATGTCATGACATAAAAAGGTCCTCCCGAGGGCAGAAGTGGGAGTTCCCGGTACTCTCGGGTCGGTCCTCGGGACGACAAGCCTTGGTCCTCCCGAGGGCTGTTGGTGGACATCACGAGGCACAATTTGATTGATTCTCCCATAAACCCGACAAGAAAAGGTCTAAGAAATAAACGTGAAACATTTAATGTCAGTGATAGGAGTCTATATAGGCATCATGACACATGAAGTTATCTGGGAAGCAGACAAGAAAATCCGGCACGATGCTGTTCTATATTATTTATCATGAATTCAAATAAAAATTTTATTTCATAGAGAAGGTTTTTGGGGGAGTACGTATACCTTATATCAAAAGAAATGTGTATTTTTGCACAAAATTGTTATATAACGTTGAAAGTTAATAATGGATAGGATACATTTCTCATTGGGATTATATCTTTGCCTGTTTGTTTTATCTTCATGTATTCATACCCACAAAAAGAAGGGCATTGATGAAGATAGTGTATCCGTATATAATTCTAATTATCAAATTTTGCTTCCAGAAAGTCAACTGCATAGTGATAACGAATACAACACCAAGGGGGATGAGTTGTTTGATGATTTTCTATACAATTATCTTCAGGATAGCAAATTCAGACGTATCAGAACAATACCTAATTTAAAGCGTGTTCTTATAAATGGATCAAATCATTGTTGTGTTACTGATGAAGAATTGGATTCTTGCTTCCAATTTATGAGTGCCGACTATATCACAAGCATATACAATAATGATTCCGAAAAGTACTTTAAGGAGGATACTGCGCTGACAAACGTTTCTGTAGAGCGAATAGATTTAATAGAAAAAAAAATTACAACTTTTAATTTTAATAGAGTTGATGGGGCATGGATGTTGCATGAAATAAGAATGGACTCGTTCATGAATTCCGACTTGGCTGATTTCTTGCTCTTTTATTCTGAGTTTACTTCTAATTCTGAGTTTCAGAAGGCCCACATCTCTGCTTCAATACATATCTCGATGGTTGACCCTAATGATGATACCCAGATAATAGATGGTTTTATTAGTCACGAGCAATGGAATGCTATGGGCACTAACTCTATACCGGAAGGTATAATCAGTAATGTCAGATATGGTCAAAAATACTTAAACAGTAGACGAATACTAATAGAGAAAACTGGTATGGGAAATGGATTATCCGAAACCTTTATTTTTATCAAGGGGAAACGCGGTTGGTCTCTCGTTGGCTATGAGAACTAATCCTTTTCAATTTACTTTAAATATTTAATATCATGCAAATTAATCACAATTTTTCACTAATAGAATACAATACATTCGGCATTGATGTCCATGCTGACACCTTTGTTTCATACGATTCCCAGGACGAGCTTGCAAAACTTATATCTCATGAAATGAAGCAACTCCCATCCCCAGTATTACATATTGGTGAAGGAAGTAACCTTCTCTTTATGAATGATTTCAAAGGAACAATACTATACAGTAGAATTAAAACTGTTGAGGTGTTGAAAGAGGAAAGTGATTCTATAATTGTAAAAGTTGGCTCAGGATGGAAAATGGATGACTTCATTCAATATTGCTTGAAACACAACTGGTATGGGTTAGAGAATCTTAGCCATATCCCAGGACAGGTTGGTGCAAGTGCTGTTCAGAATATTGGTGCATATGGCGTTGAAGTAGGGGATTGCATATCTGCAGTTAATTGTATATCACTGGAAAATGGAGAAAAAAGACGTTTTACAAACCAGGAATGTGAATATGCTTACAGACATAGCATTTTTAAATCAGCAGAATTTAAGGGAAGATATGCGGTAACAAGCGTTGAATACACGCTTAAAAAGGAGTTTTGTCCCAATTTAACATATAAGGGGATTGTACAATGTCTATCCGCTAAGCAAATATGCATCAACAATGTTACTCCAGAGGAATTGAGGAACACTATTATAGAAATTAGAAAAAACAAGCTTCCAGATCCAAAAGTATTTGGAAATGCTGGAAGCTTCTTTATGAATCCTATAGTCAGCAGGAAATCATTTTTAAACCTTCAATCTTCTTATCCTAATATTCCATTCTACGAGATGGATGCAGACAAAATAAAGATACCAACGGCATGGCTTATTGAAAAAAGCGGATGGAAAGGAAGAAGTTTAGGTAAGGCTGGCGTTCATGGAATACAACCATTAGTTCTCATTAACTTGGGCGGAGCTAATGGTGATGACATTTTACGCTTATCTAAAACCATTCAAACTGATATACTTAGAACATTTGGTATCTCTATTTGTCCAGAGGTAAACATTATATTTTAAACATATTGTAGAAACCTTGTTTTCAAGATTGCAAGAATGAAGTAAACATAATACGTATTATAAGAGTTGTGGTAGTAATAATTCAGCCTCTTTAATTGTATCGGTCTTACCAACATCCAGAATTTTAAGGTTAGCGTATTCATAACCTTTAATTATGATATCCTTGCACGAATTAATATAAAAATCAGTAATACTGAATTTATCGGGATATGAGGACATTAGATGTAGTATACTTGTGTTTAACAAATGAATACCAGAAAATGCTCTTAAATGGTAATTGTTATAATCTAATAGTTCCTGTGGTTTATCTCGCAATGAAATGTGAACAACATCATGTGGACTCTTTATTTCGCCAGTACTGTTATTTATCCACCCAACTAACTGCATGTTATCATCAAAGATAAAATATCTTGAAGTTATTCGTTTTGATACGAGAAGGTAAACATCAGATTTGTTCTTTTCTGAATAGAGAAGAAGTTCATTAAGATTTACATTAGAGAGAATATCTACATTGTGTATAAGGACCTTTTGATTAGGATTTGCTTGAGTGAGATATTCCTTTGCATGTACTATGCCACCACCTGTATCGAGCAGTTTATCTCTTTCGTCAGAGATATTAATTTTTATGTTTGAAGGAATAAATTTATTGTTTATGCGTAAAGTGTTTACCCATTCTTCAATCATATCTGCAAAATGATGGACATTGATGGTAACATCATTAAATCCAGACTGGACAAGTTTCCTTAGTACATGTTCTATTAGTGGTTTTCCCCCAATTGTAATTAATGCTTTGGGCATAACATTGGTAAGGGGTTTTAGACGTGTTCCTAAACCTGCGGCAAAAATCATGGCTTTCCAACGCGATGGAAGAACCGTGTGAATGTTTTGCTCTCTATGTGTGATATCTACCTCAATACCATATTTTTCGTTCAAATGTTCTGCTAAATGTTGGGCACTATAGACACTGCGATGCTGCCCTCCTGTACAACCGAAACAAAACATGAGTGAAGTAAAACCACGTTGCATATAACGTTCTACATGTGCATCAGCAAGTTTATATACACTTTCTAGAAATATCAGAATTTCACCATCGTTCTCAAGAAAATCTATGACAGGAGCGTCCAATCCAGTTAATTTTTTATATGGTTCATATTTTCCTGGATTATGTGTACTACGACAATCAAAGACATATCCCCCACCATTGCCAGTGTTGTCTGCAGGAATACCCTTTTTATATGAGAAACTAAAGATTCTCACTTTGAGCTGCCCCTTACCATCGTATCGCGAAATGGATTGTTGAACAGTATTATTATGATTGAATTCTGGAGAATCAACTAATTGACATAGCACTTTATTTAAATAAGGATATGGGTATGCGTATTTGGATTTTAGAATATCTCGAAGGTTCTCTATGGCTGATGGTATGCTATCCAAAAAATATTTCTTTCGTTCATAACGTCCTCTAAAACCGTAGGCCCCAAGTACCTGAAGAGTACGAAAAAGTACCCATTGGGCTATACTTGCCTTAAATTTGGTTTTGTCTATGTTAACATACTCTTGTAGTGTATCAAGGTAGACGTTTATAAGATGTTCTCTCAGAGCAGAATTGAAGTGCGAGGAGGCCTGCCATAAGAAGGAAACAAGATCATATTGTAATGGACCGCGCCTACCGCCTTGAAAGTCTATAAAATGAGGTTCGCCATCATTAGTAAGCATCACATTGCGCGCCTGAAAATCACGGTACATGAAACCATTATGAGGTTCGCTACTCAAATGCTTAGCCATAGACTTGAAGCATTGCTCTAATTTGAATTCGTTAAAGTCAACTTGGGTTGTCCTTAGGAAGCAATACTTAAAATAATATAGATCAAACAATATATTCTGTTCGTCCATAGATTCTTGCGGATAACAAATGCTGTAATCAAGGTTCTTATCACCTACTATTTGCATTTGAGGTAAAAGACGTATGGTTTTCTCTAACAGAGAGATGTCTTTCTGTTGATATCCTGAAGTACTCTCCCTACCCTCTTTTAATGCATCGTATAGAGAGGTACTTCCTAAATCAGTTTGCAAATATACTAATCCATCGTTACTGACAGCATATATTATAGGAACAGGTAGAGAACGTGAGGCAAAGTGCTTAGATAGTGCAATGAAAGCATTGTTTTCCTCCACTGAGGTTCCAATAACCCCAATCATATTGGATGTTCCATCTTGACAACTAAGACGATAATAACTACGATTGCTACCACCTCCTAAAATCTTTTCGCAATTGCAAGAGGTGATTCCAGTAAAAGATTTATATAATTGAACAAGTCGTTCCATGTTGATAATTATATGATGGATGTTTTTCCTCTATACGCTTATGTAATAGTTAGGAAAAGACAGTGTATTGGATGATGGATGCAAAGTATAATCAGAAATAAATACCTTAAGAACTTATGTTTGTTCCAACTGCATTAAATGTACGGCAACAAGAGCGGCAGTTTCAGTACGTAATCGACTTGCACCAAGGGTTACTGGCTTGAAGCCATATTGTTCTGCAAGGGCAACCTCTTCTATAGAGAAATCACCCTCTGGCCCAATCATGACAATAGCATCTTTGCCTTTTTTTAGCATATTCTGCAAATGAGGTTTATCACCCTCGTGGCAATGGCATATAAACCTTTGTACAGAATCGTCGTAGGTTCCCTCCGGAAGACCGAACTGCATAACGAATTCTTCAAAAGAAACCAGTTCATCCACACATGGAATCCAGGCTTTGTGGGACTGCTTGGTTGCAGATACAACTATTTTCTCTATTCGTTCTATCTTAATAGTCTTACGTTCGGAAAAGCGGCAATTCAAGAACGATACTCTATCCCAACCTATCTCTGTGGCCTTCTCCGCCAACCATTCGATTCTGTCATTTAGTTTTGTCGGTGCCACCGCCAGATGGATATGACCTTTCCAGGCACGCGATTGCTTCTCCTCTTCTATAATTTTGTAAAGACAATGGTGATTTGATGCCGTGGTAATTTCCGCTTTATAGAATGTACCACAACCGTCCATCAGGTTTATCTCATCACCTTCGCTCAGTCTTAATACACGAACAGCATGCTTTGCTTCTTCCTCAGGTAGCGAACCAGAAAGAACTGGATCATAGAAAAAACGGACTTCCTTCATTAGATGATTGTTTTACATTATCCCACAAAGGTACAAAAGCCATAAAGACCTCTGCTACTCATTAACTATTACTTTTAAGGTCACAGCTTATTTCTGATGTATGCTTGTAACGGAACATTATAGCAAAAACAATGGCAACAACAAATGCATAGACTGCAAAAACAGTCCATGCCTCCTGCCAGCCACCGGTACCAGGCTTGTCTATCATCAGTCCGTTCATATTCTCAGTGTACATGTTCATCACCCATCCAGCAACAAGCATTCCCAGTGATGCGCCAAAACCATTAGTCATCATCATAAACAATCCCTGTGCCGAATTCCTTATACTTATATCTG
The DNA here is from genome assembly GCA_045659645.1 of Bacteroidaceae bacterium. Classification (GTDB taxonomy): domain Bacteria; phylum Bacteroidota; class Bacteroidia; order Bacteroidales; family Bacteroidaceae; genus Physcousia. The sequence goes on along the minus strand of JAZRCG010000022.1, from coordinate 44,415 downwards.
TTTCCTTGTCTACAAACAAGGAACCACTGATATTAAAGAAATCAAAGGCTATACCATAGACAATCATGCTCAGCACCAGAAGCCAGACACCACTTCCAGGGTCACCTACTGCAAAGAAACCAAATCTCAAAGCCCAGGCAAACATTGACATAAGCATAACTTTCTTTATCCCGAAACGACTAAGACAGAAAGGTATCAACAGGATACACAAAGTTTCGCTTATCTGGGAGAGAGAAATGAGTATGTTGGAATGCTCAACTCCAAATGTATTCTGGTATTCCTCGTTTATGCCGAAAGATTGTAAGAAAGGACCGGCATAACCATTGGTAATCTGAAGACAACAGCCCAAAAGCATAGAGAAAATGAAGAAAAGCGCCATTCTATAATTCCTGAACAGGCTAAATGCCTCCAACCCAAGCGCCTGTATTATATTCTTGCTTTCCTTCTTAGTGCTTATAGCACACTTAGGCATACTCAACGCATATACGGCAAGAACGATGGATAATACACCGCTCCACATGAACTGCATTGATGTTGTCTGCCATCCACTCAAATCAACAATCCACATTGACACGATGAAACCAACAGTTCCAAATACACGAATTGGTGGAAAAGTCTTAACTGCATCCAAACCGGCCTTATCCAAGGCGTTATACGAGACTGAGTTGGTTAAGGCTATAGTAGGCATAAAAAATGCAACACTTGCTGCGTACAAGCCAAACAAGACAGAGAACTCAACTTTATTTGACACCTCCATGCAATATGCAGATGCTGATATCATCATGATTCCTGCCAACAGATGACATATGCTCAGCACCTTTTGAGCCTGAATCCATCTGTCAGCCACTATACCCATCAGTGCCGGCATAATAAGAGAGACAAATCCTTGTACCGAATAGAAATATCCTATAAACGACCCAAGGCCTACACTGGCCAAAAAACCTCCCATACTAGTCAGGTATGCACCCCACACAGCAAATTCCATGAAATTCAGTATGGTAAGTCTAATCTTAATGTTCATAATGTTATGTAAATATATAAATTAGAAAGCTTGAAATACAACCACATATTTATTCTATATATACTACCAATCCTTTTAGGTACTCACCCTCTGGATGGTATATGTTTATAGGATGGTCTGCCGGTTGGTGTAACTGATGTAATATCCTGATATGTCTGCCAGTCTGCATAGCGGCAGAAAAAACGGCGGTACGGAACTGTTCCTTATTAACCGCCTGCGAACAGGAGAAAGTAAAAAGTACACTTCCTTTTGGCATTTTCTCCATTGCCTTGGCATTTAACTTGGTATACCCTCTCAATGCCTGTTTAAGCGCGTCTCTATGCTTTGCAAATGCAGGAGGGTCCAATATAACGAGATCGTAATTTGCTCCCATTTCATCAAGATATTTGAAAGCATCGGCAACAAAGGCCTCATGTCTTGTATCCGCCGGGAAATTAAGAGTTATATTCTTATTTACGAGTTCTATTGCCTTGGCACTACTGTCTACGCTATGTACCAACTCTGCACCGCCACGCATACTATATACGCTAAAACCACCCGTATAGCAGAACATATTAAGCACCTTTCTTCCTTTAGAGTATTGCTCCAATAGAGTTCTGTTATCTCGCTGATCCACAAAGAATCCCGTCTTTTGTCCCTTTAGCCAGTCTATATGGAATTTCAAACCGTTCTCTATGGCAATATCATTATTGGAACGACCAATGAGAAAGCCATTCTCCTGCCCTAAGTCTGCTTTAAAAGGCAATGTAGTTTCGCTCTTGTAATAAACAGCCTTCAACTTAGCGCCCATAACCTTCTGCAACGATTGAGCAATAAGCATACGGTCGGCATGCATACCCACGCTGTGTGCCTGCATGACGGCAGTATCATCATATACATCTATTACAAGACCAGGGAGATTATCACCCTCGCCATGTATCAGACGGTATGTGGTGTTCATTGATTCTTCCGCCAAATCATCTTGATAACGCAAAAGACCAATGCTACGCCTCACGTCCAATGCTATGGAGATTTTGTTTTCATAGAATTCACCGTCGATTGTTACATCGTCAAAAGACAAAACCCTTACCGCTATACTGCCTATCTGCCAATGTCCGACAGCAATGAATTCACCCTGTGAGGTAAGTACCCGAACAACGTCGCCTTCATTTATATTCCCTTCTGTATGATGGATTGCGCCTGAAAATATCCAAGGATGTCTTCTATTGAGACTTTCCTCCTTTCCTCTCTTTAGGAATATAGTTTTATTCTCTGCCATTTATACTTCAAATTTATTTAATTTATCACTTTACTGCTTTTAGTTTCTCCTTATCCTTACGTTCCTTATCCAGGCGTCTGCTTATCTTTTCCTTAGAACGACTCCTGCGATATCTATCTTGTTCCTTTTTATTCTTTCTGGCTTTTTTGTCTTCCTTCTGACTCTGCGTCTTTTGGAAAATTGGCGGTTGTTCCGGTAGTGGTATTAGTTCCAGCATATAGCCGCATTCTTCAAGTTGCAGAATGTCTTTATATATCTGTATGCAGGCCCATGCATCTGTTGCGGCATAACGCTTCTGGGCCTCGGTCAGCACATCTGCCTCCCAGTTGGTCAACTGCTGGGACTTGCTTATTCTTTGAGCAAAGAAGTTGGCATATATCTTCTGTAGCGACTGGTCCTCAACTCCCATTTCTTTAACCAATGACTGCAATTCCTCATGTCTGCCAGGTGTAAATGATTTTCGTCTGGAGAGCTGCATAAAGTCATCCTTCAATGACAATCCTACTTTGAGAACATTGTTGTCACTCATCAAACCGACAAGTTCATCCGTATACCCAATCTGGTTCAGTCGAAAAAGGAAACAGGTGTCCTCTGTTGAAACTTGCAGCAAAGCAACAGGGTTCATGCCACATCCTTTCTTGAAAACCGGTTTGGTCTCCGTATCAATGCCAACGATTTCTTGTTTTAAAAGGTAAGCGACTGCCTTGGCAGCCTCTTCTACACTCTGTATAACAATAATCCGACCCTGAAACAGTACCTTTGGCAACTGGGGTATCAATTTCTTGTCATATCTGCTTACAAGGGTCTTCATACAATTGTGCAAAACTACGGTGGACCGTTTGTGCTTTTTATTTAAATTAGTTGCTCGGACATTCGTGTATCAACGCGCATGGATTAAGTTTTCTTTTATTCGAGTACAAAATTAATAAAAAAAACATCAAACACTCCCCTTTTCCGTTTTTTTCCCTTAAATTTGCAGAATAAAATCCATTTGACTCTTATGGTACACAATAAAACAGACAAAAAGGCGACAAAGAAAGTTAATAACAAGAACGCCCAAGATTCTTCAAACGGTCTTCTTGATAAAACAAAAAAATTCTGGAAAGACATGAGCGGCGAGGAGGCCAAGACTGCGTCAGACGATGGCATGTCCAAGGCCGAAATCACACGATTCTGTATTGGTGCCGTTATTTTTGTCATCAGTTGTTTTATCCTGTTAAGCATTACGTCACATCTTTTCACTGCTACAGAAGATTCAACATGGATCGAGGGGGAACGCGCAAAAAACTGGATGGGAACACTTGGACTGGCCACAGCACGCTTTTTTATCGACGAATGCTGGGGCGTTTCCTCGTTCTTCATTCCCTTGTTCTTTTTGGTAACCTCCTTTAGGATAATGCGAGTATACAAGGTAAGGCTATGGAAATGGTTCCTTAACTGCTCCATTCTGATGATATGGTCTTCTGCTTTCGCCCACTTTATGTTTCAACCCATACTGAACAGATTTCACAGCCCAATCAGCCTTGGAGGTGGCATAGGCATGACGGAAGTAGATTTCCTGCAAGCAAAGACAGGAACCGTAGGTACATTCCTTATACTCATAGCAATAGCCCTGGGTTACCTGATCTACTTATCCGACGAAACAATCCGAATAATAAGAAAAGTCCTGGCACCAGCAAGTTACCTAAAGTCCACTCAAAAGGACAAGACGAAGGAGAATACTGAAGAGCAGGATATAGACATCTTTGATGAAGAAACCGCATACACCGGACTTTCCTCCGAAGAAACGGCAACGACCATAGAGTTCAACGACATAACGCCAGAAGTTTCCGAAGAAAATTTTCATGAAACAAACAACGAACTGGATATAGAGATAGTGCAAGCTCAGGATATCATCCCTGCAATGTCAGACGATGAAAGCAGTGAAAACAATGCAGAAGACAACGCAATGACCATACACAAGGGCATTGAGGAAGAGGAAGCACACCTCGATGAGACACGCCAGTTGGAACAATACGATCCGAAACTGGATCTTGAAAACTATAAATACCCGACCTTAGACCTGCTAAAGCACTACGACATAGACACTTCTATTGATATGGAGGAGCAACAGCAGAACAAAAACCGCATAATACAAGTCCTGTCCGACTTCGGTGTCAAGATATCAAGCATCAAGGCAACAGTTGGCCCCACTATTACACTATATGAGATTACCCCTGCACCCGGAGTACGTATATCCAAGATACGAAATCTTGAAGACGATATAGCACTGTCCCTTTCCGCATTAGGCATACGAATCATTGCACCTATACCTGGCAAGGGCACTATTGGCATAGAGGTGCCCAATGCCAAACCGCAGATTGTGTCTATGGAGAGCATCATCAATAGCCGCAAGTTCCAGGAAACCCAGTTCGAGTTGCCTATGGCCTTGGGTAAAACCATTACCAACGAACTTTACATGGTGGATCTGGCAAAGATGCCGCATCTGCTTGTCGCCGGTGCCACTGGCCAAGGTAAGTCTGTTGGTCTCAATGCCATAATCACCTCTCTGCTTTACAAGAAACATCCTGCCGAACTGAAACTTGTCATGGTAGACCCCAAAAAGGTGGAATTCAGCGTCTATTCTCCAATAATCAATCATTTTCTGGCACAAGTAGAAGGCACAGAGGGGGACGAACCTATCATTACAGACGTACAGAAGGTAGTGCAGACACTAAAGTCCCTGTGCGTAGAAATGGACAACCGTTACGACTTGCTGAAAAAAGCCGGAGCAAGAAATCTGCGCGAATATAACGAGAAATTCAAGTCAAGACATCTTAATCCGGAAAACGGGCATCGCTTTATGCCGTACATAGTGGTAATAATCGATGAGTTCGGCGACCTGATAATGACTGCTGGCAAGGAAATAGAACTCCCCATCTGCCGCATTGCGCAATTGGCACGAGCCGTGGGCATACATATGATAATAGCCACACAGCGCCCCACAACCAATATAATCACTGGCACCATCAAGGCTAATTTCCCAGGACGCATGGCCTTCAAGGTCAGCGCATCGGTGGACAGCCGCACCATTCTGGACCGAACTGGAGCACAGCAACTCGTTGGTAAGGGTGACATGCTGGTACTTGGCGGAGGCAGCGAACCTGTCCGTGTACAATGTGCCTTTGTAGACACACCTGAAGTAGAGGCCATTACCAAGTACATTGCATGCCAGCAAAGTTATCTCGGCCCTTGTCCGCTGCCTCCCGTGGCAATGGAAGGAGAAGATGGAGACGGACCGGACGTAGACATGCAAAACCTGGACCCGATGTTTGAGGAAGTTGCACGCCTTGTAGTTCAAACCCAACAGGGTTCTACGAGTATGATTCAGAGAAAATTCTCCATTGGATACAATCGTGCTGGTCGTTTGATGGATCAGCTTGAAGTAGCTGGTATTGTTGGACCTGCGCACGGCAGCAAGCCACGCGAAGTCCTTTGCATCAGTGAGGAAGACTTGCAGTTCCGTATAGACAATATGCGTTAGAGACTAATCTTGATTGTATATTATTTATGAAGAATCTGTTTTTTACAATCTTATGCTTATTTGTCATTAATGTAAATACAAATGCAGATAAAGTGTTATCTCCCAAAGAAATACTTGATCGTACATCAGCACTAATGCGTGAGTCTGGTGGCGTAAGAGCAAAATTCATGTTTACCACATACAAGGGCACTACACCCCAGAATAGCTTTTCTGGTACAATAGATATTCTTGGTAATAAATATGTTATGCATACAACCGGTATGTCTACATGGTTCAATGGAAAAGATCAGTGGTCCATGATTGTTGCCAACAAAGAGGTTACCCTTGTCTCCCCCACTCCAGATGAACTTCAAGTTTCCTCTCCTCTTGCTTTTTTGGATATATATAAAACTGGTTTCAAATTGACGTCCAGTAAGGCTATGTTGCGTGATCGCAAGATATGGAATATTACCTTAAAACCAATAAAATCCAATCATGACATATCTGAAATTATAGTTAGTATAGATCAATATACGTTTGCCCCAATGTGTATTCGTATTAAGAATCTAAATGATTGGACTCGCATTAGTATTTTTGATTTACAAACTGGTGTTGGACTGGATGAAATGCATTTCTCCTATCCAGCTAACGAATACCCTTCCTTTGAGATTATTGATTTGAGGTAAACTTCATTATATGTGTGATGCTGATTTCTAATTTTAAGCAAACGGATCCAAATATCAAATATTTATGTTATAGCAATTGTTTTGTCTGCAAATTGACATTATTATAGATTATTTACATAATAATATTGTTCACAATACAAGAAAATAGTATCTTTGTGCTCACAAATTATCAGTGAAACAGACTTATAAAATATTCTATGTCAGTTAAATTTTATCAACCCGAAAACCAAGTACCTTTAGAGATGCATAAGGTACGTGTCATTCAAAAACTCAATCTGTTACCAGTTGACGAGCGTTTGCGTGCAATTCAACAAGCAGGATGCAATACTTTTCTACTGCAAAATAAAGACATCTATCTTGACATGCTAACCGATTCTGGTGTAAATGCCATGTCTGATCGCCAAACAGCAGCTATGCATATTGCAGACGACGCATATGCTGGTAGTGAGACATTTAACCGCTTGAAGAAGGCCATGAAGGATGTCTTCGGTACAGACTACCTTCTTCCTGCTCATCAAGGTCGTGCATGTGAAAACATTCTTGCAGAGCGATTTGTAAAGCCCGGCATGGTGGCTATCATGAATTTCCACTTCACTACCACAAAAGCACATGTTACACGTTGTGGTGGTGAGGTGATTGAATTAGTTCACAAGAAGGGCCTTCTTCCACAAAGCGATGATCCATTTAAGGGAGATTTTGATTTAAAAGAACTAAAGAAGACAATTCGCGAGTATGGACCAGAGCGTGTTGCTTATGTTCGAGTAGAGGCTGGTACAAATCTTATTGGTGGTCAACCTGTAAGTTTGGAGAACATGCTTGCTGTAGCAGATATTTGCCACGAGTTTGGAGTACCCAGTATTCTGGATGCCTCATTGCTTCAGGATAATATATATTTTATGAAGACCAGAGAGGCTCAATGCAAATATATGACTCCAAAGGAGATTTATCATATGCTTGCTAATAAGATGGATTTGATATATTTTTCTGCTCGCAAGCTTGGTTTTGCTCGTGGTGGAGCTATCATTAGTCATAATCAAGAACTTATAAAGAGCATGATGGAATACATTCCACTGTATGAAGGATTCCTGACCTATGGTGGTATAGATGTACGCTCTATGGAGTCAATGGCTGAGGGACTTTATGAATCATTAGATATGGATTATTTAAGTCATGGTCCTGAATTTATATCTTATCTTGTTAATGAACTTGATACTTATGGAGTTCCAATGATTAAACCAGCTGGTGGTTTAGGTGCTCATGTTAATTGTCAGGGGTTTGTACCTGATATGCCTCATGACCAATATCCTGCAGCAGCTGTGGCCGCAGCACTTTACATTGTTAGTGGTATTCGAGGTATGGAGCGTGGCACATTGTCGGAGCAACGTGAACCAGATGGTACAGAAAGATTCTCTGAATTGGAATTGATGCGACTTGCTGTACCACGTCGTGTATATACTCTATCGCAGATAAAATACGTAGCCGATCGTGTTAAGTGGCTTTGGGATAATCGTCAAATTATTGGTGGTTTAAAATGGGTGGAAGAACCTAATGTTCTTCGCTTTTTCTTTGGTCGTTTAACTGAAATTGGCCACTGGCAAGAAGAACTTGTTGCAAAATTCAAAGAAGATTTTGGCAACAGCCTATAGGAATGAGCTTTTCCGATATACAAGAGAGATGCCTGCTTTGCTGTTATAATACAGAAGAGATTGGCATCTCTCTTGTTTTGGACGTATGTAAGTAGGCTCGGGAACTATCAATGTGGTCTTCGGGAGGACATGACCGAGAGTTCCCGGTTCTTTCGGTCTTGTCCTCCCGAGGACCAAAATTAGTATATTAGACTATTGCTGTTTCTTTCTTCTTAACCAATATAACATATCAGTGAAATGATTAAAATCTCTTCTAAATTGTATACCTATTCCCTGGGTGTTTAATGATGACTGAACAAAGTAACGGTCGTTGGCTTGATTATAAGCCTTCAGTGATATACTTCCATTTCTGGTCAGAAGATACTCAACCGATACGTCTGTTATGAAATTACGTTGAGTGTAGTTTTTCTCTCGGTATCCAAAGTTGCCGGTTAATAGCAGGCGGTTATCCAGCAATTTGCCGCTCAACATACCTTCAACGTCCACATTACTCCAACCATCCTCACCAGTCTTAATGCTTGTTCCTATGTTCCATTTGTCTGTACCAGTTGCATTGGATAGGAATTGGTTAAGATGTGTTGATAGGGTGCTGCTTAGCAGGGAATTCATGGCTATTGTACTCTGTTCTTGTCCCGCTGCATCAAAATTATAGAAACGCCCCAGTCCAAGCAGGTATATTGCTTGCATATTACGTTCTTCCTCTGTACGCACTATTGAACGTATCATCTGACGTTCGTCCTCAGTTACATTAGGCAAATCGAAATCGAATGTAACAACTGGATGTTCTGGACGCCCGGTTAAATTCATTATGCAATCGACTTGTGTCTTGGAAAAGCCTAATGGAGAAGATGAAAGGTCGTCCAGTGAAACTCCTTGCACTCTGTATGTTGCCTTCATTGCAAGATCAGCTTTCATCGGATCACCTCCAAATGTAATGAGACCATCTGGTTGGAATTTAAATTCCTTGCGGATTATATCTTGCAAACTAAAGCGATAGGTTCCGTCTTGTACGCGGTATGTGCCAAAGATATTGAATTTCCCTTTATTGTGGAACTTGGCCATAATTCTGCCACGTCCTCCTATTTCAATAATGTCACCAGATTTTCTGTCCATCAGCAGCCTTACTTTAGCATCTGGAGTCATCTGTAGATTGAAATTGATGAACAAATCAGAGGAGACTGCTGGTTCATCTTGTTTTAGAGAGTGATTAGAAGAGGAGTTATCAGAGCTAACATCAGTATTCACGCCAGAGGAATGTTGTACAGATGTTTTGGAGTATTCGTTATTTGTGAATGTAATAAATCCCGCCTCGGTCAAGGCTTCGGGAGTATTAACGTTGTATGTGAATGATGTTCCTGCCTCAGGTGTTGCATTAATATCTACAGTTAGTCGTCCACTTTCTCCGTGTATACCTATAGTTCCAGTTGCATAGCACGTAGCATAGAATGAATTCTCTCCAAACTCTCTGAAATCGTATCCGAGGAATTTGTTTGCGGTGGCATTAAAATTGTAACGCAGGTTTTTAAAGTGATTGAACATAAGCCCTCCTTCAAGTAGGGCCGTATGTGGTAGATTTCCGTTTGAATGTTCGTATTGTTCGTATGGATGAGCATAGGAATCCATCAGTAATGCTTTGATGTTAATTGATCCAGGTCTTAGATGTACACTATCCTTTTGTAAATGATATGCTGTACCCAACATTGGCATGATGCAATCAGCTTGGTCAATTTGCATATCACCCTCCAAATCCACAGCACTGAATGGACCAAATATACGACAATGGCCCGATGCACGTCCACGGAAATCCTTAAATATGTCCTCAGTAAAGAAATTCAAAAATGCAAGGTTGAATCCCTTGGTATTTACCCTTAGGTCAAGACCATCTGGAATGGTGGGATGCCCGATATTAAATCCACCATTGATGAGGCTCTTGTGATTGGCCGTTGAGTCTGCGATGTCAGCATTGAGGGAAAGGAAGTTCTGGGTATCACCCCAATTTGCATTAGCATATAAGGTTCCCAATGGGGCATAATTGAATGTAAAGTTATCAACAATAAGACTAACATTTGCTTTTGGATTAGACAATATTCCCGTAACAGAGGCCTTGCCATTAGCAGAGCCATCAAATTCAACCGAATGAAAATTCACCAAATCAAGAATATATCCAACATTTATTTTTCGGAGTTCTATATCCAGTGTATCTTGTTCGTCTTCAGAGAGCTTTCCGTTTATCTCTATACTTTTACTGTTGCCCTGACTGACCTTTACCCCATATATACTTGCTGTCTGAGAATCCCAATGCAATCTTGCTGGATGTATCTGCCATACTGTATCGGAGATAACCATTTCTGTTGGTGCAACCCAAACTCTGATATCTTTCATACCATTAGATGTTTTCAAAAAATTGGCCGTGAGATCCAATTCTCCAGCAAATTTGGGCGCATGGTTATTGTCTGTATTGGCAATTAAACGTAATCTGTTTTCTGCTGCTTTGGCCAGTAGTTTAATTGATGAAAATCCCTTTTTCTGTCGACGTTCGGTACTGGCATTTACTATAACACTTTCTTTGCTGCCTCTTACATTTATATTACTATTACGCAACCATTCCTTACCAATACTAATTTGTGGTATGGATGCACTTAGAGAAATAGAATCGTTGGATGAAATGTTTCCCTTAATCTTTAATCTTTCTGGTATGACTATATCCATCAAAGCAATCTTGCGCAAAAGAACCGTATCCTCTATGTCTGCCATAAAAGACATGTTGCATTTTGGAGATGCTACGGGTATATAAGGAATGATGTTAGGCAACTTGCTCTGGACATGATTCGATATTGTTGGAAACAATGTTGTAAACTTGAAATCACCTTGTGCCGTTAAATTGAATGGTTTGGAGGTTATACTAAGGGTTCGTGTTGATTTATTGTTTATATCGCATGATATGGATAACTGCATCGGCTCTATATATAGACTGTCTCTACAACCATTATGCATGTTGAAATCGCTGATGTTGAGGCAACCTGTTAAATTGTCAATATCATTGCCAGAAACGTCAAGATTTGATACTAATGTTAAACGTTTGTCGGGATATCGTTCGCCTAATCCCAATCTATCAGTATGGAATGAGTTGATAGCTACGTCTCCAAATATATGCGTTTTTTTACCAACCTTCAGATTTATCAAAGCGCTGATGGTGCCTTCATGATCATCAATGTTTGTTTTAAGTGTAAGTAATTCGTTCTTAAATGTTGTGTAAAACTGAAGGTCGTTATATTCGCGATTTTGTATGATAGCACTGGGGATTTTGGTATGAAGACTGATGTTTGGTTTATTAACATCATCAATAAAGCATTTTAAGCTGGCATCAAGTTCTACTTTACCAAATGCATGTATTCCATTGTCAGACAACAATTTGTTTAGTTCTATGCCTTCGGACTTAATTGCGACTTCGCAACTATTCCATTCTTTGGCCTTTGCCTTGATATTAAGATTACCTGCATGATTGAGTATGAGAAGCGAGGCTTGCTGTTCTTGTTTGGAGAATTGCATGAGACCACGTATATTTATTGTGTCCATGCGGGTGAGTATTGGAGACAATTCGTCCTCCCTACCCTTCAGTGTTTTCGTTATGAATTGTTGGAATACTGAAGTAAGAGTAAGGTTGCGAATCTCTACCATATAATTAGGTGAGCTAATCAAGTCCTTTATGAATATGCCTGTCTCAAGATCTAATGAGCCATGATTAGTTAGATTTAGACGTGGAACATTCAGGCAAGAATCAATAACCATGAAATGAGTTGTCAGCATTATCGGTTTATCGGCAATCTTAAAATTGGGATAGATGGACTTCAGGTCGGATGGCAACAGTTCCATTTGCATATTACCGTTCATGGCTACATTCTGAATCCATGTCTTCCAATTGCTGTTGCTTGATGGATTATCCCATTTTGAATGTATAGAAGGTATGTCTAAAGATGAATTAGGCAATAATATTTTGAAATTATTCAATTCACCGCTGTTTTTGCCTACATTTAGATCAAACGTCATATTTTTGAGAGTAAAGCCGTTACTCTCGTTAATGGACAATCTTTTAAGCGCTATATTCAAACTATCCTCTTGTAAGGTTCTCAAGTGAGCTGTTAGGGCGATATCATTAAGATGCAGATGGTTGATATCCATTGTTCCATCCGTCTTTTGGGGTATCCATTGCCTGTCCCAACTGACATCTACTCTACGTAATAAGATGCTACCGATATGCAGGTTCAGCGGTGAGCTTGTTGTGTCATTACTGCTGAAGGTGTCCAAAATAAATTGGAAATTGGGCTTTGCTTCAGGTGAAGATTGATAAAGTTTTGCTTGTGTACCAAAGAGTTGGATGTTAGCAATGCTTACCTTTCCTTCAAGAAATGGAAGTATGTCTATTTTTGCTGCCAGTCTTGAAGCGTGCAGTAATGTACTATCCTGCTTATCTTTCAAGTTAACGTCATCTATTATAACTCTATTCCAAAGACCAAGTCTGATTCGCTTTATTGCTATATTCCAATCCCATAAATCACTGAGCAATGAAGATACAGCAACACCAGCATATTCCTGAACAACAGGGATACGCATGACTATCTGCAGGCATAGATAAAATCCGCAGATAATGCCAATAGTCCATTGGACAAATCTTTTAATCAACCTCATGACGTTAATTCTTTCACAAAAGTATGCATTTTTTTTCTTATTTAAATACATTCTCAATAAAAAAGCGTACCTTTGTGCGAGATTGTATTAACATTTTATTTTATTAACAGTATATGGCAAAAGTAATCAAATTGCGTAAGGGCCTGGACATCAACCTGAAGGGAAAGGCTGCCAAGGAGACTGCTTCTGTGGAATGTCCTGGCGAGTATGCACTCTGCCCCGAGGATTTCACAGGATTGAAGCCCAAGGTGGTTGTCAAGGAAGGTGATGCCGTAAAGGCCGGTGATGCCTTGTTCGTAGACAAGACGCATCCTGAGGTATGTTTTGTCAGTCCCGTCAGCGGTACCGTATCACTGGTGGAACGTGGCGATCGTCGCAAGCTGTTGAGTGTCCGCGTAAACTGCGACATGAAGTTTGAGGGCAAGACCTTCAAGACCGACGGCGATGTAAAGGCTTTGCTTATGGAGAGCGGTATTTTCGGTATGATCCGCCAGCGTCCCTACGACACTGTGGCAAATCCCGACGAGACTCCCAAGGCTATCCACGTGAGTGCTTTCAACAGCATGCCTTTGGCTCAGGACTTCGAGTATGTCCTTCAGGGTCAGGAGGCAGAGTTCCAGGCAGGTCTGACCGCCCTGTCCAAGATTGCCCCCGTGCGTCTTGGCGTCAGCAAGAAGCAGAGTGCCAAGGCTCTCCTGGGTGCTGCTAATTGCGAGGTCTATGTGTTCGACGGTCCTGCTCCTGCCGGCAACGTTGGCGTGCAGATCAACCACATCGACCCTATCAACAAGGGCGAGGTTGTATGGACACTGGGTGCTGAGGAGGTTATCATGCTTGGTCGTCTGATGAAGACCGGCAAGGTGGACTTAACCCGCACCATTGCACTGGCTGGTAGCGAGGTAAAGGCTCCCAAGTACTATAAGGTGAAGGTTGGCCAGAAGTTGTCTACTCTCCTGGCTGGTCAGGTATCTGAAGGTGATGTTCGCGTCATCAACGGCAATCCCATGACCGGTGTGAAGACCTGCAAGGACGGCTATCTTGCTGCTCATGCTACCGAGGTGACTGCTATCCCCGAGGGTGCAGAGGCCGACGAGATGCTGGGCTGGATTATGCCCCGTTTCTCCATGTTCAGCACACACCGCAGCTATTTCAGCTGGCTCTTCGGAAGCAAGAAGGAGTATGTTCTGGATGCACGTGTCAAGGGTGGCGAGCGCCACATGATTATGAGCGGCGAGTACGACAAGGTATTCCCCATGGACATCTATGCAGGCTATCTCATCAAGGCCATCATCACTGGCGACATCGACCGTCAGGAGGCTCTAGGTATCTACGAGGTTGCTCCCGAGGACTTTGCTCTTGCAGAATTCGTATGCAGCTCTAAACTGGAGCTCCAGCGCATTGTTCGCGAAGGCTTGGATATACTTAAGAAGGAGAATGCTTAATAGAATAAGCAGCACTGCCTTTGTTTAGCATCAGCATAGTTTCGTACTGGAAAACGCCACGTGAGGCAAAGCGCCTTGCAACGTGAAGCAAAGGACATCGCATCGTGAGGCGAAAGCCATCGGAACGTGAAGCATAAAACCTATCAGGCAATGTTGCAATTCAATACATTATTATTTATAATATGAAAGCTATTAAAAAACTTTTTGACAGTATGCGTCCCTACGTCCAGGAGGGCGGAAAGTTCCATGCTTTCCACTCGCTGTATGACGGTCTCGAGACATTTGCTTTCGTGCCCAATACAACTGGCCGCAAGGGTGGAGTAAACATCCACGACGCTATAGATAGCAAGCGCATCATGAGCTTTGTGGTGCTCGCCTTGCTCCCCGCCTTGTTCTTCGGTATGTACAATGTGGGTTATCAGAATGCCTTGGCCGCAGGTGCCGACATGACCGACCACGTGGGCATGTTCCTCTTCGGCCTGGCTGCCGTTCTGCCCAAGATCGTAGTCAGCTACGTAGTGGGTCTGGGCATTGAGTTTGTCGTTGCCCAGTGGAAGAAGGAAGAGATTCAGGAGGGTTTCCTTGTTTCCGGTATCATCATCCCCATGATTGTTCCCGTCAACACTCCTCTCTGGATTCTTGCCATTGCCGTGGCATTCAGTGTTATCTTTGCCAAGGAAATCTTCGGCGGTACCGGTATGAACATCTTCAATCCCGCTCTGATTACCCGTGCATTCCTGTTCTTCAGCTATCCCAGCGCCATGACTGGCGACGATAGCGTGTGGGTGGCACAGGAGCAGATCTGCGGTTTGGGCCACAATGTGCCCGAGGCATTCTCTGCCGCTACTCCTCTTGGCGAGGCAGCAGTTGGCAATGCCGTACCCTGCCAGACCATCTGCGACTCCATCATCGGTCTCATCCCCGGCTCTATCGGTGAGACCAGCGTTATCGCCATTGCCCTGGGTGCCGTGCTGCTCCTGTGGACAGGTGTTGCAAGCTGGAAGACCATGCTGAGCGTATTCGTTGGCGGCGGCCTTATGGGCTGGCTCCTCGAGGGCGTTGGCGGCAACCAGCTGGAATGGTGGCACCACTTCGTTCTGGGCGGCTTTGCCTTCGGTGCCGTGTTCATGGCCACTGACCCCGTTACCAGTGCCCGCACAGAATGTGGCAAGTACATCTATGGCTTCCTCATCGGTGTTGTGGCTGTGATGGTGCGCGTGCTCAATCCCGGTTACCCCGAGGGTATGATGCTTGCCATCCTGTTGATGAACCTGTTCGCTCCGCTGATCGACTATGTATTCGTACAGAAGAACATCAGCAAGCGTGCAAAACGTGCAACTAAATAATATATAAGGTATATGGCTACAAAGAAATTCAAGTGCGAGTTGTGTGGTTATATCCACGAAGGTGACAAGGCTCCTGCCAGCTGCCCCAAGTGCGCTGCTCCTGCCGATGCATTCACCGAGATTGTTGAGGCAGGTGCCGAGGCTCCTGCCAAGAAGAAGGGCCTGGACACAAGCAGCAACACATACACCATCATCTATGCTTCGGTAATGGTAATCCTCGTTGCGTTCCTGCTGGCGTTTGTTTCCAGTGTGCTCAAGCCCACTCAGGACGCTAATGTAGAGAACGACACCAAGGGTCAGATTCTCACCTCTCTGAACATCGACATCAAGGCCGACGGCTACAACGTGGCTCAGGAGTTCGAGAAGAACGTGAAGGACATGCTCTGGAACGGCACAGAACTGGTTCCCTTCGAGGGCAAGTTCCTTTCTTCCTATGCTTCTGCCATCCAGGAAGGCGAACTTCATGTGTTCGTTGCCGAGGTTGAGGGCGAGACCAAGTACATCCTGCCCGTAACCGGCCGTGGCCTTTGGGGCAGCCTTTGGGGCTATGTGGCTCTGAATGCCGACAAGAAGACCGTTTACGGTACCTACTTCTATCACTCCAGCGAAACCGCAGGTCTGGGTGCACGCCTGGGCGAGCGTTGGTTCCAGGAGCAGTTCAACGGCAAGCCCCTCTTCGAGGGCGAGAACACCGGTGCCATCGCCCTGAAGGTGGTGAAGGCCGGTTCTGCCGTGGCTGAGACAGAGGTGAACGGTATCACCGGTGCCACCCTTACCGGCAATGGTGTCGACGCCATGGTTCGCGAAGGCCTGGCAGCTTATCTGAGTTTTATCAACAATTAATTATAGAGGACGCACAATATGAGTAAATTGTTTTCCGAGGAGAACCGCGCTGCGTTCTCCAAACCGCTGAACCTGGACAACCCTGTAGTCATTCAGGTGTTGGGTATCTGTTCAGCGCTGGCAGTGACCTCTCAGCTCGAGCCCGCCATCGTTATGGGTCTCAGCGTTACCGTCATCACTGCTTTTTCCAATGTGATTATCTCTCTGCTGCGCAAGACCATCCCCAACCGTATCCGTATCATCGTTCAGTTGGTTGTGGTTGCCGCTCTCGTAACTATCGTTAGCGAGGTGCTGAAGGCCTACGTCTATGACGTCAGTGTGCAGTTGAGCGTTTATGTAGGTTTGATTATAACCAACTGTATCCTCATGGGCCGTCTGGAGGCTTTTGCCATGCAGAACTCTCCCTGGCCTTCACTGCTGGACGGTATCGGCAATGGTCTTGGCTATGCCTGGGTTCTGATCGTGGTAGGTTTCGTCCGCGAGCTCTTCGGCTTCGGCACCCTGCTCGGTTTCCAGATCATTCCCCAGAGCTGGTACGTGGAGAACGGCGGTTGGTATATGAACAACGGTATGATGGTCATGCCCGCCATGTCCCTCGTTATCGTAGGTTGTGTAATTTGGGCTCACCGCTCATTAAACAAGGAGGAGAAGTAATATATGGAACACATGATTAGCCTTTTCGTCCGCAGTATCTTTGTGGACAACATGATCTTCGCTTTCTTCCTGGGTATGTGCTCATACTTGGCCGTATCTAAGAACGTGAAGACCGCTCTGGGTCTGGGTGTTGCCGTAACCTTCGTGCTGCTGGTAACCGTTCCTGTCGACTATCTGTTGCAGACCAAGGTTCTCGGTCCCGACTGTCTCGTTGAGGGCGTCGACCTCAGCTTCCTGGCATTCATCCTCTTCATTGCCGTTATCGCAGGTATCGTGCAGCTGGTGGAGATGATCGTGGAGCGCTTCAGTCCCTCTCTGTATGCCTCTCTGGGTATCTTCCTTCCCCTGATTGCCGTTAACTGTGCCATCATGGGTGCCAGCCTGTTCATGCAGCAGCGCATCGGCATGGAGCCCACCAACTCTCAGTACATCGGTTCCGTTGGCGATGCCGTGGCATACGCACTGGGCAGCGGTATCGGCTGGCTGCTGGCCATCGTAGGTCTGGCTGCTATCCGCGAGAAGATGGCTTACACCGACGTTCCCAAGCCCTTGCAGGGTCTTGGCATCACCTTCATCACCGTAGGTCTGATGGCATTGGCATTTATGTGCTTCAGTGGTTTGAATATCTAATACAATAGGAGGATTTAGACAATGAATACAAATTTGATTTTATGTAGCATAGCAGTATTCTTGGTAATCATCCTTGTGTTGGTTATCATCCTGCTTATAGCCAAGAAGTACTTGTCGCCTAGCGGCAATGTTACTATCACCATCAACGGCAAGGACAAAGTATCCGTTGCTCAGGGCGGTTCTCTGTTGAGCACCATGTCGGAACAGGGCATCTTCCTTCCCAGCGCCTGTGGTGGTAAGGGCTCTTGCGGTCAGTGTAAGGTACAGGTACCTGCCGGCGGTGGCGAGATTCTCGATAGCGAGAAGGGCCATTTCACCCGCAAGCAGGTGAAGGAGAACTGGCGCCTTGGCTGTCAGTGCAAGGTAAAGAGCGACATGGAGATTAAGGTTGACGACTCTGTAATGGGCGTTAAGGAATGGGAGTGCACCGTTATCGGTAACCGCAACGTGGCCACCTTCATCAAGGAGTACAAGGTTGCCCTGCCTCCTGGCGAGCACATGGACTTCGAACCCGGTTCTTACGCACAGATCAAGATTCCTGCATTCCAGATCGACTACGACAAGGACTTCGACAAGTCCCTCATTGGCGACACCTATCTGCCCGCATGGAAGAACTTCGGTCTTTTCAACCTGAAGTGTGTCAACGACACTCCCACCATTCGTGCATACTCAATGGCCAACTACCCCGACGAGGGTGATATAATCACCCTGAACGTACGTATTGCCACTCCTCCCTTCAAGCCCAAGGAGCAGGGTCCTGGCTTTATGGACGTTAATCCCGGTATCGCATCGTCTTACATCTTCAGTCTGAAGCCCGGCGACAAGGTTATCATGAGCGGCCCCTACGGCGAGTTCCGTCCCAACTACGACACCGGTCGCGAGATGATCTGGGTAGGTGGCGGTGCCGGTATGGCTCCCCTGCGCGCACAGATCATGCACATGCTCAAGACCCGTCAGTGCCGCGACCGCCAGATGCACTACTTCTACGGTGCACGTGCCCTGGAGGAGATCCCCTTCCTGGACGACTTCCTGGCTCTGGAGAAGGAGTTCGACAACTTCCACTTCCACCTGGCACTGGACCGTCCCGATCCCAAGGCCGATGCAGCAGGCATCAAGTACACCGCTGGCTTCGTAGCACCCGTTATGGGCGACACCTACCTGAAGCAGCACGAGAGCCCCGAGGATTGCGAGTACTACCTCTGCGGTCCCCCAATGATGGCCAAGACCGTCCTCGACCTCCTGGACAGCCTCGGTGTGGAGAAGGACATGATTCACTTCGACGACTTCGGCGGATAATCCATCCCCGTCACAAGTCGATATACAAACGCAAATGCGCCATTGCCCTCATCGGGCATGGCGCATTTGCTGTATTTCAACCGGATAGGACAAGACTCTGTCTAATGACCTATTTGTGATTATATTTGCCTCATCTATACCCTTTATGTAATTATTTTATCATCCACTCTCCTACCCAATTATTGATTATTATACAGCATTGCCATACTGACATCGCGTTCGTGCAGTTCGGTTCTCCCGAGAACTGACCCTTGACGTCGGGAGGACAAGGCCGAAAGTTCCCGAGGACAAATACGAAAACTCGTGACATCTTTTATAAAAGGAAACCATTATTTATAATATTATCATCTTCAGTAAATTACAGATATGACCTCTGTTCATGGTAATTGTCCTGGATTTCTGGATTGTAATCTTAGCAACGTAACCACGCTTGTTTATGCCTTGTCTTGATTTTTCTCCATTATATTCATTTGTTATTTCATGTATGCTGTATCACATATTATAAAGGTTCATCTATTAAGTTTATGTTAAATTTGTGTTAAATACAGTACCTTGTATTGCATAGTACCAATATTATGCATACCTTTGCATCGAGAAAAGAAATTAACCGACGTTTACACCTAAAACAAAGAACGTATGAATGTAGAAAACACCAAGGCACAAATGCGCAAAGGCATGCTGGAATACTGCATCATGCTGCTGCTTAGGAACAGATCGTGCTATGCCAACGACATCATATCGCAACTGAAGGATGCTGATATGATAGTGGTGGAAGGCACATTGTATCCTCTGCTGAACCGCTTGCTAAAGGACAAGATCCTGAAGTACGAATGGCAAGAGAGCACACAAGGACCGCCCAGAAAGTACTATTCCCTGACGATGGACGGCGAAGAGGCTCTAAACCAATTGAACCAGAGTTGGAACGAACTGGCCGGCACTGTAAATAAACTGAAAACGGAAAACTGCGAGTAAGCGAGAGCAAAATCAAAGTTCACTTTGCTTTTGCCGAGCGTGAGCAGATTAAAGACCGCAAAGCGGGATTAAAACTGAAAACGGAAAACATGTAAAACATACTACTATGAAAAAGAACATTACCATAAACCTGTTCGGCACCTTATATAATATAGACGAGGATGCATACCAACTGCTGGACAACTATCTGCAGAGCATGAAGCGCTACTTCGGCAGCAAGGACGGTGGCGAAGAAATAGCTGACGACATAGAACACCGTGTGGCAGAACTCTTGTGGGAGAAGAAGGAACTGGGCATAGATGCCATCAGCATAGAAATAATAAAGGAAATAATAGGCAAGATAGGCAATGCCGAGGAAATTGCCGGAGAGGAGGAAACGGAAAGCGAAGAACGAAAAACGGACAATGCAGGGCAGAGCGTAGAAAGCGGTAACACATACACCGAAGAGGACTTCGACCCCAGCACTGCATCTCTGTGGGAGCGCATACGTCATCACTTCAAAAACCGCCGTCTGTTCCGCGACCCCGACAATCAACTGCTGGGAGGTGTGTGCTCGGGTGTAGCCAACTACATTGGTTTTGGCGACCCCATCCTGTGGCGCTTGCTCCTGCTGGCACTGTTCTTCGTGGAGGGTGTAGGTCTTATCACCTATCTGATTCTGTGGCTCATCATACCATTGGCACGAACTCCAGAGGACAAATTGCTGATGAAGGGCAAGAAACTGACACCCAATAACATCAACGAGCAGATTATACAGGATCATAGCACACAGACGAATCAGGGGGCATCGTGCAACCGCAACAACGGTTCGGGTTGTTTGAAGGTGCTGTTCGCCCTGCTTATCCTCGGTCCTCTGGGCGTATTCATACTGGCAGTAATTGCACTGATTACCGGATGGTTCGGTATAATCGGAGGTATGGGCAGCATGATCCTGTCACAGACAGAAGCACGTGTCATGAGCGCTATTACAGAATCCACCGGCACCTTGTTCACCTCGGGCGTAGTGTGCATACTGATTATCCTGACCGTATTGTTCGTCCTGTTGCTGAGGTGGATTTTCGGTTCCGGCAAACCCATGGCAGGTTGGCTGAAGACCCTCATTGCCCTGCTGATGCTGGGCTGTCTGATTTGGGGTGTGTTCTCCATCTCGCGTTCGATAACCAAATGCTTTGAGGTGGCCAAACAGATCAACAATGACGAGTGGAGAAACAGAAGGATGCGCACCCCCATTCCCACCTTCAAGCCCCAGCCGCATCTGGACATACCGTATCTGGACGAAACCGGTTTCACCATCATCACCAACACCTGCAACCGTTGCACATGGAGCGGAGATTATCCCACGGGGGATAGACAAAGGCGCTATCTGGATGCATGCGACTATGCCCTTCTGGAATTTACCGCAGAAAAGACAGATACCATAGCACCAGGCATCTACACATTGTGTGCACTTGTCAGAGCTGAGGATGAAGGTGGATACTTATATGTAAAGGTAGGGCACGACAACCAATACACCGAGAATATGGTATCCATACCAGCACATGCTAACGAGGGAGGCAATCTTTGGAAATGGGCTTGCGGTAATACGACCTTATCCGAAGTACAGGAGTTCTATCCCGAACTGTGCAACGATTCCATCCGCAAGAACATAGCCTTTGCCAACAACGGCAAAGGTTTCGGATGGCAACTGATGACCATCCGGAGCATAAAGGTTAAGAAAGGCGAGTATGTCAAGTATGGCATCACCACGGAATCAGACATCATTGGCGAAGAACCCGAATGCGACTGGGTATCAGCCACCGACTTTGTGCTGATGAAGACCGAATAACTAATAAGCCTGTATTTACACCCACGCAAGAGAATGGTTTCGTTTATAGGAACCATTCTCTTGTCTTATTATCGCAGTACATTGTTGTATATTCTTAAAATATTCATTATCTTTGCCCCGGATTAGTTGTTTCTAATAATAATAATAGAATACAGATCATGAAGAACCAGAAAGAGTTTCCCGTACCACAATCATCCTTCTATTCAGATACAAAACCACATTATGAACTTCTGGATGGTCTGCGTGGAGTTGCAGCACTAATGGTTGTCTGGTACCATGTGTTCGAAGGTTTTGCATTTGCTCAGGGAACAGGAATAGAGACGTTCAGCCATGGACATCTTGGTGTTGACTTCTTCTTCATGCTCTCTGGCTTTGTTATCAGTTATGCTTATGACGACAGATGGAATAGTTCTGCGCAATCAATGAACTTGGGGAACTTCTTCAAACGAAGGCTTATCCGACTACATCCAATGCTTGTGATTGGGTCACTAATTGGTGCTATTGCTTTTTGCCTGCAAGGCAGTGTCAGATGGGATGGTTCCCCTACTCCATTTGTATATATAATGCTGGCATTTGCCCTCAATATTCTGTTCATACCTGCTTATCCCGGAGCCTGTTATGATGTGCGAGGCAATGGTGAAATGTTCTCGCTGAATGGCCCTTCGTGGTCGCTCTTTTTTGAATATATCGGCAACATAATGTATGCTCTTATTATTCGTCGTATGTCTACACGCAAACTCTCTGTACTATGTATCATAACAGGTATTCTTTGGGCATGTTTTGCCGTATGTAACATCTCTGGATATGACATGTTGGGAGTTGGTTGGACTTTGGAATCAAACAATTTTATTGGAGGATTGCTTCGCATGACTTTTCCTTTTACATTAGGTATGGTACTTGCGCGCAATTTCAAACCCATGAAGGTTCACAGTAATGTGTTTTGGATTCTGTCTCTGATTCTGTTTGCATTCTTTTCCGTACCATATATTCCAACAGAAGGAGTGTCATGGGCACAGGGGATAAGCCTGAACAGTCTCTACGAATTCATGTGTGTCCTTTGCGTGTTCCCCTTCATTGTATGGTATGCGGCATCAGTCAAGGAGATGGACCACATATCAGGTAGGGTTTCACGTTTCCTTGGAAATCTGTCCTACCCCCTCTACATAGTACACTATCCAGTCATGTATCTATTTTATGCATGGCTCATTGATAACAAACTATATACACTGAACGAAACATGGCCAATGGTAATTATTGTGTTTGCTATAAACATCTCATTGGCCTATGTTTGTCTGAAATTATGGGACGAGCCCATTCGCCGTTGGCTTACAAATAGATTTTTGAAATCATGATTATCTACTTCCCTCTGACTTGCTTGTGAATGTCCATGCAGAAAGAGGTGGTATGATAGGTGTGAAAAGTAATACCTTTGCTGACGATAGCAAAGGCACACGCTTCAGCGTACGTCTGCCGATGTGAGGGTGATTATTGTTATCTCTGGCCATGCACCCAGACGGAATGGAATATTGGAACCAGTGCCTGTGTTGACATGCAGGTACTGGCTGTTTTCTTTGTAAAGGCCTCCCCATTCGGAAAAGAGCAGGGCAGAGGGCGACCATCCTGCTATGCGAAGATGCATGGCATGGGTATGCCCAGAGAGCGTGAGTGGGATGTCCGTGTGGGATAGTATGGCACGACGCCAATGTGATGGGTCGTGCGTAAGCAGAACTTTGTAGCATCCTGCTGAAATACCTTCGGTGGCCTTGCCGAGGTTGGCGCGTGCTGGAAAGGGCGGATGACCGTCGTTTTCCACGCCAACGATGGCTATGGAGTCAGTGCCATTGCGCAGGACAACGTGTTCGTTCATAAGCAGGTTCCATCCCATCTGCCTCTGCATGGCAATGACTTTCTCCAGCAGAGCCTCCTGTTCGGCGGCTGATTTCCTGGGAGCATAGGTACAGTAGTCGTGATTGCCCAGAATGGAGACTATGCCACAGGGGGCTTGAAGGCGGGAAAGAGTCTCTGTGAATGGACGAAGTTCCTGGGGCGATGTGCTGACAATATCTCCAGTAAAGACAATAAGGTCGGGCGAAGCCTCGCTAACCATCTCCACAATTCTTTCCACAATTTCAGGATGTGAGGCGTAGGTGCCCAGATGGAGGTCGGAAATATGAGCAATGCGGAAGCCTTGGAACGATGGTGGGAGAGTTTGGCATGCCACTTCCTTCTCCACGACAACTAGATGCTTCCAACCGTATGTAATGCCATAGAGCGATACGCCAATGAGCACCAATCGCAGCGCCAAGCCTGCCCTTGGCATGTGTACCAATGTCAGGAGGGCATGAAACCAACTGGGCAGACATGCAAGCAGAAACAGGTATATGCCGAGACTGAACATCCACGGGAACATGGTGCCGGTAAGTATCATGACTATCAGCAAGACCATGATGCAAAGTGGCAACCAGTGCATGTAGCGCCAAGAGGAAGTGTAATGGCGTACTACTCTGTACCAAAGATATGTGTCGGATGCAAGCGAAAGCAGGCAGATGATAATCAGGGATGTCAGTATCATGTGGATGTAGTATCAACGGGGTCGCTGGTCTCACCTTCCTTCAGAGCCGCAAAAGGTGCGAACTGGGAGGCACGTGCCTCCATGCTCATACGGCACCGGCCTGTGGGATTCCAATGGGGAAGGTAGATGATGTCTTCGTAGTCGTTCATTTGCGATGTCCTCCTATTTGGCTGTTTCGTTCGCGTCCTGTGGCACCTTCATCGAAGTTCACTCCCTTTAGCAGAGCATTCTTTCCATAGCGTTTGCGAATGGCAAGGGACGCCTCCATCAACCGTTTTTCTTTAGTGTCCTGCCCGTCTTGTGGTGTGGACGGATTGTTCTGCTCGGGGAGGTCATAGAAGAGGTCCAGTTGCACAGCACCTCCCTTGGCACGATGCATGTCATCGGATTCCGATGTAACATTGGCGGCGGTGATGTTTATGCGACGGACGAGCAAGATGTGGTTGATGATGCGCTCATAGAGTTGCATGGCAGCCTCGGTGATATGGTGTGCCGAGTTGGTGGGGAGGTGGAGGTTGTGGCTGCCGTGGGCATGAAGGGGAACCTGACGTCCGTAGTGGTCGGTGGTGATGGGGCCGTCATAGAGACATCGGATGTCTTCGCGCACAAGGTTCTCCATGTCGTATCCGATGGTGAGGACAATCTGTGTGGTGTGCAAATGCTTTGAGAGGAGGTCGAGAGCCAGAGCCTCGGCCATCTCGCGAACTACCACGCGTGCCCTGTCTGTAGGGTAAGGGTGGTTCAGAACCTGTCCGCTGGACACGGAGGACGATTTGGGGTGGTATGCCTTGATGTCGCTGATGCGGCAAGGCTCCCATCCCCAGGCATGGTCGATGAGCAGTTCGGCATTGACGCCGAAGAGTTTGTACAGGACCTGTTCGCTGGAGAGCGACATGCGTGCCAGTTGCCCCATGGTGGTGACACCATATCTGGCCAGTTTTTCTGCTGTCCTGCGCCCTACGCGCCAGAAGTCGGTAAGAGGACGATGGTGCCATAGCTGGCGACGATACTCGGCTTCGGACAGTTCGGCTATGCGCACTCCGTCCTCGTCGGCAGGGATGCGCTTTGCCACTATGTCCATTGCCACCTTGGCCAGATACATGTTCTCGCCAATGCCTGCCGTAGCGGTGATGCCCGTTGTCTGGAGCACATCACGAATGATGCGTATGGCAAGTTCGTGAGCGGAAACCTTGTATAGGAACATGTAGTTGGTAACGTCCATGAACACCTCGTCCACGGAGTAGCGGTGAAGGTCCTCGGGGGCAACGTATTTAAGATAAACATCCGTCACCCTCTGGCTGTACTCCATATAGAGTCCCATGCGCGGAGGAGTGACGATGTAGTTGAGGTGTCCGGCACGCTGACGCACTTCCCACAGACGGGCACGTCCAGAGATGCCATAGGCCTTCAGTGCCGGGGTAACGGCCAGGCATATGGTCTTGTCCGTGCGGCTCTCGTCCGCCACCACCAATAGGGCGGTGAGCGGATTAAGACCTCGTTCTACGCACTCCACGGAGGCGTAGAACGACTTCAGGTCTATGGCAATGTATGTGCGCATGCGCTTTTTTTACTTTCCTGCCTTGTTGTCGATAGAAATCTTCTGGCCGGGTTGTGCCTGAAGGAAACCACGGTTCTTCAGCAGGCCGTCAATCTTGGGGTCGCGACCACGGAAACGACGGTACATTTCATCACCGGGCAGGATGCCACCAGGTGTGAGCACCTCCTTGCGGAACTTGGCAGCTACCTCCTGGTTGAAGATGTTGCCTGTCTCCTTGAATGCTTCAAAGGCATCGGCATCCAGTACCTCTGCCCAGATGTAGCTGTAGTAACCGGCACTATAGCCTCCGCCCATGGTGTGGGAGAAGTTTGTTACGCTATAACGTGGCAGAATCTGCGAGGGCATGCCACGCTTCTTCATCTTCTCTGCCTGGAACTTCATAACGTCCAGTTTCTTGGGCATCTCGGTGAGCACATGCAGGTCAAGGTCCACATAAGAGGCGGCAAGGTATTCCACCGTAGCAAAGCCCTGACCATATTTGCTGCTGGCATCAATCTTCTGTACAAGTTCATTGGGGATAATCTCGCCTGTCTTGTAATGGCGTGCATACTGTTGCAGCACCTCGGGTTCAAAAGCCCAGTGCTCGTTGATCTGTGAAGGCAACTCTACGAAGTCGCGCTCGACACCGCCAACACCCTGATACTGGACATCGCGGAAGAAGGAATGAAGGGCATGGCCGAACTCGTGGAACATGGTCAGCACATTGTCAACGGTTTGCAAGGCAGGACCGCCTTCCTGAGCAGGCAGAGTCATGTTGCACACATTGGTGACAATAGGCTGTATGCGCATGGTGCCATCGTATGACTGGGCACGGAAGCGTCCGCACCAT
Source organism: Bacteroidaceae bacterium (assembly GCA_045659645.1). Classification (GTDB taxonomy): domain Bacteria; phylum Bacteroidota; class Bacteroidia; order Bacteroidales; family Bacteroidaceae; genus Physcousia. Next base: position 17,649 of record JAZRCG010000022.1, on the reverse strand, counting down.
GCACCAGCACCCTTGCCGTCGCGTGGGAACATATCGCTATAGAAGATGGCTATGAGGTTGCCGTTTTCGTCTATGACATCCCAACTCTGTTGCTGCTTGTGGTACTGGGGATAATCCTCTGTGCGCTCGCGGAAGGTGATGCCGTAGAGTTTTGTGGCCGTCCAGAAGATGCCCTGCATCACGTTGTTTATCTCGAGGTACTCGCTTACTTCTGCCTCGCTGATGTTGAACTTCTCCTGCTTTGCCTTGTCCAGATAGTACATGTAATCCCAAGGCTTGGGCTCGCCCTTGATGCCGTCCTTGCGCATCATCTGGCGTATGTCGTCCAGTTCGCGCTCAGCAGCCTCCACGGCAGGTGTCCATATCTGGTCGAGCAGGTTGTAGACATTCTCGGGCTTCTTGGCCATACGTGTTTCCAGTTGCATGTCGGCAAAGGTGTTGAACCCCTTTATCTTTGCCAACTCCAGGCGCAAGTCTACGATTTGAGCCGAGATAGCTTTGTTGTCGTACTTGTCGCCATGGTTGCAACGGTTGTTGTACATCTCGTACACCTGACGGCGAAGGTCGCGGTTCTTGGCATACTGGAGTACTGGGTTGCAACTGGGGCGCTGCATGTTGAAACGGTACTGACCCTTGGCGCCAGTGCGCTCGGCCAGGGCAGCAGCCTTCTGTATGTCGCCTTCTGACAAGCCTTCAAGTTCGTTGACATCGGATACGGTGACGTAGGTGTTGTTGGTGTCGTGAAGGAGGTTCTGTGTGAATTGCAATTGCAACTTTGCCAACTGAAGGTTGATTTCAGAAATCTTCTTCTTGGCATCCTCGCCCAGGAGAGCACCGCCACGTACAAAGCCCTTGTAGGTCTTGTCGAGAAGGCGCTTCTGCTCGGTGTTGAGGTTCAGAGTCTCCATCTTGTCAAATACAGTCTTGACACGTTGGAACAGAGCCTCGTTCATATTTATATAGTCGCTATGAGCTGAGAGCAGGGGAGAGAGTTCGCTTTCCAACTGCTGGTACTCGGGTGTGGAGCATGAGCGGCTAAGTCCGTAGAATACACCAGAGGTGCGGCTGAGTAACTGGCCGGATTCGTCCAGGGCTACGATGGTGTTCTGGAAGGTTGGTGCCTCGGTGTTGTTCACAATGGCATCAATCTCCTTCTTCTGCTCCTCCATGCCACGGAGGAATGCCTCGCGGTAGTTCTCGGTGGTAATCTTTTCGAATGGAGCAATCTCGTAGGGAGTGTTGAAGCGGCGCTCCAGCAACGGATTTGCGCTTTGTGCCATGGCGCTGAGTCCCATGCCCAGTGCCATAGTAGCGGCGATAATGGTTTTCTTCATTTCCTGTATTATTTATATAAGTTTTGTATGATATTATGTTAATTTACAGATGTCTATCTGATAACGTTCATCATTATCCAAGGTTCGTCGGCAGGACGGCCAGGGGCGGGCTTGCCATCTGTGGACTTAAGAAGCCATGCCATGTTGCGGGCAAGGGTGCGCATCGTCTGCATACCTTCGGTGTCGAGGGCCGCTTCTCCTTCGGCACGGCCATATACGATGTTCCAGTATTGTGAGGTGACAATGGGCATGTTCATCATCTGAAAGGGCATGTTCAACGTCTCAAAGACAGCAGTTGCTCCGCCTCTGCGACATACTGCAATGGATGCGGCAGGCTTGCCGGAGATGCTTGCACCATTGGAGTAGAAGGCACGCTGTATAATAGAGAGCAGGGCACCATTGGGTTGGCCATAGTAGACGGGAGAACCCACAATCAGGGCATCGGCGCCGGCAAACTTGGCAGAAATATGGTTGCATATGTCATCATTGAAAACGCATTGGCCTAATCCCTTGGCCTTGCATTGGCCACATGCACAACATCCCCGTATGGGCTTGTTGCCTATCCACACGATTTCACTCTCTATACCTTCTTCTTTTAGTTGGCCTTGTACCTCTGCCAGGGCCGTGGCGGTGTTGCCATTCTTGCGAGGGCTGCCGTTTATCATTAAAACCTTCATGATTCTTTATGTATTGTAGTTTAGTGTTTGACGTAATGTTATATACCGATAGTTTCTTCAAACATCAGATAGTGGCTTTCTCTCATGCCGAGGCGTTGGTAAACCTGTTGTGCTGAAAGGTTGGTCCTATCGGCATATAGGCGTATCTGTGATACTCCGTTTTCCTGTGCCATATCCTTCAGTGTGGCGTACATGGCTTTGTATACACCTTTCTCCCTGTACTCAGGCATTACGTAGACACTCTGTATCCACCAGTACCATTGGTTGTTCCAGTCGCTCCATTCGCGTGTCAGCATCAGGCTCCCTATTGGGGTGTCATTTGCACGGGCCACCAGGTATATGCCCCTTTGCTCGTCGTTGATGGCTGCGGTTACTCCGTTGGTAAGTGTGTCTTTGTCAAGTACTGTGCCTTCCGATTCCATGGCCATGTCTGCCTGGAAGCGCACGATGGCATCTATGTCGGAGGCTTTGCCTTGTGTGATGGTCAAATCAAGATTTGTATTCATCAATCTAAGAGTTTCTCTATCTTGCTGGGTTCTACATCGGGCAATACTTGGCACAGATGGTCGAGGATACGCTTGCGGGATTGACGGGGTGTACGTCCCTGTATCAGGTCTTCGTAGGGAAACATGTCGGGGTACATGGCCTCTGGTGTGCAATAGCGTGCCAGTCCCCATCCGTAGGGTTCACCTTTCTTGGATATGAGGTATTCAAAGTCGGCAATGCATACGTGTGTACCCATTTCCAATCCTGCTATCAGGGAATCGAAGGCCATGCCGTTTCTTGGGTTCTCCACAGGATTTGTCGGGTCATCGGGGTTAAAGGTCTTGCGCTTGCGGCTGAGGGTAAATCCGCTTGCCTTCTTCAGTTGGCGTGAAAGCATGGATTCGTTCTCTACCAGGACATCGTAGATGTGGCGGGCATCCTTGTCCTGCTTCTTCAGAGGAAGGCGGGAACGGCGCCAGTTCATGAAGTCGGGCAACCATTCTAGGCTTACGAACCCTGCCTTGCCCTTGAAAAACTTGCCATAGGCCGATTCCCAATTGGCAATGATGGGGCCTTTCCATCCCCATGGACCGTTGGGGAAATCGTCACCGAAGAGCAGTTCGGGCGGTGTCATCTCCTCGATGGAGAACCCAGAGATACCATTCTTGAAGAAAGGCAGGAAGCCCCATTCGCGGATAAGTTGCTCTATCTGTTCCTTGCGTTCTATGACGATACCGTATCTGTCTGTTGTGTCCATGTGTTTGTCGTTAGATGGGTGTTATTCCTTTCCCCAGCCCTTTGCATCAAACCAGCGGGATTGGCTCAGAGGCAGTATCTGACCGAAGCGTGACCAGTCGGCATTGTTGCGGAACTGCTCCAGGTTTGAATCGGGGACATATAGTTTGCACTTGGAGAACTTGATAGGTGCATCCTTTATGCTCTTGGGCATCTTGAAGTAGTCGAGGGAGAGGAGATAGATGGTGTTGATTTTCCTGCAATGCGACAGGTGGAGAAAGAAATGTGTCTTTACGTTGTTTGGAATGGAGACTTCGCGTATGTTATTGGAATTCAGGAAGACATTATCCTCTATTTGGGACAGTGTTGTACTAAGAAGTACCGTTTCCAATTGCGGACAGTTGGCAAATGCTTCCTGACGGAGCCAGTTGAGATTGCGTGGTATTATTGCCGTGCGAAGCGATGCGCAACCTTTGAAACTTTCCTTTCCGATAATCTTGCATCTTATGTTGACGGTTTCCAGTTCCTGACAAGTACCAAAGGCATTATCTCCGATGGTAGAAACTACACCGGCCGAGCGTATGGTCTTGACATCATTTGCGGCAAGGGCATATTCATTTCCGGCGAAGTGCGTTTTGGGAAGTGTCAGGGTTCTTGTGTCCTTGTTATAGTATTTGTCGGTAATTTTCTTCTGCTCCGCTATGATGCAGTTCTTTTGCTCCCGCTTTTTGTTTTCTCGTTTTTGTTCAAATGTGCTATGATTTTCCCCGTTATCAGTAAATATGAAAATAGAGATAGTAGCGATATAAGGAACTACTATCCAAAACAGCATTTCTAATAGGAAAGCCATTTGGGTCTTGGGAGCTTTGGGAGTATTCTTGTCGGTGGATGTTCCCATACCGGGAACGGGCGTACTGTCTTTGGCGGTGTCTTCTTCTAATGACGGAGTGTGGAAGTGCAAGTCCGATGTTTCGGTGTAGAGTTCTGCTTCGCTACTATCTATACTATCTGCGGAGTCGGAATAGCGGAAGGTTCTGGAATATATGTCTGTTTCGGATGTTTCCGTGTCGAAGTCGATATAGTCGAATTCTGGTTCCTCGTAGGAGCGGGTGGAGGAAATAATGCTGTCTGCATCATTATCTGCATCATCGGTATATAGCAAAGTCGATTGCTTTGCTTCATTTGCCTTATCTGCTTGTTCGACATCCTCAACTTTATTGGATGTATTGATAAGCAATGCCTTGTATACCTCATCTGTATTATCCGTTTTTGGGGGTGCAGACTGAGGAAGCGGGGGAGTGTTGCTATCGTGCAGATACTCCCTTTCTTTGGCTTTCTTGTTTTCGGCAATCAGTGCCTTGAGGTTCTCCCAAAAACCAGGTTCATTGCCTTTGTATCTGGAATTGTTTTCCTGTTTGTTGTAATTGCCTTCGGAGCGTTTCATGATGGAGTAGGTTGGGACTTGCGGTCCGATAGATTTAAGGTGTAATAGGTTGGATTAGTCTCTGCTGACCATAAGTTTGTCGATTCGGGCATTGTCTTTGTCCACGATCTGGAACTTGAAACCCTTCCACGTGAAGTGCTCGCCGGTGGAGGGTACGCGCTCCATTTCCGTCAGGCACAGGCCTGCCACGGTGGTGTAGTCGGCATCGCTTTCCATGAGGTCTTCGCTGTCGAAGAAGGTGAGGAAGTCGTACATGCTGCACTGGCCGTCCACGAACCATGCCTCGCGGTCGTGGCATTTCACTATTTGCGGGTCTTCGGCATTTCCGTCTTCTATGTTGCCGACGATGCCTTCCATCATGTCCTTCAGGGTGACAATGCCCAGACACGAACCGTATTCGTCGCAAACAAGGCCTCGTGAGATGTTCTCGGACTTCATCTGCTCCAGCATCTTGTAAATGCTGGTGTTCTCATGGAAATACGTGGCCGGGCGGATGAGTTTCTCCAGGGCAAAGTCCTTATCGTCCAGTGCCACGAAGAGGTCTTTCAGGAGTGCCAATCCGCGGATGTTGTCCATACTGCCTTCGGAGACGGGATACACCTCGTAGAGGTTTTTGCGTATCACGGTTTTTATCTCCTCTGCGCTTTGTCCGAGGTCCAGACAGACGAGGTCGTGCTTGGAGGTCATTATGGAACCTACGGTCAGGTCGCCCATCATGAAGATGCGGTTCACAAGGTCTTCCTCCATGGGCTGGACTTCACCGTTGTCCTTGCCTTCCTGTATGATGGACTTTATCTCCTCTTCCGTCACCTTGCTCCCCTCGTCGCGAAGGCCTATCAGCGAGAATATGACCGCCGTGCTTTTGGACAGAAACCATACGAAGGGTGCTGCCATGGTGGAGAGGTAGTTCATCGGTGCCGCCATAGCCTTGGCTATGCTTTCTGCCGTGGCCATTCCTATGCGCTTGGGTAGCAGTTCTCCGAAAAGCAGGGTCAGGAAGGTAACGATTATTACAATCACGCCCTGTGCCAAAGTCATGGAATAGTTGTGTGCCATGCCCAAGGCGTCCAGCAATGTGGCCAGGGAACCGGCCAACTGGCTGCCGGAGTAGATACCGGTGAGAATGCCTATGAGCGTGATGCCTATCTGTATGGTGGAAAGCATGCGGTTGGGGTTCTCCGCTATGGACAGGGCACGCCGTGCACGCTCGTTGCCGTTTCTGGCTTCTGTGGAAAGGCTCGACTTCCTGGCCGACACCATGGCCATTTCAGTCATGGACAGTATGCCGTTGAGCAGGATAAGTCCCAGTATGATAAGTATTTCGTTCATGTTATTTTACAGTCTTGTTTGCTTGTATCAGGCGTGCTATCTCTCCGAAGAAAAGCACGGGCATCGTCATGGCGGATATGCAGAGCCATTCCGTAAGGCTGAGGGGAACCACGTTGAACATCTTGCCTCCGAAGGTGACGATAATGTACTGACCGCCAATGATGAGCGCTATGACCCACAGGAAACTCTTGCTCTGCCAGATGCTGGCAAAGGCAGAACGGCCTGTCATGAAAGCCTTGGCATTGAACATATTCCAAACCTGAAGCATGACGAAGAAGGTGAAGAACCAACTGAGGTCGCGGGGAGACAGGTGGCCGTTGTCCTGAAGAACGAGCAGTACGGCCACGAGCAGTGCCGTGAAGAAAATGCCGGTGCCGAAGATGGTCCTTGCCATGGACTTGCTGATGATGAAGTCGCCGTTTTCTCCGCTTCGGCGCGGACGGTCGCGCATCACGGTCCAACTGGGAGGCAGTGATGCCAGGGCGCCGGCTGCAAAGGTGTCCATGATGAGGTTCACCCAGAGCATCTGCGTGATGGTGAGCGGAGAGCCTGTGCCGATGAGCGAACCGATGAGCACTATGGCGCAGGCAACCACGTTGATGGTCAGTTGGAACATGAGGAAGCGCTGTATGTTGCGGTACAGCGAGCGTCCCCACATGACGGCCTGCACTATGCTGGAGAAGGAGTTATCCAGGATTGTTATGTCGCTTGCCTCCTTGGCCACGGAGGTGCCGTCGCCCATGGAAAGGCCCACCTGTGCCGCCTTCAGAGCAGGGGCATCGTTGGTGCCGTCGCCCGTCACGGCCACTACGGCATCCTGTTCCTGCAGGAGTTGTACCAGGCGTTGTTTGTCGGTGGGGCGTGCACGGCACATGATCTTCAGAGCCTGTACCCGCTTGGCGGCCTCTTCGTCGGACAGGGCTTCAAAGGCAGGGCCTGTGATTATGTTCTTGTCCGAGTCGTCCTGTGTCCAGATGCCTATCTGTCGTGCTATCTCGCGTGCGGTTGCTGGAGTGTCGCCGGTAACTATTTTTATGTCTATGCCGGCCTTGCGACATGCTCCCACGGCACGGGGCACGTCCTCCCTGATAGGGTCGGATATGGCCACCACGCCCAGATAGGTAAGGTCCTTGGCCGATAGCCTGCCGTTCTCGTATGGTGCCTCTGCTTCCTTGTCGGTCAGTATCTTATAGGCAAATCCCAATGTACGCATGGCCTGGTTCTGGTAGGAGAGCAGGAGCGATTCTATGTCGGCACGCATGTCGGTGGCAGGCTTTGTGCCGTTTTCCATGGCCACGTCCTTGCAATGTCCAAGCACTATCTCGGGTGCGCCCTTCATGTAGAGCACCTTGCTTCCCAAAAGGGGAGAGTCCACCACGGTGGCCATGTACTTGCGTTCGGTGGAGAAGGTAAGTTGGTTCACTATCCTGGCTCCGGAGCGCAACTTCTCATAGTCATGTCCCTGTGCGTCCAGCCAAAGCAGCATGGCTGCCTCGGTGGGGTTACCCAAGGTCTTGACGATGCCGTCCGTCCGGTTCAGGTTTGCCGTGGAGTTCACCGCTATGCCCTCGCGTATGAGCATGCTTGCATTGTCCTCTGCCAACTTCTGCTCCTTCAGGGGGAAGAACGATGTTGTGTTCACACGCATCTGGTTCTGTGTCAGTGTGCCGGTCTTGTCCGTACAGATGACTGTAGTGGCTCCCATCGTCTCACAGGCATGCATCTTGCGTACCAGATTGTTGGCTTTCAGCATGCGGTTCATGCTCAGTGCCAGGCTCAGCGTCACGCTCATTGGCAGACCTTCGGGCACGGACACCACCACCAGGGTGACGGCTATCATGAAATTGTTGAGGATATGTTCTATGTAGTAGAAGTTGCCGGCCTCTCCGCCCTGTATGAACACCTTGGCGGTGAGCACCACGAAGGTCAGTGTGGCCACGGTGTAACCCACCTTGCTTATCAGGTCGGCAAGCCGTTTCAACTGGAGCTGCAGGGGCGTGTCTATGTTGTTGTCCATCTGTGCACCCTGGTTCACCTTGCCGTACTCGGTGGCATCACCTACGGCATGTACCTGCATCATGCCATGTCCGTCCACCACTGTAGTTCCGCGCATCACGTTATTTGAGGGATATGTGGCATCGGTGTCGAAATCCTCTTCTTTTGTTGTCTTTGATATGATCGGTTCGCCGGTCAGTGTGGATTCGTTCACCTGAAGCGAAACAGCCTCAAGCAAGGTTCCGTCGGCAGGAATCTCGTCTCCAGTGCCCAGCATCACAATGTCGCCCACCACTATATCTGCCCTGGTGGTCTCCGTGACATGACCGTTGCGGATTACCGTCACGGGGATGTCGTCGTTCACCTGGTTAAGCACCTCAAATGCCTTTGCCGCCTTTACTTCAAAGAAGAAACCTATGGTGCTTGCCAGCATTATGGCAAAGAAAATGCCAACGGGTTCTATGAATGCCTCCCACCCCTTTTGGTCAGGTCCCCAGCAATGTATTGCCGATATAATCATGGCCAGCACCCATGCAAAGAGCAGGATGCGTATAATGGGGTCTTCGAACTTCTCCAGGAATTGAATCCATAGCGAAGTCTTCTTGGGTGGAGTGAGTGTGTTGGTTCCGAACTTCACCCTATTTTCCTCAACTTGTTGCGAGGTCAGGCCACATTCTTTAATGTTATCAATCATAGTAAATTGAAAGGACAAGATAATCCCTATAATTATATATATGGTTATACAGTGTTAGATTTATTCAGCAATAGCTTAATTGCATTTATGAGTCATGATGTCAAGAACCATGCGGTCTGTTTCCTGCATTCCCTTAGCACCAACAAGGGTTAGATTTCGTATGCATCTATCAACGTCATCTTCGATCAGGCCCTCAACATTTGTGACAAACTTGTTTTGTATGGCAAGCATAGCGCTGAGCACGGCAGTTGATACACCGCTGGAAACCTTCAGCGCACAACTGGGTTTGGCTCCGTCGCACACCATACCTGCGAGATTTGCAATCATGTTCTTCACACTATAAGCCACTTGTTCGTAGCGCCCACCCATCAGAAATGTTATACCACAACTACTTCCTGTACTTGCAACTACGCATCCGCAAAGTGCACTAAGTCTGCCAAGACTCTGCTTTATGTAGATGGCAGTGAGGTGGCTCAATATAAGGGCACGAGTTAATTCTTCTTCTGTATTGTGGTTCTCGCGTGCAAAAACAACTACAGGCAGGGTGGCTGCTATTCCTTGATTTCCACTTCCACTATTGCTCATGACTGGAATCATGGCACCAGCCATTCGTGCATCACATGCGCTGCTTGTAACAGAAAGAATATGGCTGAAAATGCTGTCTCCCATAATACCTTTACCAAGTGGACGTGTAAGCGTCTTGCCCAATTCGTGACCGTAGTTACCCTTCAATGCTTCTTGAGCTGCATTTTCGTTAAGGATACGAGCCTCATTTATAAATTCCAACTTTTCTAAGGGTGTTTGAGTGGCAAAGTTGAAGACCTGGCGCAAGGTTAGATCAGCAGATGATTCTATTTCAGAAGGATTGCGCAATTCCATCCTTGTGTCCATTATCACCTGATTGTCGCAACAAAGGTATACAAGTCGGGTATGTTCATGTGCAATTATCGCTTCTGAACGGCGATTGCCTTTTTTGCAAACAACGTCAACATAGAGTTTGTCGCAAGCCTCTTTGTCAAGAGTAATATTAATACGTCCGTTGGCAATCATCTGTTTGCCTATTTCTACAGCATTTGGCGTACAATCGTGCAGAACCTCTAATTGATATTCACTCTTACCTACGAGTGCACCAAGAGCTATGGCAATAGGAAGTCCCACCATGCCAGTGCCAGGAATGCCAACGCCCATCGCATTCTTAAGAACATTGGCGCTAAGTCCTACTTGAATGGAATCAGGTTCTTCTCCTAACGCTTCTGTGGCATATGCTACACATAATGCCACGCACATGGGCTCGGTGCATCCAATGGCAGGAATTACTTCGCGTTTGATGAGAGTAAGGATTTCATCTTGTGTCATAAGGTTTAATTAGAGTTTTTGTTCAAGAAACAGTTGGTACAGGATTGCATCTGTAAAATTGCCATCGTCATATAGCCATTTGTGTAACACAGCAGTTTCAGCATACAAAGAGCGAAGGAACAGTCTTGATGCATTTGTATTGTCAGATGAAACAATTGCATATAATTGAGACAGCCCTTGCCTTTTTGCATAAGATGCTGCTTCGTTCAATGCATGTGTAGCTATTCCACGTCGTTGAGCTTCAGGTACAAGTGCAATTCCAACCTGTGCTCGTCGATGTGTAGGGTTAAAATCAGTAATATCAAGAAAACCGCATGCTACCCTAGTTTCCGCATCTATGATTGTCATACGAACCTGGGAGTCAATGAACAGGTCTCCCCTACTTTCCTCGATGTAACGCTTGAGAGCATAGCGTGAGAGTGGCACATTGGTGGAACTGTATCTGCATATATCAGGGTCATTCTCCACAATATACATCAAATCGAGGTCCTCTGGTTCTATGGCACGCAAATATCTCATCTCTTATTTTGCTGTTGAGTCGTTGTACGAGCTACTGTTTTATATTTTATTGCATACAATGCTATTATCATTGGTATGAGCCAAAGAAGGTTGTCACTTCCAGGATTGCTGAGATTCAGGTAGTAGTCAATGACTACCCAGAATGCAGAAACAGATAGAAGAACAAGTTGCGAAACCAGTTTATCCTTCAATATCGTAAATGCAGATACCATTGATCCAAGTGAGAAAAGTACAACAAACATGCGGAAGAAATAAAGCATGCTTGCACTCAGTTGTACATCAATCCCTCTGTCGGCATTTACTTCAAAAGGAATGCACATCAAAACAATCCATAGTGGAAGGACAAAATAGAGTACCTTCAGTTTCTTCATAATATATAATATTGTATGGGTTATACAGAGAATGGAGTTCTTCCCGCCAAGGCTCTTCCCAAGGTGGCTTCGTCGGTATGCTGTAGTTCATCGTTCTGCGCAACACCACGGGCAATTACTGTAACACGCGGCAATGAGAACGAGGAGGCATTAAGCCCATCTATACTTGAAGTGGAAGATTCAGTTAATTGCTTCATTCGTTTGTATATGAAATAATTGGTGGTGTCACCTTCCATTGTGGGGCTAAGTGCCAGTATTACCTCCCTAATGCCACCTGCCGAGATACGTTCAATCAGACTTTGTATGTGCAGGTTGCTTGGTCCTATACCATCCATGGGGCTAATAACCCCTCCTAATACATGATATAGTCCTCTGTATAGATTTGTTGACTCTATGGCCATGACATCTTGAATATTCTCTACGACGCATAGGGTCGATGCATCGCGTTTAGGATTGGCACATATCTCGCAAATATCTGTATCAGATATATTATGGCACATGCGGCAATACTTTACTTCGTTGCGCAAGACAGAGAGGGCCTCGGTTAATGTAGCAGTTGTTCTGGCATCCTGTCTAAGCAGATGCAGAACCAATCTTAATGCTGTTTTTCTGCCTATTCCAGGAAGGCACGAAACCTCGTCAACTGCACGTTGGAGCAGATGGCTGGAGAAATTAGTTGTCATAATGTACCCTTGCTGGAAGGCAGATTAAAGTGTTCTACATCTCTCTTGATAGCCATTTTCATTGCTCTGGCAAAGGTCTTGAATATGCCTTCTATCTTATGATGTTCGTTTGTACCTTCTGCCTTTATATTAAGGTTCATACGTGCACTATCTGACAAACTTTTGAAGAAGTGCAGAAACATTTCCGTAGGCATATCCCCTACCCTTTCTCTTTTAAATTCTGCATCCCACACCAACCAAGGTCTCCCGCCGAAGTCCAGACTTACCTGGCATAGGCAATCATCCATTGGCAGTGAGTATCCATATCGTTCTATTCCACGTTTGTCTCCTAAGGCTTTTGCAATGCATTCTCCAAGTGCAAGAGCAGTGTCTTCAATCGTATGATGTTCATCTACACAGAGATCGCCTACGCACTTGATTTCAAGATCAATGTTTCCGTGCCTTGCAATTTGTTCCAGCATGTGGTCAAAGAATCCCAAGCCCGTATGGATGGAACTTTCTCCGTTGCCATCTAAACCGATAGAGACTTTTATATCTGTTTCATGCGTCTTGCGTGTAACGGTAGCTGTACGGTCGCCAGCAAACAGAATTTCTTTAATGTCTTCCCATGTTGTGTCTTGTCCTATTATCAGACTTTTACATCCGAGATTCCTTGCCAACTCTGCATCTGTCTCCCTGTCACCGATTACATAGGAATGTGCCATGTCCACGTCTTCGTTGTCCATGTACGATGTAAGCATAGCAGTTCCTGGTTTGCGTGTAGGCAGATTTTCATGGGGGAACGAACAATCAATGTGTTGTGCTACGAATTCCACTCCCTCACCCCTCAGAACGTTAAGCATCAGATTGTGTGTTGGCCAGAAATCAGTTTCTGGATACGATTCCGTTCCCAAACCATCCTGGTTACTGACAAGTACAAACTTATAGTCGGTATGTTTCGTTAGAAAGGAGAGTGCTCCAATTGCACCTGGCACAAACTCAAATTTATCGTAGGAATCAATCTGTTCGTCAGCAGGCTCACGCAGAATGGTTCCATCTCTGTCTATAAATAGTATCCTTTGCTTCATAGGATAATGTCTCTGTTAATGTTATTACGACAATATATTGTAGCGAGGTAGACCTTACCTATAACCATATGTCCTTAAAGCCCCGAGCAATTCGTTGTTCTCTTCCTTGGAACCTATTGTAATGCGAAGTGCATCTTGACAAAGTGTTATGCGACTACGATTACGGACAATTATCCCCCTATCCACCAGATATTTATATATTGCATCGGCATTTGTAACTTTGACCAGCAGGAAATTTGCCGACGAAGGATACACCTGTTTTACAATCGGCAGTTCCATCAGGCAGGGTATCATGTGCTTGCGCTCGTGTTTGACTTCATTCACCCAACGCTCTATCTTTGTCATCTGCGAGAGCAGTTCGCTTGCCTTGTCCTGAGTGAGTATGTTCACGTTATAGGGATACTTTACCTTATTAAAGAGAGAGATGATTTCTTCGGATGCAAATGCCATGCCCAAGCGTATTCCTGCCGATGCCCATGCCTTGGAGAATGTATTGAGCACTATCATGCGTGGAAAGTAACTTAGAAACGAACGCATGGGGCGGAGGTCGGAGAAATCGCTGTATGCTTCGTCCACAACAACTATTCCGTGGAATTCGGTAAGTAGTTTTTGCAATTCACGTCTGTCCATGTCATTGCCTGTGGGGTTGTTGGGCGTACATATCCATATAACCTTGGTGTGCTCATCGCATGCCTCAAGCAAAGCATCTGCCGACATGGCATAGGTGTCCGACAATCTTACTGCCCTGTACTCTACATCATTTATATCGGCACATACCTGATACATGCCATATGTTGGCTCGATGGCAACAACATTGTCTACCCGTGGTTCACAAAAGATGCGATATACGAGGTCTATTGCTTCGTCGCTGCCATTGCCCAGGAATATCTGACCGGCAGGAACTTGCTTGATGGAGGATATTTGTCTCTTGAGTTTTTCCTGCAAGGGGTCTGGATAACGGTTATAGGGCGAATTATATGCACTTTCATTAGCATCCAGAAAAACGTGAGCTTCACGCCCCTTGAACTCATCCCTGGCACATGAATATGGTTTCAGTGCCTGTATGTTCTTTCGTACCAGTGATTCTATCATTGTCACCTGAATAGGGATTTGTCGTTTATATATGTCAATAGTTCATTCTCAGTGTCATGGCATTGCGATGTGCATCCAGGCTCTCTGCCTCGGCCATTACTTCCACTGCTCTTCCTATGCTTTGAATACCTTGGCTGGTAAGGTGCTGGAATGTTATCTTCCTGCAGAAGCTGTCCAAGTTTACGCCGCTATATGCCTTGGCATATCCGCTGGTTGGCAAAGTATGGTTGGTCCCCGATGCATAGTCACCTGCGCTCTCGCAACTGTAGTGACCCAGGAAGACGCTTCCGGCATTTACCACCTTGTCTGCCCATTCCATTGCATCGTCCATTGCCAGTATGAGATGCTCGGGTGCATATTCATTGCAAATGTCAAAAGCCTCTTGAATGTCTCTGAACACAATTATCCTGCTGTGTTCCAACGATGCCTGTGCCATGGTTTTGCGAGACAGGGCAGCCAGTTGCTTTTCAACTTCTTCCAGAACTTCCTTTGCCACCTTTTCGCTATTGGTGAAAAGTATGCTTTGGGAGTCCATGCCATGTTCTGCCTGACTAAGCATGTCAGCTGCCACATAATTGGGGTGGCATGTCTCGTCTGCTATAATGGCTACCTCCGAAGGACCTGCAGGCATGTCAATGGCAACATCAGTCATGCTGACCTGTTGCTTGGCACATGTGACAAACTGGTTGCCAGGACCGAATATTTTGCTCACCTTGGGTACAGTTTCTGTTCCAAAGGCCATAGCTCCAATGGCTTGTACTCCACCGCACTTGAACAATCTGTTGACACCCGAAATCTTGGCTGCATATAGTATGGCTGGATGAAGTTTGCCCTCGCAATTTGGAGGGGAGCATAGTACTATGTCCTTACATCCTGCTATTCTGGCAGGTGTGGCAAGCATAAGTACAGTACTGAAAAGTGGGGCGTTACCGCCTGGCACATATAAACCAACACTCTCTATGGCTACCGACTTTTGCCAGCAATGCACTCCCGTGGTGGTTTCCACGGATACGGGGTTCATCCGCTGTGCTTCGTGGAACCGTGTGATATTGGCATGGGCCAGATGGATGGCTTCTTTTAGTTCTGCACTTATAAGGTTGGCCGAGTCCTCTATCTCCTCAGTCGTTACTTCCAATGAACTTAGTTCCACCTTGTCAAACAGGAGTTCGTAGTGCTTTACAGCCTTGTCCCCACCTCGTTTCACTTCGCTAAGAATATCTGCTACTGTTGCTCCTAAATCTTTGGCATCCTTATGCGGACGTTTCAGCAACAGGGGATACTGGTCTTTTGGCGGATATAGTATAACATTCATCACAAACAAGTATATTACAGAATCATTTTCTCAATTGGCATTACCAGAATGCCTTGTGCTCCCAATTCCTTCAGACGTGAAATAATCTCCCAAAAAGACTTCTCGTCCACTACGGTGTGTATGCTGCTCCATCCTTCTGTTGCCAATGGCATTATAGTGGGTGATTTGGCACCAGGAAGAACTTTCACCACATCTTCAATACGCTCGGTGGGCACATTCATCAGAACATATTTCTTGTTCTCTGCAGCCTTTACTGCCTCTATTCGGAAAAGCAGCTCATCCAGAATGGCACGCTTGCTTGGTGAAAGGTTGCGGTTGCCAATTAGCAGGGCTTCGCTCTCCAAAACAACCTCCACCTCGGCCAAGTTGTTGCTTACCAGAGTACTGCCACTGCTCACAATGTCAAAGATGGCATCCGACAAACCAATGCCGGGACTTATCTCCACAGATCCGGTTATTACATGAATATCTGCATTTATGCGATTCTGGTGCAGAAAGCGGCGCAGTATGTTTGGGTAGGACGTTGCTATCTTTTTGCCTTCAAACCAGCTTAGGCCCGTATATTTTGTTGCCTTGGGAATTGCCAATGACATACGGCAACGCGAGAAACCCAATGGGCGGACAATATCTGCCTGTTCCTGGCGTTCCTCAAATTCATTTCGTCCCACAATTCCCAAATCTGTAACACCAGTAGCTACACACTGAGGTATGTCATCGTCACGCAGATACAGCACCTCTATGGGGAAATCCGCACTTTGCACAAGCAATGTGCGCTTACTTGTACTTACCCTGATACCTGCCTCGGCCAACAATGACATTGTGTCCTCGAAGAGCCTTCCTTTTGATTGAACGGCAATTCTTAACATATTCTTAACTATTTATTATGTATTACGACTATTATATGCGTGCAAAGATACATAATTTTCCTATAATCTATACAATTTGTCGCTCAATATTCGGTAATGACAAAGAAAATGCATACTTTCGTGCTTGAAACATATAATACATGCCAATTATGTATATAATAGGAATTGCCGGAGGCACTGGAAGCGGAAAGACTACCGTAGTGAAGAAGATAATGGAAGCGCTGCATGGCCAGGAAGTAGCAGTTATTCCACAGGATTCGTATTACAACGACAATACCCATCTGACTATGGAGGAGCGTAGAAAAATCAACTATGACCATCCAGATGCCTTTGATTGGGATTTGCTATGCCGTCATATCTCTGACCTGAAAAGCGGTAAGGCCATAGAACAGCCTACCTATGACTACATTACCTCCAACAGACAGGCGGAAACCGTTCATGTGGAACCATGCAAGGTAATCATCATAGAGGGCATTATGGCACTTTATCGCAAGGATTTGCGTGAGCAGATGGATCTGAAAATCTATGTCGATACGGATGCAGATGTTCGCCTGATCCGAAACATTCTCCGTGACACGGTAGAGCGTGGGCGCACCACAGAAATGGTAATTAGCCGATACCTGGATGTTCTCAAACCCATGCACGAGGAGTTTATAGAACCCACAAAACGCTTTGCTGACTTGATTATTCCAGAAGGTGGCAATAATCATGAAGCAATAAAAATATTGGAGACACATATACATCATAAACTCAAATGAATAAGCATCACATGCTAAAGCATAGAATTATACTATGCAGTCCATCGTTTCCAGTAAAATATCGTTTATACTATATCCTACACCCAAAAGAAAATGACTATAAATATAGGTGATACAGTAAGGTTCCTTCGTGAAAAAGGTGGAGGAACAGTTTCTGGTTTCAGAACAGGAGGTTTGATATTGGTTGAAGACCAGGACGGCTTTGAGATACCGATGCACGAGGCTGACCTCGTAGTTATTCCCAACAGCAAAACAGCATCGCCCCAAGAACCAGTATCTTGCAAATTCCAGCAAACGCCCCAGTCATCACAAGACCAGACAACGGAGTTTGCCAAGCTGGAGGAACGCGTACTGCAATTAGAACGACTGGTACAAAGATTAAGCCGCAAACTTGAAGAGCTTGAAGCTGCCGATACCCTGCGCCGGCATGCTCGCATGCCTTTGAATGAAGACTCTGCTAACAATAAGCCAAGAAAAATCTCCAAGGACGAAATCATAGAGATAGACCTGCATGCACATGCCTTGTTTGACAGTACCGACGGATTATCTCCTTCAGAAATCAAGGAGTATCAGATGAGGATATTTCGTGAAACCATGGAGACATTTAGCAAAGATAAGGGACGCCGCATAGTTTTCATTCATGGAAATGGAGATGGGGTGTTACGAAAGAGTATACTCACGGAATTGAAGTACTCCTATAAATCCTGTCGCTATCAGGATGCTTCGTTTCAGCAATACGGCTTTGGTGCCACGATGGTGACAATTGGGTAGAAGCCGACAGTCAATCTGCTCAATACTTATATTTTTATAACCGTTTTTAACGGCCATTGCTCTATTGCCAGAGGATGTGCCAAAATTGCCCTCCCGAGGACCGAGGCGAGAGAACCGGGAACTTTCGCCACGGTCCTCGGGAGGGCAGGCCTTTGTCCTC
>JAZRCG010000021.1:0-29340 GCA_045659645.1 Bacteroidaceae bacterium | reverse complement strand
TTGATTGCGGCATGTTTTGCTGATAATCAATCATTTCCCCCCCCCCCCCTACGCGAATTATGTAAAAGCGTCTCTTGTCCAAGAGATTATGCAGACACATAGGGTTCATGTCGAAACCAGTACAGGTTTGGGCATGAACCCTATGTGTCTTGTGTCTTACATGTAGTTCCCCGCAAGTAAATTCTTTGTTCATCTTACCTTAAATCTATAAAATAAAAGATATGGCACTTTGGAACATTATTCAGTATTCGGTAGGCAGCCTCTTTTGGGGCATCCTGATAGCCTTGTTGTGCATGGCATTGTTTGTCTTCATCATCAAGGGTTGGTGGAAGGATGCTCTTTTTTCCGTCTGGTCCTATCTGATAGGCGCCTTGCTCTTTGTCCTGCTGGCATTTCAGTGTACGATGATAGTAGGCTCCCTGAAAATCATTGATACCGCCGACGAGTATGAGGGGTATTTCACCCAGGTAGTGGACAACATCTATGAAGGCTGGGAAGAGGTACCCACCGAGCAGGCCGACGTGGTGATAAAGAAGGCCATTGCCGAGTATCCCCTGCTGGAGCACTACATCAGCGGAGGCGAGTTCTCCGGCTTCAATGCCCGCCAGTTGCCATCTGCCATTGCCGACGAACTGCGTTCTTTCATGCGCAAATACATAGTGCGCAGGCTGCTCTGGTGCCTTGGCTTTGTGGTTGTGGCAGGAGTGCTGGGAATAAAGACCTTGGACAAGCGCTATGCTTCTCCCGTACGCGGCACACATTCCGACCGCAGGCCTGCAACAGGCTCACGCCCCATGCCTGGAGGCACACGGCGCCCTCGGGTAAACACGCATGGAAGGCGATAGAGAAGAGAAGAAAACATAATATCAATCTAATATAAAAACCTAAAGCTTATGTCAACAAAAAATTATTGCACAGGCAACCATATTCTGGTTGGTCTTGGAGGCACAGGCGGCAAGATCCTGAAGGCGTTCAAAATGCGCATGTTCGAAGAGTATCCCACCGCCGAGGAGCGCAAGAAACTCCCCGTGGCATTGCTCTACGTGGACTCTACCGACGAGATGATGCCCAAGGACGGACGTTCACGTCCCGACTTCCGCGTTATGGGTCAGGATGCTTCGTTCACCAACAACGAGTTCCTGAACATCAAGGCCGTGGATGTAGAGCACATCCTGGATCACATCGGCAGTTATCCTTCTGTCAAGGGTATTGTGGAAAATGTGAGCGGCGTGAAGTCTGCCATCGGTTCTCTGGGCGAGGCGGCAGGCCAGAAACGTCGTGCCGGCCGTCTGTTGTTTGCCGCCAATGCGATAGGTTATGTCAATAGCCTGCGCGATGCCTTCGCACGATGCCAGAGCATTTCAGGCGACACAAGTACTCTGTATATCAATATCTTTGCAGGTCTGTGCGGCGGTACAGGTTCCGGCTCTATTGTAGACGTTGTGGTGCAGACACGTAAGGCATTCCCCGAAGCCGTAATCAGTGTTTATGCCATGATGCCTGAGATGCATCTGCCTAAGGCAGACATGGACCAGGGCCGCTACTACCAGAACGGCTATGCCGCACTGGCAGAACTCAATGCCCTGCAGGCAGGACGCTGGTTCCCCCAGGATGTTACTGGCGGAGGAGAAGCAAGGCAGCATAGCGACAAGGTAAAGGGCGTGGCCAATGGCCTTACCATTTACAGCAATGTGAACGAAAACGGCGTTACCGTCAATTCCCTGAAGGAACTGCCCAAGATAGTCAGTGACTACATCTTCGCACGCATATTCGTGGTGAACGAAACAGCCGATAATCTGGTGGCCATCAAGCATGCTTTCAGATACGAGAATATGGATGACTTTGCCTATGAGTACGACGAGGCTGCCAATGCCGGTGCTGATGGAAGGATTCCTGTTGCAAGAACCAAGAAGATATCTTCTTTCGGTATCAAGCGAGTGATGTATCCCGAACTCCGCATCCTGAAGCACATCACTTACACCGTGGGCGAAAGTGTGCTGTATCAGTTCAAGTACAACAACTGGCGCGAGAACCAGGGCTTCGTCAATGAGGAGCGCAACAAGGACTACAGAAAGGAATACCTGAACTCCGACAACCTGTCCAAGTGGATGCTGGACGAGAAGCACCTGACCCAGGAAGTGAAGGTGCTGGAGTCCGATGCCGACTATCCCCTGTTCTCCGACTACTGGCACGACAAGGCCATCGGCTATGCCGAGGATGCCAAGAAGGCCGATTGCCCCTTGAACGAACTGGACAACATCATGGCCGAGTTCTACACAAGCCATTTCCGCGAGGAGGGCGTGGAGTCCTTCTACGTAGGCAAGGCCAAGGCTCTTCCTGAGATTTCCAAGGAAATACGCCATGGCATTGAGTCAGAACTGTTCGAGAAATGGAAGGTTGGCGACATTTCCATCGTGGAATTGCAGAAGGTTTCCAAGTTGCTGCTCGAGCGTATGGGCGAAATCCGTACCGAACTGGAAGCACGAATCAAGGAGGCCAAGGAGGAATACGAGGCTTGCGACCAGGACCGTCTGGACAACGTTTCCGAATGGAGCCGTCTGGGTATCCTGCAGAGAATGGTAGGTGCCGGCGCACGCCGCTATGCCGACCACCAGGGAATCCTGACCGACTACTACACCGCCAAGACCATGCTCATCGCCCTGGAGTTTGCCAAGCAATTGGCCGCCAAGGTGTTCGTGGAACTGGGCAAGATGGATGCCGACATCCTCTCCTTCAGCCAGAAGATAAACGAGGCCATCGAGGAGACAGAGCGCCTGGTTGCCGCGCAGCGCAAGGTGAACAAGGGCCTGGAGGACATGAAGGGCGCCATCATCGAGGTGAGCGAGGACGATGCCATGACAGAGTTCGAGGTAGACCTGAAGATAGACAAGGTGGACATGCCCAACATCTCCCGCCAGCTCCGCGAGTCAATCCTGCCTCAGGAGGAATTTGTCAACTTCGGCCGTCTTGCCAATGAAATCAGCGTGGACGACATCAAGGATGCGTTCGACGTGAAACTCTCTGCCGTTGTCAAGGCAAAGCACGACGAGAAGGCAGATAGCGACAACAAGGTGCTTGGTCTCAACATCCTTACCCAGTTGCAGCAGAAACTCCGTACTGACGACGACATCAAGAAGTTCGCTCATGACATCGTATCCCAGAGCGGTGCCTTCCTGAAACTGAACAATGACCAGATTCAGATGCACCTGCGCAACAACGAGGGCAATCTCAGTCCCACCAATCCTGCGAGCATAAACAAGAAGGTAATCCTTGTGTCTATCCCCTCTCCCGACGAGAATGTCGGACTGAGCAAGTTTGCCGACAAACTGGAGGATGCTATCAAGAACTCCTTCAACCAGAGCACGGCACGTACCGACATTATCATTGACCGCAAGAGCCCACGCAAGGACGAACTCTGCATCATGACCGTGTCCTACAACTTCCCCATGCGTGCCATTGACTGGATGTCTCCATACAAGGAGCGTTACGAGCGATTCCTGAATACAGGCAACCCCAACACGGATGTTACCAATGCAATCCTGTTGCATAGCGAGGGTGACGGCAAGAACCTTCCCACCGTATTTGCACTGAGCGATGAGGAGATACAGGCAAAACTGGCCGCTAATACACAATCTGCACAACCATTTGGTCAGGCCCAGCAGCCGTTCGGTCAGGCTCAGCAACCATTTGGTCAGACTCAGCAACCATTCGGTCAGGCTCAGCAGCCATTCGGTCAGCCCCAGGGCATGACGACTCCTCCAGGCGGTCTCACACCTCCTGTCTTCCAGGAGCCACAGGTAAATCTGTTCATAAACGTAGCAGGTCAGAGTTATGGCCCCTACAATTATGCAACATGCAAGCAGTATGCACAGGCCGGCCAACTGACAGCACAGACAATGGTTTGGATGGAAGGTATGCCCGCATGGGCTCCCGCAGGTCAGGTTCCTGCATTGCAGGCCCTGTTCGCTCCCCCAGCAGCAATGCCCGGACAGCCCACACCTCCCCCAATGGGTGGCCCCACACCTCCTCCAATGGGATAATGGATCAGATACATAACAATTAAAAAACAAGCAAATATATGGCATCAAATAGAAGCGAACGTATTCGCAACAGATATGGCATCTGCCTGAACGACAGTTGCTCAAAGTGTAAGACAAAGGAAGTACAGGAAATCCCTGCCCGCAAGGATTTCGTCTGTGCCGAGTGTGGCAAACCCCTGCGTGAATGTCCCCCTCCACGTTCATGGTGGGACAAGAATGGCAAGAAGGTAATAGGTGGTGTTGTCGTTGCCTTGTTGGCAGGTGGCGGTGCTGCTTTTGCCCTGCTTGGCGGTGGAGATGAAAAGACTGATCCCGAACCAGAAGTAGTGGTGATAGACACCGTTCCCGCCCAGAAGCCCGAGGTTCCCGCCGAGGAAGTTCAGGAAAAGAAGGAACCTGCTGCTCCTGCCGTTAAGGAGGCTCCCAAGAAGGTTGCAAAGAAGCCTGCCCACATGCCTGGCGAACGCTATAAGGGCACTCTGGATCTAGGTTATGGCAAGTATGCCGGCGACATCGTGGACGGCAAGCCCGACGGTGCAGGTGTGCTGACATATACCAAGCAGCAGAAAGTGGTACCCACCAAGGATGTTGTTGCCGAACCCGGCGAACGTATCGAGGGTGTATTCGAGAACGGCAAGCCTACTTTCGTCACTCTGTACAAGAAGGACGGCAATACCGTCAAGGTACATAGATAAGAAACCATAAAAAGACAATCCTATCCAGAGGTGTACCCTGCTGGATAGGATTCTTTGATAAAGCATTTAGGGTATGAACTTCAAACGTATAATTTCAGCAGTACTCCTTGCTCTGGCATTAGTTGCGAGTGCTCAGGCTGCCGGCTTTGCAACAAAGGGACTTGAGCAACTGGCCTCTTGTGTGGGCATGACAGGCCTTGAAAGCCTTGCACCCGGTACACATTATACATATACGTACAAGGGCAGGAAACTTACGGTCCGTGTGAATGAATGGAAGGAGGTGGAGCACATAGGCCTGCTCCTCTTTTCCGAGGAAATGCGCAGACAGCATCCCCTGCCTATCTATGATTTCCTGGAACGCTATCTGTTGGCCCGCAATGCCTTCCCCGACGATTCCGACGAGCAGTTCAAGATGGCTTGGGACAAGGTGCACTTCGCCCATGGCAATGCCCAGACGGCCCTGGCCCTGGACACGACGGTATCCTTCTCGGAGAGTCATGTCGGCCTACGTGTATACAAGGTCTCATGGACAGACGGAGGCAGGAAACTCCTGGAGATGTCCTTCCAGATGGACTACCAGTTGCTGACGGGATGCAATGCCTTGGAACTGGAGAATATGCTGTTCAGGAAACTTCGCCGTGGATTGGGCAATGGTTCTGTGTTGCCACAGGCAAACGTTTCTGCCGACGGGACGGAACACACCAGGCATGGCAAGTTCTTCATCAGTCCCATGGTACGCAGCGACCTGTTCTATACCAGGACAAGCCAGGACGCCCCATGGACCTTGGTTTCAGACACCGTCCGCATGACAAAGGCCATATCCAACATAATGATTGCCGCCGAGTCGGACCACGGCATGAAGGTGAGAATCAAGTTGGACAAGTACGGCCTGCGAACAGACAGCGCTACCGTGGACTACAAGGTATGGCGCCAGATATGCATAGAGGAAGGCTGCGTGCCCTATTTCGGTTTGAAGAGCAAGCAGGGCGACGTGTACCGATGCTCCGTGTTCATGGTCAATGAAACTGGAGGCTATCTGCACCTGCTTAGCATAGACGTGCCCGAAGGCGCAGTAAAGACGCCCGAGAAGAAACTTGCCCTGGCAAGGCTATATTGCTACGTCCCGCTACATAATGTGTCGGACAATGTGCTGAACCCTACAGAATTTGAACCAGTAAAATAATCAGTTATGCAACAGAAGATAAGGATGGCCCTGACACTGGCCGTAGCATTGTTCTCCTGTATTTCTATCTTTGCCCAAAGTACGGTAGACGAGAAGAAGAAGGAGATCAATGCCATCAAGAAGAATTCGGATTACATCTATGCCGAGGCAACAATGGCTGACCAGCAGGCCGCCATAGACCTGGCAAAGGAAATCCTTTATCAGAATGTGAACGAGTGGGTGGCCAAGCAAAAGAAGTTTGCCGGTGCCAGCAACGTCATTACGGTGAACACCAATTACTCTGTAGAGGACATGACCCTGCCCAGAGGCAATTGGTTCAGAGCGTTCATGTATGTCAAGAAGTCGGACATTATCCCCGCAGGCAACGTGGCCGTGATGAAGGTTGTCCAGAAAGAGCCCGAGGAGGCCGCCGAGGCCGCTCCTGCTGAACCTGTGGCAAAGCCAGAGTCTCCAGAAGACATCATCAAGAAGCAGTTGCTGGAATGCGAGAACACCGGACAGATGTCCACTCTGCTTAAAAACCTGAAAGCAGAAGGCAAGATTGCCGACTTCCAGAAACTGAATACGATAACATCCCCCGAGGAATACGTCATTGCCATCTTCAGCAAGGAAGGTGTTATCCGTGCCATACTGAGCGAGGGAGCAGAGCGTACAAACCTGAAGACAGGCCAGCCCGACCAGATTTCCAACTACAAGGGCAACGGGGCAATAGGCATTAAAATAAAGAAATAAGAAGGATATGAAAAGGATAATATTATGTATGTTTGCATTGATAGCAGTGCTCTCTGCCAATGCAATTACCGTGACCATTACGGTGGACGAGGGTTTTGACAATCCTGCCATCCTGCAGAAGATGGAGGCAAATCTCGGACAGGTCCTTACCGAGATAAACGAGGCCTACTACGGCAAGAGGGACATCAACACTTCATCCCTGCAGATGGACGACCATGCCAAGAACATGCTTGTTACCCTGTGGTCCACGGTGCACTTCTATTGCGACGACGAGGAGGTGGTGGACAGATGCTGGCCCTTGCAGAAATCTTATCTCTTGCGCCAGATTCCGCTGATTCTTGAGCCTCAGGACGAGTCCTTCACAAGCGGCACCTACCAGGAGGCGGTAATAGAGTTCGACAAGGCCGGCAGGATTACCGACTTCCGCTTTGCCCTGGACGCCCAGTTGTCCGAGAGCATGGAACGTTGCGGTTCTGTGGTGGAGACCGAACGCCGTATGATAATCCTGGACTACATAGAGCAGTTCCGCACCGCCTACTGTACCAAGGACATCGCCTTCATGGAAAAGATTTTCAGCGACGATGCCGTAATCATCACCGGCAAGGTTATTCGCACACGTCCCAACGACTTCGGCCAGTCCAATGCCAAGGTTGTCTACAACAAGCAGACCAAGCAGGAATATCTTACCAACCTGAAGCGTGCATTCCTGCGCAACAAGTACATTGACGTCAAGTTCAGCGAAATTGGCGGCGGTTCAGACGATGGAGGATGCCCCGGCATCACCCGTTCGCAGAACAATCCCAACTACTATGGCGTGCGCCTGTTCCAGGAATGGAAGTCCAGCAACTATAGCGACGAGGGTTACGTCTTCCTGCTCTGGAACTTCACCAACGAGAACGAACCCGTCATCGAGGTAAGAACCTGGCAGCCCACTTATGTGGCAACCGGAGGCGGCAAGAAGCAGCCCCTGCCCGAGGAGGACATCTTCAATATGAGTTCTGTGGAGGACATGATAAAATAAAGAAAACATGAAACTGCGTTTACTGACATTATTCGTCCTGTCCTGCGCAACCATGTTTGCTAGGGCACAGGAATCCATGATAACAATATCAAAGGATTCAAGACTCTCCAAAGAGGAACAATTGGGCGGCAAGGCGGCTGTTGTGTTCATGTCGAAGTCCGACGAACTCGTTATCAGCACCACCGTCAACAAGGACCCTGTATGTGATACTCCACAAAAGACCAACGAAGGATATGCATACAAGATGGTATTGGACATTTCCGGAGGCCGAGACCGCATATTCAACATCTCCAAGAAGGGTACAACATTTACTGAAAAGACAGGCCAAGTTCTATTGCAAGCAAACAGATGCATAGGCTTTAACGTGGAAATAGTAAACAACCCGATTACGATGGAGACATCTGACGAAGGCGGATACTATATTCAAAGCGGCAATGGCTGGGCGTTGATAGAGATCAATAGCGAGATAAAACTGAATTTGACCTTTAGTCCAGAACTTCGCGCCATACACAAGAGCGGATTGTCCAAGGCAGGAACCTACGTAGACTCCCTTATTATCAAGGTATCTGACCTGCAGGAAATGAACGAGAGTTTAATGGACAAAAATGCCTCGTTGGTGCAATTGAATGCACAATACGACTCCCTCTTGCAGAACCAAGCCCCGGATGCAGAAATAGATGCAATGGAAAAGAGGATTGACCTTGCCAAGGGCGAAGCAGAGAAGATGCAGGACAAACTGAACCATCTTACCTACGTAAGCATCAAGGGAGACGGGACCAACGAACGTACCATAGAGCAGGCAGATATTCTTGCCTTGAACAGCAAGGAGAAAAAGGCATACAAGGTGATGGCGTTGCTGAAGACCGTCTCCGTCTTCAAGACCAAGTACGAGGAGATGCTCAACCAGGCCGTCAGTCACAAGAACTCACGCGACTATGCTGCGGCCAAGATGTACTACGAGAATGCAGCACAGGCCGAGGGGGCATCAGAGAGCGACAAGCAGGCAGCCCTGCAGAGCGCCCAGCAGATGGACAAACTGGCCAAGTTCAAGGCCGAGACCGACGCTACCGCCGACAAACTGTATGAACTTTCCGCCAACAACAGGGTTGTCAACAAGGAGGCCTTCATCAAGATGATAGACGACATGGTGGAGCGCTACAATGCTCTGCACATGGAAACCGGCGACAAGTTCTACCTGGACGAGGCTCAACGCCTGCTCAAAGAAAAGGGCAACCTGGGCTTCGTCTTCAAGGGCAGATGCGTAATCAGCGAGTACAAGGGAGGTTCGCTTCAGGAAGCGCCGCTTGCCGGTGTCAAAATCTACGGCTCCCAGTCCTCCAATTGCGAGGATATGGACAAAAAGGACTACCTGCACAAGGGCGAACTGATAACCACGGTTACCGACCCCGATGGCAGATACAGCCTTACATTGAAACCCGGACAGTACAAGACGCTGATATTCGAGGCAACTCATGACAAGAAGATAAAGAAGAACAAGCATGTCAGCGTGGAGGGTCGCACCGACGACAGAAACGTGAAGATACGCTTCACCAAGGACTAAGAAATACATATTATTACAACAACTATTTGACAATAAAACGATGAAAAAGTTACTGACATTTATAGCACTCTCCATGTGCTTGGGACTGATCATGCCTGCTCAGTCAAGTACCCTTACCGACAAGAAAGAGAAAAAGGAAAAGAAGAAGAAGGAGAAGAAGCCATACGTATGGGAAATGCCTGCCCTGACCGGCAACAAGGACTTCGACGACTATCTGAAGTTGTGCGACGACCTTAACAACAAGATCGTATCCTACTCCGAAAACATTGTCTTCTACGAAGTGGCAGAAGTACATGTTATAGACGAAAGCGGCGAAAAGGACATACAGTACCACGTTGTGGACTCTGCCGGCAATCTCCGTAGCGCCAACAAGGCTTATCAGCAGAACTTCGACCTGATTACAGCATATCCCCTTATCGCCCTGGACATGACCAACCTCGGCCTGGCTTCAACCAGTGCATCACTGGCACTTACCGACCTGGGACTGAATGCCATCTCCTACGGCAAGTACCTCAAGGCAGGCCCCATCCTCATTGGCCGTGGCGGCAAGGAGATGAAGGAGATCTACAAGCGTGCTCGCAACCAGGCCAAGCAGATCAAGGCCCTGAAGGAGGGAAAAATAGACGACATCAAGGCTTTGAATGCAGAAATAAACGCTTCGGATGTTGAAGCCGGCACCGCCTCTATCCGCGTTATCGAGAAGCAGAAGACCAACTATGATACCGAGTTGGAAAAGGTAACCCAGGAAGACAACGAGACTCCCATCGAAGAGATGGAGATTCCCGAAGAGGAGGTCGTATAATGCACAACTGCATATAGACCTAAAGATCGCAGAAACAAGATGAAGGGGAGAGTAGCCCAGGATATTCTGGGCCTACCCTCCCTTTCATCTTTAACACACAAATCCTATTTGGGGTTTAATACATCAGACAATATATGGCAAGAATAGCATGTTCCGGCAATCATATTATGGTCGGCCTTGGGAGACTTGGCGGCTTGGTGCTGAAAGAGTTCAAGATGCGCATGTTCGAAGAGTTCCCCACCAGCGAGGAGCGCAACCGGCTTCCCGTGGCACTGCTCTATGTGGACTCTACCGACGAGATGATGCCCCAGAACGGAACCCCGCACCCCGGCTTCCGTGTCATGGGGCAGGACGCCTCGTTCACCCGTAGCGAGTTCCTGAACATCAAGACCGTGGACGTGGAGCACATCCTGGAGCACATAGGCAGTTTTCCTTCTGTCAAGGGTATTGTGGAGAATGTAGACAATTCAAAGGATGTAAGCGATGCCATAGGACAATTGGGTTCGGGCGATACATTCAAGCGTCGTGCCAATCGTCTGCTTTTTGGTATCAATGCCGTAGCATACGTAAACGCCCTGCGCAACGCATTTTCCCAATGCCAGAGCAGTTCTGGAAACACCAGCGAACCCTGTATCAATATCTTTGCAGGCCTGAGCGACGGTACAGGTTCCGGAACCGTCATAGATGCTGTTGTGCAGGCCCGCAAGGCCTTCCCCATGGCCTATATCAATGTGTATGCCTTGCTCCTTGACACCAAGTCCGAATATCATCCCCCTCAGTTCCGTGGCAACACTTATGCCGCACTGGCAGAACTCAATGCCCTTCAGACGGGCAGGTGGTCTCCCTACGACGTGACCGGCATAGGCAGGGCAGATCTGTATAACGACAGAATCAAGGGCGTTGCAGACAGTGTGCTGATATGCAGCAATGCAGGACAGAACGGACTCTTGCTTCATCCATACCGCGAGTTGCCCAGGGTGGTGAGCGATTTCCTGTTTGCACAAACGTTCATGCCAGATTGCTATGATAATGAGTGCTTGAAAAGGATTATGCGGTTCGAAACTATGGATGATCGTGTTTGCGAATACGACGAGACCGCCAATGAGGACGAGCATGGCATAATCCCCGTGGCCAGGACAAAGAAACTTGCCTCCTTCGGCATCAAACGTGTGGTGTATCCCGAACTCAGCACTGATGAAAACATAATGGCATTTGCACATGACCTCATTTCCCAGAGCGGCACCCTGCTGAACCTGAACAATGACCAGTTGCAACTGCACCTGCGCAACAACGAGGGCTGGCTCAGTCCGGACAATCCCGCATCTCGCAACAGGAAAGTTCTCTACGTCTCAATACCCGCCCCCGACGAGAATGTAGGGCTGGGCAAGTTTGCCGACAAACTGGAGGACGCCATCAAGAATACATTTTATCAGAACGATGTCCATGCCGAACTGATTGTGGACCGCAGGGGTGCATCCAGGAAGGAAATTCTTGTGCTGACCTACGAATACCTCTTCCCCATGCGCGCAATAGAGGGCATAGAGGTGTACAAGAAATGGTACGACGACACCCTGTATACACATAATCCACGTACAAATGCCCAAAGGTCCGTAGATATCCACACCGAAATGTGCAGGAGGACACTGCCGTCTATAATGCCCCTGTCGGAACAGTCCTCACCCAGTATAAAACTGTACGTTGCCGTTGGAGAAAGCGCCTATGGCCCCTATACCTATGAAGAATGCAGGATTTGTGTTGCAGAGCAAAGGATAGTGCCCCATTCTCTCGTGTGGATGCCAGATATGCCATCATGGACAGAGGCAAGCCAGGTTCCTGTCCTGCAGGAACTGTTCCAGCAGATATTTGGATAGACTTTTGGCGCCTTAGCCTTGGATGCTCTTTGGTTGCTGTAAAGAAAATTCCACGTGCAGATATTAGTGCCTTATGCAATGCTTGGGTAAATCTTGCCCACATTGCATGGAAAATCTCAGGATTAAAAGGGGATTGAGATTCGTGTAATAGTAAAGTGTTAATATTCAATGCCTTTATGGTTAAGTCTCTTGTCTTCACTCGTGATTCTTGCAACCTCTATTTATGGCCTCGTGATAACGGAGGTCGGTCCTCCCGAGGACGAGGCTTTGACGTCCCGAGGACAGAGGCCCGTCCTCACGAGGGCCAAAACCGCTCTTCGGGAGGCGTGTCGTAAATATGCAGGAACCCAGGGCAAAGGTAGCCCTGGGTTCCTGTTGTAATGTAAAGGATTTTGTATTCCTCGGCATGTGCTTGCTCCTGTCGGTTTATCCCAAATAGATTTGGGTTTATCCCCCCCTTGCCGTGTGTGTGTACTAAAGCAAGTCGGGCAGTTGGAACAGTCTGGTACCGTTGCTCCCCTTTATCAGTATGGTGCGGGACGATACTGGGGATGAGGTGAGGCGTTCTTTTGCCTCCTCCACGTTGGCGAACGTGGTGTGGGCGGTATGGAGTGCCGAGCAATCCGTTTTCGCGAACTCCTGTCCCACGAGCCATATCTCGTGGAGGTCCATTGTGGCAAGACGGTCCACGACCTTTTGGTGCTCGGTGGCGCTGTCTGCCCCCAGTTCGCGCATCTCTCCCAGGATGGCCATCTTGTTCTCTGCCTGCATCTGGCGGAAGTTTTCCAGGGCTGCCGCCATGCTGGTGGGATTGGCGTTGTAGGCATCTATGATGAGGCTGTTGTGCTCCGTCTTGCGGAACTCGCTACGGTTGTTTGTGGGCACGTATTCCTCCAGGGCCTTGTCTATGAGGGCAGGCTCCACGCCGAAATGCAGGCCTGCGGTGATGGCAGACAGTACGTTGGCAAGGTTGTAGGAGCCGATGAGGTTTGTCTGCACCGTGTGCCACTGCTCCTCTGCCGGGCAGTACCAGCGCACGCAGAGCATGGGGTTGCACTCTGCCACCTCGCCCTGCACGTAGGGCACGGTTTCCATGCCGCGTTCCGTTGCCATGGCGCTCAGGTCGGCATCCTCGGTATTGAGAAAGGCAAAGCATCCGCGCCTGTGCAGGTCGTCGTAGAGTTCTCCCTTTGTGCTCTTCACGCCCTCGAAGGAGCCGAAGCCCTCCAGGTGTGCACGACCCACGTTGGTTATCAGACCGCAGTTGGCCTGCACCATCTGGCACAGGAAGGCTATCTCGCCAGGATGGTTGGCACCGGTCTCAATAACGGCTATCTCGTGCTCGGGGCGAAGGCGCAGCAAGGTACGTGGAACACCGATGTGGTTGTTCAGGTTGCCCTGGGTGAAGAGCGTGCTGTACTTTGCGGACAGGACGGCGGAGAGCAGTTCCTTGGTGGTGGTCTTGCCGTTGGTGCCCGTTATCTGCACCACGGGTATTCCCGATTGCTGGCGATGGTGAGCCGCCAGGGCCTGCAGGGTGGCAAGGACATCGTCCACCAGGATGAAACGTGTGTCGCCCTCGGGGACAACATCCCTGCGGTCTACCACCGCCACGGCGCTGCCCTTCTCCAGGGCGGAGGCGGCATAGAGGTTGCCGTCAAAGTTGTCTCCCTTCAGTGCGAAAAACATGCTCCCCTCGGGGCAGTTGCGGCTGTCTGTAGTAACATCGGGATGTTGCAGAAAGACCTCGTATAGTTGTTCTGTGCTTGTCATTGGTTTTGCTAAATGGACATTACAAATGCAAAGTTACGAAATTTCCCCAAATAAAAGTCCGCTTTATTTTGTAAATCGCTCACTTATTCGTAACTTTGACCTGCATAAAGCGTACACGTGTAAATACCAATGAGAAGAAGTAGCATTTCTGCAACCATAAATGTCGGAGGTCGTCTTGTTTCGCTCGACGAACCTCAGGTCATGGGCATACTGAATGTTACTCCCGACTCCTTCTTTGCCACGAGCCGTTGCCGTAGCGAGGAGGAGATCCGTCAGCGTGTGTGCCAGATCCGTCAGGAGGGGGCCACGATGGTGGACATTGGCGCGTACAGCAGCCGTCCGGGTGCCGAGGATGTTGCCCAAGGCGAGGAACTGCGCCGCCTGCTGCCTGCCATAGACATTGTGCGCGAGGAATGGTCCGAGGCCATCATCAGCGTGGACACGTTCCGTGCCGAGGTGGCACGCCGTGCCGTGGAGGCTGGAGCTGACATTGTCAACGACATTTCAGGCGGCGAGATGGACCCGGAGATGTTCTCGGCGGTGGCAGACATGCATGTGCCCTACATACTGATGCACATGCAGGGCACGCCACGGGACATGCAGAAGGCACCGCACTACGACAACCTAATGTGCGAGGTGTTCCGCTCCCTGGGCGAGCGTGTGGAACTGCTGCACGAGATGGGCGTGGCCGATGTGATACTGGACCCCGGTTTCGGGTTTGGCAAGACCATGGAGCAGAACTACGAGATGATGGCACGCCTGGGTGAGTTCTGCCTGTTGGAGTGTCCCATCCTGGTGGGAGTAAGCCGCAAGAGCATGGTGTACCGCCTGCTGGGCACTACCCCCGAGGAATCACTGAACGGAACCACGGCACTGAACACCATAGCCCTGATGAACGGAGCCTCCATACTGCGTGTGCATGACGTCAGAGAAGCCGTAGAGGCAGTAAAGATATATCAGCAATGTTTGATTTCGGATTAAAGGACCTTATAGACATTTTCCTTGTGGCCATAGTGCTGTTCTTCGGCTACAAGTTGATGAAGAAGTCACGTTCGGTGAACATCTTCTATGGTGTGCTCGTCTTCATCAGTATCTGGATTCTGGTCAGCAAGGTCTTGGAGATGAAGTTGCTGGGCAGCATACTGAACCAGTTGGTCAGTGTGGGTGCCATAGCCATCATAGTGTTGTTTCAGGAAGAGATACGCCATTTCTTCTACGCCATCGGTACGCATGAAAGGGTGGGCAGGCTTTTGAAATTCTTCAAGCCAAAGACGAGCAACACATTGGAAGAGGACTCGCGCTACGACCGCGATACCATAATGCCCATACTGATGGCTTGCCTGAACATGAGCAAGCAGAAGACAGGAGCGCTCATCGTTATGCAGAACGACCTGCCACTGGGCGACTTCATCCGAACGGGCGAGCGCATAGATGCCAAGATATCCCAGCGCCTCATAGAGAACATCTTCTTCAAGAACTCTCCCCTGCACGACGGAGCGATGATAATTTCCGGCGGACAGATAACGGCGGCATCCTGCATCCTGCCCATCAGCCACGACTTGGACATCCCCAAGGAGTTCGGTCTCAGGCATCGTGCCGCCAGGGGAATAAGCAAGGAAACCGACGCCCTGGCCATCGTGGTGAGCGAGGAGACGGGCGGCATAACCGCCTCGTACAACAACGAATACCTGCCCCACATGGATGCCGAGCGCCTGGAGCGTGTGCTCATGAAGGGAAGGTTTTGAGAGAAACACTAAACATTAAACAATATACGAATATGTCACAGTTAATGCAACAAATCATTGCTCGTGCCCAGCAGAACAAGCAGCGCATCGTGCTGCCCGAGAGTCTGGAAGAGCGTACACTGACCGCAGCCGACATGTCTCTGCGCGACGGTCTGGCAGAAATCATCCTTATCGGCAACCCCGACGAGATCTTTGCCCTGGGCGACAAACTCGGTTTGAAGAACCTAGACAAGGCCATCATCATTGACCCTGCCACCAGCGAGAAGACCGAGGAATACGCACAACTCTTGTTTGAGTTGCGCCAGAAGAAGGGCATGACCATAGAGAAGGCACGTGAGTTGGTTTTGAACGACCCCCTCTATTTCGGTTGCCTTATCATCAAGAGCGGCGATGCCGACGGCCAGATCTCTGGCGCCCTGAGCACAACAGGCGACACCCTGCGCCCCGCCCTGCAGATTATCAAGTGCTCTCCCGGTATCTCTTGCGTGAGCGGTGCCATGCTCATGATTACCGACAAGCCCGAGTACGGTGAGAACGGTGTGCTGGTAATCGGCGACGTTGCCGTTACCCCCGTTCCCGATGCCAACCAGTTGGCACAGATTGCCGTATGCACCGCCCAGACCGCCAAGAGCGTTGCCGGCTTTGCCGACCCCCGCGTGGCTATGCTCAGTTTCAGCACCAAGGGCAGCGCCAAGCACGAGGTGGTGGACAAGGTAATAGAGGCTACACGCATTGCACACGAGATGGACCCCGAACTGAAACTCGACGGCGAGCTGCAGGCTGATGCCGCCCTGGTTGCTTCCGTAGGCGAGAAGAAGTGCCCCGGCAGTCCCATCGCAGGACATGCCAACGTGCTTATTGCCCCCTCTCTGGAGGTTGGCAACATCGGTTACAAGCTGGTTCAGCGTCTGGCTGGTGCCGATGCCATCGGTCCCATCCTGCAGGGTATTGCACGTCCTGTGAACGACCTGTCTCGCGGCTGCTCTGTGGACGACATCTACAAGATGGTTGCCATCACCGCTTGCCAGGCAATGGATGCCAAGTAAGGGAAAAAGAACACAATCAGAAAAACTTAGATAAAAGAAGGAAATGAAGATTCTTGTATTGAACTGTGGTAGTTCATCAATCAAGTATGCGCTCTACAACATGACCGACCAGAGCGTGATAACAAGTGGCGGCATTGAGAAGATAGGTTTGCCCGATAGTTGCATCATCGTGAAACTGAACGGCGAGAAGCACAAGATGGAGCGCCCCATAGAGGAGCACACCGCTGGTGTACAGTGGATTTTCGAGGTGCTCACCACTGGCGACTATGCTGTGCTCAATAGCCTGGAGGAACTGGATGCCGTAGGTCACCGCATGGTGCACGGCGGCGAGAAGTTCAACAAGTCCGTTGTCCTCACCCCCGAGGTTATGGAGGCCTTCACCGCTTGCAACGACCTGGCTCCCCTGCACAACCCAGCTAACATCAAGGGCGTGAACGCCGTTAGCGCACTTCTGCCCAACATCACCCAGGTGGGTGTGTTTGATACCGCATTCCACCAGACCATGCCCGACTATGCCTATATGTACGCACTCCCCTACGAACTGTACGAGAAGTATGGCGTGCGCCGCTATGGTTTCCACGGAACCAGCCACCGCTATGTATCTCAGCGCGTATGCGAGTTCCTGGGTTGCAGCCCCGAGGGCAAGAAGATCATCACCTGCCACATTGGCAACGGTGCCTCTATAGCCGCCGTAAAGGATGGCAAGTGTGTGGACACCAGCATGGGCCTCACTCCTCTGGAGGGTCTTATGATGGGTACACGTAGCGGCGACGTTGATGCCGGTGCCGTTACCTTCATCATGGACAAGTTGGGCCTGGACACCAAGGGCGTTTCCGACCTGCTGAACAAGAAGTCGGGTCTGGCCGGCGTCAGTTGCCTCTCCAGCGACTATCGCGATGTGGTAGGCGCCATTGCCGAGGGCAACGACAAGTGCCGCCTGGCCAAGGAGATGTACATGTACCGCATCAAGAAGTACATCGGCCAGTATGCTGCCGCCATGGGCGGTGTGGACATTATCCTGTTTACCGGCGGTGCAGGCGAGAACCAGAGCGATGTTCGCGAACTCACCACTTCTGGCTTGGAGTTCATGGGTGTGAAGATGGACGATGCCAAGAATAAGGCCTGCCGTGCTACCGAGGCTATCCTCTCAACGGACGACTCAAAGGTTACCGTCTGCTGTATCCCCACCGACGAGGAACTGATGATTGCCCTGGACACTCAGGCTCTCTGCAAATAATACACTAACACAAAGACCGGGCAAAGAATCCTACAATGGTCAGGTATCCTTGCTCGGTCTTTCTTTTTATTGCATCTATACCTTATATATAATATATTAAAGGAACATCCATGAACTACATTTTAGAGAACGATTATCTGCGCGTTACCGTAAGGTCTTTGGGTGCCGAGGTTATCAGCGTTGTCAATAAGGAAACAGGCAAGGAACTCTGGTGGAATGCCGATCCTGCATTCTGGGCAGGCTATTCGCCCATACTGTTTCCTGCATGTGGCGGCCTGTGGAACGGCGAGTACAAGTACAAGGGCAATGTCTACAAGATGGTGAAGCATGGTTTTGTGCGCACTATGGAATTTGCCCCTGATGCCGAACCCGAATACGGGCGTATCAGTCTGAGCGTTCAGGAAACTAAGGAAACAAAGGCGCAGTATCCCTTCGCCTTCACCCTGACCATTACCTATGCCCTTGAGGGCAAGACACTGACATGCAATGCCAGCGTTGCCAACCCATCGGACACCGAGGTGCTGCACTACCAGATAGGCGGTCATCCTGCCGTCATGCTCCCCGACTACGATAAGGATGCCGAGGTTATCGGATACATGCACCCCGAACCCAACGAAGGGCTCAGCGTGGTGCGTGCCAGCGAACAGGGATGCTTTGGCGGCGAACGTTATGCCGTGCCTCAGACCCAGGAGGGACTTATCCCCATCAGCGTGGAAACATTCAGCAACGAGGCACTAATCTTCGACAAGTGGCAGGTAAATGCCATGACTCTGCTACGTGCTGACAAACATACCGAGATTTGCCGCCTTTCGCATGGCGCACCTGTATTGCTTGTATGGCAGATGACGGGTCTGCTCTGCCCCTATGTGTGCGTGGAGCCATGGTACGGTATGCCAGACCGAATCGGCTATAGCGTAGATCTGGACATACGTCCATACGCCCAGCATGCCATGCCAGGAGAGGTGTCTATGCACAACCTGTGGGACATAGAGTTCAGCCTGTAGTCTGCCCCCTCGCGAAAAGTTTTTGAACCCACGTTCACACGAATATGATTACATTCCTCATTTGCCTTTCGGCCCTTGTCATAGCCTATTTCACATACGGGAAGTATCTGGAGAAGGTCTGCGAGATAAATCCAGCCAATCCAGTCCCCTCCAAGACTCATTACGACGGGGTGGACTACCTGCCCTTGCCCCGCTGGAGGATATTCCTTATCCAGTTGCTCAATATAGCCGGTCTTGGACCTATCTTCGGTGCCCTGCTTGGTGCCGCCTACGGCCCCGTGGCCTTCTTGTGGATAACCCTTGGCGGCATATTCATCGGTGCCATGCACGACTTCGTGGCTGGTGTCATCTCCCTGAAGAATGCCGGGTTGAGCCTGCCTGAGATTATAGGCAAGTATATGGGCGAGGGGACCAGGAAGTTCATGCGCATAGCCGCATTGCTTCTAATGGTGCTTGTAGGAGCCGTGTTTATGTCGCAACCGGCAGAACTGATAGCGGCCAACATTTCCATGCCCGCCTTGGAGACGGCCATGTCTGCAACAATGTCGTGGGAGGTGTTTGTGGTGATAATCCTGATACTCCTGTACTATATCCTTGCCACCATAATGCCCATAGACAAGATTATCGGACGCATATATCCGGTCTTCGGTTTGGCGGTACTGGTAATGGCATTGGGCATTTTAGGTGTCCTGCTTTTCAATACGGACAAGTACGTCATTCCCGAACTTACCTCTCTGGAGAACTGCATTGCCAATGCCAAGGACTTTCCCATCGTGCCCATGCTCTTCACCACCATAGCGTGTGGTGCCATATCGGGTTTCCATGCTACTCAGTCGCCCATGATGGCGCGATGCATGACCAACGAGAAGCAGAGCCGTTCCGTGTTCTATGGTGCCATGATAGCCGAAAGTATCATTGCTCTCATCTGGGCAGCCATAGCAATGGCATTCTGGGGCGGGGCTGAAGGACTGAACAATGCCATTGCCCAGTACGGAGGCAGTGCCGCCAGGATGGTAAATACCATTTCGGTGGAGACTCTGGGCACTTTTGTTGCTCCCTTCGTGGTTGTGGGAGTGGTGGCATGTGCCATCACTTCGGGCGATACGGCATTCCGCTCGGCACGACTCATTGCTGCTGATATGCTGAACATCTCCCAGACGGGGTTGGCCAAGCGTGTCCTGGTTTCCCTGCCCTTGTTCCTGTTGGGATTGTTCATAATATTTGCTTTGCCTTTCCAGACCATCTGGAGTTACTTTGCATGGATGAACCAGACGCTGGCGGCCATCACCCTATGGTGCATCACCCTGTATCTGGCCAGGCACAGGAAACCCATAGTGATAGGACTTCTGCCTGCCCTGTTCATGACCTATATCTGTTC
This sequence comes from Bacteroidaceae bacterium, assembly GCA_045659645.1. Taxonomy (GTDB): domain Bacteria; phylum Bacteroidota; class Bacteroidia; order Bacteroidales; family Bacteroidaceae; genus Physcousia. The sequence continues at coordinate 9,252 of JAZRCG010000021.1, read as the reverse complement.
GTCCTACATCTTTGTTTCACCCATGATGGCAGGTCTTGAGAACAGGGTGCTGGCGTATGTGCTGGGTGGTGCGCTTACCGTGGCAATAGGCATGGCAATCCTGCTTCAGTTCAAGAAGGGGAACAGATAGTCATATCTGCGAGAATAACAATATCGTATATAAACCATAAAGTTATATCATGAGAAAATCAGTCATTTCAATGGTTCTTGCCACTATGCTGGCGGCTTGTGCCTCTCAGCCCAAGCAGGAACTTTACGAGAAGCATGTGGCATTCCCTGCCGATGCAACACCCGAGCAGAAGATAGACATGGTGTCACGTCTCGTGCCCACTCCCCAGCAGTTGGAGTGGCAACAGATGGAATTTACCGCCTTCCTGCATTTCGGCATGAACACCTTCACCGGAAACGAGTGGGGAAATGGCAAGGACAGTCCCGAACTGTTCAATCCCACCGAGTTGGATTGTGAGCAGTGGGTGAAGGCACTGAAGGAGGGCGGTTTCAAGATGGCGCTTCTTACTGCCAAGCATCACGATGGTTTCTGCCTGTGGCCAACCGCAACTACGGAGTATTCAGTCAAGAACTCTCCCTGGAAGGACGGTAAGGGCGACGTGGTACGCGAACTCCGCAATGCCTGTGAGAAATACGGTATGAAGTTTGGTGTGTACCTGTCTCCATGGGACAGAAATGCGGAGTCGTATGGCGATTCTCCTGCCTACAACAAGTTCTTTATAGCACAACTTACCGAACTGCTCAGCAACTATGGCGAGGTTCACGAGGTGTGGTTTGACGGTGCTTGCGCCGAGGGTCCCAATGGCAAGAAGCAGGAGTACGACTGGACAGCCATTCTTGCAACCATTCGCGAACTCCAGCCAAAGGCCGTAACCGCCATCATGGGCGATGACGTGCGTTGGGTAGGCAATGAAGGCGGTCTGGGCAGAGAAACGGAGTGGAGCGCTTCGGTATTTGCCCCCGGTTCGTATACACACAAGAAGGCTGCCAACGATTCCCTGGGATTGAACGAGATGTCCAAGGACTTGGGTAGCCGTGAACTCGTTGCCAGAGCACAGGAGGCCTACTGGTATCCTTCCGAGGTGGATGTGTCCATCCGTCCGGGTTGGTTCTATCACGACTATCAGGACAGTCAGGTGCGTTCTCTGGCCAATCTGGTCAACATCTACTATCGTTCTGTAGGTTGCAACTCAGTGCTCCTGCTTAATATTCCTCCAGACAGACGCGGCTTGCTCCACGAGGTGGATGTGCAGCGCATAAAGGAACTGTCTGACTATATCTCCAAGACCTTTGCTGAGAACCAGGTTGTAAACGGCAACTCTCTGTGGAAGGCCGAGGCTGGTGCTACAATGGAATACACCCTCAAGCCTGGTGCTATGGTAAATACTTTCCTGATTCAGGAGGATATAGCACAGGGCCAGCGCGTGGAGGATTTCCTTGTGGAGACCTATAGCAATGGCGCATGGCAGTATGCGGCTGAGAGTACAACCATAGGCTACAAGCGTCTGCTTCGTTTCTCTGACTGCCAGCCCGAGAAGATCCGTGTCACCATACGCGGTACACGTGCCGTGGCCAACATCTCCAATGTGGGCATGTACTATGCAGAACCTCTTGCAGAGCAGAATGCGAGGGTGTTGCTAAGTCATGTCAATACTGCTGAGTGGAAGGCAGTTGGTGCCGATGCAGCCATGGCTTTTGACGGCAATCGCGAGACGGCCTGGACATCTGAAGGTATCTCTGCTATGATAGTGGATATGGGAAAGGAAGAGGCTGTAAAGGGTTTCTGCTATGCTCCTGTTGCCGGTGAGGACCTGAGCGGCACTATCTACAAATACAACTTCTATGTCAGCAACGATGGCGAGAACTGGACAAAGTGCGATGCCAGCGGCGAGTTCAGCAACATCATGCACAACCCTGTTCCCTACTATGTCCGCTTCGGCAAGGCCTACAATGCACGTTATTTCAAGTTGGAACCTGTAAGCGAAATCAACTCTGCACAGAAGACCTCTATCGGTGACGTGGGTATTCTGTTGAAGTGATACAGTTCTGTTAACCCGATACAAACTAATAATCCGAGGATGTGCCAATGGCGTATCCTCGGATTAGTTTGTATGTACAGTGGCGAGGGATGAACCTGCCTTATGCCAAAAGTTCTTTGGCTCTGTTCAGCGCTTCGTCTATGTTGTTGCAGAAGTTCTTGCTGCCCAGTACCTTGTGGAAGTTAGCCTTCAGCAACTGCTTCTGCACCTTGGGGGTGATGCCGGAGAGGATGACCTCGGTACCCTTCTCGTGATTCATCTCCACCAGGGTGGTGAGGTTGTGGATACCAGTGGAGTCAATGAAGGGCACACGGCGCATGCGGATAATCTGCACCTTGGGGCGGTGACCGGCCTTGAGTACGGATTCCAGTTCCTCGAACTTGTTGGCAATACCGAAGAAGTAGGGGCCGTTTATCTCATATACGGCGCAACCCTCGGGAATGCTGAGGCGCTCGTCGGTGTCTTCGCTGGGATGAATTTCGTTCTCGATAACGGAGATTTCGGTGGTTTCCATCACACGCTTGATGAACAGCACACAGGCAATAACCAAGCCAATCTCGATGGCAATGGTGAGGTCGAAGATGACGGTGAGGAAGAAGGTAACAAGCAGAACGGTAACATCGCTCTTGGGGTCCTTCATTAGTCTCTTGATGGTGCGCCATTCGCTCATGTTGTAACTGACAATCAGCAATACAGCCGCCAGAGTAGCCATGGGGATGAACTTGGCATAGGGCATCAGCACCAACAGGATGAGTACCAGCACTATGGCATGAATGATGCCTGCTATGGGGGTGCGGCCGCCGTTGTTGATATTGGTCATCGTGCGGGCTATGGCACCTGTGGCAGGGATACCGCCGAAGAGAGGTGTGACCAAGTTTGCCACACCCTGAGCCACCAATTCGGTGTTGGAGTCGTGGCGGTCGCCAATGGCTCCGTCGGCAACAGCAGCACTGAGCAGACTCTCTATGGCACCCAATATGGCTATGGTGAATGCCACGGGCAGAAGGTTCTGCAGGGTGTCGAAGGTGAAACTGGGTACTACCATGTCGGGCAACTGTGCCTGAATGTCAAAGCGGTCGCCGATGGTGTCTATGCCCTCCATGCCGAACTGGCTCTTGAGCACGAGTACAGCCAGTGTGCCAACCAAAATACCATACAGCGAACCAGGAATCTTGTTCAGCACGGGCACACGCTTCAATGCCATGGGAGAGAAGATGATAACGAGCAACGAACCTATAGCAACAATGAAGTTCCAGAGATTAAAGGTGCTGATATTCTTTGCATAGCATATCCATTTGCCGATAAAGTCGCCGGGGGTCTTTAGGGGAACGGTTATTGCCTCACCGCTTTCTGATATAGCCTGTTGTGTCAAGCCCAGGACATCACCAACCTGTGTGGTGAAGATGGTTACGGCAATACCTGCGGTGAAACCGATAATGATGGGATAGGGGATGAACTTGATGACGGCACCCAGTTTGAACACACCCAAGGCTATGAGTATCACGCCTGCCATCATGGTGGCAATGAGCAGACCTTGCAAACCATAGGCAGGGTCGCTGACAATGCCGTAGATGATAACGATGAATGCGCCGGTGGGACCGCCTATCTGCACCTTGCTGCCGCCCAGGGCGGAGATGATGAAACCAGCCACGATGGCGGTGATAATGCCCTTTTCGGGTGTTACGCCACTGGCAATGCCGAAAGCAATGGCCAGGGGCAGGGCCACGATGCCGACGATGATACCGGCCATCAGGTCCTTCATGAAACTTTCCTTGTTGTAGCCTTTCAACGAGTCAAGCAGACGAGGCTTCAAAACGAAACTCTTCATAATCTTTGTGTCTTTTCGAGTCGGGGTTGTACGGAGACTCTTCGTAAATCGTAATAATTGTTATAAATCGCCTGCAAAGTTACGAATAATTAACGTACTGGTTTTATCTTTGGTTTATTTTTGTTAACTTTGCCCCGCTAATTATTAACATAAATCAATTCATAAAGGCAAAAACATATAAATAATAATAAACAACTAAAAACTTTTATCTATGTTCGAAGGACAACCTAAAGGTCTTTGGGCGCTTGCTTTGGCCAACACAGGCGAGCGTTTCGGTTACTACACAATGTTGGCGGTGTTCACCCTGTTCCTGCAGGCCAATTTCGGCTTTGACGAGAAGATGACCAGTACCATTTTCTCTGTCTTCCTGGGCTTGGTTTATTTCCTGCCTTTGATTGGTGGTATTTTGGCAGACAAGTACGGTTATCACAAGATGGTTACCATCGGTATCTTCATCATGTTTGCCGGTTATGTCCTGCTCTCTCTCCCCTTGGGCAAGGATTCTGTTGCCCTGATAGCCATGGCTGGTGCCTTGCTTGCAATCAGTTTGGGTACAGGTCTTTTCAAGGGTAATCTGCAGGTAATGGTTGGTGACCTCTACAACGAGCCCAAGTATGCGCAGAAGCGCGACTCTGGTTTCCAGTTGTTCTACATGGCCATCAACATTGGTGCTATGTTTGCCCCCACCGCGGCTATCAGCCTGATGGATTATGCACAGAACACCCTTGGTGTATCAGAGGCTGACTCCTATCACTATGCCTTTGCCGTGGCATGTGCTTCTCTTATCTTCTCCATTGCCGTGTACTATGCAGGCATGTTCACCTTCCGTCACGTAATTGGCGGCAAGAAGAAGGAGGATGCAAAGGATAATGCCAAGGAGGTTGCCGTGGCAGATGAACTGACTCCTGCCGAGACAAAGGAGCGCATCGTATGTCTTTGCCTGGTAATGGCCGTGGTAGTATTCTTCTGGATGGCTTTCCACCAGAATGGCCTCACACTGACATTCTTTGCACGTGACTATACCGCTACATCTTCTTCTGGCATTGAGTCCATGATGTTCAACGTATGGAATCTGGTTGCCGCTATCTTCATCGTATTTGGTGGTTTCTCTCTTTTCCAGAGCAAGACTGGCAAGGGTAAGGGCATTGGCTTTGGCCTTATTGCCGCTGCTGCTGCTTTCCTTTACTGGCAGTACACCCAGTTGCCCGAGTCTATCTCTATCAGCGCACCCATCTTCCAGCAGTTCAACGCTTGCTTCGTGGTAATGCTCACTCCCGTCAGCATTGCTTTCTTCGGATGGTTGGCCAAGTTGGGCAAGGAGCCCAAGGCTCCCGTGAAGATTGGTTTGGGTATGCTCGTAGCGGCTGCTGCTTACGTGCTGATGATTGTGGGATGTCTCGGTTTGCCTGCTCCTGCCTACAATGCAGATGGCTCTAACATGCACATGGCCGATGTTACTCCCAACCTGCTTGTTGGTACATACCTCGTGCTCACCTTTGCCGAGTTGCTGCTTTCTCCCATTGGTATCTCTTTCGTGAGCAAGGTGGCTCCTCCAAAGTACAAGGGTATGATGATGGGTGCATGGTTCGTGTCTACCGCTTTGGGTAACACCCTCGTTGCTATCCCCGGCTTCCTGTGGGGTATGGACCTGACCATCGTTTGGGGTACCCTGATGGTTATCTGTATCGTTGCAGCCCTGTTCATCTTCTCTATCATCAAGAAACTGAACAAGGTTAGTTAATATCTGCTTTTTGCACCTCCAAAGGTCTTTCCTAAGACCTCCGAGTGTTAAAATAAAGTTAAACGGGCACGTTCCTTTGGGGATGTGCCCGTATTGCTTTACTTTTGTGGCGTACTATTTAGCTATGACACTATGATAACAATTAAGAACCTTACCTTTGCCTACGGGAAGAAGACTCCTGTGCTGCAGGACTTCTCGCTTGATTTCCAACAGGGTAATATCTATGGATTGCTAGGCAAGAACGGTACAGGCAAGAGTACCTTGCTTTACCTGATTATGGGATTGTTGCATGCCCAGAAGGGTGAAGTGTTGGTGGATGGCATGTCTGGCAAGGACAGAAATCCAGAATTGATGAGGGAATTGTTCCTCCTGCCCGAGGAGTACGACTTGCCTGCCGTGCACCTTTCTGACTACGTCAGCGCCATAGCACCGTTTTACCCCAACTTCAGCATGGAGTTGATGGAAAAGTGCCTCGCCTGTTTCGAGATGACCTCCGATGTAAATCTCGGCGCCCTGTCCATGGGACAGAAGAAGAAGGTGTGCATGTGCATTGCCTTGGCGGCCAATACACCTTATTTATTTATGGACGAACCCACCAATGGGTTGGACATTCTTTCCAAGAGCCAGTTCCGCAAGGCTATCGTAACGGCCATGTCGCCCGAAAAGACAATAATCGTGAGCACGCACCAGGTGCACGACGTGGAACGTGTGCTGGATCATGTGGTCATCATCGACCGCAACAGGGTATTGCTCAACCAGTCACTTGTGGAGAATGAAGAACCCGTGGATTTGGAGAAATTGTTCGTTGATACATTAACCCAAAACTCTTTGCAACAATGAAAAACTTCGATATAAGACGCTTCTGTGCCGTGGCACGCTGGGACCTCACCATCAACCGTGCCTTTTACAACAAGATGGCTATGGCAATAGCGGCATGCTCCATTCTGCCGGTGCTGTTTTATCATGCGATAGAGATGCTGGACAAGGTTACGGATTCCGATGGGGTGGGCAAGTCCTATTCTTCGTTCATGGGCGATTTGGAGGTCATATCTGTGTTCATATCAGTCTTTTCTGGAATTGCCTTAACGGTGGTCCTCGGTTTTATGTTTCATAATCTCAGGAACCGTCAGGGCAGAATTGCAGAACTCACTCTGCCAGCCTCCAATATAGAGCGTTTCCTGTGGCATGCCTTCGTGGTGCTGGTGGGTGCGCATGTGTGGTTTCTGATGTCGGTGGGACTGGCCGAGATATTGAATGCCTTACTTGTGGCGCTAACATTCAATTTTGGCGATTATGAATACGTGTCCCTGACGGCAATGGTGTGTGATAACTTTTACAAGACCTTGCCAACCGCAATGGTCTTTGACGAGAGTCTCCATCTTGGTGCTTATGTGGCAATAATACTATCTTCGCTATTGAGCATATCCGTATACCCGCTTATCAATGCGTGGAAGTACCGGCATAACATTGCCTATACCATATTGTTCTACATCTTGGCATGGCTGATGCTGATAATGCTCATTACGGCATGTGCCGCCTTTGCTGCTATCTGCTCATGGGACGTGGCATGGTTCTTCGGTTTCCTTGAGAATGTTCCCTCCTGGTGCCTCGTTATTATCCTTAATGTGTTCCTTGCCGGTCTTTTGTTCCTCATGTGGCGTTGCACCTATCGCATGTATTGCAAGGCACAGATTACCACCCGTCGCAACCCCTAAAACCCGTGCTTATGGAATTCAAGAATCAGAAACCGATATATCTGCAGATTGCCGACCATATCTGCAACAGGATACTCCTTGGGGAATATGGTGAGGACGAGCGTCTGCCCTCTGTACGTGAGTTTGCGGCAGAGGTGGAGGTAAATGTGAATACGGTCACTCGCACCTTTGAATACTTGCAACAGAACGAGGTGGTGGCTTCCCGTCGCGGACTTGGCGTATTTGTCATGCCTGGGGCACGCGAAAGGGTCTATGCCATGCGCCGCACAGAATTTTTCAATGTGCAGTTGCCCGAAGTCTTTGCCCTAATGGACACTTTGGGTATCTCCATAGAGGAGGTCGCAACACAATACGACGAATCGAGCCACACAACGTGAGGCGAGGCGCATCGCGTCACGAGGCGATAGCCCTCGCAACACGAAGCGTTGCTCATAGGAATATATTTCATTTTCAAACATTCTAAGCAATATGATTATCACAACAACACCCAGCATTGAGGGTAAGCAAGTTACACGCTATCTGGGCGTGGTGACAGGAGAAACCATTTTCGGCATGAACATGGTTCGCGATTTCTTTGCATCCATTCGCGATATAGTAGGCGGACGTGCCAAGTCCTATGAAGAGGTGCTCAGCCGTGCCAAGAACGAGGCTCTGGCCGAAATGGAGGAGCGTGCCAAGGTGCTCGGAGCCAATGCCGTGCTCAGTGTGTCGCTGGATTACGAAGCCATTGGAGGGAATGGTTCCATGCTCATGGTCACCTGTAGCGGTACGGCCGTGTGGGTGGAGTAAAATTTGTTGGCATGATAAAGAGACTAGTATAGTCAGTCCTTTTCGTCTTTCCAAAATATTTGTTACCTTTGCATAGAAGTATTTAATAACAAACAAATAACAATACATCATTATGATTAAATCAGCATCAGAAATCCGTTCGGCCGCTCGTGTTACTCTGAGCGGTCATTGGACAGAGGCAGCCATGCTAACCTTTGTTTACTGTATCGTAGCATGGGCATTCTCTGCACTTGTAGGTGGACTTGAGTATGTTCAGCAAGGTTTGGGCACAGTTGCGTCTCTGCTTCTTCTTCCATTAGGATGGGGATATGCCGTCACTTTCCTGTCTAATGCACGCGGAGAGGACGATCCATTCAACATCTCACGCATGTTCGATGGATACAGGGACTTCGTACGCATCTTCACAACCACTCTGCTCACTCAGATTTATATACTCCTTTGGACTCTGCTGCTCATCATCCCTGGCATCATCAAGAGCCTGTCTTATGCTATGACCCCCTTTGTCCTGCGTGACAACCCAGAAATGAAGAACAATGCGGCCATCGAACTCAGCATGAAGATGATGAATGACCATAAGGGAGATCTCTTTTGGCTATATCTCACCTTCATCGGTTGGGGTATACTGTGTGTCCTTACCTTTGGAATAGGCTACTTCTGGCTCGCACCTTATGTCCAGGCTTCCATGGTGCAGTTCTACGAAGAAGTAAAATCCGACTACGAACTGAAGAGAGAACGTTGATATAGAATAAAGCACTGCCACGCTTTTCGTGCAGGCTTCTTGCAAGCATATTACCGGTCTTCGCATTGCTTCATATGCTAATGCGGAGGCCGGATTGTGCATAGTTCTGTTTGTTTTTCCCAAGTTCTTTAGCAAATTTCATTAACCTCCTTGGTATTGTTACTCTGATATTCTCACGCGCATATTTATATATAAGGTGTATTTTGCTTCATCTCTTCAAGAATGTCCTTTTTACACTCTTTTTTCTAATCTTTCTTAAAAAATCTTTCCCATTTCTTTGCCAGTTTGCAGAAAAGTCCTACCTTTGCACTCGCAAAACGGGAACAACTCCTACAAACCGGCGGAGTTGGTTTCCTTGCGCAAATGAAGAAAGAGTTCTTTGAAAGATTTTC